>CAZRUA010000096.1:0-13789 GCA_964603125.1 uncultured Flavobacteriaceae bacterium | reverse complement strand
ACCTAGGTTAATTGTAAACGAACCTCGGTTTGATGATAAAGAACCTCGGTTAATTTCAAACGAACCTCAATTAAATGATAACAAACCTCGCATCGATGATAAAAAACCTAGATTAAATGTAAACGAACCTCGCATTGATGATAACAAAACTCGGTTAATTTTAAACGAACCTCAATTAAATGATAACAAACCTCGCATTGATGATAAAAAACCTAGGTTAATTGCAAACGAACCTCAATTAAATGATAACGAACCTCGCATCGATGATAAAAAACCTAGCTTAAATGTAAACGAACCTCGCATTGATGATAACAAACCTAGGTTAATTGTAAACGAACCTCGGTTTGATGATAAAGAACCTCGGTTAATTGCAAACGAACCTCAATTAAATGATAACGAACCTCGCATTGATGATAACAAACCTAGGTTAATTGTAAACGAACCTCGGTTTGATGATAAAGAACCTCGGTTAATTTCAAACGAACCTCAATTAAATGATAACAAACCTCGCATCGATGATAAAAAACCTAGATTAAATGTAAACGAACCTCGCATTGATGATAAAAGATTCGAATTAAATAACAACGAATTCGAATTAAATGTAAACGAATTCGAATTAAATGATAAAAGATTCGAATTAAATGCAAACGAATTCGAATTAAATAGCAACGAATTCGAATTAAATGATAAAAGATTCGAATTAAATGTAATCGAATTCGAATTAAATGATAAAAGATTCAAATTAAATGTAATCGAATTCGAATTAAATGCAAAAGAACCTTAATTCAATGATAATTACTCAAACTTGAGTAGTAATGTTTAAAGGAATTGATTGTTCAGTTAAGTTATATAATATATGAATTGCAAATAAATGTTAAAATGGTGATTTTGTAGTGTATAGATTACATTTTTTCAAGGTAAATTGGACAATTGATGGTATTTGGTTTGTTACCAATTTCTGTTATTACATTATATTTGTATATGATGATAAAACAATTTTTTCGAATTGCCTTTGTATTATTGGTTTGTTTAGAATTAAAGGCACAAAGTACTTTTCAACCCGAAAAGTATAGTTTTTTTGGAGAAGAGGTCTATGTTTTCCCTTTTAGAAGTAATAGCAGCGAGGCTATTCCACCTTGCTTGCTGCCCTTGCCTGATGGTAAGTATATTGTTCGCAAAAAATTTTCCTACAAAATGGTTAATTATCGCGAAGTGCTTATTACTAAAGATACAAATGATGTAACGTGTGTTTTTCACCTTAAAAATGGTAAACCAAATGGCGAAGCAATTTTTTTTGAAGAATTTGTCAATCCTCAAAGAAGCAAAAGGCAACTTAAAAAAATTGAAAGGAAGGGTAATTATATTGATGGCTTAGAAACAGGCGTTTGGTATATTGCTAATTGGCCTTCACCAATGTTAAATAATTTTGAGGAGGGTTTACAACATGGAACTTCGCTATACTTTGATAAAAAAAGGTTTTATAGGAAGTATAAACGGAATCCAAGTAAATGTAAAACTTACTCAATAAGTAACTATAATAAAGGTATTGCAGTAGGCTGGAGCTATAGTTACAAATCGGGGAAAGTAATTTCTAAAAGCTATAAAAATGATTTAGGAATTAATGACTCGATGTATAGGTATTTTAAAAATGGCAAGTTAAAATCGGTACGTGGTGGTATGGCTGAAAAAAAAGTGGGTGAAGCTTCAAAGTGGTTGTTTCTTTCGCAATATTATGCAAATTATGGGTATGGTAGAAGATACGGTAGAAGCTATGTTGTGAATGAAAATGGTGGTAATCCCTCGTGGAAGTTAAGCTACAGAGAATATGATAAAAAGGGTAATTTGGTTGGGTATGTTAAGTACAAAGATGAAAACTATCTATTTGATTCTATTTATAACGATAATAGGAAAATTTATTTGAATTCAATAAATGGATATAAACCTATTGATACAGCAAATTACAAAATTACTGAGTGGAAACAATATTATAGAAAATCAGTTAGTGTTACGGAAAAAATAACAGAAAATAGCGAGGTTATAAAAGATATAAGGCTTTTTATTAATAATAAAGGTGAAAGAGATACAACAATAACCTTTCACCCCAAAATTAATAAGGGTTTATGGATTCCTTATATTACAAGTATAGAATCGAGCAATGATAGAAAAAAAACAAGCTACATTATTCCAGCTTTTGATTATTCTTATTATCAATACTATTATCGCAAAAAGGATGGGACTTGGAGTAAAGGTTACAATTCCAGCAAAATAATTAGTATGGATACGCTTAATCAAAAAGTAAGTTTTTTGGTAGAAAGATATTTACATACTAAATTTTATTTGGTTGATACATTAGTTTTTCAGGGAGTATACAAGCAGGCAAGTTACGCCGAAAATAGAAGGAAATTGGAAGAATATAGGTATGACTATAATGACATTGAGCAACCAGATTTGCCAACGGTTTCACATAGTTTAGAAGAGTTTATGCAGGAAATAGATTTTAATACTGGATTCACTTATGGCTATTATAAATATATTAATGATAAAAAGTACCATGAAAATAAATTTATGGAATATTATAAAGCTGATTTACGCGATTTAAATAAAAAATTTAAGAATGTGATAAAGACAAATCCAGTAATCCTTTTCAATAATAAGCCGTTTACAGGCACTATAGTTTATGGTTCATCTTTTTCTGATAAATACAATAAAAAGAAAAACATATTATATAACTATGTTTCCGGATGTGAGGGTACAACAAGGTCGGGTATTGTTAATGGGAAATTTGATGGTACTACCGAGCAAATAAATAAAAAAGTAAAGGGAACAAGGGATTACGAAAGTATTGTGGATACATATAGTAAATTGCATAATACTGATTTGTATTATAAACGTTTTGCCTACATAAACGGAAAGTTGAATGGTGAAATTATAATGAAAGGAAATTTTGCTAAAACAAAGTATATGCATGATAGACCTTGGTGGAGAAATCAATACAAAGTTATTGGTCGTAAAAAATTACCAATGGAAGGAGGAATGTTTGTAAATGATAGCTTAGAGGGCAATTATTTTATTTGTGATGCAAGGGATGGCGATATTGCAATAAGGGCTAAATTTAAAAATGGAGCTTTTGTAGATAGTGTGATGCTATATAAAAATGCTGCTTTGCATCAGGTAATTTATTTTAAAGATAATTTATTTACGGGTCAAAGTAAAATCTTTTTGTTTGGAGGAAAAGTTTCAAAGCTGATACAGTATAAAAAGGATACTATAACAGGTGCGCAAAAAGTGTTTCAATTTGATGGAAGCCTTAGGGCTGAAATTGTTGCTGAAAAGGGAATTGCAAAGGAAAAACGCTTATTTAATGAAAAGGGAGTACTTGTAGAAGAAACCAAGTTTTTAGGTGATTCGAATAAAGTTAAAACGGCAAATGATATTAATGATTTATCTTGGGTTAATTTTAAGATGACTACTTTTCAGAACCAAGTTGAATATTCGAGCTATAATTCGGAATACACTGTTGGTAAAAATGAAAAACATTGGTTTAAAAATTTTGGAAGGTTTCACGCACCTTATTTAACATCAAAGGGTAATTGTAAGTTATATCATCAATCAGGAATATTAGCTGCTGAAGGAAATGTAAGAGCCGACACTTTATATGGTGATTGGAAATTTTATGATGTAACGGGCAAGCTAATTCATAACATAAATTTCACTAACCAATTTGTAAAATCGGGACTTGATAGTGTTTTTACATATGGGAAAATAGAAGGATTTTATAGTAATGGTGAAAAGCGATGTGAATCATACCTGCTAAACTACGAGCTTTCGTACGATTGCTTTATAAAACAGGATAAAATAAAATTAGAATTATTACCTTCTAACAATTACGATTATTTTTCTAAAAAGCAAGATTGTGTTAATGGCAGCGGTTACGCCAAACAATATGATGAAAATGGAATGTTGCAAAGTGAAGGTAAAATTGTTAATCACTTAAATGAAGGTATGTGGAAATTTTATGATGGTAATTTGAAAGTGAATGCTATGGGAAGATATATGAATGGAAAAAAGGACGGTATTTGGATTTCGGGAGATTTAGAAGGACTAAGTTTTGTTGATAATGCTTGCTACGACTTTGATGACCCAAATACAAGCCAGAAAATATTAGAAGCTTCAAAGAAACTAAACTTTAAAATAGATAAGTATAAAAATGGCGTTTTAATCGATTCGAGTAATTTTTAGCTTCCGAATTTGCTTACTTTATCCTTCACGGATTGTATTTGCTGCGGCAACCGCGATAACGGGGAACATGAAATAATTTAAGGTTTTAAACTATACCCCCCCATTTCATATACTAAGCGCTTAATTCTTCGATTCTTAAAATCAAAGTACTCAAAAGTACCATCAGGTATTGGTTCAATATATTTTACAACTACGTATTTAACCAACTCACTTGAGCTATAATCAATCAAAAGGGTTTGTTTTTTTAATGTATCCAAACCGTTAGTGAAAGACCCTTTAACACTATATTTACCAACAGAGTCAATATACAAAAAGGTCATCTTTCCGAGTTTATCAAGTAATTTAGCTTTGAACACTACTTTTTTTGAATTATCAAAAAATGAAATTGAATCCTTGAATATATACTCTGAAGGTATTTCCAACTTAACATTATTATTCTTATTCGATTGAAAATTAATAACGTAGTTAACATTATCATTTGTAGTAAATATTAAAGCATGAAAGAATATTACAAACAAAACAATTACTAACTTCATAACAAATTATTTTTTAACTAAAATTTATCCTGGCTATTTAATGGTGTATTCCACTGATACAGCCCTGACTACATTACCCTAACTAAAACTACTTTAAAATTGCAAATTTTAATTAAGCGTTTAATATATTGCAATATAAATAACAACTATTTAAATGAGTACCAAAGACAAGTTAAATAATGTTAAGGCATATTTTGTTACTTTAAAGGTTGTTGATTGGATTGATCTGTTTAATGGGTAAACCGGGATAACCGGGTTTTATGTTTCACAGATTACATTTGCCGCGATAACTGATAGTATCATTTTAAGCATGTATAAAACAACATAAATATGACTGCTAAATATAAAGTCCTATTTAATAAATAAATCATAAATTAAAAGTGCAAAAAATGATATTATAGACACAACTAAAACAAATATTGTTTTTATTATTCTACTTAATGAATAGTCAATTGGTCTTTTCTCATATTTTAACATAAGAATTGATGCTATAATACAGAGCATAAAAAGTAAATATATTTCATTCATTTTCGAAATTCATTTTTAGGTCTACTTCCTTCACCTTTCCATTTGTCTCGGCAAACAGCGCTAACCCTCTATATCCGAGCTAACGGGTTAAAACTAGCAATAGCGCGAAACCTCAGTTATGGGCTGGGCTTATTTTACCTCAATGTTTTCGTATCCTTCAACAAACTTTTTTAATTCATCAATTTTATTCCAACTAATCATATTTTCGGTAGTTATTTTACCAGAAATAATTTCTTGAAGTAACCTCTTAATAGCGTCATAAATCTTTCCATCTTTTAGTTTTTCTATTGCGTTCTCTGGTTTTCCAGACGAAAGGTTTTCATTAAAATTTGCTACTTCAAAATTGATTAGTGAGGCGTAAACTTTTGAATAAGTTGACATGTTTGCTTCTATTTTACTGTTGTTTGTCCAAGCTGGATTCACAATTTCAATCTCTTCAATATATTTTCTTCCTTGTTCGTCTTTTTTTGTTTGCCGTCTTTTTGTTTTTAACGTATCGGTGTCATGAAGAACGTAGTATTGTTTTTTAAAATGATTTAAGATTTTCATTAATGAAGAAATTTGCACTTTTCCACGTGCTCTAATTACTAAAATATTAGCAAACTCTTCATTTCCATTTTCCTTTTCTTTTTCCTTTATGTAGTTGAAAGCATTATATTCTGTGTCACCTTCGACCAGTATAACCATTCCTCCGAAGAAAAACTCTAATACATAAGGATCTATAAGATTGAGCAATTTTATATTTTCTTTTTCATCGCTTGTCAGTTTGACTTCTTCGGCTCTGTATAGAGTCGTTGTTTCTATCTTTTCTTCATTATATTTTTCGATTCTAATAATTGTAGTGTGGTCTTTAGAAAGATCTATAAAGTTTGGTGAATGTGTAGTTAACATAACTTGCCAAACATTATTTTCTGGTAAACTGTATAACACGTTACAAGCTTCTCTAATTGCGGCTGGATGAAGACTTATTTCTGGTTCATCCATTAATAAAATATGGCTATCTGTTGATTTTATCGTTTCATATTTTCTTCCTTTTGACGCTGATTTCGCCTCGAATCCCATTTCAGCAAGCTTTTTCAAAATTGCCCATAAAATTGTCCTTCTTGCACCGCTACCATGATTTAATATTGGATACAGTCTTTCTCCCTCGCCGAATTTTATGCTAACATCTTTCGGGTCGAATATTTGAAATGGGTCGCTTTTTAAAGCTTCATCAATTGAAAAGATAAATTTATGATTTGGAATAATCTTATCGATGATTGTTGTTATATCTTTTGAAATTTGCTCAACTTCTACTTCGCTAGCTGTCATGAACTCTTTCTTTAGGCTTTCAAATTTTCCTATTAGAGAAGGAAAATCATCTGTTTGTTTTGTAGGTTTGAAAAGTTTGACCTTATTTTCGAGAAGTGTATTGATTAAATCTTTCACACCTTCTGATTGGATTTCTGGAGAATCGAAAGTGCTAACTCTGTGTGGGCTTGGTCTTTTTGAGCCTGCAACGTTATCGGTTGCCCAAGGCATTCTTGGTTTATCTGCTTCAGTCGCCCATCTGTTTTCGTCAACACGAAAACCAACGCGATCAGGTTTGTCACCAACTTTTTTCCAAGTCCATTTTTCCTTTACAAGGTAGGTTTCGTTTTCTAAAATTTCACACCAATGCTCTATTTTTGGAGCAGTTTCTTTATCTACTATTGTGTAAATTTCAACTTCAGGTAAGTAGTCTTTATCGAATACACAGTTGTGAAAATCTTCTAATGTCAATTTTTCTGAATTTACGGCATACTCATAAGCTTTTAGTATGGTGCTTTTACCTGAATTATTTGCTCCAACTAAAATTACAATATCATTTAATTCAACTTCAACGTCATTTTTAATAGCTCGAAAGTTTCGAACAATCATTTTTTTAAGTTTCGGATACTTACTCATTAGCTTTATTTAGGTTGGTTTTATTAGGAGTGATGCGAGCCTTGCCCATAACGTGTTGGAGCTACCCGAAGGTGGCGATTTGGAACACTAAATTGTCTATATGCACCAATGCTTGTTTGAAACACAAATGTTTGTGCTCGCATTGTCCCGCCACTTTTGGGTAGGTGCTGTTATGGGATGTGTTTCTATTCATATTCCCGTTCATAAGCATTATAAATTGTTGAATCAATTTTGTCCTTGTTAGGTTCAATAATTTCTCTTCTTGCATTTGAAATTATATAGTCGTTCTTAATCCAATATATTTGACTGTTAGTTGCAAAAGCACTCGTTATGTCGTTTAACTGCTTTATCGAAAAATTGTCGAAATTTCTCAGTTTACGAATGACGCTTTTTGCATTATCAAAAGAATAAGCTTCGATTAAATTCTTAATTATAATTTCTTTCTCCGTTTCGCTTGATATTTCAATATCAGGATAGTGCTTTTTAAAAAACTCGGTCAATCTTCTGAAATAATGTAATTCTGACTCTTTTTTTTCCTTCCATTCTTTTAGAAGATATTCATTGAACTTTTTCTCATTCAATTTAGAATAATAATCTTTGTCATCAGAAATAAAGTATAGGTCAAAATTGTTTGGAACTTTTTCTAATAAACTCTCCCAGTTTATTGCATCTCCATAGGATTTGTCTTTTCCTGGTGGATTGCCGATGTCATATCTCAATATTGAACGATTTAAAATGTCATCCGAAGTTTCAATAATTACAGCCTTTGAAAATAGCTGATTTAGAACCTCATCAGCAAGTAAGGTTTCTGTTTCTGCATCATGTTGCAGCTTTTCGAGTAATTTACTTTTGTTCGTTTCAAAGTTTTTAATTGCTTTTTTCATTAAATCATATTCATCATAAGAATGACATATCATTGGAAATTGATTTCCAAGTTTTGTTCCACGCAATTTGTCTAATGAATCTGCAATTTTAACTTCTCTGTTTCTGTAAAATTCATTGCGGGTCTGCTCAGGCATGTATAATCTTATATTATCTGTATTAATAAGGGCTATTAGTTTTTTTAGCTCTTCTAAGTCTTCGTTAGAAAAATGATAAAACGTTAAATAAACGTTAGTATCTATGTAAAGGTGTCGTCTCATCTAATATATCGCATAACTTGGGTATAAGCGAACAAAACCTTCGCCTATCTTCCCATTTTGGGTGTATATGCGCTATTTTATTTCTTTTTTCCAAATCAAATATACAACACCAAACGGCATAAACAAAATAAAAACAACACTATTTTTGGTTTAGCGTTAAATTAATCGTTTATCAAGAAAATCAACTCACTTATAAACTAGCTTTTGGCGGTTAAAGCTATGCGCTTATGTTTTGGACCTATTTATCCCAAAGTTTATCATATAACAGAGGGCAAATTTTTTGCATGCTATCTTCATTATCTTCTTCCCAAGTAAATTCTATTGCGGGGTAATTTCCTTCTTTGGTTTTAAAATTATCTTCGTCAATATAATCGTACAAATCTTTACCCGTTTTTTGGTTAAAGGCTTCCAATGCTACATACCAAAAACTTTCAAAATCGTACATATCCATTTCTTCACTCACTTCTTTTATTAAGCTATCAGGGTTTTGCTTAGCATTGTAGTAGGTTTCTTTTCCGCGCGAAATTACCCAGTTTCTAAAGTATTCGAAGCCATCGTCGGAGCAGCCTCCATTCATAATGTAGCCTGCGCACCACATTTTGTCGTTGTAGGTATCGTAAAGTAATTTGTCGGTTCTTAATCTAAAACCAATTATTTGCGTTGGCGTTAGTTTAATAATTTCCTTAATCAAATAATGTTCTTGCTCATCCTGATTTGAAGTGTTTTGAAGCGATTTTTGAATAATGGTCCAATACAAATCTTCATCCAGCATCTCTGCTGTTTTTTGCAATTGTGCTGAACTTGCTGTTTCCACTTTCTCTTCAAAAGTTTTGGCAGTTTCTTTTTTGCCAAATAGTTTATCAAATAGTCCCAATATAAATAATGTTTAAGAGCTTTATAGGCTTAATTACTTCGTTAAAACAAATCGTTGGCTTAAGGTTTTTTGGTTGGCAATAATTTTTATTTGGTATGAGCCTTTGCTTAGCACTCCAATAGCATCGCTAATATTAATATTGTTGCTGCCATATTGTGCGTTAGCAGTTTTATTAAATACCAAAGCGCCAAGGGTATTGTAAATTTCAATTTTCACGGTTTCGTTTTTATCCATGGTAAACTGCACATTAAAATTATCTTGTATAGGATTTGGATATACTATAACTGAATTGCTTTGTGTTTGGTTTACTTCAATTAAACCTACGTTTACACTCTCTACATAAATGGTAGTTGAATCAACCCAATAATCATTGTTGGTGCTTACTTGGTTGGTTGGACTTATGGTAACACTTCTGGTCGAATCTTGCGGCATATTTGGTATATCAGCAAAAATCCAGTAGTCGCCATCAGGAACATTTGTAAAACTAAATTGTCCATTAGCATCTGTAGTGGTGCGCAATTGACTTGCCCCGCCTGGTTTACGTCCTAAGTTTACACCTACACCTGGTATTGGGTCTCCTGGCGCCATGCGTGCACCAAAGCCTGGATCTTCATAAATATATCCTTCAACTAAACCAGTACCGCCCATATTTCCTAAAACATCAATTACTTGTATGTTTACAGTATCTACTTGCGAACAGCCGTGTGAGTAAACCAATGCCGAATCCCATTGGTAAGCATTACCATAATAGGTATCAACCGAATTAGGATAAGAAGTAGAATTTGGAATAGCTTTTACTAAAAACTTACCCGAGTTGAGTCCTGTAAATAAAGATTCTCCATTTGCATCCAGCGGAAAACCTCCTAAGGAATCGGATGTGGCTGTTGCAGGAGCATATTTAAATACTTGAATTTCTCCTGGGTTTACAGGTAAACTTGCTTGGCTAGTAACACGCACCAATAAATCGGTACTTGGTACTTTGGTAAGTAAAAATCCATCGGCAAATTCCAACGGACAACCCGAAGCATCAATACCCATAGTTACTACAGCGGTATCTTGATTACCCATCATAAAGGTATAACTAGTGGTTGTGGTGGTATCAATTACCACAGCATGATCTACGCCAACTGTTGTAAAATAACCCCACATAATGGTGTAGGGCGGAGTACCCGGATACTCAAGATTTAGATTTAACAATACTGTATCATTTTCACAAGCATTAATACTGTATATATCTCTTTGTGGGCCAGGGAAACAAGCAAACTTTGGTCCGCCCATGGTTACATAACCCGAATCGCGGAGCACACAGCCCGGTATGGAGGTAAGTGTAGCCACTAAATATTCGGGGCTATTTGGCACGTAGTTGATGTTTTGATTATCTACAATTGATCCAATGCTTGGGCTAGTCCAAACAAACTCACCATTTGAAATTGGCCACACATTAGTTGATTTTACAGAACCACTAGCTGTTGTTACACCACATGGCGGAACGGCATCAATATCTAAATAATAAGGTTCGCTAGTGAAATTTGTACTAAAATAACAGCCGTTGCTGTTGGTATAATTATAATCATAGCTAGCAAACTCTTGGCTAGCAAATTTAAAACGGTTATTACCTAAACTTATTAAACCTGGAGCAGGAGTAAAGTTTATAAGTGTTGCTGGTATTAAAGCACTGCTTCCAACAGATGAAATATCAGCTTGGTTTACTGAGTTATCGTAAGCGGTTGAAAGTATGCCAGTTCCTTCGTCAAAGCGGTAATTATACAATAAACCAAAATTATTTGCCGATAAGGTATCGTTATATAAATTAGTGTAAATTTCAGAAGCAGTTCTCTCGGTTGTCCAAATACGTAGGTTACGCACTTGCCCTATAAAGCCATTCATTGTACTAGGTAAAATCACATCTTTTCCAATTTTGTAAGCATCGCCTACAGGAGGCGCAAATCTGTTGCCAATAGCATTACCCATAAATACACCATCTAGGTATCCAGTAAAATTAGTTCCATCGCAAGTAACAGCAAAATGATGCCATTGAGTAAGGTTATTAATTAAATTCCCTAAAAATACTGTAACTCCACCCGAGCCTGGAATTGTTCCATAAACAGTTAGGTTTTGGTCAATCCAAATAATTGCCGAATTGTTTTCGCTCCAGTTTCCGTTAACATCATACTCGCTTAAAATCACACCTGCGCTTGTAGGTTTTGCCCATAATTCAAATGTACAAGGAGAAAAGGAAGTCATATCTGAGTTAGAAGGAATATCAACACCTGCATTTATGTTTGGTACTTTTAAAGCAGGGTATTCGTTTTCGCCATGAGCAACGTATATTTTTGATGTATCGCCTTTACAGTAATTTGTGTAGGTTGATTGTACATTATCATTTTCTTTAGTAAAGTAAATGTTTTGTGTAAAATAGTTTTTTAAATCGGCCAAACGCGAAACACGACAACCATTAGTGGCAATGCCTGTTACCCAATATCTACCAGTTATTGAGCTAGTAAATGAGGCACCTGTGGTTCCATTAAATGAAGATGCATCAATCGAATTCCAAACATAACTATTAGCATTACCCGTAACGTTAAATGTAGCGTTTGTAGTTGGGCAAACTGTTAAAGTATCATTAACTAATGCAACATTAGGCGAAACGCCCTCGCAACGACGGTGCAATTGTCCGCCAAATGATGAAGTAATTCCAGTGTATAAATGGTTGTTGAATAATAATAAATCGCAACCATTTAAAATGCCAGTTTGCAAAGTTTTATAACTGCTAATGTCTTGTACGGTGTAGGTTCCGCCAACATTTTTCCATAAGTCATAGTTTGTGGTATTATCGGTAACAAAGCAATATAAATTAGCATTTTCAGCTATAATTTTTCTAACCTGAGTAAAGCCAATAAAAGCATTGGATTGAGTAAACGAAAGACCATCGTTGGTATAATAAACACGGGCATTATTTAAACTGTTTCTGGTTCCAAAATACAAAGTACTGCCTACCGTTGCACTACATGTTATATAGTTGTTTTGTGCTACTGAGCTTGGCCCAACGGTGGCTGAGTAGTTGGTGTTTTCGCTATACGTAATACCATCGGTGGTTTCATAAAGTTTACCACTGTTCATAGACAGATATAACCTACCTTGATATACAAAAGAATGTTCCACTATGGTACCATCAGCAAAAAAAGTGTTTATATCAAGCACTAAGTTCCAATTGGTAGGAGCACCACCATTAATAGAGCTACATTTTATAAAAGAACTAAAGCCATCATAAACGCTGATATATATAGAATCAACTGTTCCAGAACCTTTGTAAAAGTTTACACTTTTTATTTCGGTATTTACAGGCGATTCGTAAGCTAAACTCCAATTGGTACCGTCGGGCGACATGTATAATCTATCTCCATGTCCGGTATTATTATAATATTTAAAAACAGCCGTAATATAACCACCACCATCAGCGGTGGTGTCTAATTCACTAACCAAATAAGAACTATTATCGGAAAAAGCACTTGCAAAATCACCACCATCGCCGGTGCTCGATTTAAATAATTGACCAGTTGGGTTACCAACACCCGCATAGATTTGGCCTTTAAATGAAGTTAAGCAATTTGTAACGGTGCTACCAAGTGATGGGTTGAATGCATTGTACTCAACTGGAGAAAATGATTGCGAAAAAGAAATTGCAGAAACGCAAAGTAGGGCAAGGGTAAATATTTTTTTCATGAACTAGATAATAAAATTCATATCAAATATATGAAAAAGATGGGAAAGAGAATAGCTTAAATATGAATAATATGTCCTAGTATTTATTAGTTGTCAACTTATTATCTACTCTTATTCAGCGCTTTTTGTTTTGAATTTTCTCAGAGATGTTAAGATTTAGTAGTTTATGGATTGGAAAACAAAAGCTCATGGGTTCTGTTTTAAACCCCAATCACGTTTAAGGCGTCATTCGAAGAATAAAATAGAAAACAGAGAGAGGTTTGATAGAAGGAGTCCTGCCAGTGATAAGCGAGTTTGCTTAAGCACATTATGTTTGTGAAAGCAAACGGCTCTTATCGCGCAGACAAACCGAACGTATATTTTCATTTTATTTTTCGTAAGACTTGACTTTTGGTTACTTTGTGTCAAGACAAAGTGACTGATAAGATTCTAACAAGTAGTTTGCTTTCTTTTCTTCCTTGATGAAGAAAAGAAACAAAAGAAATCAAGTGACGGCAATTGCTATCCCTCTCTTTGCTTTTACAAGATTAGCTAATTGCTCGTTCTTCGAGCCTCGCAACGTAAGCTAATCTAGTAAAAACAAATTCACAGGCAGAGCTGCGTCGCGCCATCACATGGCTAGCGCACAGTGTTTCAATTAAGGATTTAAGGAAGTGGAGAGCTAGTATCACAGAAACAATACCCAGAACTTAACGCGAGTTATCATTAGCAGTATATTAATTGATAAAGCAAAAAACTCATGGATTCTATTTTAAACCTAAATCACGTTTAAGGCGTCATTCGGAAAATGGTTTAGAAAATTAAGTGCGTTTTGAAGCGTG
>CAZRUA010000095.1:0-13825 GCA_964603125.1 uncultured Flavobacteriaceae bacterium | reverse complement strand
AACTCCATTTTAGTTATGTTTACGCCGAACTAATTTTAACTAAAATGAAAAAAATATTTTTTTTAGCGGGATTTTTTGTTTTTACTTCAAATTTCAAGGCTGAAGTTATTACTAACTCAATTGTTTCTGACTTTAATGCAGAATTGATTGAGAATAAAAGTTTGCTTAATTGGAGAGTTTCTTCGGAGTTAGCGGTAGATTATTTTGTTGTTGAGCGTTCTCATGATGGTGTTGCTTTTTTCGAGATTTCGAAAATTGATGTTTCGGGTGCTGGTAAAAATAATGTTTCATTTTATTATTTAGATTCAAATTCAAAAGGCGGTTCAAATTATTACCGAATTAAAAAGGTTGGTTTAAATGGCTCTGCTGAATACACTCCTTCAATTCGCATTGAAAACGATAAGTTTGAGAAGCCAACAGTTGTATTAAATAATAATGTTTTTAATGTAAGAACTAATGAAGCTGGTTTGTTTATGGCGCAGATTTCAGATGTAAATGGCAAAATTGTTCAAACAGAGTTAGTTTCGATTGAAATAGGTACTTCTAAAGTGGATATAAATACTAGCAAATTAACAGTTGGAACTTACTCTGTTAAAATAAGCTTTAATGATATTTTTGTTCAAGTGAACAAAATGGTAGTTAATTAATCTTCAATTTTCTTAAATGTTCGAATTTTACAAAAAAGGTAAAGTTTCAAACATCGGGTAATTAATAAACTTCGTCGTTTTTTTTCTTTTTTTTCTTTTTTTTCATTAAATTTGTGTTAGCCAAGCCCAAATTCATGAACAAAAAAGTTGCTAAACGTAGCATATCCTTTTTAGGATTGCTTATTTTAATCTCATTTGATTATTCAGTTAACGCTCAGACCGTTATAACACCTATTCAGCCAGGGAATGCTGTGGTTACGCCTAAAAAAGATCCAGATCAAGCTAAAACCTTTGTGTTTAATGTAGATGGGTTAAATAACCCAAGTGCTGAGACCACTGTAACTAACGCACTTAACAAATACCCTGATCGTATTACCGCCTGGTATTTTGATTTAAGCAATCAAACGGTTAAAGTTACCTACACAAACGGTGAAGAAATAATTGATATTCTTGAAATTATTAATGCCACTGGTTATAAGCCATGGTACATGAATAATTCGGGAATGAAGGTGGTGCTCGAATCAACTGGGGTTATTAGAGAGCTTTATGTTAAACCATAACCTCGTCAATTATAAATTAATATTCAATACATTCAATATGAGGAAATATTTACTTTTAGTTTTTTGTTTTTTAGGACTAGGGTTGTATAGTCAAACTACACTTGTAACTTGGAATTATCCAAATGCAACTGACAATAATATTGCTGATGGAGGTATTGCTGCAAATACAACTAAAACTTTAACCACAGTTGGCGCAACTGGTACTCATGATTTTACTGTGGGAGGGAATGGATCTCAATGTGATGAGCAAACGGGGTGGAATGGAGGAAATGGAACTAAGTACTGGGTGATGGATTTTGTATCTACTGGTTATAGTGGAATGACATTAGCTTTTGATATGCGTGCCAGAGATAACGGAAGTTCGCCGGCTGATTGGAAGGTTCAATACAGTTTAAACGGATCTACTTGGGTTGATGTTCCATACACTTTGTCTTTAGGAAACACAAACTGGAACTCTTTTTCTACAACTCTTCCAAGTGCATGCGATAATCAAGCGCAGGTTTATATACGTTGGATTATGACATCAAATTTAACCCCTAATGGTAGCACTGTGGCTAGTGGTGGACGCTTTAGGATGGATAACGTAATTGTAACAGCCCCTGCACCGCCTAGTTGTTCTACCTACAATACTCCCAGTTCCGTTTGTGCTGCAGGAACTAATTTAACATGGAATGCTGCTACTGGTTCTCCAACTGGATATAAAATGTACTTTGGTACTGATAATCCACCCACTAACATTGTAAATGGAACAAATTTGGGTAACGTGCTAACATACAGCACTGGCGCCTTAACAAGTGGTGCAACATATTATTGGAAGGTTGTTCCTACAAATGGCGCTGGTGATGCAAGTGGTTGCTCCGTTCAAAATTTTACAGTATCTACTGCTCCATCCAACGATGATCCATGCTCTGCTACTGCAGTTTCTATAACAACAGCGTCTAATTATACTACTTATACTAACGCATGTGCAACTACTACTACAGCGGGCTCGCCTCCAGCTCCTGGTTGTGCATCATATTCTGGCGGTGATGTTTGGTTTACAGTTGTTGTTCCAGCATCTGGAGCATTAACATTTGATACACAAGCAGGTGTTATGACAGATGGCGGTATGGCGGTATACTCCGGAACCTGTGGTGCCTTAACTTTAATTGCTTGTGATGATAATACAGGTGCTGGTAATATGCCTCAATTAAGTTTAACAGGGCAAACACCTGGTGCTACTTTATGGATTAGAATTTGGGAATTTGGGAATGACAATAACGGTACTTTTGGCTTGTGTGTTTCTACTGTTTGCCCTTTATTACCAACAAATGATGCTTGTTCTGCTGCTACTGCTTTAACCTTAGGTACTCAAGCTTATGGTTTTATAAACACCTGTACAGGTTCTACTGGTGAGCCTGCCGCAGCTTCTTGTTGGACAACGGGTGCTTTAAACACAGTATGGTATTCTGTCGTTTGTCCTGCTTCTGGTAATATAACAGTTCGTTGTTCGCCAGGTACGTTATTACGTACTCAAATAGCTCTTTATTCTGGGCCATGTGGAGGTGCCATGACAGAACTTTTTTGTAATGACAATGGCACAGCATGTGGAGGTACAACTCCATCGATATCTCAAATAGTAGCCACTGGATTAACTTCTGGAACAACTTATTATATAAGGGTAGATGGTGAAAATAGTTTGGTAGGTACTTTTTCTTTGATTGCAATAAACGGAAGTTCTACTATACCTGATTTACCAGGGCAAGATTGCGGAGCACCTACGCCAGTTTGTAATGTAACCATGTCGATTGCTGATCCTGGTTACCAAGGTTTTGGTAATAAGTGTGATTTTGTTGACGATGCTTCTTTTTGTTTAAATAGTAGTGAAAGAGGATCTCATTGGTTGCAGGTAAATATTAGTGGCGTTTCGGGTGGAACAGCTTTGCGTTTTTCAATCGTGCCAAATGATTATTCATCAACTACATGTGCGCAAACTGACTATGATTTTGCTGTGTGGAAAATAGCTGGAACAGGAGCAACATCTTGTTCAGGAATAGCAACAAATCCTAATACAGGCTTGTCGGTTTGTAATTATAGCGCTTATGGGGTTTGTGGAGTTGCAACTGGAGGAAACGTTCCTGCAACTTACTCTGCCTGTAGTGTAAATACTGCTTGGGAGCCCGATATTACTGTTGCGGCTGGTGATGTGTATTTGATTTTAGTTCAAAACTTTGCTACTAGTACTTCTGGATATACTATTGATTTTTCAACTTCAACTTGTACAATTGATTATGGAACATCAGCAACCGCATTAACATGGAATGGTAGCTCAAGCACTAGTTTTACTACCAGTACTAATTGGGGATCATGCACAAGTCCTAGTTGTACGGTTGATGTAACAATACCAAGCACAGCGCCTAATATGCCCGTTTTAACAGCAGATGCTAATGTTAAAAACATTACTATTAATTCTGGAGCATTTTTTACAATTAATCCAGGTGTTACATTAACTGTTTGTGGGAATTTGGTAAATAATGGAACTATTTATTGTTATCCAAATTCAACAATACAATTCACTCACGCTTCTGCCAGCCATAATATGACAGGTAATTTGAGCGGAACAAGTGCTTTGGGAAATCTCATTGTTAATAAGGCTGGAGGATCTGTAACTCTTAACAATGCCATGGATTTGCAAGGAAGTTTTACTACATCTAACGGTACAAGTATTTTTAATAGTAATAACCAAAACATTAAAATAGCAGGTAATTTTAGCAATAATAATGGAAGCACCACTTTCACCAATACAACTTCTTCCGTAATTGAGTTTAATGGTACGTCAGCTCAAACTTATAACCAAGGAAGTAGTACTTTAAGTTTAAATAGTGTTACAATTAATAATGCATCTTCAACGGGTGTAACATTAAATTCGCCTATGAGCGCTGGAGGAACACTTACTATGACAAGTGGTTTGTTAAATACAACAGCAACTAATTTGTTAACTTTAAGAAATGGAGCTGCTTCTTCTGTAGGTTCGGCGACATCAACAAGTTATGTAAATGGTCCAATGGCAATACAAAAAAGTACGGCAGGAAGTAGCGTTTTAAATTTCCCTGTTGGAAAATCTCCTGATTGCAGACCAGTTGCATTAACGGTCAATCACGCTAATACAACATTGTATAATTACACTACGGAATCATTTAATGCTTCAGCTCAAAATTTAAATTGGGTTAAGCCAGCAACAATAGATACAGTTTCTGGGGTACATTATTGGGATATTACTAGAACCAATGGAGCTGGTACAAATGTTCCAAGTACTGATTTAAGTGGTAATCAAACGGTTGAATTGTATTTTGGTACAAATGACTTTGTTTACAGCGGTTCACGCACAACAGTGGTAAAAAATACAAGCACAGCTGCAACAACATGGGTTGATATAGGCGGTACTGGAGGTCCTGCTACAAGCGGAACTCCTGTTGGAGGAAGCGTTACATCAACTTCTTCACCAACAGCTTTTACATCTTTTTCGAGATTTACATTGGGTAGTAAATTAACAGGATTAAATCCTCTTCCTGTTGAATTACTTAACTTTAGTGGTGAAGTAGTTGATAATGGTAATATGTTATTTTGGCAAACGGCTTCTGAATTGAACAATAATTATTTCGATTTAGAAAGATCGGCTGATGGAGTTAACTTCTACAAAATTTCGCAAATAGCAGGTTCGGGTACTACAAATAATACAGTTTCTTACTATTTCTTAGATAAAGAACCATTGGTAGGATTAAGTTACTACAGATTGAAACAAGTTGATTTTAACGGTGATTTTGAGTATAGCAATGTTATTACTATAACTAAGGAATCTGATAAAGTTTTGGTTTCTAGTCCAATTCCAAACCCTGCCATTAATAATGTGCGTTATGATATCGTAACTCCTAAAATGGGAACTTTACTGATTCAAGTTTTAGATATTAATGGTAAAGTAGTATTAAATAGCTTAGTTGGTTTAGACGAAGGCGCTTCTAAAATAAACGTAAATACAGATGTTTTAGCGGTAGGTGTTTACTCAATAAAAGTAAGCTTCAACGATCAGTTAATACAAGTGAATAAACTTGTAAAACAGTAAAATAAATAGTTTTCTATAAAGGCCCTATACCAAAAGTATGGGGCTTTTTTATTGTATTTCTGCAATCAATATTTTATATCTTTGAACATGTTTTTTAAGATTAAAATAATATTTCTGTCTTTATTTGTGTTTCAATTTACGGTTTCTCAAAATGTTTCGATAAGCGGTTATGTAAAGGATGCAAGTAACGGTGAGATGATTATTGGAGCACCTGTTTATGTTAAAGGTACAAACTATCAAACTACAACAAATGTTTATGGTTTTTACAGCTTACGTTTACCAAAGGGTGTTAATGAAATTTCTTGTGTTTATCTTAGTTTTAAATCTTATGTTAAAACATTTAATTTAACTAAGGATACTACCATTAATATAACCATGGCAGAAGAAGCCATAGAGCAAAAAGAAGTTTTGGTTACGGCTACTGCTCCCGATCAAAATGTGAAAAGCTCGCAATTAGGCGTTGTTACTTTAAATGTAGAGCAAATAAAAAAGCTTCCAGCTTTTATGGGTGAAGTTGATATTTTAAAAAGTATTCAATTATTACCCGGTGTAAAATCAAGTGGCGATGGGCAAAGTGGTTTTTATGTTCGTGGTGGTGGTCCCGATCAAAATTTAATATTATTGGATGAAGCTGTTGTTTATAATGCTTCGCATTTAATGGGTTTCTTTTCTGTTTTCAATGGCGATGCAATAAAAAATGTAACCCTAACTAAAGGCGGAATGCCTGCTCAATATGGTGGCAGATTATCATCAGTACTCGATATTAGTATGAAGGAAGGGAATAACCAGAAATTTCAAGTGGATGGTGGGATTGGATTAATTTCTTCGCGTTTAACGCTTCAAGGACCAATCAAGAAAGATACAAGTTCATTTATAATTTCGGCTCGCAGAACTTATGTGGATGCTATTGTAAAGCCATTTTTTAAGCCAGGTTCTCAGTTTGCAGGTACTAGTTATTATTTCTACGACTTAAACACCAAATTAAATTATCGTATTAATGATAAAAACAGATTGTATTTAAGTGGTTATTTTGGTCAGGATAGATTTAACTTTAAGGATGCAAGTTCGGGATTTAATGTAAAGGTCCCGTGGGGTAATGCAACTGCTAGTTTTAGATGGAATCATTTATTTAGCAATCGTTTGTTTTGTAATACTAGCGCCATTTTTAGTTATTATGATTTTAGTTTTGGGGCTTTGCAAGAAGATTTTGAGTTTAAAATATTTTCAGGAATTAGAGATTATAACTTAAAAACGGATTTCACTTATATTCCTTATTCAAAACATAATTTTAAGTTTGGAGCTAACTATGTGTTTCATACTTTCATTCCTACAAATGTATCTGCAAAACAAGGTGAAACCACTTTTGATTTTGGGAAAATAATAAAACTCTATTGCCATGAGGTACATGGTTATTTTAGCGATGATTATGATATTACTGAAAAAGTAAAATTGAATGTAGGAGTTAGAGGAAGTTATTTTGCTCAAGTAGGCCCTTTTACTCGTTATGTAAAAAATGATTTAGGAATCACAAACGATACTTTAAATTATAGTAAAGGGAAAAAAATTGTTGATTATAATGGAATTGAGCCAAGAAGCAGCATACGTTTTCAAACCAGTAAAAGTTCTTCGGTAAAGGCAAGTTACACTCGAAATGTTCAGTATATTCATTTGGCGTCTATCTCATCTGTTTCCTTACCTACTGATGTTTGGATGCCATCCACTCAACTTATCAAACCTCAAATTGGAAATCAATATTCAGTAGGTGTGTTTAAAAACTTTAAGGATAACATGTTTGAAACGTCAATTGAAGCATACTACAAAACAATGCGTAATTTAATTGAATATAAAGAAGGAGCAGAGCCTCAAGATAACGTTTTTGATAATCCTGATAACAGTTTTACTTTTGGTAAAGGAGTAGCTTACGGTAGCGAATTTTTTATTCGTAAAAACAAAGGTAAGTTTACAGGTTGGATTGGATATACTTTGTCTTGGACTAAAAGAACATTTCCGGAAATTAATTTCGGACAAACTTTTTATGCCAAGTATGATAGACGTCATGATGTTTCGGTAGTTGGAACATACGACCTAAACTCTAAATGGACATTCTCAGCAATTTGGGTATACGGAACAGGAAATGCAGGAACTCTTCCTAATTCATTATTTACATTTGAACAAAACGTTTTAATCCAATACGGATTAAGAAATTCTTACCGCTTTAAACCTTATCATCGAATGGACTTATCTGCCACATTTACTCCTGATAGAAATAAGCATCTTGAACGAAGAAAAAAACGTTTAGAGAAAAGATATGCCGCAAAGGGAAAAGATATAAGTACAATTCAAGTTCCACATAAATTATTTAAAAACCACGAAAATTCATGGAGTTTCAGTGTCTTTAACGCCTACAATAGATATAATCCATATTTTATTTATTTTGATACAAGTGGCAGTTTATTAAATGGTGATTTTAAAGTACAGGCAAAGCAAGTGTCTTTATTTCCTGTTTTACCTAGTGTAACGTGGAATTTTAAATTTTAAAAAATGAAAAGGAAATTCAAAATAAACATTTTATTAATCGCAACGATAGCGTTTTTTGTTTCCTCATGCACAAAGGATTTGGAAGTGGATATACCCGACTATGTGCAAATGGTTATAGTTGAAGGTAGTATTGAACCTGGACAAAAACCTTTTGTTCAATTAACGTATAATGCTCCTTATTTTGGAAATAATGATTACAGTGATTTCTCTCAATTTATTGTGAAGAACGCTCTTGTAACAGTTAATGATGGAATAACAACTGACACCCTGAAGGAGCTTTTTCCAGGACAAGGACTTTTTTATTCTGGACAGAATATGACAGGAGTTGTTGGAAGAACCTATTTTTTAACCATCAATGTAAACGGTAAAACATACACTTCCAATACAACAATTTACCCATCGGTTACTTTAGATAGTACTTATTTTAAACTTCAAAATAATGATAGTTTAGGCTATATGTGGGCTACTTTAAATGAACCTCAGGTTTTGGGTAATTGTTATCGTTGGTATGCAAAACGCATTGGAAAGGACAACCAGTTTTATGCACCTTATAATTCGGCCTTCGATGACAAGTTTATCAATGGTAAATTATTTGATTTTGGTTACGATAGAGGAACGGATCCAAATTCAACTGCCGCTGATGATAGTAACGCAGAAAGAGGATATTTTAAAAAGGGTGATGTTGTAGTGGTTAAATTTTGCACAACAGGTCAAAACGAGTATCTTTTTTTAAGAAGCTATTACACCAATCTTTTAAGCAATGGTAACCCTTTTGCATCTCCGTCCAATATACAAAGTAATGTGCAGGGCGAAAATGTGCTTGGTTTGTGGTGTGGGTATAATCCTGTTTACGATACTGTTATTTGCAATTAATTGCTGATATACAGTAGCTAATACTACTATTTCAATAAGTTTAATTTTTTTAGTATATTTGTCTCTTCAATTATGTTAGGCGACTTTATACTTACTATTCTTCTTGTAATCCTCAATGGTTTCTTTGTTGCAGCGGAGTTTTCTATAATCAAAGTTAGAGCATCTCAATTAGATGTAAAAGCGAGCAAAGGAAGTAAAAGAGCAAAATTAGCTCAGCACATTGTTTCAAAATTAGATTCTTATTTATCTGCAACACAATTGGGTATTACCATTGCCAGCTTAGCCTTAGGTTCTGTTGGTGATAAAGTGATGCATGAATTTGTTGTGGGGATAATAGATAAGTTCCATATTGTTTTATCAGAAGGAGCTAAACATAATATTTCGTTTGCTTTGGCCTTAACTTTAATTACTGCTATGCACGTAATTTTTGGTGAGCAAATCCCAAAAATGATAGGTATTCGTTATAGTTTAGAAACAACCATGTTTGTTTCATGGCCAATGCGTGTTTTTTATGCTGTGTTTTCGCCTTTTATTTGGTTATTACACAAGCTTTCAAATTTCTTTTTACGAATAATGGGAATTAAGCCTGCTAATGAAGATGAGGTTCATAGCGAGGAGGAATTGCGTATGATTTTAACAGAGAGTGAAGAGGGCGGAGCGATTAAGCAAAGCGAGCATGAGTTAATTCAAAATGTATTCGACTTTGATGATAGAATTGTAAAGCAAATTATGGTTCCTCAAAACAGAGTAGAGGCTATCGATGTTTCTATGTCGAAGGACAGTGTAACTAAAAAAATTATTGACGAGGGTTATTCTCGTTTACCTGTTTACCAAGGCGATATCGACAATGTAATTGGTATTATCCACTCTAAGGATTTGCTGAAAGCATTGCTCGAGAATAAGTTTACTGGCATTAAAGATATTATGCGTCCTGCTCACCACATTCCTGAAAATATGATGGTGAACGATTTATTAAGAGATTTCCAAAAACTTCATATCCAAATTGCAATTGTTACCAATGAGTTTGGGGCAACTGCTGGTATTGTAACTATGGAAGATATTATCGAGGAGCTTGTGGGTGAAATTCAGGATGAGCATGATGAGGAGAAACCGAATGTAGAGCAAGTAAGCGATACTGAATTTATTATTAAGGCTCACGCTAATATTTTGGATGTAAATGAGTCTTTACCTATAGCTTTTCCTGAAAGTGCTAGTTATGAGACAATATCAGGTTATATCAACCATATTTTTGGTCGTATCCCAGCAGTTAATGAGAAACGTATTTTAGAAGGATATGAAATCACCATCCTTCAGCGTAAAAAAAGTGTTATTGAGCTTATTAAACTTAAGGTTCTGGAAGCATAATTTGGTTTCTAAAACCTTGTAAATTATGTTAATAAGTTAGCCTTTTAAAAATTGCACGAAGTTTGTATTTTGCAAAGCTTTTATCAGTAAATGGTTTGATTTTAAGTTTTTTACTTCAATCAAAGTGTTTAATTGTGTAACTTTAGAGCTTTGAGCATTATGAATTTTAAAACAAAATACATTTTATTTGTTTGTTTGTTTGTTTCTGTAATTGGAAACGCACAACCGGGTAAATTAAAAAATGTTACCCCCGAAGATGCTGAATTAGCTTGGAGCAACAAGGATTATATTGATGCTGCAAATTTTTACGAAGTTTTATGTAAACGTGAGCCCGATAATATGGAATATTTTTTCAGGGCAGGTTTCTCATTATTAAATACTCATCATGATAAAGCTTTGGCAATTCCTTATTTCGAAAAGGTTGCAGCTTCAAAAAAAGTTACAAGCGAAGTTTATTTTTTACTAGGTAAGGCTAATCATATAGCTATGAAATTTGATGAAGCTGAGAAGTATTATGTGAAGTTTAAAAACTTAGTGGTAAAAGATAAGGCAGAAACCGAAAAGGTTAATCATCACTTAGATATGCTTCATAATGCTGAAGAGATTACAAAGCACCCTTTAAACGTAAGTTTCGTAAATCTTGGACCTGAAATTAATTCTCAGTTTCCTGATTATCATCCTTGGATTACAAGTGATGAACAAATACTTTATTTTACTACCAGAAGAAAGGGAGCACACGCAACGGCTATTGAGTCGGATGGATATTATTCATCTGATGTTTTCATGAGTAGCGTATTAGAAGGGAAGTGGGATAAGGCAAAAAATTTGGGGACAGGGGTTAATACAAATTTAGATGAGCAAATTGTTGGAATAAAGCCCGACGGAAGTGAGTTAATTGTTTACGTAGATAGGATTGATCAAAAGGAAGATTTATTTCGTTCAGTTCGTAAAGGACCAACAACATACAGTAAGTTAGAGAAATTGAGTCCAAATGTTTCTGATGCAAAAGAGTACTCAGGTTCGGTGTTTGATACTGAAAATGGACCAGTTTTATTCTTTTCACGTAACGATAAAAATAGTTTAGGCGGAACGGATATTTATATGGCTAAAATGTTGCCAAACGGACAATGGGCTTTACCGCGTAATTTGGGACCAAATATTAACTCAAAGTATAACGAGGAATTTCCATATTTGGCTTTAGATGGTAAAACACTTTATTTTTCTTCGGAAGGACATAGTAGCATAGGTGGATATGATTTATTTAAAAGCATTTGGGATGAAGAAGCACAGGCTTGGGGACCACCTATTAATTTAGGCTATCCAGTAAATACATGTGATGATGACGAGCAAATTTCTATTTTACCTGATAATAGAGCGGGGTACATAAGCACAGTGCGTGCAGAAGGTTATGGCGATTTAGATATTTATCGTATTAAGTTTGAAGATGAAGAGCAAAAGTATAATTTGTTTCGTGGAAAAATTAATCGTTCGGATAGTACAAATACAAATGATATTGCTGTGATTATAACCGCAGTAGAAAGTAAAACAAATCAAGAGTACACATTTACTCCAAATCCTCATTCTGGTAAGTATATTATGGCTTTATTGCCAGGAAAATATACTATTACTGTAACAAGTGATGGATACAAGGAGATTACCGATAAAGTACAAGTTTTTGATTTTGGTATTATTCATCCCGAAACTATAAAGGATTACCTGTTGCAGAAACAGTGATTTTTCAGTAATTTTACCTTATGCGATTAGTCAAAATAGTTTCTTTTGTTAGTGTTATTTTAATGGGTTGCTTTGTATTTATGCGTTTGCAAAAGTATAATGCAAGTACTTACACTTATCAAATAGCTTTAATGAAATACAATGGAGGAGGGGATTGGTATGCTAATTTAGAAACATCATTGCCAAATCTGATAACGTATTGCAACCAAAACTTAAAAACAAACATTAACCCTGAGCAAGCTGTTGTTGAGGTAGGAAGCAATGATATTTACAATTATCCTTTCATTCATTTAACTGGGCATGGAAATATTATTTTTAGCGATGCAGAGGCTCAAAATTTGCGTAATTATTTAATTGCTGGAGGTTTTCTTCATTTGGATGATAATTATGGTTTAGATAAGTTTATTCGTCCTCAAATGAAAAAGGTATTTCCTGAATTAGATTTTGTTGAACTACCTTTCAATCACGCAATCTATCATCAAAAATATAATTTTGATAAAGGCTTGCCTAAAATACATGAGCATGATAACAAACCGCCGCAAGGTTTTGGTTTAATTTACCAAGGTAGGTTAGTTTGTTTTTATAGCTTTGAGTGCGATTTAGGCGATGGATGGGAAAGTCCTGAAATACATAAGGATTCGCCAGAGGCTCGCGCAAATGCGCTAAAAATGGGTGCTAACTTAATTCAATATGCTTTCGGAGGAAAGTAATTGATATGGTTATTGTAAATTCATAAGTAGTATGCAATATGTATTTAAACCAAAATGGCCTTTCCCTAAATTAACTTATAAGTCGAGTCGATTAATATTAGTTTTATTTGCAAATGTTTTGTTATTGTTTTCTGAATCTTCAAGATTCTTTTCTTTATGCTTTTTAATTATAATATTAGCATTTATTGTAATAATTAATATGAAGTATTTTTTTGATTTTTACACAAATTATAATTCTATATTAAATATTAAGAATGGTATAGTTGCTTATACCAAAAGAAACAAGACTGTACAATTTACAAGGGAAGATGTGGTTAATTTTGATATTGTGAAGTATGAAAAATACGAATTAGGGATAGTAGAACTTCGTAATAGGAAAGTAATCAGACTAACATCATTTATCATTAACCCATATTTGCTTGCTAAGCAGTTAGGCATAAAGAAATATTTAAAAAAATAAAAACGTTTTTTAATATATTTTCAATAAAGTATTATCAATGTATTTGGTAGATCAAATTTGAACATTTGACTCTTTAAATAAATTAAAAGTGTTTTCGGGATTATTGTTTTATTTTTAAAAGTAGTTGTGATTCTAAATAAAGTTAAATTGCTTCAAAGTAAAAATGTTAAGAGAATTTCTCAGGCATAAGGCTGTTTGTTATAAAAAAAGTCTCACCATTTGGTGAGACTTTTTTTATAACAAAGTGAGACTAAAATTACATCCCTAATTTTTTCTTTAAGTTCTCGTCAATTGCAGATAAAAACTCCTCAGTGTATAAGTAGTGTTCGCCATGATTAACTTTGTTTCCAAAAGCACAAATAGCTAAATCTTTCGTCATTTTACCGCTTTCAACAGTTTCAACGCAAACTTGCTCTAATGCCTGACAGAATTTAACTAACTCTTGGTTATTGTCTAATTTACCACGGAACTCTAAACCACGAGTCCAAGCAAAGATACTTGCAATTGGATTTGTTGAAGTTGGTTTACCAGCTTGGTGGTCACGGAAGTGACGAGTTACAGTTCCATGAGCAGCCTCAGCCTCCATAATTTTTCCATCCGGAGTAACTAACACTGATGTCATTAAACCTACTGAACCACAACCTTGAGCAACTGAATCAGACTTAACGTCACCATCATAATTTTTACAAGCCCAAACAAAGTTTCCATTCCATTTTAAAGCAGAAGCCACCATGTCATCAATTAAACGGTGTTCGTATACGATACCAGCTGCTTCGAATTTTGCTTTGTAATCTGCTTGATAAATTTCTTCGAAAATATCTTTAAAGAAACCATCGTAT
>CAZRUA010000094.1:0-14000 GCA_964603125.1 uncultured Flavobacteriaceae bacterium | reverse complement strand
TAACTCAGTTAGCCTTTGTTTGTATATACGAAGTCGTTTGTAATGATTTAGTAGAATTTGTAATAAAGTACTAAATATTAAATCGAAAATAATTGGGAAGGAAGAAACAACCTTTCCTGATTTTGTTCCAGCAACTTGTAAAAATGCAGTTTCCTTATTAAGCCATTCGAAGTCCGCAAATAGTTTAAAACGTATAACAGCAAAGGAAAATACAAGCAGAGAAATACTATATAAAAGATATTTTTTCTTTTCAAAAAGTAGGTTTACAAATAACTGTGTATTAATGTAAAAAATAGCCGCCAAAAAACTAGTTAAAAAAGAGGAACGAACAAGTGCAGCTTTAGCAGGTAAAAAACCCCAAAAGACAGCTAGAATAATTCCAAAAAAAACAACCCAGAAAATAATGTGAACGAATATTAGTGTTCTCTTACTTATACCAATATCACCTTCTTGTTTCATAATTCGAAGATAATAAAAACCTTAACGTCTATAGTTGTATTTCAACGAAATGCTTTTTTTATTCAACCAAATGCATTCCATGTTTGATTTACCATTGGTTGAAATCATTCCTCGTTTGATTGAAAATTTTTCTTAATCATCACGTGATAATAGAAATTTGACCTCACAAATACATAATAGAATTAAAACATGAAAAGAAAATTACAATTACTAGGTTCATTAACCTTATTGCTAACAGCTAAAATTGGCTTTGCTCAAAGCACTTACACCTCTGCTGATCTATCGGTCAATGGAGATACGCTTTATCTTACAGGCGCTCAATTAGGCGGACAAAATTTTGACACTACAGGTGCAAATGTATTTTGGGATTACTCAGCACTTGTTGGAACAACTCAAAGGCAATTAGCATGGAGAGCGTCAAATCAAACTGGTTTTACCATTGCACAATGGCCTTATCTCTACAATTCGTCCAATGTAAATACTTCATCAACTGATGGCCGAACCATTATGGTAAGTAATTTACAATACAGTGACCCTAATGATTATTTTCATACTAGCTCGAGTGCGATGGAACAACGCGCCTCATCTTATAAAATAGGAGTAGGTTCAACTACATTAAGCATTAAAAATGTTTATTCAAATGCTGATGTAGTTTATAAATTACCACTAAATTACGGAAATGTGGATTCGAGTTTGTCATCCTTTACCACTAATATTTCGAGTTTGTATTACAGAGAGTCATCGATAAAACGTGTTAACCGAGTAACTGGTTGGGGAAGCGTTACAACTCCATATGGTAATTTCCCAAACACTTTAAAACTAGAATCATATTTAATGCAAATTGATTCTATCGCTGTTGATACGCTTCAGCCAGTTCAAGATACTATTTACACTAGAGAACTAAAATGGCTTGATCCATCAAAAGGTTATCCTGTTCTTACTGTTTATCAAATTAAGGTTGGTAGTGTTTATGTAACAAACCGAGTTGAATACATGGATAACAAACAATATTTTCAACCAAACGCCTTGTTTGTTTATTATCCTGTGAGTCCATTTATGGGTGATACTGTTTTGTTCCAAAATTTAAGTACAAATGCTACAAGTTATACCTGGAATTTTGATGATGTGGCAAGTGGAGTTAATAATAATTCAACTGCAAATAATCCTCTTCATCAATTTGTAAATCCTGGTATTTACAATGTAAAGCTTATTGCATATAATGGTTTATTGTCAGACACTTTAATTTTACCAGTAAACATTAGAGACACTGTAGCTCCTGTTGCAAATTTCACCTATCTACCCGTAACAATTTACGAAGGCGATATAGTTACGTTTACAAACACAAGCGCGCATTATACCGGCAGTATTTGGAATTTTGGCGATCCATCAAGCGGTTCTTCTAATGTTTCTGCGCTTGCTAACCCTAGCCATGTTTTTGCTACTGCGGGAAGTTATTCTGTAAGATTAATTGCTGGGAATAGTGTATCAACTGATACCATGGATTTAACTATTGTAATTAATCCTTTACTTGTTTCCCTGCAATCCATCGAAAATATGAATACCATTGAAATATACCCGATACCGGCTTCAAATGAAATAACTATCCGTCATCAATCAGATAATCAAACCTACAATTTAAGTTTTACTGACGCAATGGGTAAAGAGGTAATTCGAATTAATAATTGCAATCAGTCTTCTTTGGTAGTTGATACGAAGGAAATTGCAGCGGGTGTTTATTATCTAAGAATTGAAGAAGGTTATAGTGTTTCGAGAAGAAAAATAATTATAACAAAATAAAGTATGGAATTTGTATTTGGTCAATATAAACCTTGGGCACTAGTAATAATTGCCGTGCTGGTAACTGCCGAAATTATTTGGAGTATAGTAGAGAATAAAAAAGTTTATTCTCTTAAAGAAACATTAGCAAATTTAGGAATCGTTGCAGGGTTTATATTGACTAAATATTTGTCAACTGGTTTTCAAGTGGCACTTATGGGTTTTGCCTATAGCTTTGCTTTATTTGATTTCCCTAATAAACCATGGGTGTACATACTTACTTTTATTCTTGTTGATTTTATTTATTATTGGTTTCATCGCATCTCTCATGTTTGGAAACCACTGTGGGCTTTTCATGTTGTGCATCATTCGGGGCAAACAATGAACTTAACAACTTCTTATCGTTTAAATTGGTTCAGTTCTTTTATTGGTCCTTTCTTTTTTATGCCTTTAGCTCTAGTAGGAATTAAACCTCATATAATTGTTTTGTGTTATGCCTTTAATTTGTTGTATCAATTTTTATTGCACACTGAGTTTGTAGGAAAACTAGGCAAGGTAGAAGGCATTATCGATACACCTTCTGCGCATCGCGTTCATCATGGTTCTAATAAAATTTATATTGACAAAAATTTTGGTGGTTTTTTAATGATTTGGGACAGAATTTTTAAAACCTATCAAGCCGAAACTGAAAAACCTGTTTACGGAACAACTGATGGTTTTGTAAGTTATAACCCCATTAAATTAGTTTTTCATGGTTTCATAGATTTGTTTAAAGGAAAGATGAAATATAAAGGATAAAATTATTGAAAAGAGAAGCACTTTGTTACTTGCAATACACTTAAGATAAACATCAATAAATATTACTTTTATGCGGTCAAGGTTGAACAAACCAAAGACCTTTAAATTTAAATTAAAAAACAAATGATTACATATACTAGATTATCCTTTATGTTTTTACTTTTATTCTGCACATTCGATACATTCTCACAAATAAAATGTGAATTAGCACTTGGAGGAAACGCTTGGATAAAAGATAAAACTCCTGGTGCAGAAATAAAAAAGGATGGTCTAGTAAACTGGACAAAAAAAGAGGCTATCTGCATAATATATTTTCGTGTAAATAGCCCGAAAAAAATAAATATTAGTGCCAATATTAAAAACATTAAGGCCGCAAGTAAAATAAAAGTAAGCATGTTAGGCAAAACTCAAACCTTCGATATAAAGGAAAACTATAGCGAAATTAAGTTGGGAGAGTTTGACTTCAAAACAGAAGGTTATTATACAGTTAACGTAGAAGGTGTAGAAAAAAAAGGTGAATATTTTTGTGAAATAGAAAGCTTAAACCTTGTTTACAATGGCACCGAAAACGACCTAAGCTATGTAAAAAGCAATGAAAATGATTTTTTTTATTGGGGACGGAGAGGACCAAGCTCACACTTATCATACATTATGCCTACTGATTCTTCAATTGAATATTTTTACAATGAAGTTACAGTTCCAAAAGGAAATGATGTGATAGGATCCTATTTTATGGCTAACGGCTTTAGTTTTGGGTACTTTGGAATGCAGGTTATTCCAAGCGGAGAAAGAAGAATATTATTCTCAGTTTGGAGTCCGAATAAAGCCGAAAATCCAAAAGATATTCCAGAAGAGGAAAAAATAAAATTAATAAGCAAAGGAAATAGTGTTTATGTAGGCGAATTTGGATTTGAAGGTGCGGGCTCACAAAGTTATTTAACCTATAATTGGAAAACAGAAACCACGTATAAATTTTTACTTAAAGCAAAACCAACAAATAACAACTTCACCAATTTTACCGCATATTTCTTTGATACCGAAAATGGTAAATGGATTTTAATAGCTACGTTTAGTCGCCCTAAAACGCTTAGCTATTTAAAAGGTTTATATTCATTTCTAGAAAATTTAGATCCTGAAACAGGAAATATTGAAAGAAAAGGTCTTTATGGAAACCAATGGATAAGGACAGTAAATGGGGATTGGATTGAAATTGAAAAAGCAGACTATTCTATTGATAATACAGGAAGTATAGGATATAGAAGAGATTATATTGGTGGTGCAATTAATACTTCATTTTATTTAAAGGCAATGGGATTCTCCAATAAAACCATGCCTAAAGGCACTCAATTGCTGCGCAAAAAAACAAAAACAAAGCCCATAGTAAATTTAAATCAATTACCCATAAATTAATTTAAGTGCAAACACAAAAAATTCCAAGTCTTTATAGCATCCAATAGTTTCATTAGATATCGCACAGGAAAACAGCTCGAGAAAGCAAAATTAAAGCATTCTAAACCACTCTTAGTTGCAGAACAAGGGAAAGCTTAAGAAATAAAAAAACGCCTTAAAATTGAATTTAAGGCGTTTTAATTTATTTATAAGATTTGAATTATTATTCAGCTCCTTCTTCTTTAGTTTCAGCACTATCAGTTTTAGCTGTAGTAGCTTTTTTAGTACCACGACTTCTACGAGTTGTTTTAGCTTTTTTCTCAGTAGCAGCGTTTTTGTTGTTGCTATATAATTCGTTAAAATCAACTAATTCAATCATAGCTAAATCAGCAGCATCACCCGGACGAGATCCAGTTTTGATGATACGAGTATAACCACCTTTACGATCAGCAATTTTAACTGCAACTCCTTTAAATAATTCAGCTACTGCTTCTTTATTTTTTAAGTATGCAAATACTAAACGACGGTTAGCAGTTGAATCTTCTTTACTTTTTGTTAAAAGTGGCTCAACATAAGTACGTAAAGCTTTTGCTTTAGCTGTAGTTGTAAAAATACGCTTATTCTCGATTAAAGAAATAGCCATGTTAGCCAACATTGATTTACGGTGTGCACTCTTGCGACCTAAATTATTTATTTTATCTCCGTGTCTCATTTTATTTAAGATTTTTGATTTAAGAAGCCAGATTTAACTTCTTAAATCTAACTTTCTATCTTCTAATTTTATTATTCTTTGTCTAATTTATACTTTGCTACGTTCATTCCAAATTGTAAACCCTTAGCTTGAACTAAGTCTTCTAATTCAGTTAAAGACTTTTTACCAAAGTTACGGAACTTCAATAGATCGTTTTTATTGAATGATACAAGTTCACCTAATGTTTCAACGTCAGCCGCTTTTAAGCAATTTAATGCGCGTACTGATAAATCCATATCAACTAACTTAGTTTTTAATAACTGACGCATGTGTAATGATGACTCATCAAACTCGCTATCAGCACTCTTCTCTTCAGTGTCTAAAGTGATACGCTCATCACTGAATAACATAAAGTGGTGGATTAGGATTTTAGCAGCTTCTTTTAAAGCTTCTTTTGGATGGATTGAACCATCAGTTGTAATATCAATAACTAATTTTTCGTAGTCAGTTTTTTGTTCAACACGGTAGTTCTCAACGTGGTATTTTACGTTACGAATTGGAGTGTAGATAGAATCGATAGCTATAACACCGTGTGGCGCGCTAGTAGATTTATTTTCTTCAGCTGGAACATATCCACGACCTTTTTCAATTGTTAAATCTAATTTAATTTTAACATTTGGTTCGCAGTGTGCAATAACTAAATCAGGATTTAAAACTTGGAAACCATTTAAAAATTTACCAATATCACCTGCAGTAATAGTATCCTTACCAGTTAAAGTACAAACAGCTTTTTCGTTATCGTGGTTATCTAATTGTTTTTTGAAACGGATTTGTTTTAAATTTAAAATAATTTCCGTTACATCTTCAACAACACCTTTGATAGTAGAAAACTCATGATCAACTCCTTCAATGCGAATTGAAGTAATCGCGAAACCTTCTAACGAAGAAAGTAATATTCTGCGTAATGCATTACCAACTGTTATCCCGTAACCTTGTTCTAATGGACGGAATTCGAATTGACCCTCAGTTTCACTTGAGTTAATTAAAATTACTTTATCTGGGCGCTGAAAAGCTAAAATTGCCATGTTTATATTATAATTTAGTTAATGAATAATTAATTTAAAAGCTCTTTAATTTTATTTAGAGTACAATTCAACGATTAATTGTTCCTTAATGTTCTCAGGTATTTGAGAACGCTCAGGGCGTTGAATAAATTTACCAACTAAATTTTTAGCATCAAAATCAATCCAAGAATACTTGCTTCCAGCACCTGCAGTTGAATTTTGAATAGCTTCTAATGATTTAGATTTCTCACGTACTTCGATAACATCACCTGGTTTTAACATGTAAGAAGGGATATTAACTACTGAACCATTAACTGTAATGTGTTTGTGAGAAACTAATTGACGAGCTCCACTACGAGATGGCGCAATTCCCATACGGTAAACTACGTTATCTAAACGAGACTCGCATAATTGTAATAATACTTCACCAGTGATACCGTGAGCACGAGCAGCTAAACCAAAAGTTTTAGCAAACTGACGCTCCAAAATACCATAAGTGTATTTTGCTTTTTGCTTTTCCATTAATTGGATAGCGTATTCTGATTGTTTAGCACGTTTTTTTGCTAAACCATGTTGCCCCGGAGGGTAATTTTTTTTCTCTAATGCTTTGTCTGGGCCAAAAATAGGCTCTTTAAACTTACGTGCAATTTTCGACTTTGGACCAATATACCTTGCCATTTTTCTTTATTTTTCTTTTTAAAACTTTTGTTTTTATTTACTACTAAGTCTAGTTTCCCAACTAGCCACAGAAACTATTTGTTTCCGGATTTTACCTAGTTTAACTAATCACTATACGCGACGACGCTTTGGAGGACGGCAACCGTTGTGTGGAATTGGAGTAATATCCATGATTTCACTTACTTCGATACCAACTGTTCCAATTGAACGTATTGCTGATTCTCTTCCTGCTCCTGGTCCTTTTACAAAAACCTTTACTTTACGTAAACCAGCTTCAAAAGCTACTTTACCGCAATCTGTAGCTGCTAATTGAGCTGCATACGGAGTGTTCTTTTTAGAACCACGGAATCCCATTTTACCAGCACTACTCCAAGAAATTACTTGACCAGCGTTGTTTGTTAACGAGATAATGATGTTGTTAAATGTTGCATTAATGTGCGCTTGTCCTACTGCCTCAACTTTTACTACTCTCTTTTTTGCTGTAGCCTTTGCTGCTGCTGCGCCCGATTGTTGTTTTGCCATTTTCTTAAATTTATGCTTATCTAATTTTAAAAGCTATTTATTATTTAGTTACTTTTTTCTTGTTAGCAACTGTTTTCTTCTTACCCTTACGTGTACGAGCATTGTTTTTTGTAGTTTGTCCACGAACTGGTAAACCTAAACGGTGACGGATACCACGGTAAGAACCGATATCTTGTAAACGTTTAATATTTAATTGTGTTTCAGAACGTAAAGCTCCTTCAACACGGATGGTATCATTAATTATTTTACGGATAGCATTTGCTTCAGCATCTGACCACTCATTAACTTTCTTGTTTAAGTCAATTTTAGCTTCTGTCAAAATCTTTTTTGACATGCTACGTCCGATACCAAAGATATAGGTTAATCCTATTTCTCCGCGTTTGTTTTTTGGTAAGTCAATTCCTGCAATACGTGCCATTTCTGTTGATAATTTTTAAAAAGTTTGCAAAGATACAAAAATTATTTTTGTCTTTGTTTAAATTTTGGATTCTTTTTGTTGATAATGTACAACTTCCCCTTGCGACGAACTATTACACAGTCCACGCTACGTTTTTTTATAGATGCTCTAACTTTCATTTGTTTAGGTTATTTCTTATTTATATCTGTATGATATTCGTCCTCTTGATAAATCGTAAGGGCTCATTTCTACTCTAACTTTGTCTCCTGGTAAAATTTTAATGTAATTCATTCTCATTTTCCCAGAAATTGTTGCCACAACTACGTGACCATTCTCTAATTCTACACGAAACATTGCGTTACTTAACGCTTCTCTAATTGTTCCGTCTATTTCTATAGATGCTTGTTTTGCCATTTATAATTATGCGTTTTGCATTTGCATTGATGATGTTCTTCCCTTGATTCTTCCGCTCGACATCAATCCGTCATAACGTTTATTTAATAAATAACTCTCAACTTGTTGTAATGTATCTAAAACAACACCCACCAAGATTAATAATGAAGTACCACCGTAAAAGTTAGCAAATTCACTGTTAATTTTCATTAAGTTAGCAATTGCTGGCATAATAGCAACAATAGCTAAGAATATTGAACCTGGTAATGTAATACGAGATAATACAGAATCTAAGAACTCAGCTGTTGCTTTACCTGGCTTAACACCTGGTACAAAACCACCATTACGTTTCATATCATCTGCCAATTGGTTAGGATTAACCATAATAGCAGTGTAGAAATAAGTAAATAAAATGATTAAGATTGCAAACACTAAGTTATAAGCAAAACCAAAGTGATTAGTGAAAGACATCCAAAAACCGCTCTTAGTTTGTGTGCTGCTAATGATGGCTGCAGGAATAAACATAATAGCTTGAGCAAAGATGATTGGCATTACACCAGCCGCATTTACTTTTAATGGAATGTACTGACGAACTCCACCATATTGCTTGTTTCCAACGATTTTCTTAGCAAAATTTACTGGAATTTTACGAGTTCCTTGAACTAACAAGATACAAGCTACAATTACAGCTAATAAGAAAACGATTTCTAGTAACAACATGATTAAACCACCACCTGATGATTGAGCCCAACGTGAGTTTACCTCGAATAAGAATGCTGAAGGGAAACGAGCAATAATACCAACCATGATTAATAATGAAATACCATTACCAATACCACGATCTGTAATCTTCTCCCCTAACCACATAATAAACATTGTTCCAGCAATTAAGATTACAATTGACTGAACCATCCACATTGTACCATCATTTACAATAGCACCCGGTACATTTCTAATTTGTGTAGCTAATAAACCTGGAGCTTGAACTGCAGTTACAAACACTGTTAGGAAACGAGTGTACTGATTTAGTTTCTTACGACCACTTTCTCCTTCCTTTTGTAATTTTTGAAAGAAAGGAACCGCCATACCCAATAATTGGATAATAATTGACGATGTAATGTAAGGCATAATACCTAAACCAAATATAGAAGCCTTAGAGAAAGCACCACCCGAGAAGATGTTAATCAACTTCATGATACCTTCTTGGTTGCTCGCTTTATGAGCCTCTTCCAAGATTTGTGAATTAACACCAGGAAGAATAACGTAGGTTCCTAAGCGGAAAATCAAGATTAACCCAAGGGTTAACATGATTCGCTTCTTAAGCTCCTCTATCTTCCAGATGTTTTGTAATGTTTGAATAAATTTTTTCATAAAATTATAATTCGCTTACTGAACCACCTTGAGCCTCAATTGCTGCTTTTGCAGTAGCTGTAAAACCGTGAGCTGATACATTAACTTTAGTTTTTAATTCACCACGACCTAAAATTTTGATATTATCATTTTTAGATGCTAAACCATTGTTAATTAAAACTTCTGGTGTAATATCTGTTACTTTGATTAAATCAACCAATTTTTGGATAGAATCAAGGTTTACTCCGTGATATTCAACACGGTTAACGTTTTTGAAACCAAACTTAGGTACACGACGTTGTAATGGCATTTGACCACCTTCGAAACCTTTTTTACGAGAGTAACCAGAACGTGATTGAGCACCTTTGTGACCGCGTGTAGCAGTTCCGCCACCACCTGAACCTTGTCCACGACCACGACGGTAGTTATTTCTTACTGAACCTTTTGCAGGTTTTAAATTATTTAATTCCATATTAACTTTTCTATAATATTATTTTTCAACTCTAACTAAGTGACCAACAGCTTTAATCATTCCTGAAATCTGTGGTGTAAGTTCTTTTTCAATTGTTTGGTTAGTTTTAGATAAACCTAAAGCTTCAACCGTTCTTCTTTGAGTAGCAGGACGTCCTGATAAACTTTTGTATAAAGTGATTTTTACTTTGCTCATTTTGTTTTGTATTATCCGTTAAACACTCTATCTAATGTAATTCCACGTTGTTGCGCAACTGTAATTGGGTCACGCATTTTAGTTAATGCATCTAAAGTTGCTTTAACCACGTTGTGTGGATTTGAAGAACCTTTTGACTTAGCTAATACGTCAGTTACACCAACGCTCTCTAATACGGCACGCATCGCACCACCTGCAATTACACCTGTACCGTGTGCTGCTGGTTTTAAGAAAACTAATGAACCACCAAATTTACCTTCTTGTGAGTGAGGAACAGTTCCTTTTAAAACTGAAACTTTCACTAAGTTTTTCTTTGCATCATCAATTCCTTTTGAAATTGCATCAGTAACCTCGTTTGCTTTACCTAAACCGTAACCAACAACACCTTTTTCATTTCCAACAACAACGATTGCTGAGAAACTGAAGTGACGACCACCTTTTGTTACTTTAGTTACACGTTGAATTGATACTAATTTATCTTTTAGTTCGATATCGCTTGATTTTACTCTTTTTACTGTTTCTTTTGACATTTTTTTATATCTTAAATTTATTAAAGATTTAGAATTTTAATCCTCCCTCACGAGCTCCTTCAGCTAAAGCCTTAACACGGCCATGGTAAAGGTAACCATTTCTATCAAAAACTACAGCTTCAATTCCAGCAGCTTTAGCTTTTTCAGCGATTGCTTTTCCAACTAACTTAGATAATTCGCTTTTATTTACTTTTTGAGACTTAATCGCTTTGTCGTTGCTTCCAGTTGCCATTAATGTTTTACCATTCAAATCATCAATAATTTGAGCGTAAATACCTGCATTACTACGGAAAACACTTAAACGAGGTAAACCATTTACGATATCCATTTTTTTACGGATACGAGCCTTGATTCTTGTTCTTCTTTCTAATTTTGTAAGTGCCATTTTAATATCTTTATTTTAATAATTGTTTTAATTATGAGATAAATAATTTTAATCTTATTTACCTGCTGATTTACCAGCTTTTTTACGTAATACTTCACCAGTAAATTTGATACCTTTTCCTTTGTATGGCTCAGGCTTACGAAGAGAACGAATTTTAGCTGCTACTTGACCAATTAATTGTTTATCGATTGATTCAAGAATAACTTTAGGGTTTTGACCTTTTTCAGCTGTTGTTGATACTTTAACTTCAACTGGTAGTTCAAATACTATATTGTGAGAATAACCCAAAGTTAACTCTAATTGCTGACCTTTAGCAGCGGCACGGTAACCCACACCTACTAACTCTTGCTCAGTTTTGTAACCTTCAGATACACCTTTAATCATGTTAGCGATTAAAGAGCGATATAAACCGTGTAATGAACGGTGACGCTTTTGATCTGTTGGGCGAGAAACTTCGATGTTACCATCTTTATTTTCAATTTTAATATCGGTATCAATAACTTGTGTTAATGTACCTTTAGGACCTTTAACGGTAACATTTGCTCCTGCAACGTTAACCTCTACTCCTTTTGGTAATGCAATTGGCATTTTTCCTATACGTGACATACTAAATCCTCCTAATCTTTTAAGAAATAAAACATAAAACCTCACCACCAACATTAAGCTTACGAGCTTCTTTATCTGTCATTACTCCTTTAGAAGTAGAAATGATAGCAATACCCAAGCCGTTGATTACTTTTGGTAAAGTAGCTGCGCCTGCGTATTTACGTAAACCTGGACTAGAAACTCTGTCCAAAGTACGGATAGCTGATAATTTAGTAACTGGATGGTACTTCAAAGCAATTTTAATTGTGCCTTGTTTTTTCTCATTAACATCAAACTTGTAGTTTAAGATGTAACCTTTATCAAAAAGAATCTTAGTGATTTCTTTTTTTAGGTTTGAAGCTGGAACCTCAACAATTCTGTGTTGAGCTTTGATTGCATTTCTAACGCGAGTTAGGTAATCTGAAATTGTATCTGTCATTGTTTTTATTTTTATATTTTATCCCGCACGCAGGATAATTATACATTAATTCCCTTTTTAAACTGGGGGAAAACTACCAGCTTGATTTTGTTACACCCGGAATCATACCGAATAATGCCATTTCGCGGAAAGTTACACGGCTAATGCCAAATGTACGCATATAACCACGTGGGCGACCAGTTAATTTGCAACGGTTACGTAAACGTACTTTACTTGAATTTTTTGGTAATTTTTGTAAAGCTGTATAGTCACCTGCTGCTTTTAAAGCTGCTCTCTTTTCTGCATATACTGCTATTAATTTTTCTCTTTTGGCTTCTCTAGCCTTCATTGATTCTTTTGCCATCGCTTGCTTTTATTTTTTAAATGGTAATCCAAATTCTGTTAATAATGCGTGTGCTTCTTTATCTGTTGGTGCAGAAGTTACAAAAGCAATATCCATACCAGCAATTTTGCTCACTTTATCAATATCAATCTCAGGGAAAATGATTTGCTCAGTTACACCTAAAGTGTAATTTCCCATACCATCAAAACCTTTGTTATTGATACCTTTGAAATCACGAATACGAGGCAAAGATGCAGAAATTAATCGATCTAAAAACTCATACATTGTATTTCCACGCAAAGTTACACGAACTCCGATAGCAACACCTTTACGTAATTTAAAGTTAGAGATATCTTTTTTAGAATATGTAGCAACTGCCTTTTGACCAGTAATTGTTGTCATTTCTTTAATAGCTCCTTCGATAATTTTCTTATCAGCTACTGCATCACCTAAACCTTGGTTGATACAAATTTTTTCCAATTTTGGAACTTGCATTACACTTTTGTAAGCAAACGTTTTCATTAACGCTGGCGCCACTTCCGCCTTGTATTTATCTTTTAATCGTGGTGAGTAAGTTGCCATTATTTTATAACTTCTTTAGTTTTTTTAGAAATACGAACTATTTTTTTTGATGCTTCATCAACTTTTCTACCTACGCGAGTTGGCTTACCACCTACTACAAGCATTAAGTTAGAAATGTGTATTGAACCTTCTTGTTCAATAATACCACCATTAGCGTGTTTAGCACTAGGTTTGCTGTGTTTTGAAACCATGTTAACGTTCTCAACAATAACTCTATTTTTCTTTGTATCAATTGATACAATTTTCCCTTCAGAGCCTTTTGCTTCTCCAGCGATTACCTTAACGGTGTCTCCTTTTTTTAATTTTAACTTCGACATTTTTTATATCTCTTTTGATTAAAGCACTTCTGGTGCTAATGAAATAATTTTCATATATGATTTATCGCGTAACTCACGAGCTACTGGCCCAAAAATACGTGTTCCGCGTATTTCATCAGCTTGGTTTAATAACACTACTGCGTTATCATCAAAGCGAATGTATGAACCATCTTGACGACGAATTTCTTTTCTAGTACGTACGATTACAGCTTTACTTACTGAACCTTTTTTTACGTTTCCGCTTGGTAAAGCGTGCTTAACGGTTACAACAACCTTATCTCCAATACTTGCATAGCGCTTGCGTGTACCACCTAACACACGGATAACTAAAACTTCTTTAGCTCCACTGTTATCTGCAACTGCTAATCTACTTTCGTTCTGAATCATTTTTTATATTCTTTTAATTTTGTGTAGAAAAAATTATTTTGCTTTTTCGATTACTTCTACTAATCTCCAGCATTTTGTTTTGCTTAACGGACGTGTTTCAGAAATACGAACTGTATCGCCAATAGTACACTCATTTTTTTCGTCATGCGCCACAAACTTAGAAGTTTTGTTAACGAACTTACCGTACTTAGGGTGTTTTACTTTACGCTCAACTTCAACAACAATTGACTTAGTCATTTTGTTTGAAGTAACAACACCTACTTTTTCTT
>CAZRUA010000093.1:0-14121 GCA_964603125.1 uncultured Flavobacteriaceae bacterium | reverse complement strand
TTCATCGTTTAATTCAGATAATAATTTTGTTGTTAAAATATCTTGTTCCATTTTGCAATACTATTTTATCGTGCTAATATTAGTCATTACTCGTTCCACCATTTTATCACAATAAACCAAGTTAAATTCGAAGATATCTTCGGGCGAATATACTTTTTCAATTTCCGATCTTAACATTGCTTTTGCTCTACTTAAGCGTGCTTTCACATTTGTTTCACTGATATTTGTTGCCTCTGATGTTTCAGCCACATTAAGGCCGCTTAATTCTCGTAGAGTAAATACTAAACGGTAATCTTCCGGTATTTTATTAAGGGCATTTTCCAATACGTGTCCTAGTTCCTTATTTAAAATGGTTTTTTCGGTATTGGTGTGATTTTGAAACATCGGTTTGTTTTTTTCAAGGATTAATTCGTCAAATGTACTTTCGTTTTTATAACTAGACTTTTTGCCTTTTTGATAGCAGTTATTTAACATTATTCGGATAAGCCAAGTTTTAAAAGAAGATTTGTTTTCAAATTTAGATAAACTGTAAAATGCATTTATATAGGTTTCTTGCATCAAATCCTCAGTGTCGTGATGTGTGAAATTATATGCCCTACCAATTTTAAATAAGAAGGGGTTATTTCTACGAATTAGTAATTCATAGAGTTTACTTTCACCGTCAAGTATTTTACCAATTATTTCAGCATCTGAATAATGTTCGAATTCTTTTACATTCATCATACTATAAAGTTGAATATTATTTTGATGTAGCTCTCACTCCAACAGCGAATTTTATTAACGCTAGCTTTTCTTCTTCTGTAATTTGGGCTTTTTTGGCCATTACATCTACTATTTCCAACAATCTCGGTTCTGTATATGCAGTTACATCTTTTGTACCATGACATTTTGTGCAGGCACCTGTATAAACAGAGTGCCCTTTTTTTAACTCTTCCATCGTGGTATTAGGAAACCGGGCATTTACAGCTGTTAATTGGGAATCCATAGAGGCTTCCTTTGATTCTGTTTTAGAAACTACTTTTTTGGACTTACAGGCAACAGTTATTGATATCAATACTGTAGCAATTATAAATATTTTTTTCATTGTAAAAAGTTTATACGATTTATAAAATATTAGAGTTGCTAATATTGAAATAGGTTACAAGTAAATCACTTATTTAACAAATTTAACAATACGAGCCATAGAGAAAGCTGCAATTGCCATAACAAGATCGCGAACTGCCACATCCATAAATTTAAAACTAGCCAAAAGGGTAAGGGCTATTAATGTTAGCCATGCAGCAACAATATACCCACCTATTTCTGTTTTTTTTAATACTATTATTCCGGCTACAATTTCAATGACACCTACTATCATCATAAATACAGACGCAGAAAAGGGTAACATGCTTACAAGGCTTGGATGAATATATTGTTCCCAATTGGTAAGTAGGTTTGTAAATTTATCTAAACCTGCAACAATTGGTACTATACCAAATGTTAGTTTTAGAAGATTTAATGTAGGTTTGATTGCCTGATTTAAATTGATACTTTCCATTTTAATTTGGTTTAGAGATGAAATTAATTTTGACTTATACTACATTAGAGTAGTTGACAATCGGAAAGGTTACAATTTTTTGCAATTAATTAATTTGGCTTAGTTCTTTCTTTAAAGTAGTGGGTTGGGAAATGTTATTATTATTTACTGCTGAAAGTATAATAATCACGTAACTCTTGTTTTTGTAATTAGTCACGTAAATTGATGACATAACACTCTTTTATTATTTGAGTTTGAATTTTTTCAAATGTCTTTCATTACACTTTATTTTACTTTATATGCTTCCAAAAGGGTATTGGTTTGTTTTTGGATTTTGTTTTTCATAAATGTTGTCCAACCAAATAAATAGCCTTTCCAACCTAGTAACACCGATGGGCGAGTTAAAAATTGACCTCAAAACAATTGAATCTAAATAGTTTGGCAATGTAGATTTGAGAAAATGGCTTAAACAAATTAAACATAAACATAGTTTTGGAGAGCCAAAGCTATAAATATCGCAATAGTTCCCCTCGTTATAGCAGAACAAAAACAAAGCATGAAAACACTTGCATTGTTTTGAAATATGAACCCACAAGCAATTGAACCTAGGCAACTTTAAGAAGTAATATAAATAGCCATCCAAAAGAATCTAGCATTTTCAAATTTAAACGCTTCATTATTAAGCCAATTCATTATTCTAAAAGTTATAAATTTTTGATTTTCTGTCATAAGACGAAATTTATTTTTATTAAGTAATATTTGTGCTTAAAGAAGCAATGTTATTTTAGATTTTGTAATTAAAAAGATTAAGACTACAATACTTGAAACAAAAACAATCTTGTCCTTACAAAATATTTATATAATAATTTTCAGTTCTTCTATTTCGTTTTTTGTAAGTTCTTTTAACGGACTTCTTAAAAAACCTCCGTCTTCGCCTTGAATCGTTAGACCTGCTTTAATCGCTCTAGGCAGTCCTTTATTTACAATAAATTTCAATAAGTCGAATTGTTTGTAGAACACGTTTTGTGCTTTTTGCAAATCATTATTTTGAATGGCATTATATAATTCTATATTCAATTCTGGAATTAAATTTGGAGCGGCAGTACACCAACCTACTGCACCAGCCGTAAAAGCAGATAAAGCAAGTGGGTTTGACCCATTATAGAAAGCTACATCTTCGCCTAATTCTTTTCGTAAATAATGCATTCGCTGAACATCGCCTGTACTTTCTTTTATCATTGTTACATTTGCTATTTCCAGTAAACGCTTCAGTAGTGTAGGCGACATATCTACACCTCCAGTCGCAGGGTTATTATATGCCATTATTGGTATAGAAATTTGTTTTGCTACGGCTTCATAGTGTTGAACAATTTCATCGTCAGTTAATTTCCAATAACTCATTGGTATAATCATTACAGCGTCTGCGCCTGCTTTTTCAGCAAACTTAGCATGGTGTATTGTTCTTTCTGTTGTTAAATTTGAAACGCCAACTAAAATAGGAACTCTCTTATTGACTTGTTTAATAGTCGCTTCTGTAATTTCTTCTTTTTCATCATCGTTTAAATAAGGCATAACGCCTGTGCTACCCAATGGGGCAATTGCGTGTGAGCCACTTTTCACTAATCGCTCTACCAGTTTTTTAAATAATATAATATCAATTTTTTCGTTTTTATCAAACGGGGTTATTGGATAGGCAATAATGCCTTTAAATAAATGGTTCTTCATTATTTTTTTTAATTGTTATAAATCTCTTCCTTCTTCTTCTCTTAAAGCCACACCTAAATTTTGTAGTTGCGGTGCGTTTTCGCAAGCAATGTATTTAGCAGAATTTGTACTGCTTAAATTTTTGTGATTATGCCAAGCCCAACTAGGAATATAAACGGCATCTCCTGCTTTCCATTCCACTTTAACACCTTCAATATCAGTATAACCATGCCCATCAATTACATAAATTACGGTTTCATAAGTATGTCTGTGTTTATTTGTTACTTGGTCTGGCAACAATCCACCAATAGTCATACTTACATTTTTACTAGGTAAATCCACAAAAAAAACTGGATGTTTTCTTTCGGCTGAAAATTGATTATGCTCTCCTGCCTGTTCTACATTTTTATGTATCAACTTTTCAGGCATTACTAAGGTTGGTCTTGCAAAAGTTTCGTGAAAATCTTTTGATGAGAATTTTTTTTCTTCTGTTTTCATATTATGTGTTTTTAAATATTTTATGAATACAAAAATATACTACCTTTGGACTATCTTAATAGTACAGAAATAATATTAATTGATAGTCCAGATGTTAAGACCTTGGAAATTAGAAATTCAGATTAATTATGATTGCGATAAAGCTATTTATATCCAAATAGCAGATGCAATAATTGAATCCATAAAAGCTGGTAAATTACAGGTAGGCGATGCCTTACCCGGTAGCAGGAAATTAGCAGAACTCTTAAAAGTTAATAGAAACACTATTATTGAAGCCTTAGATGTTTTATTAACTGAAGGATGGTTAATCGCAAAAGATAGAAAGGGGACATTTGTAGCAGATATTTTACCGAAAAAGATTGAAATAAAAATCATACAAATTAGCAATTCTGGGAGTGAAGAAACTGAATTAAAGCCAAATTTGAATTTTGATGATGGATTACCTGATAGCCGTCTTGCGCCTATGAATGAGATAGCTAGGGCGTATCGACAAATATTTAATAGAAAATCACGTTGGCAAATAATGGGTTATAGTAATGAATTTGGAGATATTGAGTTTAGAAAAGCAATCGTGCAGATGCTTAATTTTACAAGAGGAATGAACATTACTACTCAGCAAATTTGCATTACTAGAGGCAGTCAAATGGCGATGTATTTGGCTGCACATAGTCTATTTAAAAAAGGGGATTTTGTATTAATTGAAAACCCAGGTTATAGTCCTGCATGGCAAGTGTTTGAAAATGCAGGTGCTAAATTATTGCCTGTATCTATTGATGATGATGGGCTGCAAATTAATGAAGTAGAAAAATACTTAAAGAAAAACAAAAACATAAAAGCAATTTATGTTACACCGCACCATCAATTTCCTACCACCGTAACGTTAAGTTTAAAAAGAAGATTAAGATTAATTGAATTATCAAATCAATATGGTTTTACAATTATTGAAGACGATTACGATAATGAATTTCATTTTGGGCAACGACCAATTTTACCAATTGCAAGTTACGAAAATGTGAAAAATTATATTTACATCGGTACGTTAAGTAAGATTATAGCTCCCGCATTAAGAATTGGGTATTTAGTAAGTAATATTGATTTTATTAATAACGTAGGGAAACATAGAAAAATAATTGATGTGCAAGGTGATAATATTATGGAAGAAGCCATTTTACAACTTATAAACGATGGCGAAATAAAACGGCATTTAAAAAGAACCACACTTATTTATAAAGCAAAGCGAGATTATTTTGAAGAAACTTGTAATATATATTTAAAGGGAAAGGCTGTTTATAATAAACCTGATGGTGGTTTGGCTTTTTGGATAGTGCCACTTAAAAAAGTAAATGTAATTGATGTAGCTAATAAGTTATTAAAGAAGGGAATTAAAATTATGTCGCCAGACACTTTTAGTTTTGGTGACCCCATATTAGGCTTTAGATTAGGCTACGCCTCGCTCACAGAAAAGCAAATTGAAGAGGGCATTATTGCACTTTCAAAATTTTTATGATGCCATTTGATGTTCTGGGCAATCAACTCTTAATTCGTTGTTTAGTAAAGGTTTGTTTAATAAATTACAATAATGTATTGTTTTATTTTTATTGTAAAATCTACAGGTTGAACACATTCTTTGTATACTTATTATCCCTTCTTTGTTTAATTTTTCAATTAGTTCTAATAAACTAACTAAAACTGTTTCCTTTTGTTTTTCTGAAAACTGATGAATCGATTTTTCAATAATACCTGCAAAAGAAGAAGATTTTTGAGCGACCTTTTTCCCTTCATTAGTTAATGAAATAGTAAAACTTCTCGCATCTATTGTATCATAATCTTTTTTCATTAAATCTTTCTTTAATAATAGTTTTACAGAGTCGCTAATTGTGGCTTTAGTCATATTAAACTCGTTCGCTAAATAACTTATTTTACACTTTTCGTTACTGTGAAAAAGCAAAAAAATTAGTATTTGAATTTGAATAGGACTAAGATTATTTCCCTTGCTTTCTTGCCACAACAAAACTCTAAATGCTTCTGAAATTTTTTCTAGCGCAACAACAATTTTACTTTCTATTTGCACGCTTTGGTGTTTTATGTCGAAAGAAGAGTTTTTCATATAAGTCAAGACTTCTAATTAAGGTATTGAATCAGTTTCGATTGCAAGTTTTCAATATTTTGGTATCCAAAAAGAGAATTCAATATCACTTTTTTTTCATCAAATATAATGAAAGATGGCGTACCTCGTAATTGATTTAGTGTAAAGGTTTCAGAAATTAATGGGAAATTACAATAGTATGATTTTACTTTTTCATTCATTAAATCTTTTTCCCATTGAGGCCAGATTTTATAGTTTGGATTGCCCTCACATATTAAACTTAAATTACCCGTTGTTAAAAATTGTTCAGGTGTTTTTGTTTTATCAATAGCAATTGGAAAAAGAACTTTTTGATTATATTTTTCAATGCCAAACTTTTTAGAATAATATTTTTTTGTTTCGCCTATTATCGTTCCATCATTTAGTAATTGTTTAGTATGCAGTTCTGTATTAAATTCAAAGTCTTCAAATGCAGTGGATATGCCAATAAAACCAAAGCTGTTAGCGTATTTCAAATACAATTCATTCACTAACGGAAACCCATACTCAAAACAACTGGGACAGTTTACTTGAAATACAAAAGCAAGATTGACTTTTTTAATTTGAAAACTGCCCTGTAAACAGGGCTCTATATTTAAATTAAATTGTCTCATAACTTAAAAATCTATTTTTTCCATTTTATTTATTTTTGAAAATATTAAACGAGCAATACTTATTGCCTTTAATTTTGCTTTCTCGGCAGTTAATCCTTTAAAATGTTCGTCCACCGTTGAGTTAAATAAACTAACCACATTTTAAAATGATTAGCTGTTAATTCAATTTTTGCATTAAGAACTAACTTATATCTTTCATGTTTAAAAAATTGTTGATTTTTTAGTTACTATTTTTCCAATAATTATTAGCGGCTGCAATTGTTGCAAATTCAAGAGCTACTGTTTGTCCAATTTGTATCAACATTAAGGCATCATTTGCATAGATTTCTCTTTGCTCTTTACGTTTTAGCTCATCAGGCTGAGTTAGTTTTATTATTAAGCGAGCTAGTTTTACTGCTAATTGTCTTCCTTCTTCTGGAGTAGCGACTACTAAAGAGTTATTTGGAATGAGTGTAATGTTTTCCATTTTCTTATTATTTATTACTGGCAACCTTCCATTTCAATAATGTAGTAACCTATTTTGTTTATTGATGTTTGCATAGCCTCTGTTGCTTTTTCGATATGACAAAAACGGCATTCTTTGGAGCTGATAAGTTGTCCTTCTTGTTTTTTTTCTTTTAAGTATAATTTACCGTATTGGTAAATAATTGTTACATCTTTAATAGATGTTGGCGCAATAATATCAAAATGCATTGTGTTACCATCTTTCTTTTTTACATAGGTGTCCCATACGGCTACTTCCATAGTTTTATTTTTAATTTGTTTAGGTGTAACTTGTTCTAACGATGTCGGAAAAAGCCAATTTAATATTGTGAAAAAGCTGAACATTATATTTGTCATTTTAAAAACCCCAATGTTTAAATATTGAATATCCTTTATTTTTTATATCATTTTTAATTGCCTCAGTTGCAACTTCAATGTGGCAAAAATCACACTCATCGGCACTAATAAGGTTTTTGGCAACTATTTTTTCTTCTTTTAAAAAGGAATTGCCATACTCATATATTTTATTCAAATCTTTAAAATCAGCGGGAACTAAAATATCGAACTTAATCATAGTTCCATCTTCCTTTTTAAAAACTGTATCGTAAACTGAAATTTCCACGAGCTTTTATTTTAAATTAATTAGTATATAATGTGTTTGCAAATTTCCAATTAACAATTTGCCACCAAGCTTTTAAATAATCTGCTCTTTTATTTTGGTATTTTAAATAATAGGCGTGTTCCCAAATATCTAAAGCCAAAAGTGGGCTAGCATTTTTAATGATGACTGGCATTAGTGGATTATCTTGGTTAGCCGTTGTGATAATTTCGAGTTGGTTAGCTTCATTCAAAATCAGCCAACACCAACCTGAACCAAAAACAGACATTACCTTTTTTTCAAATTCTACCTTGAAATTTTCCATAGAGCCAAATTTTTTTACGATAGCTTCGTTAATTTTAAAAGACTCTGCATTATCGTTTTTTATTGGTGTAAGTAATTGCCAAAACAGCGAATGATTATAATGACCGCCGGCATTATTACGCACAGATGTAGAATAATTTGATATATTATTTAGAATATTTTCAATTGTATTTGTGGGAATACTCTCACTAATGATAAGCTTATTTAAGTTATTAATGTACGCTTGGTGGTGTTTTGTGTGATGAATTAGCATTGTTTCTTTATCAATAAAAGGCTCTAAAGAACTATAAGTATAGGGTAGTTCGGGAAGTATAAACATATTTGTATTTGTAGAGTTTAAAATAGTTGCGTTTAAAAGGTTATTTTTTAAGGATAAGGATGTTATAATACCTCCAATACCTAATACCCCTACTTTACTAATAAAACTACGTCTGTTTATGTTTTTCATAATTAGAGTTTTTAGAGCCTTTTACAATTTTTAATTATTTTGTTTTTACAACATATGGCAGGGTTAATTTTCCTGAGGCAACACTATAAACTTCCATAACGCCTAACATTGGCATCATCATATTAGAGGTATTAACCGACATATAACAAGTAACTGCATCAAATTTAAAATCAATTTTATTATTAATTCTGTAAGATGGTATTACTACCTGAATAGTATTACCTTTTGTTATCACTTGAAAGCCCGGACTATCCATATACATTGGCATATTTGGTGCAGTAGTTGGCAGTTTAACAGTTTTATCTTCTTTTTTAAATTCTTTTACTGCAAGCCCTCCTTTAACTCTCTCGTCTTTTACTAGTAAAACCCAATGAGGATGCCAAACACGACCATCGTCTGAAAATGTTCCGTTATTGTTCTCATCCCATAAAGGCGAATCATCAAAATCAGGATGCGATGTTAAAGCTAATGCTACAATTCCATCGGTTTTATTAAAACCAACGTCTTCTGATTTTAATGTTGTTGGAAATACATAACCTAAAACACCAGCTCCATCTAATTTTCCAATAGAATCTGGCATGGTTACTCCTGCTTTACCTTTTACTTGGATAGACATTACCAATTGCTTTAAGTTTGAATTATAGCTTGCGCTTGTTGATACAATAACGAAATTTTCGTTATTAAATTTTTGACATTTATCACACGCAAAAGCAGTTGTGATAGCTAAGACTGTTGTTAATGACAACGTGTATATTATTTTTTTCATGTTTTTGTTTTTTGTTTAAATATTTATAGCATTTATAACAAGCAATCGATGTTTCCTTCGTGTTCCTCAACGTTAAAATGAAGCACATTTCCATTTATGTTAACTAAAGCGGGAAAGGTTTTTACACCTAAATTATTTGCTTCTATTATTTTTGCAGGATCTATTCCTACATGGATTACCTCTAAGTTTGATAGACCAATTAAATTAACAATTTCTTGACCCACACTTGCACAAATTTCGCAACCATCGTGATAAAATTTTAAATTTTTCATTTGTAGAAGTTAGTAAATTTGAAAACAGCTAGTTTAAGTTTAAACTAGCTGCTAAGTTTTTTATCCTTTTACATCAGCCATTGATGCGCCAAAATTTAAGTGTAATACATTTCCGTTTGGAGTTACCAAAGCTGGAACTGATTTTACACCAGCAGCTTCAGCTGTAGCAATTTTAGATTTATCGTTTCCTAAATGTACCACCTCTACATTAGAAGGATTGATTAAACTTAGGATGTCTTGTTCTGCACTTACACATACTGGACAACCAGCGTGATAGAAAATTGATTTGCTCATTTTGTTTAATTTTTAATTAGTTTTATTAGCATTATTGCCGATACAATATTAGTTAGGTTTCCTAACAATAAGATAGACCAGTTTATTGATATATTGCTATAAACTGGTTACAGCTACAGTGATGTGTTTGTAACAAAAGGCGAACGTTACACCGCGGCGCGCAACCTAAAAGATTGCAAAAAATATTATGGAGAAGAATCGAGCTTTGTGCGTCTACATCGCTGTTGTTTAATAAACACCAAATACATTAAAACCTACAGCAAAGGCGAACCATTTATTATTGAAATGATAAATGAAAACGTATTTGAAGTGCCCAGGAGAAAGAAAGCTGACGTGCTTGATAAGTTGAGAGCAAAGTAATACAAAAAACAGGAAGATTGACTTCCTGTTCTTGTTTCAATTTTAAAAACATTATTTGAAAGCTTTTGTTCTAAGGCTAATTTACTACCTCTCTGATATTTTAGCCCAAAGATGGTCTTATTTATTGGGGATTTACTTCATCTGTTTACCTTCTAGTATTGCAAATCCTACGATCCAATTTATTGGTTAGTGGTTCCCTAAACAGCTTTATATAGCATTTGAAATCACTTCTCGGCAGTTTCCGCCCAAATCGGTAAAGTGAGTTAAAACCCTACCGTTACTTTACGCTAAAATCGAAAAACTTTAGAAAAGATTGTAAAACAAACGAAAAAGATTGCAATGAACGTCAAAAATGCGGAAAGCGTAAAATACGCTTGTTGCACCTTTGTTTTTGTAAACGATAAACGCCAATACCGTTCAATAAGAACCAATAAGGTTCAATGCGTTCGGGAACCGGCAAACAGTAAAATACAGTAAACGACCTTTGAATTTTTAAACGTAAAATACAATAGCCATGAAAGAAACGAACGAAGAAAAAACAGAACAAAAACAAAACAGAAACAAGACCGAAAAAACTTTATCAGGAACAGATGCCGAAAAAGGTGTTTGGGAAAAAGCAGCAGATACCATTGCCGGAGACAATAAATTAATAGCATCTGTTTTAAAACTTGTATTAAGTCCTATTACACTATTGGTTGGTGTTGGTTTATTGATCTACGCCTTTATAAAATTAAAAGGACAAAAGGAGGAAATAGAAAAACTGAAAGCAGAAAACCTTAAGCTAAAAGAAGACTACACGGAGCTTGAGGAGGATCTTGAAAAAGTAAAGAAGAAATACAAGAAGATAAAAGTGTTATCGGAAACAGAAACGGAGAATCCCCATTTAGGAATCGGGATGAATGCACTCAGAGATGTTATACCAATAACGCAACCGGAGAAAAAGAAAACGTATGAAACCGCTTATTTATAAAACGAAAGACATGGAAAATAAACTCATAGTAAAACGCTATAAAATTCCGGAAGATCTGCTGATGGATATTTTACGCATTTTGTTTGGTAACAATATCAAGCATAAAATTATTGGAATACAAGAGCGACAAAACATTGTATTACTAAATGTGAATTTTGATTTAAACTCTCTTAAGAATAGAGAAGCTAAAGAAAACATAGAAGGTATTTTAACTGATTACAGTGAATACATGAAAGGTTTGCTTGGCGATACAGTTTTGATGTTGGACGAAGAAGATGAAAACGAATATTAAACCGATTAGAATTTAAAAAAAATGGAAAGCACCTGTTTATATTGCGGAGGGCATTTTACGGCAATACGGTCGAGCAAAAAATATTGCAGCGATAACTGTAAGCAAATGGCATATTTTAAAAGAAATGGCTTGGTGCTTTCGGGAACAACAGAAGCAGAACCAAGTTTGCAAGTTCCTGTAGTTATCGTAAAGCCTGTTACTACTAATGAAGTTAGCGTAAAATACGATAAGGAAAAAGATACCGTAAAATACGGTAATGAAGAGCTTAACGTAAAATACGATAAGGATGAGCGAAGTGAATTTGAATTTGTACCGTTGGCGGATGCAGAAGAAGAAGAAGAAACCGAAATAGCAGACTCGAATAATGTAAGTGAGGTTGAAAAGGAAATTGAACCAATAAAAAATCTTATAAAAGTTGAACAGAAACATGAAAATGAAAACGAGTCACGTTATAAATGGATCAACAGTAAACTCATTGGTTTAATTGAAAAAAAATACGAGCAAAACTCCGGAGGTGTTAAATTAAAAGAACCTTTTGATTATTGGGAATACGAAGATGCAAAACGGATTGTTTGGGTAAACACTCGCTTTAGATGTTTAGCTGATGGATTAATAAAGCTAAGTAATTATAGCCGAATAGATCTACACACCTTGCTTTGCATAACGGATGCATTTAAGAGATTGGTCACAAGTACTACATTTAATAGGCTACCAAATGATTATCCTTTTAAGGAATTAATAATCGAACTCTTTCTCGGACTAAATAAAATGCTTGCTGAGAAAGGTCATTTAAAAATGCTTGCTTTCAAATTAACAAAGGAAAGAAAAGCGCATCTGATTTGCTTTAGGCATCAATTAATGCTGCACACAGCTGAAATGAAATTTTCTGAAATAGATTTTATTGAAGAAAAACCACAACAAGAAAAAGTGCAACAATTTATCTCCGGTAAAAAAGAAACAGAAAAGAAGAGTGAATGGAGGTACAGATACGAAGCACTAAAGAAACAAGGATTATTAAAAAGTCAACAACAAAACAAAGCTGCATAATATGAAACAAAAAATAAAAATCAGATCGCCTTGTTAATATTAGGGATACAAAAATGTTCTGGAAAGGCTTTAAAACCAAACCGAAAATTGGGCGAATTTAGGGCGATTCGGGGGTATTTCTTTATTCCGAAAGATGTACGTAAATTAGCTATCATATTGATAATCAATATACTAATGTAGATAAATAAGTTGTTGAACGAAAGTGCGAGAAAGCAAAAATAGAAATGAAAAGTGAGAGCGAAAATAATAAAGGATTAACGGTTGAAAAACTAAGAATGATAAAAGGTTATGAAAGCGTGAGCGATGAACAAGCAAACAAGATTGTATTATCAATCAAAAAACTGGCTGTTCTTTTATGCGAACATCTTTCAAAACTAAAAAAGAAAAACGAGATGGATGATTCAGGTGAAGCAAAAATAATTTTGTTGAATACTGAAAATGATGTTTCGGAAATTGAATACAGAAAACAAGCATAAAAAAATTAATAATAAAAGAAAGGAGGCAAAATGACAGAAGAACAAATAATAGCAAATCGGTTTGGACGCTATGGTAAAAAAGAAGTAAAGCAGTCCACATCCAATTTGGCGGTAATGTACACAAGGGTTTCCGGCAAAGGGCAGTTTGATAAAAACGAGTCTTTGGAAACTCAGCGTAAATCGATTGAAGAATATGCTAAGAGAAATAATCTAACAATTGTTTCAGCGTTTGGTGATACTTATGAAAGTGCTAAAACCGATGCGAGGAAAGAGTTTCAGCGAATGCTGAGTTTTGTAAATACAAGCAAGGGAAAAATAAGTACCATCTTGGTTTACAAAATGACTCGCTTTAGCAGAACAGGAGGCAAAGCTATTTCTATTGCTGATGAACTAAGAGAGAAGCATGGGGTTCATATTAAAGCAGTAACAGAACCAATCGACACATCTAATCCAAACGGAGTTCTGTTTCATGATATGCAATTGTTATTCGGGCGTTGGGATAATGAACAACGAAAGCAAGTGGCAATGGCAGGAATGAAAGCCAAGTTTGAAAAAGGAATTTGGGTTGTAAAACCACCACAGGGTTATGATATTGTAAGAACCAGTGGTGAACGTAAAATTGTAGTGAATGCAGATGGAAAGAAAATTAAAAAAGCGTGGGAATGGAAACTAATGGGCATGAAGAATGAAGAAATTATTCTGAAGCTTCAGGCTATCGGTGTAAAAATGTATAAGCAACAATTGCATAAAATTTTCATTAACCCATTTTATTGTGGATTAGTTTCGCACGGAATGTTGAATGGAAAAGTAGTTGAAGGAGTACATGAAAAAATGATCTCTAAAGAAACCTTTATGAAAGTTAACGAGGTAATTTCATCTTCAACTAAATTTGGAGTACCCCACAAAGCAGAAGATGTAAATATTCCACTTAAGGTTTTCATTAAATGCTCGGATTGTAATCAGCCATTTACAGGCTACATTGTAAAGAAGAAGAACTTGTACTACTACAAATGCAGAACAAACGGCTGTAAGTGCAATAAAAGTGCAAAAGAAATGCACCGTTTGTTTTCGGAGGAGCTTGAGAAATACGAAGTAAAGCCTGATTTAACCGAAGCAATCAAACTTGAATTAGAAAGCACCTACCATGAACTGAATAAAGACTCCGTTGAAAAGGAAGCGATCCTTAAGGCGAGAATTGTCGAACTAACCAAGGATATAGAAACGCTAGAGGAGAAGCACTTCATAAAAGAGGAGATGCCCAAGGAAACCTACGAACGTTTTAGAGTAAAATACACTAAGGAATTTGATAAAATCCGAAAGGAAATGGCGACTTG
>CAZRUA010000092.1:0-14125 GCA_964603125.1 uncultured Flavobacteriaceae bacterium | reverse complement strand
TGACGGCAAACTTTCATCCCTTTTATTTCATCAGCTCTTAAATTTGGGAAGTTGACGTTTAAACAAACACCCTTAGGCAATTTATTTTTCAAAGTGCTTTCAACTATTTTTTCTATATAAGAAGTACAAGGCGAAAAATCGGCTTCATGCGAAAAATTACATAAAGAGAAACCTATCGAATCGACACCTTCAACTGCACCTTCAACAGCAGCACTCATTGTACCCGAGTAAATAACATTAATTGATAAGTTAGAACCATGATTAATACCCGATAAAACCAAATCTGGCTTACGAGGCAATATTTTGTTAATTGCTATTTTCACACAATCAACTGGGGTTCCTGAACAACTATACTCACAAAAGACACCATACATATTGGATGGATTTATTCGTAAGGTATTGTTAATTGTAATTGCATGACCCATTCCAGATTGTGGTTTATCAGGTGCAATTACAGCTACATCGCCATATTTTTTGGCAATAGAAATTAAATGTGAAATACCTGGCGCGGTAATTCCATCGTCATTTGTCACTAATATTAAAGGCTTACTCATTTGCTCAAATTTATTAGTTATTAGGGTTAAAAAATTGCATCAACTACATTGTAATCAACATTAGTATGTTAATGAAGATTACTTTAATTTGTTACAAACGGAACATGATTTTATGTTTAATAACTTATATTTGACTAAATTTATTTCAACAATGAGAATAGGAATTGTTTGCTATCCAACTTTTGGTGGTAGCGGAGTTGTAGCAACAGAGTTAGGTAAGGCTTTAGCTTTAAAAGGACATCAAGTTCATTTCATTACTTATAGTTTACCCTTTCGTTTAGGTGCTTTTACCGAAAATGTTTATTATCATGAAGTTAGCGTTAGCAATTATCCCTTGTTTGAATATCAACCGTACGAATCAGCTTTGGTAAGCAAATTGGTTGATGTAGTTAAATTTGAGAAACTAGATTTATTGCATGTTCATTATGCAATACCTCATGCATCAGCAGCTTTAATGGCAAAATACATTTTAGCTTCTCAAGGAGTGCGTATAAAATTCATTACAACTCTTCATGGAACCGATATAACTTTAGTAGGTCGCGATCCACAGTTTGAACCCATCATTAAATTTTCCATCGAACAAAGCGATATTGTAACAACTGTATCGGAGAGTTTGAAAAAGGACACCGAAGATATTTTTAAAATAACCAAGCCCATTCGAGTTGTACCCAATTTCATTGATTTATCCGAATACCAGCACGAATCAACCAAGTGTCATAAAAAACATTATGCACCAAATGGTGAAAAAATTTTAATTCATGTTTCAAACTTTAGAGCTGTAAAGCGTGTTGAAGATGTTTTACGTGTTTTTGATAAAGTAAGAAAAGTTATTCCTTCTAAACTAATACTTGTTGGCGACGGCCCTGAGAGACCAAGCATTGAAAGACTTTGCCGTGAATTAAATACATGTAATGATATTATTAATTTAGGTAAAATTAACGACCCAAAAGAAGTTTTATGCATTGCCGACTTATTCATATTACCAAGTGAAACAGAAAGTTTTGGTTTAGCAGCGTTAGAAGCTATGGCTATGAAAATGCCTGTTATTTCTACTAACACTGGTGGCTTACCAGAAGTAAATATTAATGGAGCAACTGGTTTTACAAGCAATGTAGGTGATGTAGAAGACATGGCTAAAAATGCAATTGATTTATTAAGTAATGAATCAAAAATGGCTCAGTTTCAAGAAAATGCATATAAAAAGGCAGCTGAGTTTGATATTACCGAAATTCTACCTATGTATGAAAATCTATATATGGAATTGATTAATAGTTAGTAACATGTTCGAGTCATTTAAAAATAAATTTCTCTACAAGGATAAATATAAAACACATCCTGAGGCAATAATTATCTCTTGCTATTATAATCCTTTAAATTCACCTTATCGTTTAAAATCATTTAACGAATTTTATAAGCGAATAAAACACCTGAATCATTTTATTTACGAATGTGTTATTGGCGATAGTCAAGCACAATTAAAGGAAACTGACTCGATTAAACATTTAAAAACACCAAGTTTATTATGGCATAAAGAAGCTATTTTAAATAAAATTATTAAAGAACTTCCTTCAAAGTATAAATACATTTTTTGGATTGATACAGATGTAGTTTTTACAAATTTAAATTGGATGATTGATGGCGTAGAGCAATTAAAAACAAGAAACCTAATACAGCCATTTGAGTATTGTGTGCATTTAGATAAAGATGAAACAAAACCAAGTTTTAGTTTGGAAGTTCTAAAAAGTTCAAATTTACCTAATAAACAAAATTCAAAAGTATGGAGAAGCTTCGCATCCAATTTTGTTTTAACTAGTTTATGGAAAGATGAGAACTATAATAACCACGGACACGTTGGTTTTGCTTGGGGTGCCAGAAGAGATGTTTTAGACAAAGTAAAACTTTATGACAAAGCACTAATTGGTGGCGCTGATCATATTATTGCGCATGCCGCTGCTGGCCAAATAAACCATAATTGTATTTCAAATGCTTTTAAGGATGATATTGAAAATGTAAACATTTGGAGCAAAAGATTTTATGATGTAGTACAAGGTAAAATTGGATATGTGTATGGAGACTTGTATCATATTTGGCATGGTGATTTGGATAAACGTCAGTATTTGAAGCGAATTCAAGATTTTACGGCAAAAAGTAAAAAAATAAATAAACAAGATAAGAACGGTTTATACACCTACGATGATAGCGACGATTTTTATTTTCGTGATTATTATCGTCACAGAGAAACCTGGGATACAAACTATTCTGAAAATCATACGCATACAAACAACAATATAAACAATCTATCAAATCAAACAGATACCCACTCAAATACAAATGATAATTTAAACATCTTAAATAATAACGAGTTTAATTTATCCAATGATAATACATTAAGCACGGATAGTTTAAATAATAATGACTCATTGAATATTGAGCATCATTCCGAACCCTTTTCATAGTTAATTTAAGTAAATTCAATATAGGTTTTACTGATGACTTAAGATACAATAATTAATTTTATTGCCAAGCTAAAATTAATATAACCATTCCAATGCAAATTAAACCATTCTTACGAATTTTGATTTAGTATGAGCAAATCTTCTTAATTTTGTAATCATTATTGAAATGCAAAATCTACTTGAAGAACTTATAACATTGCATTTCAATTTTTAAGCATGAAAACTTATTTCTCAGAAACTCAACGATTCACACAATGGTGGTTGTGGTTAATTTTAATTGGAATTACTTCAATTCCTGTTATTGGCATTTACCAACAAATTTTCATGAAACAGCCTTTTGGGGATAACCCAATGTCAAATGTTGGCTTAATTGTGTTTGCAGTTTTTATCCTTTTAATTCTAGCTTTATTTAGGTGGATGAAACTTGAAATAACAATGGATGATGAAGGTATTAAAATGAAATTTTATCCCTTTACGAGCAAAAATATAAAATGGAGTGAAATTAAATCGGCTGAACTTGTAAAATATGGTTTTGTTGGTTATGGAATAAGATATGGAAGTAAATACGGTGTTGTTTATAACACCAAAGGCCGCGAAGGAATTGCAATTGAAACCAAAAGTGGTGCGAAATTGGTAATAGGCACACAATTGAAAAATGAGGTTAATAGTATTTTACATAAGTTATTGAACAAAAATTAACCTCTTTTATTTGCGTTTATAAGCAAATAACGCCACTTAATAAACCCTTTCTTTATGTTTAAGATTGCATTATATATTTGTTGCAGTATATTTTAGAATTCCAAAATTATTGTAACTTTTATTCATATAACAACGTCTTACCCAATAATCTTACTTTATATCAAATCTATGAAAATAAAATTCCTATTCATTTCACTTCTATCACCTCTATTCTTTTTATCACAACAATACAGTTATAAAGTTGACTTAAGCAATTGTAAAAAAGACAAAATAAATATTGAATTACAATGTCCCTCCGTTAATGTGGATACTGTCAATTTTAACTTTCCAATGACAGTGCCCGGCACATATGATATTTTAAATTACGGAACTTATGTTTCAGAATTTAAAGCTTACGATAGCAACAAGAAGCAACTAAAAGTTGAAAAAGTAACTACTAATACTTTTAAAATTTATTCTGCTAAAAACTTAAAATTTATCAGCTATAAGGTGCGTGATTCATGGGATTCGAAAGTTAAGGTTCATAAAATATTTGAACCCGCAGGAACTGGTTTTGAGGCAGGAAAATATTTTTACATTAATAATGGAGCCCTTTTTGGTTTTTTCGACAATATGCTCGTCACTAATTTTGCACTAGAGTTTACAAAGCCTTCTAATATCGAAGGTTTTTCATCTTTGAATTGTAATATAAAACAAAGCGATAAACAAAGTTTTGTTGCGGAAGATTATCATCAATTAATGGATAATCCAATTTTATTCACCTCACAAAAAGCAACAACTACAAAAGTAGCTAATGCTGATATTACAGTTGCTTCATACTACAGTCAGGATGACTCGTCGGCATTTTTCATTAAAACAAAACTCGACTCAAGTATGCATGCTATTGAAAAATTTGTTGGTGGCACACTTCCAATAAATAACTATAGCTTTTTAAATTACATTGTTGATTTAAAAGATGTAGGCAAAATTTTAATGGGAAATAAAATTCACCTTTATCAATACCCGAAACTAATTCGTAAAACAAAAAACAAAGGTTTTGGAGCTTTAGAACATGGCACATCTTCTTCCTATTACCTACCCGATTTTGGCTACAATTCCTATTTAGGAATGGTATCAAATACTGCAATACACGAGTTTATGCACATATATTCACCACTAAGCATACATAGTGATAGAATTGGAAATTTTGATTATGTAAACCCTAAAATGTCGAAACATTTATGGTTATATGAAGGAACAACCGAATATTTTTCAATCTTAATCTCTATGCAAGGAAATTTAGAAAGCGTTGAAAAAACAGTAGAAAGCACTTTAAAAGAAAAAATTATCAGCTCGTATACTTATCCAGATTCCATTCCATTTACAGTAATGAGTGAAAAAGTTTTTAACCCACCTTATAAAGATTTATACATACAAGTATACGAAAGAGGTGCAATCATGGCGATGTTACTTGATTTTGAAATAATGAAATTAACTAAAGGAGATAAAACTTTAAAGTCGGTTATACTAGAACTAAGCAATAAATATGGTAAAAACAGATCCTTTACCGAAGAAGAAATTATTCCTGTTTTCGTAAAACTTGTTCATCCTGATTTGCAACAATTTTTCGATAAATATGTTTCGGGTAAAACACCCTTAGATATTGAAGGTGGATTTAAAACAGTTGGGATTAATTACTTAAAAGAAAAGAAGGGTTTGGTGCCTATTGATTTAATTTCAAAAGAAAATGGTGTAGTTGTAAATGGGTCTGTTGTTATAAATAATAAAATTACCATAAAAAAAGCTTCAGCTAATAACTATGCAGGCTTTATGACTGGAGATAAAGTAGACAGAACCGATGTGACCAAATGTTTTTTGAATGAAAAAGGCGAATATAAAACCGAAGGTGAAACTATAAATTTAAAGGTCATCAGAAATGGAAAGGAAATTACTTTGAGTTTCCCAGCTAAATATGTAAATGGAACTTTAAAAAACACTTTTGAATTTGTGAAAACAAGAACTCCAGAACAGGAACAATTTTTTAAACTTTGGACAACGGGCAAAAATTAAATCATGGATAAATCGCAAAATGCAGTAAGTGTATTTAATATACGCGCTGTTCACTATCAAAACAAATACATGAATGTGGATTTGTATGATGAAAGTTTAACGGTTTTTTGCAAATTATTAAACACAAATGCTAGTGTTTTAGAGTTGGCTTGTGGTCCCGGAAATATAACACGACATATTTTAAACAAAAGAAGTGATTTAAAAATACTGGGTACTGATTTAGCGCCTAACATGATTGATTTGGCTCGCAACAATAATCCTGAAGCTAAATTTGAAATAATGGATTGTAGAGACCTACTTAAGTTAAATACTAAGTTTGATGCTTTGCTTTATGGTTTTTGTTTTCCCTATCTTTCTAAAGAAGAAGTTTTAAAATTAATACATGATTCAACAAAAGTATTAAATCCAAAAGGCTTAATTTATATTAGCACAATGGAAGATGATTATAGTAAATCTGCTATGCAAACTTCACCTAGCACTGGCGATAGTATATTTATCCATTACCATCAGGCTGATTATATTTGTGACGCCCTTGAACAGAATGGTTTCTCGATAGAGTTTATTCGTCACCAAGAATATTCTAGCGAAACCAAAACGATAGATTTATTAATTATTGCAAAATTGAATTAAGAGTTCTGTAATAACCAGAAATTGAAAGGGTCTAAAAACAAAAAAGCACGAATAAAATTCGTGCTTTTTTGTTTTAATTTATTAGCCGTTAAGCTAAAGCTTCATTTATATTTGGCATTTTTCCAAATCGAATTAAAGTTTTAATATGAGAATTTAAAGCCTCACCTAAGCTATTATTTTCTAAATATGGTACGTTAAATTCTTGACAAGTTGCTTTCACAATTTCTGAAACTTCGGGATAATGCACATGACAAATAGTTGGAAATAAATGATGCTCTACTTGATAATTTAAACCTCCTAAATACCAAGAAAGAATTTTATTCTTACGTGAAAAATTAACTGTTGTATTTAACTGATGAATCGCCCAATTATTTTCAATTACATTTTCATCATTTGGCAATGGATGTGTAGTTCCTTCAACTGTATGAGCCAATTGAAAAGTTACTGTTAAAACAACACCAGCAATAAAATGCATTAATAAAAAACCACCAATCCATAATCCAGCCGACATTTTAAAAAGTACAATTGGAACCACCAAGAATGCTAGGAAATAAATTACTTTACTTAAAATAATTTTCGCCATTACGGCGCGATTTTCTGCAGGTGTGTTTTTGTTTACGCCTTCTCTTGTATATCTATTAAACTGAACAAAATCTTTTAATAAAGCCCAATATAGCGTTAGAATACCATAAAATAGAAATGCATAAACAACTTGCAATTTGTGGTACCATTTTACTTGCGTGTGTGGCGAAAAACGTAAAATTAATTTATCATCAATATCATCATCATAATTAACAATATTAGTATAAGTATGATGCAATAAATTGTGCTGCATTTTCCAGTTAAAAACTGAGCCACCTAACAAATTTAAAGTATGTCCTAACCAATAATTTGTTTTATGGCTGCTTGAATACGCTCCATGATTAGCATCATGCATAATACTCATACCAATTCCTGCCAAAGCAAAACCCATAATACTCCATAGAGCTAAACTAAGTCCCGTACCTGGATTTAAAATGAATAAAAGTGCGAAAGGAATTAAATATGCTGCTATCAAAATGATTGTTTTAATTACCATTGAAGCATTATAATGTTTAGAAATATTGTTTTCTTTAAAGTAACCGTCTACACGTTTACGTAATGTAGCAAAAAAAATAGTTTTATCCTTATCTGGATCAATAAATCGAGGGGGTGCAATACTCATGTAAATGATTTAATAATTATTTTGCTAAAATAGGTAAGAAATTTTACTTACACAATTTATATCTCACCATTTTAACATGCTTAAAAATGACTCATATCATATTTAATAACCAATAAGTTAACACGTTTTGTTTAAACTAAATAAAACAAATTTGAACAAAAATAATTTCAAAAAAAAAGCGAGCCATTGGGCTCGCTTTCACTTTATAAAAAAATTCAATTATGCTAATTTAACATTAATCGCGTTAAGGCCTTTTCTTCCGTCTTGTGTATCATACATAACTTCATCATTTTCCTGAATATCTTCAGTTAAACCTGAAACGTGTACGAATATTTCTTCACCATTTTCACCTTTAATAAATCCGAAACCTTTAGCTTCGTTAAAAAATTTTACTGTTCCTTTGTTCATTTTGATCTGTTTTTTGCCTTGCATTTTTTTAGCAAAGCGGATTATTACTATTTACTTACATCAGAATAACTCCTAAAAGGAATTAACCAATTAACTACTGATAAAAATGTGAAAAAATCGAATTGCAATAGATGTTACAAACTAGATTGAGATACAATCTTCAAAAGAAGTATACAAATGTACACTTAATTAACCAACAAACCTAATATTATAAATAAAAGATTAAATAAGTGAATATGACCTTTTACTTAGTATCTTACTCGTCATCACAATCGAATCAAATAAAGCTTCAAAAGAATCAATTACAACATACTCCGTTTGTATTACATCTGTCCTAAATTCTTTGCTTAAAACTTTTTCAATATCAAAATTCGAATATGAGGTAGATTCTGAAAGTGCGTTTTGGGTTTCTCCCACAGAGGACATAATTCCTGCACCATATACCCTAATCTTATCTTCCTTTATCACCCCAAACTCAATGGTAAACCAATATAATCTTTGTAGTGCAAGTATTGCTGCTTCGTTTCCTATAAAGGATTTACCAAGCTTACCAAATTCTTGTGCAAAACTTGAGAATAAAGGATTTGAAAGTAATGGAATATGTCCGAAGATGTCGTGAAACATATCCGGCTCTTCTAAGTAATCAAGGTTATTCCTATTTCGTAACCATGTTGATGCACAAAATTTTTTCTCAGCCAAAAGCACAAAAAAATCTTCAACAGGTATTAATCCCTTAACTACTTCAATTTTCCATTGCGTTGAATCTTCAAACCAATCATTAATAAGTGAAAAGTTAGGAACCTCATTCTGATTAAGTACATCCTTCATATTACCTAAACAATCCAAATAAATTGAACTTGATTTATCCTGAAGATTTAAAAATTGTCTTTCGAAAAGAGTTTTCCAAACCCATTTGTCTTCATTGGTGTAATTTTGCATTAATTGTTTCATAGTTATAAAATAAAAAAGCCCGACTCATTTCTGAATCGGGCTTAGATGAATAATAAGTTATATTAAATCATACACATATCTTTCCGATTCGGTTCAGAGTCGAAATAATAATATGTATTTTTTGTTTTTAACATTTATATCGCAAATATAACGAATAAATTAATATTCCTATTTCATTAAACTAAATAGATTGCAAAACAACATTCATGCGAGCTAACTCTTTTTTCACTTGAGCTATGCCTATTAAACCACCCGACATACCTGAAGTTTGCTTAAAAAAGTTAGCAGTAACAGTCCCATCCTGATTTTGAGTTACAGTTAATGAGAATTTGAAATACTTAACAAAAGCTCCGAATAAAATACGCATTACTCTGTTTCCCTTTTCGTAAGTTCCATTAGATAGGTTGCCTTCACTAAGCTTGTAACCATCTGCTAACATTGCTTGATTTAATTTTTGTGCAATTCCATTTGCATCTGCTCCCGAATAAAGATTAGAAATTAAATCTCCAGTGTTTTGTAGGTTTTTTGTAAAATGTGCCATAATTATGTTTTTATTTCAAATATAGAATAATATTTTTAAATATCATTATAAAGGTATTCTAAATCGTAGAGAAGTAAATACTTCATAATTATATTCCAAAGCTCTTTTCTCTGCTGTTAGTATATCAACAACATAGCCGATTAAAAATTGTCCTAAGGTTAAAACTTTTACTACACCCAAACCAATATCACCAACCACAAATCTATCTACACCAAATAAACCTAAAAAAATAGCATGCATAACCAAAGTGTTTGGTTTAATAAAGGAGGCTGAGTTTATTACCCTCTTAAAACTGTCATCATCGCATGTTTGCAAATAAGCTAATATAGCGTACCAAGCATTCACATTGAAATAGTTTTGGTATTTTAAACTAAATTCCGATATTTCGTTTTCTCTATTCATTTTCAATTAGACAAATTTAGTGTAAACATGGACGCAAAACAAATAGTAGATAAAATGTTGCTAGCAGATACTTTTAGTCAATGGTTGGGTATTAAAATGATTGAAGTTGGTGTTGGTAATTGCAAATTAAGTGTTGAAGTAAGATCGGATATGTTGAACGGATTTGGAATTGCACATGGCGGTATAACTTATTGCATGGCTGATAGCGCTTTGGCATTCGCATCTAACTCTTTAGGTCGTCATAGTGTATCAATAGAAACAAGTATCTCACATATTCAAAAAGTATCATTAGGAGATAAATTAATTGCAAGTGCCAAACAAATAAGCTCAAGCAATAAAATCGGTTTTTACGAAATACCTGTTCATAACCAAAACGGAATTTTAGTAGCCTTATTTAAAGGTACAGTTTACATTAAAGATAAAGTTTGGGAATAGATGTTTGCTATCATCGACATAGAAACTACTGGAGGAAGTGCTACTCGTGATAAAATTACAGAGATTGCAATTATAATTCATGATGGTTTAGCCGAAGTTGAGTCCTACTCTACCCTAATAAATCCTGAAGTAAAGATACCTTACTATATTACAAAACTAACCGGTATTAGTAACGAAATGGTTGAAAATGCTCCCAAGTTTTGGGAAGTAGCAAAAAAAATTATTGAATTAACCGAAGGAAAAATATTTGTAGCTCATAATGTTAGTTTTGATTATAATTTCGTTAGAAACGAATTCAAAAGCTTAGGATATGATTACACAAGGGACAAACTTTGTACGGTTAGATTATCTCGAACGTTAATACCTGGAAAGCCTTCCTACAGTTTAGGTAAACTCTGCGAATCATTAGGTATTCCTTTACAAGATAGACACAGAGCAATGGGAGATACCGCTGCAACAGCCAAGCTTTTTTCACTTCTTTTATCCATTAAAAACTCACATCCAACTTTTAAAAAATTTGGAACGGAAGAAATAGCTAAAACAAGAACAGATAGTTTACGCGAAAATTTGGTCGCCAAATTGCCCGAAGAAACTGGCGTTTATTACTTTTTAAATAGCTCAAACGAAATTATTTACATTGGCAAAAGCAACAACATTCGCCAACGAGTATTCTCGCATTTAACCAATAACAAAACCAAACGTTCTATTGAATTAATCAATACTATTTACGATGTTGATTTTGTTTTAACTGGCAGTGAGCTAATAGCTCTATTACATGAAAGTAACGAAATCAAAGCTCACAAACCACGTTTTAATCGAGCTAAACGAAGAACCTTGTTCGAATATGCTATTTATGATTCAGTTGATATGGCTGGCTACTTAAATTACACAATAGGTAAAGTAAATGAAGAACAAGAACCAATTGCATGCTTTGCATCACATTATAGTGCCGAAGAAAAATTACATGAATTAGTAGAAAAACATCAACTCTGCCAAAAATTGAGTAGTTTGTACCCTACAGATAGTACCTGTTTCGGATACCAATTAAAAAAATGCAAGGGCGCATGTATTCAGCAAGAAGATGTGAACGAATATAATGAGCGAGCTCAAAAAATAATTGATGATTTAAGCTTAATGAATCAGAATTTTATCATCATTGATAAAGGCAAAAATATTCACGAACAAAGTATAGTTGCAGTTAAAAATGGAAAATATCTTGGATACGGTTATATACCGAGTAACGAACAAATAAATGAGCCCAATGAGTTTTTAAATTTTATTCAGAAACAACATAGTAACAGAGATACAATTAGCTTAATTAAATCCTTTGTATTAGCTAAAAAATATGTAAAACGAATTGAGATTTAGTTTACCAAAAACAGTAAAAACAACAATACACTAAAACGCGATTTCCTTAAATAAAAAAGCCTTCTTCTCGCCCGATTTTAACTCTAAAATCAAGCGACCATCATTTTCCACTTCAATTATTTTTCCTTGCATTATTTCGTTTCCAAGCTTATAGTCATACCAAGCATTTATTTGATACAAATACTTTAAATACATTTTCTTAATGGAATCTGAATCGGTTTTTAATTTTAGGTAAAATGACTCCAAGTAACTCAGCACCTTCTCAAGTACAAAGTCCAAATCCATCTCTTGTCCAATTATATCATAAATTGAGGTTGCCTTATCCTCGATATCCTTGCTAAATGAGGTTTGATTGACATTTAAACCTATACCTATAACACTTTCAGACAAGGCATTTCCTCTCCAAAAATTTTCAATTAAAATACCAGCAATTTTTCTTGGATTTCCATCCTTCATAACCAAAATGTCATTTGGCCATTTTACTTTTATGTCAGCTTGGCTATGCTTTAAGCATTCTGTCAGTGCGCCAAAAACTGCCAAACTACTAATCATGCTCAAATAAAAATGGTTTTCTTGACTTAAAAATTTAGGATGCAAAACTACCGAAAACGTAAGATTAACGCCTTCTTCGGCCTGCCAAGTATTGCCTCTTTGCCCTCGCCCAGCGGTTTGCTTTTTGGTTATAATTAGGCTTCCTTCGGGCAATTTAACGCTTTTTAACAAGCCTATGGCATAAGTGTTGGTAGAGTCAACCTCGTGTAAATTAATCCTATTTTGCCCAATAAATAAAGTTTGCATGGCTACGTAAAGCCAAAAGAATTGATTATTTTTGTGCTTACCAAATAATTTGGCCAATTTTATACAATTAAATTAAAAATAATACTCAGTGTCGAAAAAACCAACTGTAAAAACAGCCGCTAAAAAAAAGGCTTTAGTTAAAAAGGCTGTTCAAAAACAAAACGCTGCAGCCGAACAAAAAAAGGAAGCTGTGCACAAAGCAGCTAAAAAAGTACGTGGCTCATTAAGCGCTGGTGGTGCTAAAAAATCTGCCGTTAAAAAAATCTCTAAAAAAGTAGTTAGCGATAAAGAAAAAATTCAAAAAGAAGCTAATCGCGTAATTAATTCATCGCCTAAAGCAAAAAACGGTAAAAAAACAAAACGTCCAAAAAGTAGCGCTACTGAATCGGATGCTTTAGTTGCTGCCATTGTTGAAGGAATGCAAGAGAAAAAGGCAAAAAACATTACAGTTTTAAATCTTACGGGTATTCAAAACAGAGTAAGTGATTATTTTGTTATTAGTGATGCTGAATCTAACACACACGTTGAAGCTATTGCTGATTCAGTTGAAGAAATCGTGAAGAAAAAAACAAATGAAGGTCCTTATCACAGCGAAGGTTACACCAACAAAGAGTGGATTTTACTTGATTATATAAATGTAGTGGCTCATGTGTTTCAAAAAGAAATACGTGAATATTACAATTTGGAAGGTATGTGGGCAGATGCAGAAGTTACAGTAGTAAAAGATTAAATTAATTTTAAAGAAAAACTATCAACGCTATGAGCGATAATAACGAGAAGGATCACCAACATTTAAACACAGAATCAAATAAGGATAACAAGGAAAATTCTGGCGACAAAAAAATCCCCTTTGATAAAATGAAAGAAAAGTTTTTAAACAAAAACAGCGGCCCTAATAAAGGCGGTGGAAACAGTTTTTATTGGGTTTATGCCTTAGTTATCTTAGGTATCTTATCAATGGTGTATTTTGGAGGAAACGATAAATCGTTCTTTTCTGGTCCAAGAGAAACTACTCCAAAAGCTTTCTTTGAGCAAATGTTGGCTCAAGGTGATGTTCAGGATGTATTAATTGTAAATCAAAAAGTTGTAGAGGTAACAATTTATAAAGATAGTTTAAAAAAGCCTGTTTATTCTCCGGGTGGAAAAGCTGATTTTCCTGATGTAAAAAACACAAAAGGACCTCACTACATTTTTAAAATTTCGGATGTAAAGGATTTTAACATGGAATTGAAAGAAACCATGAAAAATGCTAATCTTCCTTTAAATAAAATTGTTCATCCAAAATCAGATGATAGAGAAAGTTGGACAGATTATTTAGGTTTCTTGTTACCAATCATATTAATGGTTGCTTTATGGTTATTCTTAATGCGCCGTATGAATGGTTCTGGCGGCGGAGGACAAATATTTAATATTGGTCGTTCAAAAGCAGTTTTATTTGATAAGGACACCAACGTTAACACTACTTTTAATGATGTTGCAGGGTTAGAAGGTGCCAAAATCGAAATTATGGAGATTGTTGAGTTCCTAAAAAGTCCAAAAAAATACACTGATATTGGTGCGAAAATTCCAAAAGGTGCATTATTGGTTGGACCTCCAGGTACAGGTAAAACATTATTAGCAAAAGCAGTTG
>CAZRUA010000091.1:0-14364 GCA_964603125.1 uncultured Flavobacteriaceae bacterium | reverse complement strand
GTTACAGTCAACAGTTTTCAAGACTGCCGCATTCGACCGCTCTGCCATTTCTCCGGGGGCGAAATTACTATTTTTTTTATTACGTGATACTATTTGTGTAAAATATTTTTTTTATCTATATTTGTAGGGCATTCCCGCCTAACTACTCAAGTAAAATTGGGTATTAATTTAAAAACCATGATTAAGAAAATAATTTTGTTGTTTGTACTAATGTGTTCAGGCAACATGCTACTTAATGCTAACGTTAGAGCCTTTTTTAATTATTCTGTATTTGCTTCACCCGGCAAAGGACCTTACGTTGAGACTTACCTTACCATATCTGGAAACTCGGTTAATTTCATAAAAAAAGACGCAGGATATGTTGGAAATGCTGAAATAATCATGATTTTTAAACAAGGGGCTACCATCGTTAAAAACCTAAAATACAATTTACAAAGTCCTAGTGCTGCTGACACGGTAAACAAACCTAATTTCATTGATTTACAGCGCTTTTACCTTCCAAACGGAGTTTATGATTTCGAAATTATGGTTACTGATTTAAACTCTAAAACCAAAAATCGTTTAAATGCTTCGGATAAAATAACGGTTAATATTCAAACTGATAAAATTGCAATTTCAGATATTCAATTACTTGATTCATACACTAAAACGGTAACAAACAATCAGTTATCTAAAAGCGGATATGATTTGGTTCCATATAGTTTAAACTACTATCCAGATAATTTTACCAAACTAAATTTTTATACTGAGATCTATAATACTGATACTGTTCTTGGCGCAGGAAGCAAGTACGCTGTGTTTTATTATGTTGAAGATTTTGCAACAAACGAGAAAGTAACTTCGTTTTATAGCTTCAACAAACAAAACGCAGGTAAAGTAAATGTTATACTAAGTGGTTTTGATTTAAAAAACTTAAAATCAGGAAATTACAACCTGGTAGTTGAAGCAAAGGATAATAAAAACAATTTATTGGCTCAAAAGAAATATTACTTTCAACGCCGCAGCGATAAGGATAAACCTGAAGCAATTGCTTCTAATGCTCAACCAAGCTCATTGACTTATTTTATTGAAAAAATAAATAGTAAAGACACCTTAAAAGAAATGATTCGTTGTGTATTCCCAATTTCGGGAACAACCTCAAAAGATTGGCAAAACAACCAAATTGCTAATGCTGATGAAAACGCAATGAAACAATATTTAATTAGTTTTTGGTTATCAAAAAACAAAACTAATCCCGAAGGTGAATGGTTAGCCTACAAAAAAGAGGTTGACTATGTAAACAAAACCTTTAAAACTGGTCAAGTGAAAGGTTATGATACCGACAGAGGAAGAGTGTATTTACAATATGGTCCGCCTGATAGTCGCCAAGAAATTCCGAGCGAACCCGATTCTTATCCTTACGAGATTTGGCAATATTACCGTATTAAAGATGCTTCAAACGGTCAATTCCAAACCAACAAAAAATTTGTGTTCTACAACCCCGAAATAGCGGATAATAATTACGAATTATTGCATAGCGATGCTCGTGGCGAAATCTTAGATATGAGATGGCAATTAAAACTAAAACGTCGTACACAACAAAAAGTTAATTTAGATAACACTACACCCGATAGCAAGTACGGTAATCAGTCGGATGACTTATTCCAAAATCCAAGATAGTTTATGTTGAAAAAGCAAGTTGCTGTTGTTATTTTAAATTGGAACGGAAAACATTTTCTTGAAAAATTTTTACCTTCGGTTATCACCAATTCACCTCAAGCAAGTATTGTTGTGGCTGATAATGCATCAACTGATGATAGTATTGCTTATTTAAAAACTAATTTTCCTGAAGTTGAAATTGTAATCAATAATCAAAATTATGGTTTTGCCGAAGGATACAATCAAGCTTTAAAAAAAGTGGATGCCGAATATTACGTTTTACTTAATTCCGATGTAGAAGTAAGTCCGAATTGGCTAGAACCAATTTTGGATTTCATGGCTAAAGATAAAACAGTAGCTGCTTGCCAACCCAAAATACTAGATTATAACAATAAAAACTTATTTGAATACGCTGGTGCCAGTGGTGGATTTATCGATCATGATGGATACCCATTTTGCCGTGGAAGAATTTTTCAGGTTTTGGAGGAAGATAAAGGACAATACAACGAAATAAAAGAAGTTTTTTGGGCTACAGGCGCTTGCTTAGTAATACGAAGCGAAATGTACCATAAGGTAGAAGGCTTTGATGGCGATTACTTTGCACACATGGAAGAGATTGATTTGTGCTGGCGATTAAAAAACTTAGGTCAAAAAATTTATTGTATTCCTACCTCAGTTGTTTACCATGTAGGCGGCGGAACACTTAATAAGTTAAGTCCAAGAAAAACTTACTTAAACTTCCGTAACAATTTAATTACCTTAACCAAAAACAATACACAAGGTTTTTTGTTTACCAAAATATTTAAACGTATGGTTTTGGATGGTGTTGCAGCCTACAAATTTTTATTTGAAGGTAATGCCAAACATTTTTGGGCAGTGGCTCAAGCTCACTTTGGTTATTACAAAGCTTTACCAAGTACCCTGCGTAAACGCAAAAAGTTAAAAAAACAAGCTGGTTTTTCGCCCAACAACAAAGGTATTTTCAATAAAAACTTAGTTTTTTTACACTATATCAAAAAAATAAAATACTATTCTCAAATCATCGAGCGTTATACAAACAACGGAATGTAATTAACTTTTGATTGTTATTTACTTGCTAATTTAAAACCGATAGCAACATGCAATTGAACTAATTTTACTTGAGTGAATTTTAAAACCATCATATTTTGTTTTGCCTTTATTTGTTTTCAATTGCATTTAAATGCTCAACGCGTAGGTGTTGTATTAAGCGGCGGTGGTAGTGGTGGTACTTCACATATTGGTGTTTTAAAAGCCTTAGAAGAAAATAATATTCCAATTGATTACATTACCGGAACCTCAATTGGAGGCTTAATTGGTGGACTTTATGCTTCGGGATACAGTCCCAGTGAAATTGAAGAGTTATTTAAATCAAAAAAATTCCAACAATTTACCAAAGGCGAGTTGGAAAAAAAATACGTTTATTATTTTAAAAAAGGCGATGATGATGCTTCTTGGTTTTCGTATCGTTTATCATTGGATTCAACTTTAGTTACCAACCTTCCAACAAATTTAATCAATTCAATGCCCATTGATTTTTATTTAATGGAAATGTTTTCGGCACCAGCAGCGGCAGCCAATTACAACTTTGATAGCTTATTTGTACCCTTTAGATGCGTTGCTTCAGATATTCAAAACAAGAAACAAGTAATTTTTAATCAAGGTAGTTTATCAACCGCCATTAGAGCATCAATGACCTACCCTTTTTATTTAAGACCAATTAAAGTAGATGATAAATTAATGTTCGACGGGGGCTTATACAACAATTTCCCTGCTAACATTATGAACGCCGATTTTAAACCTGATTTTTTAATTGGTAGTGTGGTTACTGATAATTCGCCAATACCAAATGACGACAACTTGTATTTACAGTTACGAAACATGTTAATGACAAAATCGGACTTTAATCCTGGAACTAATGGTATAATTATTAAACCTTGGAGTGATGTTGGTATTTTTGACTTTACTCATGCCGAAGAATTAATTGATAGCGGACGTGTTGCAGCTTTGCGCGAAATGGAAAACTTAAAGAAAAATATTTACCATTACCGAAACAAAGAAGAAGTTGCAGCTAACCGTCAAGCTTTTAAGAATAGAATGAAACCTTTAATTTTTGGTTCAATTAATATTACCGGAGTCAACAAAAGTCAAACGCATTACATAACTAAATTATTAAGCCGTAAAATTGATAGCTTAACTTTATTTAAAATTAAGCCTCGTTATTTTAGATTATCAGAAGATGATAAAATAAAATCCATGTTTCCAACAGCCACTTATAATCCTGCAAATGGACTTTATGATTTGAAAGTGAGAGTAAAAAAGGAAAAGGACTTTATTGTTTATTTAGGTGGTAATTTCTCAAACCGACCAATAAGTGAGGGCTTTGCAGCTATTAAGTACAATTACTTAGGAAAAATAGGTCTATCCATTTATGGCAATGGATATTTCGGAAAGCTAAACAACTCCTTTTTAGGAAAAGTACGATTAGACTTTCCAAGTAAGCTTCCATTTTTTATCGAGAGTTCATTTACCCTTAGCCGTTGGGATTATTTTAAAAGTAGTTCTTTATTTTACAACTTAATTCGTCCAGCTTATTTAATTCAGCGCGACGAATTTGGAGAATTAGTTGGTGGTTTTCCGGTTGGAAACAAATCAAAATTAATAGTTGGTGGTGCAGTTTCTGAGATAGCTAATTTTTATTATCAATCAGATAATTTTACAGAATTAGACACCGCTGATAGAACGGATTTAAATTTTGGTTATGGAAAAATTGAATATGAATTCAACTCACTTAACCGAAAATTATATGCCGATGAAGGTATGTTTTTTAACTTAAAAGGAAAATACATTAACGCGTTAGAAGGTCAGTTTCCTGGAACTTTATCCAACAACAGTGACACAATTAAATTAAACATACCACATCAATGGTTCTATTTTAAAGCTACGTTTGATGCATATTTAAAACCATCTAAATATTTTAAATTGGGCGTATTTGGCGAAGGAGTTTACAGCACACAAGGTTTATTTAGAAACTACACTTCAACCATTATGATGTCGCCGGGCTTTACTCCAACGCCCGAAAGTAAAACCTTATTTTTAAATCAATTCCGAGCACATCAATACCTCGCTGCGGGAGCAAAAATGATTTTTAGTCCTATAAACAAAATTGATTTACGTTTTGAAGCTTACGGATTTCAACCAATACGCTCTATTGTAAAAACACCCGATTTAAAAGCTGAGTATTCCTCTAAATTTTTGTACAACTACTTTGTAGGAATGGCAACTGCGGTTTACCATTCGCCACTTGGGCCATTGAGCGTATCAGTAAATTACTATTACAAAGAACAAAAACCATTTACATTATTGGTACATTTTGGCTACATCATTTTCAATAAAAAATCATTGGATTAAACCCAATACATGAAACTACTTAAACTCTCTTTCATCTTTTTTATAACACTTGTAATAACGAGTTTAGTGATAAAGAAAGAAAAAGTTCGATTTGTAGAAATTAATGGTAAAAAACAGTACTACTTTTTAAAAGGGAAAAATAAACCTACACTTGTTTTTATAAATGGTTTGGGTCCTGAAATGGATGAGTTTTTTCCTTTGCAACATAAACTTGCTAATCAATTTCAAACTTTAAGTTATAATCGTGCTGGCATTGGTAAATCCGAAGCCTACAATAACGAAAGAAACCTAGAAAACATTTGTAATGAATTGCACGAACTTTTAAATAGACTTAGCGTAAAGGACTCTATAGTATTGGTGGGTCATTCACGAGGTGGTTTAATTGCAAGATATTATCAATCAAAATTCCCTGATAAAATTATTGGTATGCTTTTAATTGACCCAGCCATTCCAGAGTTATGGCATAAAAAAATAGCTTTACGAACTACTGATGAACAAAAAGAATTTGACGCTTACTACAAAACATTTTATACGGATTCGGTAAAATATTCTGCCACCATACGCAACGAGTTTAAGCAGTTTTTTAATAGCGATTCGGCTTCAATGGTTAATAAGGTTTTACCGACTAAAATTCCACTAACACTTTTGGTTTCTACAAAAGTTACAACAGAAAAATATAGTGCTAAAGAAGTACAATTAAAAATTGGAGAGATAAATACAAACTACAACAAACAAGCACCTCAAGCTAGAATAATTTTCACCGATAAATCAGGGCATTTTATTCATGATGATGAACCTGAACTTGTTTTAAAAGAAATTTTGTTGTTGATGAAATCAATTACAAAAGGAAATTAGTAACGCATTACATTACTTTGTTGCAACATGGTTTTATAGTTTGCAATCTTAACCCAGTAAATAATCCAACAAACTAAACCTGCTAAAGCACATAAACTGCCCAAAAATGGAATAACTGAAGCGCAGTTTAAAGCACAATGTGTTATACCGATTCCTGCACCAGGTCTATCTTCTTGTAATGGTATTTGTCTTTGCTGAAACTCAGCTCTTAGCGAATCAGCAATTCTATTTACAATAATAAAATGCCAAACTAATCCAAACAAAGGAATAAACAATAACCAAACTTGTCCTGGCTCCATTTGTCTATTTTGCGGTTGTACTTCCTTTAACGTATTTTGAAGTGTTAATAGATAAAAAATCATAGGTATTAACCCTATTGCAATAGCTACTATAACTATAATAACAATTAATCCAGCTTCTGCTCCTCCAAAATTCATAATTTAAAGTTTAAAATATTATCCTACTCGTAAGGCTTTTCGGTTACGCCATTTAATGTAAAAATATAAATCTTTATTAAAAAAACAAAACCCTACCAATTAAACACAACAGTTTGTTTTAAATCACTACTTAAGCTTTTTGCTACTGGGCAAGTGTGAGCGGCGTGCTCTAACATTTCTTTGTCTTTATCGCTAAATCCGTTTTTAGGCATATTAAATTCCACCACAATCTCTCCTACTCTACGCGGATTAGATTCCATAAACTTAGTAATGGATATCTCTGTTCCTTTCAAATCCAAACCATTACGCTCACCCACAATTGCCATTATTGTAATCATACAATTTCCAAGGCTTGTAGCCAATAAATCGGTCGGACTAAAAGCCTCTCCCTTACCATGATTATCGGTTGGGGCATCAGTAATGATTTTAACACCGGATTGTGTATGAACAGCCTCTGTACGTAAGCCTCCTAGATATTTTATAGTTGATGTTGCCATAGTGCTTTTTTAAGTAAAAATACGTATATTTGTGTAGTATTGATGAAGATATTTGCTCAAATATTATTTTTCTGTTTTATATGTATTCATGTAACAGATTCTTCTGCGCAAAGCTCTCAGCAAGCTATTAATAACGGACAAGAAGTTAACGTACTTTTTAGAAACGAAGCAACTGGCGGAATATATGCTGGATCAAGAGGTTGGGGTGCTTTTTACCGCCGTGGAAAACACATCACCGCTAAAACAAAACGTATTTTTGAAATAAACACCAATAACCTTCGTCACCCCAAAGAAATTAAAGTAGAGAAAAACCAAACCAATTCAATTGGCCGTGGTTTTATTTATGGTAAGCTTAATTCAGTGTTTATGATAAAAGGCGGTTTGGGAATTCAACGTGTTTTATACACCAAACCACAACATAAAAATGTTGAAATTCGTTTCATTAATATTATTGGTCCTAATTTAACTATAGCAAAACCCGTTTACTTAAGTGTTTATACTGATGTACCAAGTACTTCAGGCACAACCAAACAAGTAGTGAATGCACAATACGACCCAAATATTCATAATTTAGATAATATTTCAGGGCGTGCTCCTTACTTTTTAGGTTTAAATAAATCAAAAATTTATCCTGGCCTTTATGCTAAACTTGGTTTTAGTTTTGAGTACGGAACCGAGCAAACCTCATTAAAAGCAATTGAATTAGGTACTATTGTTGACGCCTATTTGAGACCATTACCTATAATGGCAAACTATAAAAAAGAACAAGTTGTTGTAACACTTTACGCCGCATTTGTTTTCGGTAAAAAGTGGTTTTAATAAAAGATGGAGAGTATAGAAAACCTTACAGAAACTGGTAAACCGCGCAAACCATCATGGTTACGTGTTAAATTACCCACAGGAGAAGAATACGCGAAAGTTAGAAACATTGTAAGTAAACACAAATTACATACGATTTGCGAAAGTGGTAACTGCCCCAATATGGGCGAATGCTGGGGAGCTGGTACTGCCACCTTTATGATATTAGGAAACATTTGTACGCGCTCGTGCGGATTTTGCAATGTAGCTACTGGTCGCCCTAAATCAGTTGATTGGGATGAGCCTAAGCGTATTGCCAACAGTGTTAAACTAATGAATGTAAAACACTGTGTAATTACTTCGGTTGATAGAGATGATTTAAAAGATGGTGGTTCTATTATTTGGGCCGAAACCATTAAACAAATACGTTTGGTTAGCCCTGAAACAAAGTTTGAAACACTAATCCCTGATTTTGCAGGTAAGTGGGAAAACTTACAACGCATTATTGATGTGCATCCGGATATTGTTTCGCATAACATTGAAACAGTAAAGCGATTAACACCGCAAGTGCGTATTCAAGCTAAATACGAACGTAGCCTTGAAGTTTTAAAACGATTAAAAGAAGCAGGTTTAAATACCAAATCAGGTATAATGGTGGGCTTAGGCGAAACCAAAGAAGAAGTAATTGAAGCTTTAGATGATTTAAGAAGTGTTAATGTGGATGTGGTAACTATTGGTCAGTACTTACAACCAACTCAAAAACATTTACCTGTTGCTGAATTTGTGCATCCTGATGTATTTGCCGAACTAAAAGAAATAGCACTTGCAAAAGGCTTTAAATACGCCGAAAGTGGCGCTTTGGTTCGCTCATCGTACCACGCCGAAAAACATATATTTTAATTTTTACATCATACATAAATGAAAACCAAAACACTTAAAAAAAATAAGGTTAATGTTGTTACATTGGGTTGTAGCAAAAATATTGTGGATAGCGAAGTGTTAATGGGGCAATTAAAAGCCAACAAATTTGATGTAGAACACGAAAGTGAAAACGACGATCATAACATTGTAATTATAAACACCTGTGGCTTTGTGGATAATGCTAAGCAAGAAAGCATTGATACCATTTTGCGTTATGTTGAAGCGAAAAAAGAAGGTAGCGTTGAAAAAGTTTATGTTACAGGCTGCTTAAGCGAGCGTTACAAAGGTGATTTAGAAAAAGAAATTCCTGAAGTGGATGCTTACTTTGGTACACGCGAACTTCCGAAAATATTAAAAACATTAAAAGCCGATTACAAAAAAGAACTAGTTGGAGAAAGATTATTGACTACACCACAACACTTTGCTTATTTTAAAATTAGCGAAGGTTGCGACCGCCCTTGTAGCTTCTGCGCCATACCATTAATGCGTGGCAAACACGTTTCGGTTGAGATAGATGAATTGGTAAACCGTGCTAAAACATTAGCTGCTAAAGGAACTAAGGAATTACTTTTAATTGCACAAGATTTAACCTACTACGGATTAGATATTTATAAAAAACGTGAACTTGCCAATTTAGTTGATAAATTAAGCGATGTAGAAGGTATTGATTGGATAAGATTGCACTATGCTTTCCCGAGTGGATTCCCGATGGAAGTATTGGATGTAATGAAAAACCGCAGCAATGTTTGTAATTACTTGGATATGCCTTTGCAACACATTAGCGATAATATGCTAACGAGTATGCGTCGTGGAATTACCAAACAAAAAACAATTGACTTAGTTAATAAAATACGCGATAAAGTTCCGGGCATAGCTTTAAGAACCACATTAATTGCGGGTTACCCAGGCGAAACCAAACAAGACCATGAAGAAATGCTACGTTGGGTAGAAGAAACTAAATTTGAACGTTTAGGAATTTTCACATACTCGCACGAAGAAAATACACATGCACATTTATTAAAAGATGATGTGAGTGCTGCCACTAAACGTAAGCGCGCTGATGCTGTAATGGAAATACAACAAGCTATTTCTTTGGATTTAAACCAAAGCAAAGTAGGACAATCATTTAAAGTATTGTTTGATAGAAAAGAAGGAGAGTTTTTTATTGGTCGTACTGAATTTGATAGCCCTGATGTGGACAATGAAGTACTAGTGAAAGCTACAAACGATAACTACGTGCGAATTGGTGACTTTGCGAATGTTAAAATTACTGAAGCAACTGATTTTGACTTGTACGGCGAATTGATTTAATTTCAATGTTTTCCTTTCTTCAAAAACCATATCCAATTGAAAGAAAAAACGAAAAGTTTTTACTTACAAACTTAGCTATTGGCACTTTTATCTTTTTGTTTTTATACGTGTTTAAACCAATGGGATTGCACGATTGGGAAACACCTTACAAAACATTAAAACTAGCTGGTTTTGGGTTTATCTCTTTTATCATACCAAGTATTTACCAATTCATTACCAATACCTTTATTCCTGCTTTTTACCTGGATAAAAATTGGAAAGTGTGGAAAGAAATTGTGTCGGTGCTTACCGTGTTAAGCTTAATTGCATTAGGCAATTTATTGTTTTTGCATTATTTAGGCGCAACTGCTTTGGGCTTGAAGCAATATTTTAATGCATTACTAACCGTTATTTTAGTTGGAGCATTTCCTGTAACACTCAATATTATTTTAAAACACAATCGCTTTTTAAAACTAAACCTTCAACAAGCTCAACTTATCAATAAAGAAATTGAGCATATCCATCATCCACAAAACCAAAACGAAATACAAACCCCACCTGCGGTTCACGACATCGAAAATGCTTTTGTAGAGACGGAAGAGAAAAAAGAAGAGAAGACCGAAGACACGAACACCGAGATAGAAAAAACCATTTTTATTGCCGAAAACGAAAAGGATACATTTGAAATTATTAATGCTCAGCTTTTATATATTGAATCGACGGACAACTACTCTACCCTATTTTATTGGGACAAAAAAGTATTGAAAAAACAAATGATACGCAGTAGTTTAAAACGATTAGAAAGTCAAATTAAAAGCCCAGCTATTATGCGTTGCCACCGCGCTTACATTGTAAATTTAAATAATGTAGAACATTGCAGTGGAAATGCAGCGGGTTACAAACTTAGTTTTTTCGATTGCGATAACACCATTAGTGTTTCCAGAAACTATGGTGCTAAGGTGCTGGAGGTTTTGAAGGGATTGGATAAAAATTGATTGCTCATTTTTACAAAGCTAAATCAATAATATCTACTACCTAAGACACAAGAATTATCCAACACAAATGCATTAAAAGAAAACAATTCCCTTTTCAATGTTGATACTTTTTTATAGATTTGTGTAAACACTTAATTAAACCAATGAAAGCAATAAGTTATTTATCAGTATTTGTAATAATTTTTACACATTTTAGCTTTGGCCAAAACATTATCATTACAGAAAAACCATTAATGATTGAAGATACTGTTTTAACAAACATAGTCAACATAGCAGAAATAGATGTTACTAAACAGTATGCCTATGGCGTGATGAAGATTGAAGATGCTAGTTTTTTTGATTTATTTGGAGAGATAAACGGAAATAGTTTGTTTTTACATCATAAAAAGTATGAGGGTGTAAAAAAAGATGCTGCAAAAAAAACAGGAGCAATTGGCTGGTCTTGTTGGTATGGCGCATTAAACCAAAATATGGTGAAAGCTACACTAGAATTAAAAACTAAAAACGAAGTATCACCTGGCGAAGTAAATCTATTTGCCGTTAATTACAATCCTGATGGCAAAGGCCCAACTTATATTTATTTTGATTTATTACCTAATATAAATGAGTTCTCTTCTTTTCCTGATTTTGGTGAAAACCCTTATTTTAAAAGCTCTGTTGGCGCAGTTAATGAAATGGCAAAGAGTGATAAACCAAAAGAAGCTAATACCACATTGACAATAGAGTATACCAATTCAAATGGAGAAAAGAAAAAAGTAAGCCAAGCATTAAAATTTAAGAATATGCAAGAAGGTTACTTATTCGATGTTCGTTATCCTTCTGTAAATCATCGAAAACAAAAGCACTATATCCATAGCGAAATACAAGATAGTTACCTTCAAAATAATTTTGATGAGCAGAAAGCTGTACTTTCAAAAAAGGAGGCTATTGAATTATTTGAAAATTCACAATCTGGAGTAAAGGTTAAATACATTAACTATGCTCAATCTTTCACTACAAAAAGTAAAACAGATGGCTCAATTCAATCAATGGCGTCGAGATGCACAGTAGTTTATACAGAAAATAATAAGTGTATGTTTGGCGAAATCTATTTCCGTAAAATTAGCAATGGCAATGGCACCTTTGGAGCCCCTGAAATAGAGCGGTTTGAATTAGAAGGGGAAGTTAATTGCTCAATTATAAAGTAATTATTGGCAAATAAAGGTCATTTTAATCAAATCTTGTTAATTCTTTTGGCTTTTCGCCGCGGCGAACCAAAAGAAACAAAAAGTCAAGTCTTACGAAAAAATAAGCGAAACTATTCAGTCGGAATGGCTCCGCCGTGGCGGAGCCACCAAAGCCGTTTGCTTTCACACACTAAATTCAAAAGCGCTCTCTCGTTGATGGCTTAGCTAGGACTCCGTCTATCATTCCTCATTCTAGTTTCAGCATATTTTTCCGAATGACACCTTAAACTTGGCTTGGGATAAAAGAGATAATCCATGAGTTTTTGTTTTATCAATTCATCAATGGATAAATAAACTCTTGCGTTTAGTTCTGGGTAATGTTTCTGTGGCAGTCACATTCTAATAACTATACACATTAGCTTAATACAAAAAGCATTCTAAAAAATTCGTTCCATTAAAAATGCAATCTTTTAAACACTTTAATTTTGCCTTTAACGTATACTATTGTATATTTGATTTAAAGGATAGAACTTGAATCAGGAACAAAAACTTAAAAAAATTACTTCAAATTTAACTATGGGAAGACAAGAATATTTCGATAAAATAAAAGCAATACACTCTCCATTGCTGCTTCTTGGAAATTCCCTAGACATATTCTTAAATTCACTTAGCGATAACGAACCAACTATTGAGAGTTGTATCCATATAGCTAAGCAACTTCAAACCTTTGATAATAATGCGGCACAAACACGAGCTGAATTTATACTCAAACAATGTAACGGGAATATCAGTGAAGACTTCTTTTTTGAGCATTGCGAATCTTGGGGTATTCCAAAATTTGAGGAAGAATTATTACTAGCATCCGACTTCAAAAATGGATTCCTGCATACCTTTAGAGATCATTCAACATCTTGGAGCGAAGACCAAGAAGCTAGAGAATGGTTTTACAATCATGTTGAATGCCGCTTTATTAAAAACTATGAATTTTGGGCTTGTGATAATGGACCAGATGAAATCATTTTAAAAGAAAACGGCAATTACAAAGCTATGCTTTGGACTCTTGTAAAAAACCATCAAGATTACTATGCTCTTGTTAGCCCTGAGTTTTCGTTTGGCGAATTACAAAAATACGCTGAGTCATTTAATGAAGAAGATGAAGCAATTGAAAAGGAAGAACTACTTGAGATACTAAGTAATAACCCTAATTGGCAAATAGTTGAATAAAGCATTTGAGCTAAATTCACTACATTTGAGAACGGAGCTTTATCTAGCTAAACGAATCTAAAATGCTAAAACATATTTTAATCATATCTATATTAACTCTTTGTTCTTGTTCGAAAAAGCCAGAACCCAATCATTCCAGTGATATATATAAAACTATCAACCATTTAGTTTCTGACAAGAAATATAATGAAGCCCTTAAAATATGTGACTCTATTATTTCATCTGACCAGAGCGCATACCAAGCCTTTGGAACTAGAGGATATATCTATTATGAATTAAAAAACTACCCTAATAGTATTTTAGACTTAAACACTTCCATTGAACTAAATAAAAACTACGCAGAATCTTACCATAACTTAGGATTAGTTTATTATGAATTAAACCAATGTGATTCTTCGGAACTAATGTTTTTAAATGCTTTAAAAAATGATACGCTTAATGCTAAAACCTACTTTTGCTTAAGCCAAATATACATTAACAAACAAAATTATAAACAAGCCGAAAAAATGTGCCGAAAAGCGCTAAGCCTGAAAAAGGATTACGCTAAAGTATTTAATAATTTAGGAGTAATTAATTATGCTAAACTAAATACCGACTCAGCTGAATTCTACTACAAAAAAGCCCTTCAACTCGACTCTAGCATTTACATACCCTACTATAACCTGGCAGAGATTTATTACAACAAAAACAAAAAAGATAGCGCAAAATTACTTATTGATAAATGCCTCGTACTGAATAGCCAATTTTTAGAAGCGTATCAGCTTCAAGCCAAAATAAACGGTAAAGTAAATAAAATAACAGGGCAGCCAATACTAACTGCTTCTACAGACACACTAAAACCTGATAGCCATTGCCAATAAATCATGTTTAAGTTGATACACCTTTAAAACCTTAACAAATTTTAATTATTTATTTTGTTTATAACGTTTGGTGTTGTATATTTGATTTAGCATATATGGTAACAAAATCACCCCAATACAGCCAGAGAAGAACAAAAGAGGTGATTTTTTGGCTCCTATATGCAAGTTATAGGGCATTTTAAGACAGACCGCAAATAGACAGACAAATGGGAACTTGGAACAATAAAATAGACGGTAACGACACCTTTCAAGAC
>CAZRUA010000090.1:0-14397 GCA_964603125.1 uncultured Flavobacteriaceae bacterium | reverse complement strand
AACCGGCACGGTTTCCCACAGGTGTTTGAGACCAGCGCGTCTACCAATTCCGCCAGCTGGGCAGCTCAGTTTTTACAAACTGGGCTACAAAAGTATTATTTTGTTTCGGATTAGCAAAAATACAGGGCTTTTTTATTGGTAATTTCTAATATTTCCTTACATTTGCAGCCCTTTTAAGAAATATGGAATATCAAGTAAAAATATTTTCAGGAGTTCAAACTCGCTACTTAGCCGAAAAAATTGCTGCTTCTTACGGTGCAAGCCTTGGAAACGTTAATTTAATTCGTTTTAGCGATGGTGAAATTCAGGTTTCATTTGAGGAAAGTGTGCGTGGTAGCAAGGTTTTTTTAATACAATCTACCTTTCCACCTGCTGAAAACTTAATGGAATTGCTTTTGATGATTGACGCGGCAAAACGCGCTTCAGCAAAGGAAATTATTGCTGTTATTCCTTATTTGGGTTATGCTCGTCAGGATAGAAAAGACCAACCTCGTGTTGCAATTGGCGCTAAATTAGTGGCTGATATGTTGGCTGCGGCTGGTGCTACTAGAGTAATGACAATGGATTTACATGCAGATCAAATCCAAGGATTTTTTGATGTTCCCGTTGATCATTTATATGCATCAACCATATTTATGCCTTACATTAAAAGCCTCGAACTTCCTAATTTAACTATGGCAGCCCCAGATATGGGTGGTAGTAAGCGTGCAAATGCTTATGCGAAACATTTAGGCGCTGATTTAGTAATTTGTTACAAACAAAGAGCTAAAGCTAATGTTATTGAAAGCATGACCGCTATTGGTGAAATTGAAGGAAGAAACATTGTTTTGGTAGATGACTTGGTGGATACAGGCGGAACATTATGCAAAGCTGCTGATATGATGATGGATAAAGGTGCTTTAAGTGTTAGAGCAATTTGTACACATCCTTTATTATCAGGAAAAGCATACGAAAACATTGAAAAATCAAAAATGACTGAATTAATCGTAACCGATTCAATTCCGTTAAAACCTGAAGGAACAAAGATTAAAGCATTATCAGTAGCTGATTTATTTGCCCGTGTAATTAAAAGTGTTCATAGTTTCGAATCAATTAGTTCGAACTTTATAGTATAACTCGCATAAACTAAATAACCGATTACCAACAAAGCGTTGCGAGACTTTGAAAGTAATCACAAAAAAATAAAACAAATGAAAACAGTATCATTGAGCGGTTCGATTCGTTCGAACGTAGGGAGAAAAGATGCGGCCGAATTGCGCGCAAAAAACCAAGTTCCTTGTGTGCTTTACGGTGGAAAAGAACAAATTCATTTCTCAGCAGATGAGCGTTCTTTTAAAAACATTATTTACACTCCAGAAGTAAACTTAGTTGAAATTGATGTAAATGGAGGTAAATATGTGGCTGTAATGCAAGAAGCACAATACCACAAATTAACTGACAAATTAATTCACGCTGACTTTTTACAAGTATTTCCTGATAAACCAATTACAATTGAGTTACCAGTTAAAACTGTAGGTGTTTCTGAAGGTGTTAAAGCTGGTGGTAAATTAGTTATTAAAATGCGTAAATTAAAAGCACGTGGTTTAGCGGCTAACATGCCTGAAGCAATTGCTGTAAGCATTGATGGTTTACAAATTGGTGGTTCAGTAGCTGTTGGTGATATTAAATTAGATGGTATCGAGTTATTAAACGCTAAAAACGTAACTGTTTGTTCAGTTAATACAACTCGTGCGGTTGCTGCTGAAGCTGCTGCTACAACTGATAAAAAAGCTCCAGCTAAAAAATAATTAGCAATTTAAGCTTAAATTAAATCCTCTTTCCTTAACCCGAAAGAGGATTTTTTGTTTATAGCCAGTAACAATATTATTAGTAAATTTACATCATGCAAATACAAGTGGTGAAATCAAAATTGCATAACGTAAAAGTTACGCAAGCTGAGTTAGAATATATTGGAAGTATTACCATTGATGAAGATTTAATGGATGCTGCTAACTTAATTGAAAACGAAAAAGTTTTAGTAGTTAATAAAAATAATGGTGAGCGTTTAGAAACCTACGTTATTAAAGGTGAACGCAAAAGTGGAGTTATTTGCCTAAACGGAGCTGCTGCTCGTAAAGTAAGTGTTGGAGATCATTTAATCATTATGTCGTTTGCATTAATGGATTTTGAAGCTGCAAAATCATTTAAACCATGGGTGGTTTTTCCAGATAGCCATACAAATATGCTTAAAAAATAAATTTTGAATCCAAAACTAAAATCCTTTATCATCTTTTTAATCATGCTTGGCGTTGGCTTCGCCTTGGTTTGGTTATCAGTTAAAGATATTTCTAAAGAAGATTTTTTAAGCGCTTTTACTCGCGCCAATTATTTTTGGATTGCAATTGCTTTTATAGCAGGCACACTAAGTCATGTAAGCCGTGCTATGCGCTGGCAAATGATGTTAGAACCACTTGGCTATAAATTAAGTTTTAAAAACAGTTTTTTAAGTATTATGGTTGGATACCTTGCTAACTTGGGATTACCAAGAGCTGGTGAAATATCTCGTTGCACAATTGTAACTAAATATGAAAAAATACCATTCCAAACTGCCCTAGGCACGGTAGTTACAGATAGAATTATTGATACTTTAAGTTTATTGGTTGTGATGTGCTTAGCGCTTATATTTCAATTCAACGAATTTTATGGGATTTTAAACACACAAATTTTTACACCAGCTTCAAAAAAACTTAGCTCACTTTCTAACAATCCTAAAATGATGATTGCTATTGCAATTGTGTTTGCAGCAATAGCATTAGGTTTGTTCTTATTTAGAAAAAAAATAAAAACCTTTTTCAATAGTAAAATTGGTGGCTTATTAAAGGGCTTTGGTGAAGGTTTAGCATCTGTAAGAAAAGTGAAAAATATTTGGTTATTCATATTTCATAGTATTTTCATTTGGTCAATGTACTTTTTAGGAATTTACCTATGCTTTTTCTGTTTACCAGAAACCTCGCACTTGGGTTTAAAAACTTGTTTAGCATTATTACTTTGCGGCACATTTGGAGTTATTTTTACTCCCGGTGGCTTAGGTGCCTATCACGGAATACTAACAGCAATATTAATAAGCGCTTATGGTGTTGAAGAAACTACTGCTAAAATATTCCCTTGGTTACCTTGGGGCACTGGCTTTGTGGTTGTAATTGTTTTTGGAACCTTATCATTAATTCTTCTGCCGATTTTAAACAAAAACAGCGATGCAACAGCTTAATGTTATTGAAAATAAAATTTTAGATGCTGTCAAATTACCAAGTGTTTTAAGCGTTTGGAGATTTAGAGAAGAAAAAATTGTTTTCACGAATGGTTGTTTCGATATTTTGCATCACGGGCACGTTGACTACCTGAGCAAAGCAAAAGATTTAGGAACAAAACTGATTGTAGGTTTAAACACCGATGCTTCTGTAAAAAGACAAAACAAAGGTGCCGATCGCCCTATCAACAATGAAAATAGCCGTTTGTTTATGCTTGCTGCTTTGCATTGTATTGATGCTGTTATTTTATTTGACGAGGAAACTCCTTTAGAACTTATCAAAACTATACAACCCGATGTATTGGTAAAAGGAAGCGATTATGAAATTGAAAAAATAGTTGGATACGATATTGTAAAAAGCAAAGGTGGTTTGGTTACTACAATTCCTCTAACACAAGGCTTTTCAACTACATCTATTCTTAATAAGTTAAAAAAATAAACTATCAAATGAGATTGCTTCGTTCCTCGCAATGACGAAACAATAATCAAAAAACCTGAAAACATTTACTTTATCGTCATTGCGAGGAGGCACGACGAAGCAATCTCAAAAACAGCAAAAACTTAACTTCTGAAACACTGTTTATATTTCCTCAAAACTTCCAACTTAAAAATTCTACAATTCTTGTAATTTCAAGGGCTGTAAACTAACTTATTCATGAACCCTCTTAAAAAACTTGCAGGACAGACAGCCATATACGGCCTAAGCACTACCCTGCCGCGTTTTTTAAATTATTTATTGGTTCCATTTCTTACTTACAAGTTTGCAAACCCAGCTGATTTTGGTATCAATACTGAAATTTATGCTTATATCTCTTTCTTAAACATATTGGTAACTTATGGCTTAGAAACGGCGTTTTTCTATTTTTCTAACAAAACCGATGATAAAAATACAGTTTATAGTACAGCTCTAATTTCAATCATTAGTAGTACACTGTTCTTTACATTACTTGGCATTATCTGTAAACAAAGTATTGCCAACTTAATAAACCAACCAGAAAAAGTAACTTTTGTTTTTTGGATGATTTTAATTGTTGCTTCTGATGCTTTGATGGCTATACCTTTTGTTAGGTTGAGAGCTGAACAAAAAGCCCTACACTATGCTGGAATAAAAATGGCCAATATATTCATCAATATTTTCCTGACGGTATTTTTTATTCACTTCTGCCAAAAGGCTTACGTTGAAGAGCCACAATCGTTTTTAGCAAGTTTATACAATCCTGAAATAGGAATTGGATATGCCTTCTTAGCAAATGTAATTGCCAACTTAGCCTCATTACTTTTATTAGGAAAACAATTTACAGGCTTTGCTTACAAATTTGACTTTGCATTATGGAAAAACATGATGGTGTACTCAATGCCATTGTTATTGTTAGGCTTTGGCGCCATGATTAATGAAACATTTGATAGAATAATATTAAAAAAATTACTTCCTGCCGACAGAGGTGAATTTGAACTAGGAGTTTATGGTGCTTGTTACAAAATTTCAATTGTAATGACCATGTTTACACAAGCCTTTAAACAAGCTGCCGAACCTTTCTTTTTTAGTAACATCAAAAACGAAGATTCAAAAAAAATGAATGCAATAGTAATGAAGTACTTTATTATTGCTTGTTCCTTTTTATTTTTAGCATGCATGATGAACATTAGTTGGATAAAATATTTTGTTGGAGAAAAATACCGTGAAGGTTTAGGAGTAGTTCCAATTTTACTTTTAGCAAATTTATTTTTGGGCATTTACTACAACCTATCTATTTGGTACAAACTTACTGGTCAAACAAAATTTGGAATGTACATTACTTTTGTAGGTGCAGCGCTGACTTTAGGAATCAACTTTGCTTTAGTTCCATTATTTGGTTATTACGCTAGTGCTTGGGCCACTTTTATTTCGTACGGAGTAATGATGGTACTAAGTTATAATATGGGTCAAAAGCATTACCCAATTAAATACAGCAATCGTAGTTTTGTTTTCTTTTTTGGAGGAGCTGTTTTTCTTTATCTTATTTCACTAATTTATTCAAAACCAATAAACGAACAAACTTGGGAAGTTATACCAAATAATATTTTGCTTTTATTTTATTGTTATTTGTTTTACAAATTTGAACTACCCAACTTAAAAAAATTAAAAAATGCAAGTTAGAATTGTAAATAAAGGGAAACATGCTTTGCCCAATTACGCCACAGAACAATCGGCTGGAATGGACTTACGCGCAAACATTGAAGCTGCTATTGAACTAAAACCATTAGAAAGGATTTTGGTTACCACAGGCTTATTTATTGAATTACCGAAAGGCTACGAAGCACAAATACGCCCGCGTAGTGGTTTAGCTTTTAAAAATGGAATTACCGTATTGAATTCACCTGGCACAATTGATGCGGACTACAGGGGAGAGGTAAAAGTACTATTAGTAAATTTATCGAATCAAAACTTTACAATTGAAGATGGTGAGCGTATAGCTCAAATGGTAATTGCTAAACACGAAACAGCAATTTTAACAGAAGTAGATAGTTTAGAAGACTCAGCAAGAGGTGCTGGAGGGTTTGGCAGTACTGGAACTAAGTAATTTTAAATTAATAAATTGCTGCTAAGTGATATATACTATTGCTACTTCATAAGCCGAAGTTCAAAGAATTTAACCGAAGAAGAAAGAAGGATTGCTTCGATAATTTTCCTTGTTTTTATTTCACTGCTATTGACTTGGGGCTTAATCATTCTTTATCGAAAACACTTTATAAGACAACGCATAGAAAAGAAAATGCGTTATAGTGAATCCAGAGATGCCTTTTGGAATTATGACAACATAATATCAGTTGCTAAGAGCAGCTATATCAAAGCGCAATTATTTTTAAAACAAAATAATTTAAAAAATCTTCACTTTCTTAGCCCACACGCAAAGGCTCGTTTAAGTCATCTCAAAAAGAAAATAAATTCAGAAAACGATATAGTTTTTAGAGACGCTTATATTATATCTTTTACAGATAAAAAAAGTTATGAAAACGACCACGCCACAGTGTTTTTAGATTTTCAAATAAAAGGAAACCCTAGAAGATTTAAAGAATTAATTCTTCTAAAAAGAATAAGTCCAACAGAAGTAGTGATAGAAGATTTTGTAAAAAATCCCACTACCTTTATGATTACGCATGTAAGAAGCTTTGTTGAAAGATGAGAATAACAATATTTATTATACATTTTTTACAGTTAAGAGGTTATTATAGACGAGCTTATCCCTTTACTCCGCCCGAATTTCCAAATGGTATCCCACTAAAAAAAGAAGATTATATACTAGCCAAAATATTTATTTTAATTTGCTTATCAATTGTTTGTATTTGGATACTTACAGTTCTATACAGAAGATATTTTATTAGAGCAAGAGTTAAACTTAAAATGCAGAAAGCCTTAAAGCATGAAGACTATTGGAACTACGATAATATCCTTAACCAAGCAAAAGACATTTTTTTACAAACATTAACTAGCGCTGATTCAAAAGTAAAAAGCTCCTATTCTCAATTAGTTAAAGGCTTATTCAATAAAAACCAATCGCAAATAAAATTAAATGAAAAAGATATTCGTTTTAACGACAGTTACATTATATCTTTTACGGATAAAAATGGATTTCACAATGATAAAGTAAGTGTTTTTATTGACTATGATGTGATTCCTGAACAAAGTAGGTATAAAATTATTCTACAAGTTAAACGAATTGGAAAAAAAGAAATATTAATAGAGAAAATTGTCAGAAATCCCACTCTATTTATGCTAGCAAATGCTCGAACATTTATTGAAAAACGCTAAATTCGCTCATATTTTAAAACATCCTCGCAAACAATGAAAACAGTAAACAACTTTAATTTTTCAAACAAGCGTGTAATAATGCGCGTTGATTTTAACGTACCATTAAACGAACAATTTGAAGTAACCGATAACACAAGAATATTAGGTGCTTTACCAAGCATTAAAAAAATTCTCACAGATGGTGGAAGCCTTGTATTGATGTCGCATTTGGGAAGACCAAAAGACGGGCCTACAAATAAATATTCGTTACAACACATTATATCAGAGCTTGAAAAACAAGTTGGTACAAAAGTTCAGTTTTCTAATGATTGTATTAGTGAGGATGCTTTTAATAAATCTGCTCATCTAAAATCTGGCGAAATATTATTACTAGAAAACTTACGTTTCTATAAAGAAGAAGAAAAAGGAGATGAGGCTTTTGCTGAAAAGCTTAGCAAACACGCAAATTTCTACGTAAACGACGCATTTGGAACAGCCCACAGAGCGCATGCTTCAACAACTATCATTGCTAAGTATTTTGATTCAAACTCTAAATGCTTTGGAAATTTAATGGCTGGTGAAGTAGCTAGTATAGATAAAGTTTTAAACCAAGGTCAAAAACCATTTACAGCTATAATAGGCGGCGCAAAGGTTTCCGACAAGATTATGATTATTGAGCAATTAATGAACAAAGCAAACAATATTATAATTGGTGGAGGTATGGCTTTTACTTTTATTAAAGCACTAGGTGGTTCAATAGGCAAATCTTTATGTGAAGACGATAGACTTGAAACAGCAAAAGCACTTTTAGAAAAAGCAAAACAAAAAGGTGTAAATTTATACTTACCAAGTGATGCGGTTGTTGCGGATAATTTCGCAAATGATGCCAACACTCAAACATGCAACATCAATAGTATACCTGATGGATGGATGGGATTAGACATCGGACCAGAAACAGTAAAAAGCTACGCTGAAGTTATTAAAAATTCGAAAACAATTTTATGGAATGGTCCAATGGGTGTTTTTGAAATGAGCAGTTTTGAAAATGGCACAAAACAAGCTGCTATCGCAATTGTTGAAGCAACTAAACTTGGCTCTTTTAGCTTAATTGGTGGCGGAGACAGTGTTGCAGCAATAAACAAATACAACTATGCAAATGATGTTAGTTATGTAAGTACAGGTGGCGGGGCATTGTTAGAATACATTGAACAAGGCAGTTTGCCTGGTGTTAGAGCTATTGAAGAATAAAATTAAATAAAAACAACTTAGAGTATGGAAATGATTTTATACTCTAAGTTGTTAAATTGAACACTATCACCCACTTTTAAACCCGAAAATAAATTTCCTATTGGAGATTGTATTGAAATTAAATTAAGGCTTATCTCGTCTACACTTAATTTCCCTAAAGGAATAGCAAAATAAAAAAGGCCCTTATTGGTTTCCACTAAACTTCCATTCGAAACAATATAATGTTGTTTACTTAAATCAATTGAAGACAGCAACGCTTTTTGATCCAATAAAGAACTTATTTGCTTGCTCAGTTTCTCTTGTTCTAACTGAACCATTGCCAAAGCAGTCTCGTGCTTATCGCCAGCAGTGCTCTTGGTTTCATTGGCAGCTGCCTCCTTTAATTCACTATTTATTTGCTTTAAGGAATCAATTTTAATTTGCAAGGCTGTTAAACATGCTTCATGAATTTTTTGTTTATTGAGCATACTACCAATCCTTAATTACTTTTTTGTATCCTTTACCTTGATTCCCTTTTTTAGCGCCACGTAGTTTCATTACTTCCTTTTTTTGCAAAGCTTTTAAAAGCTTATCAGCATCTTCTTTACTCATTCCCTTAGGTTCCGTTTTCTTCTTTTCTCCATCCTTCTCATCTTCTTCTTTCTTTTTATCATCCTTCTTATCACCTTCCTTTTCCTTCTTCTTCTTTTCTTCCTCTTCTTTCTTTTTCTCCTCCTCTTTTTTCTTTTGGTCTTCCTTCTTTTTTTCTAAAATCTTTTTCTCCAATTCCTTTAACTTTTTGTTGCTAGGATATGCCTTTAATCCTTCTTGTACTGTCTTTAAAGCCTCATCATTCTTGCTATTAATATACATTTCGGCACCCGAATCGTAAAATTTTTGCACCGTATTTTGCGCAGATATTCTCCCTGAAAGAAAAATCAGACCAAGTATCAAGGCGATTATATAAAGCGACCTATTCATTCTTTAATTTATTAATCTCGATAACATCCTTAATTTTTTTCATATAATCTTTATATGCTTCAACCGATTTATCTTGTTTTAAAGCCATTTCCATTAAAGCATCTGCTTCAACAAACTGATGTTTTTGAACTAAAACATCTGCTTGCTTTTTTATTTTAACAGCAAACGGAGTTGGCTCTACATCCTTTTGCTGACTTTTCTTCATATCATGAGTTTGCTTTTGTTTTATTGCTAGTATTTTTTGCGCTTTAGCTAAATTGGTTCTTGCTTGCTCGTCACTGGGCTTTATTCGTAACGTTTTCTTATAGCTCTCTATGCTCTTTATAAACAAAGTATCTCTATACTCCATAGTGGCAATTACTTTATTGGTCAAAGTATCTTCTTCACCTGGTTTCATTATTAAACCATTTCGATTTCGCTTAATAATTTCTGCATTAAAAATTTTAACCACACTATCCGCAGCAAAAGCCTTTTTAAAATAACAGTTGCCATTATTATAGGAAACCAAAGCAAAGGTATCCTTGTTTGAAACAACTTGCATTAAATTATCATGGATTTTAATTGCCTCATCATACATACCAAGCTTATAATATGCACAAGCCTTATTAAAATCAGCTGTAATATAACCTGGCTTAATTTTAGCTGCATCATCGTAATTACTTAATGCCAACTTATACCTTCGATTATTGTAATGCTCATTCCCATCGTTCAATTTTTTAGCTGCATCTTGCGCATAAATTGAACCGACCAAAAACAAAACAAATATGACTAAATACCTATGCATTCTCTTTACTTAACTTTTTAAACCATTTACTTGGCGATAGCTTCATAACCATTTCAATAACTAATAAAATTATTGCGCCTAATATAAACCACTGAAACTGATCTTCATAATCACTAAACCTATTCGAATCAATTTCCTTTTTAGCCATTTTATTAATTTCAGTTCTAATTTTAGAAAGCCCCATATCAGCATTACTAGCCTTTACATAAACACCGCCAGTAGCACTTGCTATTTCATTTAACAGATTCTCATTTAATTTGGTGATAATCACATTGTCATTTTGATCTCTCTTTAGTCCTACTTTTTTATCTTCATCATATTCTGGAATTGGCACACCTTGCGCTGATCCTACCCCAATGGTATGAACCGTAATACCTTTTTTAGCAGCCTTCTTAGCTTGTTCAATTGCAATTTCTTCATGGTCTTCACCATCTGTAATAACAATAATTGCCTTACTCTTTCCTACATCCTTTCCAAAACAACTTATAGCTTGCTCAATCGCTTCACCTATGTCGGTTCCCTGAGTTGGAACCATATCGGTATTTATACCTTGTAAAAATAATTTAGCTGCATTGTAATCGGTTGTAATCGGTAATTGCACATAAGCGTGTCCTGCAAAAACAACTAAACCAATTCTATCACCTTTTAATTGATCAATAAGGTTTTCAATGGCCAGCTTAGAGCGCTCGATTCGATTAGGCGATAAATCCTCGGCTAACATAGACTTAGAAACATCTAAGCAAATAATTAAATCTCCTCCTTCGCGCTTAATGCGTTGTAACTTTGTTCCTGCTTGCAAATTGGCTATTGCAATAATAACTAAACCAATTGCTAGGAGCAACATTGACAACTTTAAAAACCTTCTGAATTTTGACACCTCTGAAAAAACACTTTTAACGATTTCAGAATTACCAAATGAGCGAAGTGATTTGTTGGCCCTATATCTATCAATTATATACAATGCAAGCAACACTGCCAAAACAAGCAGTAACCAAAGAATTTCTATGTTTTCAAATTGAAACATTAATTAACAGTTCTTAACCAGGTATATTTTAAAATAAATTCTAAGAGTAAACAAATTAAAGCACATATTCCAAACCAAAAGAATTTCTCAACTGGTTTACTTATTTTAAATGCTGCGAATTTTGATTTCTCTAATTTATCAATCTCGTTGTAAATTTGCTTTAAAGATTCTTTATTGGTTGCTCTAAAATATTTTCCGCCTGTTGACTCTGCTATTTGCGCTAAAGTAGCTTCATCCACATCAGTATCAATATAATCATACTCTATTACTTCACCATTTCCAACTATATTAACTGGAGTAAGTGCCTTTCCTCTTTTACCAACACCAATTGTATAAACTCTAACCCCCTCAGCCTTTGCAGTCTCACCCGCAGTTAATGGCGAAATTTCGCCAACATTGTTTACACCATCGGATAACAAAATAATTACTTTACTTTTTACTAAACTATCATTCACTCTACCCACAGCGTGAGCTAGCCCCATACCTATTGCTGTGCCATAACCCATGCTTCCTGCACGCATATCTGTTAAAATATTCTTTACAATTCCATGATCAGTTGTAAGCGGACATTGCGTAAATGCTTCTCCACCAAAAGTTACAATAGCAATTCTATCATTTGGACAAGCATCCACGAAATCCTTGGCTACTTCTTTTGCCACCTCTAAACGATTAGGTTCAAAATCACGAGCTAACATTGACCAAGAAACATCTATAGACAAAGCTATATCAATTCCCTCACCAGTATTAGAACGCAACTGTTTTTGTGATTGAGGGCGAGCCATTGCTACAATTAAAAAACATAAACCCACTAATCTTAAAATAATTGGTAAATATCTTAACTTGACTTTTAAATTAGTAGAAGTAAATTTAACCTTATGCAAAGAAGAATAGTTTAATAAACTCTCTGTTTTATTTAAGCGGAAAAAGTACCAGTAAATTAATGCTGGAATCAAAGCGAATAGAAAAAACCATTCTTTTTGCGCAAACTTTATATCGCTTAAATATTCAATCACGCGTTTGCTGGATTAATAGGTTTAACAATTTCTTCGCGTAATGTACCTTTCACAAAATGATAAGAAGCTTGTAATGCAAGTTCATGCTCCTCTTCGTTTGGTGTTGCCTTAGCAAACTTTACCAAATCTGACTGCGCTAATAGAATTTGTAAATTATTTTTACTTGCTGGATCAATAACCTGTTTGCGCATTTCAAACATAATTTCATCCGTTGTTAATTCTAAAGCATTAACTCCAAATCTGTTTTCTAAGTATGTACGTATTGTATTCGTTAAATCGGTATAATACTCTTTTACTTTACCTTCCTTCCAAATTTTCTCTTTTTCAATGCGCTCTAAATCTCTAAAGGCTATTATGTGAGCTGGCTCTTTTGGTATTTCAGGGATAACAACATTCTTCTTTTTCTTCAAGTATCTTCTGTAAAGAACAAAAGCAATAATTAATGCTGCCAATATGCCAACTGCCCAATAAATATAGGGTAGATAAATCTTCCAATCCAAATGCTCTTCGAAAGGAGGAACAATATCCATCAGCGTTTTCTCCAATGTATCAACTGGAACAGAAGTAACATGAAGCGTTATGATTTCTGTGCTAACTGGATTTAATGAATCGCCGTTTATTATAAATGAAAACTGAGGGATAAGCCATTCACCAGAATCAAAACTTGTTAAAGTAATTTCTTGAGTTAGCTGATAACGATTAGTATCCGCCTTATCTAAAATTTCTTTATTAATTGGCGTGCTACTTACCTTTTCAACAAACGGCGCTATTGTATCAGAAATAACTGGCCAATCTACTTTCATAGGTTTAGCAGTATTATTCAATAAAATAAGCTTTAAATGCGCCTGCTCCCCTATTCTAATTCGAGTTGTATCAATTTCAACTAAAGCCAAAGCTTTGTTATTTACCTGAGCAAATGAAACACCAGAAACGAAAAACAAAATTAGCACGACGCAAATCCTCAAGCAGTTGCCTGCATAAAAATTCATAATCTTTATTTTATTTTGTTGTAACACTATCGTTTCTTGAATAAATTAATTAATGGTGTTATATAAGTTTCATCCGTTTGAATATTTGCAAAATCAATGCCTGCGCGATTAAATAAATCTTTTATTTGTTTCTCCGCCTTCATATTAATAACCTTTAGTTCTTTTTGAAAGCTTTTGCTAGAAGTATCCACCCAACGAATCTCACCAGTTTCATTATCCTTCAACTTCACTAAGCCCATGTTAGGGAGAATATATTCTCCTTTATCAATAATTCGTAAAGCCACCATATCATGTTTACGATTAGATATTTTTAAAGCGTCTTCAAAACTTTTATTATCAATAAAATCAGAAATGATAAAACAAATACTTTTCTTTTTAATAATATTAGTAAGATATTTTAATGCAAGTGATATATTAGTTGACTTACTAGTTGGTTCAAAATTCACCAACTCGCGGATAATACGGAGTATATGTGATTTACCTTTTTTAGGAGGAATAAATTTTTCAATCTTATCGCTAAAAAATATAACACCAATTTTATCATTATTGTTTGAAGCAGAAAAAGCCAAAACAGCGCACAATTCCGTTATTAAATCATGTTTGGTTTGTTTTAATGTTCCAAAATTAGCCGAGGCACTAACATCAACCATTAGCATTACATTGAGTTCACGTTCCTCTTCAAAAACCTTAACAAATGGAGTATTGAATCTTGCCGTGACATTCCAGTCAATAAACCTAACGTCGTCACCAGGGCTGTATTCTCTTACTTCACTAAACGCCATACCTCGTCCCTTAAAAGCACTATGATACTCACCCGAAAAAATTTGCTTGGTAAGCCCGCGTGTTTTAATTTCTATTTTACGTACTTTTTTTAAAAGTTCTGTGGTATCCATTTAATGTGATTAAGATTTTTGATTTCAGAAGCGAGAAATTATGATTTATAAACTCTACTAACTTCTAAAATACTAAGGAACCTCAACAGTATTTAGAATCTCATTAATAATATTTTCAGAAGTAACGTTTTCAGCCTCTGCTTCGTAAGTTAATCCAATACGGTGGCGTAAAACATCCGGACAAATTGCACGAACATCTTCAGGAATAACATATCCACGACGTTTAATAAAAGCGTATGCTTTAGCAGCTAAAGCTAAACTAATACTTGCACGTGGAGAACCACCAAAACTAATTAATGGACTTAATTTATTTAATCGATACTCATTTGGAAAACGAGTTGCAAAAACTATATCCACTATATAACGCTCAATTTTTTCATCCACGTACACATCCTTCACAACATTACGCGCCCTGATGATATCCTCGGGAG
>CAZRUA010000089.1:0-14413 GCA_964603125.1 uncultured Flavobacteriaceae bacterium | reverse complement strand
AAACTGTTTTTCGTAAGACTTGACCTTTTGTTTCTTTTGGGTCAAGCCAAAAGAATAGATAAATATTCACCTCAGGGCTGCATCACTCCGCCGCGGCGGAGTAACAAGGCTGGCAAACAATGTTCCATTGAAAGGTTTCCTTTATTAAATAGATTTTTGCACAGAAACATTACCCAGAATTTATCGCGAATTTGTTGAATTGATAAAACAAAATTTCATGAATGTAATTCGCTGTGGCGAATGCGTTAGAATATTAAGTTTTTGAAAGCGAACGGCTTTGGCAGTTTCACCACGACAGACCAACAAGATTGGAAAAATAAGAAAAACTTATTTCGTAAAGCTAATCCAAATATCATGTTCGTATTCAATAGTATTTAGTTCTATTCTTTCGGCTTCTTTTTCTATTTCTTTGCCCCACATGTAGTCGGAAATTGATCTTTCGTAAACATTTTCTTCCTTATAGATTGGTGCGCTAAAGTAGCGGTAAAAAAATAAATCATCAATGGTTTTAATTTTTGTAGGAAGCTCATTGGATTGAATTTTTTCTTGAGCCAAATACTTTCTTGTTTCAGGGAAATAAACCCAATACAAGTCAAGTGTATCTTGTTTTTGAATCGCTACCGGACATATTCCAATAATTCTCCATTCCGAAACAAGTCTTTCAGCATCAAAAACAAAGTCTTCTTTTATTTTGAATGCAATTAGTTTTAATGAAGCAGTATCTAAACTCGTTACCTGCAATTCCTTTCTAAACTCATCGTCAGTTGTTTGGTAAGCCGTGATGTTTTTGTTTAAGATATTCTTGTTAAGAATTGAAAATAATTTATTGTTGTCGAACAATAGCTTATTGTTCTCAGCAGTCGCACTTCTCCAAATGCGTTTGGTCCAAACTACTGATCGCTCTTTTAGTTTAAAAAGTTCAATATAATTATCCTTATTGTATTGTATAGTATAAGGCGTAACGTTTAATAGTTCAATTACCTTGTCTTTCGGTACTTCGGGTATTAATCGTTTAAAAGCAAAGGGGTCAGTATATTCTCTTTGCATTCTTACTCTTCCAGTCGAATCCCAAACAGTCCATTTGCCAATTCTATAATTGTTTTCAAATTTACCTTCGGCTTTCTTTTGCCCATTTGTGTAATAAGAGACATAATTTCCATCTAACCTTCCGTCATTTGTTTCGTAAGTACATTTAATGTATTTCGATTCAAAAGTATGTTTCAGCTTACCTTCGTTACTAAACGAAAGAAAAATAAATGGAAGTAGTATGTATAAAACTTGTTTCATTTATTAGATAGATTCCAATGCTCAATTAATGATTGGGCAATACTGTTTTTTTGTTTGTTGTTGATGGGTGATTGCGAAACTTTTTCTTTTATAAATCTAAAACCAATTTGCTTATAGCCTTCAAAGGCGTAAAAACTGAACGAATACAATAAGATTTTTTCTTGTTGATAGAGATAGGAATTTCCTATAACTAGCTTTCGCTTCATGGCAATGGGGTCTTTTTTGCTATGAAAGTATAACCAATCATAAGCAAAGAGAGGTTGTTTTTCGTCGAGTTGTGATGGAGAAAATTCAAGAATCGATTCGTCGTGTGAGTTGATGAGCCAGTCGGAGTAATTGCCATTTAAATCATTTTTGATTTTATTTTCTGATAAGTAGGAATAAGCAGCTAACCACTCGGAACAGTTAGGTAAACGGTATATTACTTTAATACTATCTTTATTTTCTTTAATCGTTTTCCATTTGCAATAGTTCATGGCATTGTCCCAAGAAATACCCATAACAGGATAATTATCGTAATCAGAACTGCTAATATATTTTTTAAACACTTCAGCTGTGCCAATGGAAGAGTCGGGGAGTTGCGTTGCATAAAATTTTGCCGATGAATCTTTTTTTACGGCACTTAAGTATTGTTTATATTCTTTGTAAGTAACCTGTTTACTGATTTCAAAAGCTTTTATAGTTTGTTTGCCGGATTTGGTTTTATAAGCAATGAATTGATTTAAATCGATAGTTTGTGTAGGGATAGAAAATAGTTGTGTTGTTTTACTCCCGCGCGAATAACTTAGCAACAAAATGCTTAAGCTTATTATGGCAAGTATGTAGCTTATTCGTTTCAGTTTTATTTTATCTAACGTAATATTTTTTTAAAGATACAATCTTTTATGCTCGGTTGATATTTTTACCAAGAGTGCTCATTCATAGTAACAAATTTTCTAATTTAAAGAACAGCATAAAATTCTTTTTGTTAAAATTCGCGGTGGTGGGTCAACAAGGGCAGGAATGAGTGATTTCTAATCACTTTACGCCTCTGTTGGTGATGTCACCAACAGAGATTAGTTTAGTAACAAATTTAGTAATTTGAAGAAAGTATACAAAAGCCTTGTTGGTGAAATCCGCTGCGGCGGACAACAAGGGCGAAAAGGTGTTTCATATTGCCGTTTCGGCTAGTATTTTGGTTTCCAAGTAATGTAGTACACGTTTTTGAATATCTTTTTTAGAGTCTCGTCTTCGGTGCGCCAATAACAGTTCTTTTTACGGCAATAATGTGACCTATTGTACAAAATGTATCCCGTACTTGAATTTATAACAATAAAAATACTACAGGCTAAAAGGTCGCCGGGTCCAGCAAAACTAATTTGCTTAAAGCGATACTTTTTTGTTAGCTTAATTAGTTCAAAAAAGTGATTGTAATTTATATTAGATTCCTTGCAGTATTTTTTTAAACTAAGAGTATCTATGGGTTGTGTTACAATTTCGGTATATGTTTCATAAAATACAATTTGTTTTATAGAGTCGTCAAATTTTTTGGTATATAATGATATATATAAATTATTGTAAGTAGAGTCGAAAAGTATTATCCCCCTGGGAAGGATGGAATTAATGGAGTTAAAATACGTTTGAATTTTAGCTAAATCGTTTTTTAATGTGTCGGAATGGTTGTTTTGTCCGAATAAAAAGGACGGTAGAATAACAAAAAGAAATAGATGTACTTTAATCATATTAACTTGTTATTGTTTTTGGGCAACCAACAGTTTAGTTGCTTACCGAGATTTACCCATTGTATTTATTTTGACTTATAACAAAGATAAAGCATTTGTCAACATTTGCGTTCTGCTTTTTGCTAAATTTTAACAGCCCTCTTGGCTCCTTCTTGGTAATCTTTTATTGTATCAATTGGAGTCGTCATAAACTTCAAAAACTCTCCACTTTCAACTTTCTTTGCCTGTTTTGTATTTGTTTGTGTTTTTGTATTACATCAAATATACAACACAAACGGTATAAATAAAATAAGGACACTAATAAACCAGCTGGTAGCTATTTTGTGTTTGTCTTCTTTATATACCGTGGCTAGCTGCAATAGCGTGTTTAATAGTCGCATACTTTTAAATAATATTTAAATCCGCACTACTATTTTATGCAGTAGCTAGTTTAATTTTACTAAGGTATTAAGTTAGGTATTGATAATGGACTCAGCAAGTTTATTAAAACAAAAAGGCTCTAATTTCTTAGAGCCTCTTAGTTGTCCTTTAGTTAAAAAGTAGTATTAATTTTTAACGAATGATTTGTATGCTTTTCCTTCAGAAGTGTGAACTTCTAACATATATGTTCCTTGGTTAATTGAGTCCAACGAAACATTTAATTCAGTTGCTTTATTGTCTAATGATTTTGTTAGTACAACTCGCCCTGTTATATCAATCACCGCATAGCTAATGATTTCAGAGCTAGTTGAAACAACATGAATCATATTCACAGCAGGATTTGGATAAACTTGAAGAGAAGTATTAATTGACACTTCATTCAATCCAATTGTACTTACTGTAGCGCAATTAGATGTATCTGTACAACCTGCAGCATTTCCTACAACAACCGCATAAGAACCATTTGTTGTTGGACTAAAGCTCGCTGAAGTTTCACCTGCAATTGGACTACCTGTTGCACAATCAATCCATTGGTAACTATTTACAGATGGTGAAGCTGTAGAGTTAATTGTAGTTCCAGAAGTTGTTGCTGTAGCAGTTGCAGGTGGGTTTAAAGTTAAATTAAGTGTAATTATACTATCACATCCTGCAGCATTAGTAATAGTATTGGTATATGTACCACTTGCAGTTAAAGTTTGTGTTCCAAATTGGTAAGTGTTATCACATACTGTTAAGGTGATAGTTGATGCTGTTGGAGTATTAACTACTAAGGTAAGTGTAATTGTACTGTCGCAACCAGCAGCATTAGGAATAACTTCGGTATATGTTCCTGAAGTTGATAAAACTTGAGTTCCAAGTGTATAGCTACCGCCTTGGCAGATTGCTGCATTTATGCTGCTAGAAGTAGTTTGAAGTGTAGATAAGGTAAGAACAACAACGCTATCGCAACCTAAAGCAGATACCAAGGTGTCTGAATAAGTTCCTGCTGAACTTAGTGTTTGCGAACCAAATGTGTAGGTTTGATTAGAACAAATTGTAGCTGAAATATTGTTTAAAATAGCAGGTGGAACAGTGATTGTTTGTATATTACTGTTTAGTATACATGCTCCATTTGTTATGTTTACATTAAACGTTAAACCAGTTGTTAATGGAGCTGTTGAGTAGCTCGAAGTAGCTCCGTTTTGTACACTTGATCCGTTTACAAAAAAATCATAGTTTGTGTATCCTGTTGTAGGTGTAATATTCAATGTTGAGTTAGGGCAAACTAGCCCAGCGTTAGATGAGTTAGTTACATCAAATCCTCCATAGGTAAGCACAGCTTCAATCATCATATATCCTAAAGTTGATCCAAGTGGTGCGGTTCCTCCTCCAAACAAATTAAAGGTTGCTGCTGCATTTGGGTCAACATAAGAATTATTTTGATTTGCAAAAGGGAAATATCCGGTTGTTGTATTAGCATCTTGTCTAAATCCAACATAAATTACACTACCTGAAACATCGATAGCGCCATTTAAAAAGGCAAAATCTTGTTTTGTTCCAAGCATTCCAGCTGTAATTGAAATAACATTCGTTGAATCTAAAATAACACCATTTCCATCAAGTAAAATTCCTTTCATTGTATTTCCAGCTACATTTGCCGTAACAGGGAAGTAATTTGAAACACTCTTCACGTAGGTATCAATGGTATTTGGAATAGCATGACGCACAGCAATTAAGCCAGCTCCTGTGCCGAAACCAACCGCCCCAGATTGCACTGAATTTTGCGCATAGCCTATAGTATCACATTGTACTTTTTGTGTAAAAGTTCGTGAGTTATTGGTGTTATTTTGATCTGCTGGAATTGAAACGGTTAATGTTTGAGCTCCTAAAGTGACAGTAGGCACATTGTTAAACAACACAGTTGATGTTGCGCCTGCTTGAATAGAGTCAACCGTTTGTGTTACTGTATATGGATTTGCACCAGTTACAGCAAGTGTTACTGGTATATTCATTAAGGTTCCTTGCGATGTATTCGCAATAAAAGAAGTTACCGTTTGAGTTGTTTTAATGGTATTATTAAAAATACCTTTCTCCCCAGCCAATCCTGTAACATTTAATTCGTTAGTAAAAGGGTTGGCGAATGTAAATCGGAAACAAGGTCTAAATGCAGATGTTCCAGTCAAGGTAACTGGAGGTGTTGTTGTTCCACTTGCTAAACCTTTCCAGCCGCCTGCCAGTGTATTGTTTGAAGAGTAAATGCAACCTGTTGCTGCGAATGTTGAGCCTAAATAATCATAAGCCACGTATAAAGAACCTCCTGTATAGGTGAATGAGCTTGTCAGTGTTAAGTCTGCCGTTGGACCAACAACTGTGGGAAGAGCATAAGGTCCAGTGTAAACACTTGTCATTGTAGAAGTTAATGTTGCCCAATCCGTTGATTTAAGATTGGTTACATCAGCGGTATTTTCAAGATATAATTGGATTGTTCCACCCGCAGGACCTGATGCAACACCTGATAATAATAGACTCAACTTAGTAATGATAGTTGAAGCAGGAATTGCTGTTAGTTCGGAAGCAGGAATAATAATAACACCTCTAAAAGTAGTGTGAGCAGCAGTGCCATTTGGCGCGCGAAGCCCAGATGTTGCTCCGTTAGAACTTGGTGCAACTACAGTTATCTCAGCTTGAGAATAACCGAATACAGTTGCCATAACCGCAACCATTAATAGTAGTAATTTTTTTTTCATAAGTATTTTTTAAATTTATGCGCAAAGCTATGGAAATAGTTTACTAAATAGTTTGAAGTTTTTGCAATGATGTTAACATTTGAGGCAATAATTGCTGGTAATAATAACAATTGACTAAAGTTTAAATTCTCTTTTGTTATGCCTAATTTGCTTACCTTGTATAAAAATAAATGGCTTTGTAAAAATAAGAATAACACTTTTTTCTTTTAATAGGTATCTGTATCATACTAGTATAAAATACAATAGTTATGTCACCACAATTTTCAAATAACAATTTCGTTCAATATTAATGAAGAAGCTTTCCCTTAGTTTTTTATTGTTACTTCTTTGTCTCAATCTTTGTTCCCAAGGTAAATTTAAAACGCAAGCTAAATTTGGGCTTAAACTAGGTACAGGAGTGTACATGATTACAAACGGCCTCGTAAAAACTCACCCAAGAATTGGCTTAATGGGAGGAATGTGGTTGCAGATAAAACTGAGTAAAACTTGGACTGTACAACCCGAACTAACTTACATTCAAAAAGGAGCAGGTGGATCTTTTACCAGTCATCCCAATTATGGCGATTACTGGTTAGGTATAACTTATTTTGAATTCCCGCTCCTCTTTCAATATCACAAGAAAAATGTTTACTTCGAATTTGGTCCTGGACTAGCAACATATATAAAGGCTGGAGAAACGATGGCAGGAGGGGTGCTTCCTTATTTATCAGAGAATTATCCCTTTAGTAAAAAAGACTTTACTTTCAATGTAGGTACGGGTTATGTATTTAACGAAAAATGGGCTATAGGAATGCGGCTGAGCCACTCACTTCTTCCAGTACGAAAACAATTACCTGAAACTTCTCATCCAGGTTACAATATAGGTGCAGTATTTTCTGCGAGCCGACAAATAAACTTTAAAGCTTCAAGAAGCAAGCAATCGAAAGGTTTTGAGTAAAATGCGTGGGTGAATTTTGTGTTTCAGGGATCAGATTTGCTAAGGCAAACCGCACTAACGGGGTATTATGTTTCATGGATTATAAATCCGCAATAACTGGTTATTAAACTATTTTTTTTGACTTGTTAAGCTATAATATCTATAATTCCAAATGCTATTTAGTTCATCATAGCTTCTAATTTCCAACTTTGAACTATCATTGTTAAGTCTTAAGTACTGTCCACGTTTTAACTTTATGTTGTTTGTTTGATAAAGACTATCTCCTTTAAAATAATATTGATATTTATCATGTTTTGAATAGTTCTTGTTTTTTACAATACAAGAACTATCTAGTACATAAAAAGTTTCAATAGAGTCAGTTGATAAAAAATGCATTTCTTCCTTATTAACAAAAAATGGAGTTTCCTTATCGTACTTGTATAATCTGTTATTATTGTCGTAAGCTGCAACTGAATCTAATACAAATGTTTTGTTTTTAATTATTTCAAAATATTCAACATTAGAAATGTAATTGCATCCAGTGTTTAGGATAGTTGTGAAAATGAGCAAAGCCATTATTAAATAACGATATATCTTTTTTTTCATTTTTAAGTTTTTTCCTAGAATCCTGAATTAAGATGAGGTAGATATTATTGGTGTTCTTAATCAAACTTAAAAATATAAAATTTACGCCTTTGTTGTCCGCCACGGCGAACCATCAAGGTCTGAAATTATTGGCAATTAAGGTGTTGCCGTAATATTCACCCATACTGTTGAAAGTACTTGCATTAGAAATCCAATTATTATAAAAGTTAGTGCAATTTTAGAAAGTCTGTCATATCGTTTCCATTGATCAACTTCCCCTTGGTCAAAACCTTCGGCCACTTTAAATATTGTACCATGCTTATTTAGGTCGGAAGGTAGTCCATATTTAAATAACATTAGAACACCTATTATGTCAAATGTCAAACCGATTACATTAATTATTTGTTGTGTAGTCATATCTAAATGTTGTCTTTTTACTAGGTGGAAAACTTTTCCTAACATTATATGCCTTATAATTGTAATCAAATATACAACGCTTTGTTAAATAAACAAATTAAATTGCTGTTATATTTTGGGTTTATGGTAAACAAAAAGTGCCACCTTTTGGGTAGCACTTTTAAAATTGTGTTTGTTTAATCTTATTTACTCAAAATCTCAAATTCCGTTCTTCTATTCATTTGGCGGCCTTCGTCGGTTTCGTTGGTATCAATTGGTTTGGTTTCGCCATAACCTTTTGGTGTTAAACGATCTTTGGAAATACCGTGGTCAATTAAATATTTTACAACGGTTTCCGAACGCGATTGTGACAGCTTTAAGTTGTAATCATCCGAACCCTTGCTATCGGTATGTCCGGCAATTTCAATTTTTAAGCTAGGTACATCGTTCAAGAATTTAATTAAACGTTCCAACTCGTTGGTTGATTCTGGGCGTAAAGTTGCTTTATCAAAGTCGAAGAAAATGTTTTTCAAAATAATTTTGCTTCCCACAGCAACATTTTTTAATTGAACATCTTTTACTACTTCTTGATATCCGCTTGCCATAGGTATGTCAAAGTTTTCGGAGTGGAAAAGATAATTATCTGCCTTTACCGCAATACCATAGTTTTTACCTGCTGGTAAAGTCACTAAGTATTTACCTGTTGAGCTATTTGATTTAAAGGTTGCTATTACTTCGTTTTTGGTATTATCAATTAACTCAATGCTTGCTTCAAGTGGTTTTTGCGTCATAGCATCGGTAATTGTTCCTTTTAGGATTGTAAGTGATTGCGCTTTAATTTCTAATGCTGGAGCAGCCTGTATGGTTTTAATTGGAGCAGCAATACTTGCAATTAAGTTATCTTCATTGCTTAAGATAAATGGTTTTTCATCACCTAAGAAAGTAATTACATACAAATCTTTTTCGCCATAGCCACCTTCTTTAGCTGATGAATAATAACCTCTACGTCCGCTTCCTGATAATACAAAAAACACGTCATCGTCAGGGCTGTTTACTGGCCAACCTAAGTTAATTGGCTCGCTCCATTTTCCATCTTTTAATACTGATTTAAAAATATCGTAACCACCCATGGTTCCGTGTCCTTTACTACTAAAGTACATAGTAACACCATCAGGGTGCATAAAAATTCCTTCTTCAGCAAATTTGGTGTTAATGGTTGTTCCTACATTTGTGGGTGTAGCCCAATTTCCTTTGGGGTCTTTCGTACAATAATAAACATCTCTATCTCCAATTCCACCTTCTTTGTCACTTATGAAATAAATTAACTTTCCATCATATGACTCAGAAATTGTTGATTCGTGGAACTTTGTATTAATGTTTTTGTTCATGTGTTCGGGTTTTTGCCAAACTGAGCCTTTTAAAGTACTTTGATAAATATCGCCTCCATCGCTCTTTTTATTTTCATAAGTATATAATGTAGTACCATCATTGGATAAACCTGCAGTAGCATCATGCCCTTCTGAATTTAATGGCTCTCCCATATTTTGAGCTGGTGACCAAGTACCATTTTTTTTGTAGCTTACATACAAATCCTCGTAATATCCACCTGACTCTTGATCAATTTGTCCGCCAGTTGAAGTATTGCGGCGAGATGTAAATACTACCATCGATTCGTCAGCTGCTATTACAGCTCCATAATCGGGATAGCTTGAGTTTACAGCGTTACCTAAGTTGTCAATAAACACACGTTGTGGTTTTGCCATAAGGGTTTTACCAATATTGCACTCACCAATTTTTTTGTTTACATCGTCTAATACATACAAAGGTGCAGCTTTTGGTAATGCTTTCACGGCATCTGAGTATAGGTTGTAATATTTAATTGCATTGTCCCATTTGGCATGCAAGTGATACGCCCATCCTGTAAAATAAGTAATTTCAGGAAAAACCTTTGGGTTTAATTTGTATGCTTTTTCAAAATACTGGATGCACTCATCACTTTCGTGGTTGGTATGAAACTTAGAAAAACCAATCATCCAATTTAAATCAGCATTATTTGGATTAAATTTATTGGCAGGCTCTAAAAATTTCAAAGCTTCTTTCATCTCGTTTTCACCATTGTGGTGGTAATCATTTCGGCTTACAGGCATGTAATTATGAGTGGAAATAAAGTATTCCAACTCAGCTAAGTACATTTTGTAGCCCGTTAAAAAAAGTTCTTTACCATCTTGGTAGTTGCGTCGAGCTTCTTTAAATTGATCTTTTTGGTTAGGGAAATTATCCTTTTCAAACTCTGTGTTTACTTGAGCCGAAACAGTTATCGAACTCAAAAGTAAAATATATAGTGCTAGTTTTTTCATGTTAGTCTTTTCTGTTTTATGTTATTCGCAAACAACTGATTTGTATTGTTTAGAAACTTCAACACCTAAGGAGGCTGCTTTTGTAAAATCTTCGCAAGCACCTTTAAAATCTTTTTGCATTTCCTTTGCAATCCCACGATTTAAGTAAGCCTCGCCATAGTTTGCATTCAAGCTAATGGCTTGGTTACAATCGCTAATCGAAGCTTGGTAGTTTTTCTTTTTATACTGCGCTGACGAACGATTGTTGTAAGCAAAAGCATAATCTTTTTTTAATTCGATGGCTTTGTTAAAGTCGGCTAATGCTCCATCAAAATCTAAATTGTCTAATTTTGCAGCCCCACGATTATTGTAAGCAATATAATAATCAGCTTTTAAAGCAATGGCTTTATCATAATACATAATGGCCATTTTGTAATCTTTCTTTTTGCGGTAAGCACTTCCTAAGTTGTTATCAGTAAAAGCTAGGTTATTGTTAGCCATTAATGCAGCTTTGTAATCAGCAATAGCACCATCAATATCACCACTTTCTAATTTAGCGCTACCACGGTCGTTTAAGGCATAAGCATAATTAGCTTTAGCTTCAATGGCTTTGGTGTAATCTTCAATCGCTGCTTTGTATTCCTTCTTTTGGAAATTAATTACCCCATGGTTGTAATGCGCTTCGGCATTTTTAGGGTTAATTTCAATGGTTTTATTTAAGTCGGCCAAAGCTTTTTCGGTATTGTTTTGCGAAATATATACTTGGGCTCTGGAGGCGTAGCTATAATCCGCTTGAGCGTTCAATTCAATTGATTTGCTGAAATCGGTAATAGCTTCATTGCTTTTATTTACTTCAACCAAAGCCAAACCTCTGTTGTAATAAGCTTTTTCCATTTCGGGTTTTAGCGTTATTGCTTTGGTAAATTCAGCAATAGCTTCGTTGTAGCTTTTGTTTTGTAGTAGACTCAAACCATTGTTATAGGTTTTTTCGGCCTCTTGTTCATCGGCAATTTTAACTTTAACAGTATCTGTTTGTGCTTTTAGCTGAGCAACAGATAAGCCAAGAAATAGAATAAATACAATTTTTCGCATGTGATTATGTTTTAAATCGTAGCCAAAATACAAATTTTGAGCCATTAATGCATGCTTTTTTATGAACGAAAAACATTGTTTTTAACCGTTTTGGTAATGATGTTACCTAAGTGTGTTTCTTATGCAGAGTTGTTTAGTAATAATATTAAAGCAAATTGGTATGCAAAGACAATGGACGAATATTGTAAAACTAATATGTGTGTTAGTTACATGTAATTTAGTTAGTTATGCTGAAGTAAGGGATTCAATAAATATTTCAAATATTGATAGTTTAGTAGAAACAATTAATACTAGAGGAATAAACGAGCCTAATGAATTGGCTTGGCGACTTACAGAAAATATAAAAAATGATTCTTTAAAGGTTAGGGCTATTTATTATTGGATAACTAAAAATATAGCTTACGATATGAAGTCGTATGTAACTGAATTTAAGTTAAAGCGATTAAAAGGAGAGGACAACGATGCTTATAACTACCGCAGAATTTGTAGAACTTTACGAATGAGAAAGGGTATTTGCGATGATTACGCTATGCTATTTCAGTATTTATGTAACGAAAATAAAATAAATTGTAAAAAGATTGTTGGTTGGGGATTAACCACTAGTCCCAACATAATTGTAAAAACTCTTTTAATTGAAAGCGATGCAAATCATGCTTGGAATAGTGTTATGCTAAATGGAAAATGGTATTTAATGGATCTTACTTGGGCTTCAGGTAATGTTGTTAGTTACAAAGGTAAACGATCTGAAAGGCCACGAAATGATTATTACTATTTAACAAAACCAGATGATTTTATTTTAGACCACCATCCTGTGGATGCAAGATGGCAATTATTGAAAAAACCTCTTCGGATAAAGAAATTTATAGCTAATGCCAAGAAAAACCGTAAGTATTACTTAGAAGTATCCAGAGGTAAGACTTCTAATCAGTCATTAATTGCAAAAAAATAAAAAAGCGAGAAAGTTTATTTCACCTTTCTCGCTTTAAATAAATCGAATGTTAAATTTATATTTTCACTAATTCCTCTTCTAAGTCTTTCTCAACACGTAAGTTGCCAATAATAAATTCCTGACGCTCTTGTGTGTTTTTACCCATGTAGTAACCTAATAATTCTTGGATACTAGCTTTTTGATCTAACAACACTGGTTCTAAGCGAATGTCTTTACCTATAAAGTGTTTAAACTCATCTGGAGATATTTCGCCTAATCCCTTAAATCGTGTAATTTCTGGTTTTGGACCAAGTTTAGCAATAGCAGCTTTTCGTTCTTCATCGCTATAGCAATAAGCGGTTTCTTTTTTGTTTCTCACACGGAACAATGGAGTTTGTAAAATGTATACATGTCCGTTTTTAACCAAATCAGGAAAAAATTGCAAGAAGAAAGTTAATAACAATAAACGAATGTGCATACCATCCACATCGGCATCGGTTGCTATAACCACATTGTTGTAACGCAATGTGTCTAGTCCGTCTTCAATGTTTAATGCAGCTTGCATTAAGTTAAACTCTTCGTTTTCGTAAACTACTTTTTTACCTAATCCAAAACAGTTTAAGGGTTTACCTTTTAAGCTAAACACGGCTTGTGTATTTACATCGCGTGTTTTGGTAATACTACCGCTTGCTGAGTCACCCTCACAAATAAATAAAGTAGTATCTAATCTTCTTACATCTTTGTTGTCATCTAAATGTACACGACAATCGCGTAATTTTTTGTTGTGCAACGATGATTTTTTTGCACGCTCACGTGCTAATTTTTGAATACCAGCTAAATCTTTACGCTCACGCTCATTGGCTAATATTTTAGCTAAAAGCGCTTGTGCTGTTTCAGGGTTTTTATGTAAGTAATTATCTAATTGCTCTTTAATAAAATCAGCAACAAAACCTTTCATGCTTTGTCCGCCAGGAGCAACCTCATTACTACCTAATTTAGTTTTTGTTTGCGATTCAAAAACAGGTTCTTGAACTTTAACTGCAATTGCCGCTACAATTGATTTACGTACATCGGCTGGTTCAAAATCTTTTTTAAAGAAATCTTTAATGGTTTTTGAAACCGCTTCACGAAATGCCGCTAAGTGCGTTCCTCCTTGTGTAGTGTATTGCCCGTTAACGTAACTATAGTATTCTTCCGAATAATGCTCATCGCTATGAGTCATAGCAAGTTCAATATCATATCCATTTAAGTGTATAATAGGATATATAATTTCACCCGAAATATTTTTCTCTAATAAATCTTTTAAACCGTTTTCTGATTTGTATTCGTTACCGTTAAATGTAATGGTTAAGCCTTTGTTTAAGTAGGCATAGTTCCATAACATTCTATCAATGTATTCGTTTACAAAATGGTATTTTTTAAATATGGTATCATCCGGACGAAACTCAACAAATGTTCCGGTTGGTTCAGCTGTTTTGCTTAGTTTTTCGTCTGTTTTTAATTCACCTTTGCTAAAAGTAGCCGTTTTGGATTGCCCATCTCTGAATGCAGTAACTTTGAAGTGTGTTGATAAAGCATTTACAGCTTTTGTACCCACACCATTTAAACCAACTGATTTTTTAAAGGCTTCGCTATCGTACTTACCACCCGTATTCATTTTAGAAACTACATCAATTACTTTTCCTAAAGGAATACCACGTCCAAAATCTCGAACTGTAACTACGCCATCCTTAATCGTAACATCAATACGTTTTCCTCCGCCCATCACAAATTCATCAATACAATTATCCATCACCTCTTTTAGTAAAACGTAGATACCATCGTCAAACGATGAACCATCTCCTAATTTACCAATGTACATACCAGGACGCGCACGTATGTGTTCTTTCCAGTCTAACGATCGTATATTGTCTTCGGTATATTTAACTTCTGCCATTTTATATGATTCTTGTGAGTTATATTTTAAACATTAAAACGTAAATGCAGTACATCTCCATCAGTAACTA
>CAZRUA010000088.1:0-14504 GCA_964603125.1 uncultured Flavobacteriaceae bacterium | reverse complement strand
GCGTAAGCCTTTAAACATGATTTTAGATGACGGTGGAGATTTAACTAACATGGTGTTTGATCAATTCCCTGAGTTAGCTGCTGGTATCCGCGGTTTATCAGAAGAAACTACTACTGGTGTTCACCGTTTGTATGAGCGTATGGCTAAAGGAACTTTATTGTTACCAGCAATCAACGTTAATGATTCAGTTACTAAATCTAAATTCGATAATAAATACGGTTGCCGCGAATCTTTAGTGGATGCTATCCGTCGTGCTACTGACGTAATGTTAGCGGGTAAGGTTGCTGTTGTTGCTGGTTATGGTGATGTTGGTAAAGGTTCAGCTCAATCATTATCATCTCAAGGTGTGCGTGTTATTGTAACTGAAATTGACCCAATTTGTGCATTGCAAGCTGCAATGGATGGCTACGCAGTTCAAAAAATGGATAATGCAGTTAAAAATGCAGATATTATTGTAACTACAACTGGTAATAAAGATATCGTTGTTGGTCGTCACTTCGAATCAATGAAAAATGGTGCAATTGTTTGTAACATTGGTCACTTTGATACTGAAATTGATATGGCTTGGTTAAATAAACATTATGGTAATACTAAGGATGTTATTAAACCACAAGTTGACCAATACACAATTAATGGTAAAAAAATATTAGTTTTAGCTGAAGGACGTTTAGTAAACTTAGGTTGTGCTACTGGTCACCCAAGCTTTGTAATGAGTAATTCATTTACAAACCAAACTTTAGCTCAATTAGAATTATGGACTAACACAGCTGCTTATGAGAAAAAAGTTTATGTGTTACCTAAGCATTTAGATGAGAAAGTTGCTCGTTTACACTTAGCTAAAATTGGTGTTGAATTAGATACATTAAACCAAGAACAAGCTGATTATATTGGAGTAAAGGTTGAAGGTCCGTTTAAATCTGACGCTTACCGTTACTAATTAATAGAGTATTATAGTTTAAAAGCTCACTCCTAAAGAGTGAGCTTTTTTATTTTACATTTAATGCGTTTTAGCACTTTTTAAAAGCAGCTAAATAAATCTTTTTAATGCTATTTTGTTCTTCACGTTCACAAACACTTTCTAAAGCTTGTTTTAAACCTTTGTGCACTTCAGGTTTAATTTTAATAATTTCACTTAAAGCATAAGCCGTGCTCCATCTTACAACTGTGCCTGCATCTTCAGTATTTACTAAAAGATTTTTTATAGCTTCATTTAAATGTTTTGGATGTATATGAGCAGCATTACCAATAACTCTGGCACTTTCCCATTTTACACGAGGTGCTTTTTCGGTAAGGCAAGATGTAACAAAATCTAAACATTTTTTATCAACTATTTGTGGATTTGTTTTGCTCACATACTCAATTGTTTCTATGCAAGTTGCTTTAATTGGGTCTTTAGCAGTTTTAGCAAAGGCAATAAATTCGTGCAGTTGTTCAGGCTTTTGACTTAACCAAGAACTTAATTCGGCAGTTTTTTGTTTTGCTTTTAGAGCTTTAGAAGCTAGGATGGATTGGTAAGGCATTTGTCGTTTTTTAAAGGTTCAATTAATCTTCTTTGTAATTTTTAGATGTAATGAGATCATTCAAACTGACATCATTATCAATATAATTAAGAATCCATGAATTACCTTTTCGTATAAAATGATAAGTGTCAATGAAATTCTCAGCAGATTTTAAAGGATTGTTTTTTATATATTGAGATTTGTCGTATATCTTATAATCTACAATAGTACCTTTTATATATGCGATAAATGAATCTTTAGCGTTATTGTGAAAATCCTCACAACTGATTATTTTAATATCTTCAATAAATATATTCTCAATTATGTTTATTTCACCTATTTCCTTCATGTGATTTAATTGATAGGAATAGTTCTCATAAAGAGATTTTGAAATATGATTTTTAACCTCAGATAAATCTCTTTGCATCCAACATTTTTGCATGATATGGAAATACTCTTCAGAAATTTTCTTCATATAATCATGGTCCCAGAAAGGGTCTTTGGCTTTAGCTTGATTTATTATTTGTTGACTTTTCTTTACTTTGAGGAATAGTATAATAGTTGTTATTAAAGTAGACAATGAGACAATTATTAAAATCAAAATTATAGGGCTTAGGTTAGAGTTGCCCGAACCAGAAGAGTAGGAACTTCCACCTGAATGGCTATGGCTGCCCATTCCTCCGCCGCCACCAGAACCACCTCCGCCACCTCCAGCTCTTGCTAGGGCATAGCCGGATAATAATATTATTATGCAAAATATTAGTAGAGTTAATAAATATTTTTTCGTGTTTGTTCTCAAATTTAATGGAAAGGATAATTACTATCGCAAATATAGTGTTTATGACCTTTTTATAAAAATTGGCACAATCCATGTTTTCGATGTCTCATAATTTCCATACCTTTATTACCCTAAAACCTTTTATGAATAAAGCTTGTAAAATAATAATCTCTCTTTTTTTTATTCCCTTTTTTGTATTTGCTCAAACTGCTAAACAAAAAATAGATGATGTTTTTATAGAGTATAAAACCGATAAAGCTTTAAAATCGGCAACCTTAGGTTTATGTGTTTTAAACGCCAAAACAGGTAGTTTGATTTATGATTACAATGCAAACTTAAGTTTAACGCCTGCAAGTACAATGAAAATTGTAACAACTGGTGCAGCTTTATCAATATTAGGCGCTGGATATAAATACGAAACTAAATTAATAGTGGATGGTAATTACGACTCGATTAAGGGAATTATTGATGGTGATTTGATTATAAAGGGAAGTGGTGACCCAACACTAAATTCGGAGTATTTTAAGAAGAAGGAAGATACTTTAGATGTGGTTGAAAAGTGGTCGGCGGTTTTAAAGGAGAAAGGAATAAAGAAAATTACAGGCCGCATAATTGCTGATGTTTCTTGCTTTGATGATAATTTGCCAACTAATTGGATTTGGGGTGATATAGGAAATTACTTTGGAGCTGGTGCTTCTGGACTTTCTTATAATGATAATAAGTTTAAAATATTTTTTAAATCAGGAACAAGTGCTGGAGACAGCACAAGTATAATTGAATGTGTGCCTTATGTGCCAAATCTGAAAATTAAAAACACAGTATTTGTTGGTGGTAAGGATGATAATGCTTTTATATTTGGTGCTCCACATCAATACGAAAGAACTATAAGCGGAACAATTCCTGCCAATCAATCTAGGTATGAGGTAGAAGGCGCTTTGCCAGACCCTGCATGGTTATGTGCTTATAAGCTTCGCGAAGCATTAGTGAAAAATGGTGTTAATATAAGTAGCAAGGATATTATTGTGAATTATGATACAAAGAAGTACGAAGGAAAGGTTTTGTACATTCATAAATCAGTAAGTTTAGAAAAGATTATACAACATACTAATATGAAAAGTAATAATCATTTTGCTGAAACATTATTAAAAACAATTGCTTATAAAAAAACGGGACGAGGAAATACGATATCGGGCACGGAAATAATAAGTAATTATTGGAAGGGCAGAGGAGTTGATACAGAAGGTTTGTTTATGAATGATGGAAGTGGTTTATCGAGAAGTAATGCAATAACTCCGATGCAACAAGCTACAATTTTATCTAAAATTTTTAAGGATAGCACAGCTTACAAAGTTTTTAATAATAGTTTACCTGTTGCTGGAAAAAGTGGCTCTTTAGCAAGCTTATGCAAAGGTAGTTTTGCCGAAAATAATTTGCGTGCAAAAAGCGGATATATAACCAGGGCTAGAGGTTACGCAGGATATGTAAAGAATAAAAAAGGTGAAGAGTTATGTTTTTCAATATTATTTAATAATTATAACTGCACGCCAACAGAGGCCAAGAAGAAGATTGAGCGTATTTTGGAATTACTAGTTGATTTATAAACTGAAGAAATGAAAAGAATTTTTTTTATTGTTGTTTTATTGTGTTTTACGTTTATTTGCAATGCTCAATCTTATGTTGAGTTATGTCAAAAATACAAGGAGAATCAAGAAGCTCAAAAATACGATGCAGCTTATGAAGTAGCGACTCAAATCACAAGTAAGTATATAAAGGAACTTGCAAAAGAACCTGTTTTATTAGCAGATATTAATAACACTTATGGTAATCACTACTATAATTTGAATCAATTTGATAGTTCGTACATGTGTTATTCACGAGCTGTAAATGGTATGTATCTGTTAAGTGGTGATACAAGTTTTGATTACGCTTTTTATTTGCACAACGCTGCTTATGTGTTATCAACAGTGGGTTCTTATGAGTTGGCCGAAAAGTATTATTTAGGAGCTCTTCCAGGACTAGCCAAACATCTAGGTCCCACTAGTTTGGATTACACTATATTGTATAAAGGATATGTTGACATGAAGATTGAGAAGGGCGATTATGAACAAGCGTCTCCCTTAAACGAGGCTTTAATTTTTTATTTTAAATCTGTAAAAGGCGAAACCGATAAATATTATATCAATTGTTTAAATAACAAGGCACGCATTTATCAGGGCACAGGTAATTATGAGGCGGCAATACCTGTATTTATGCAAATTCTAAATTTACAAACTCAGTATCATTCAAATGATACAGGAAACGTTGCAACAATTTATAATAATACAGCAGAATGTTACCGTCAAGCAGGTAAGTTTAAAGAGGCCGAACCTTATTATCTTGAAGCTCTTAGGCTTGAGGAATTGCTTAAAACGCATATTGATGCACAAGCAAGTATTTATAATAATTTAGGACTCTTATATAAATCACAATCAAACTATCCTAAATCTGAACTAGCTTTTGCTAAAAGTATAAAATTATATCAGAGTATTAATTCCAGTGGTACTGTTGAAATTTCAAATCCTTACAATAATATTAGTGATTTGTATCGATTAACAAGGAATCTAGATAAGGGAATAGAATACGCATCAATGGCAGTTCAAATACGGAAAGTGTTGACTGGAGAGGATAATGAGAGTTATGCCAATGCTTATACAAATTTAGGATTACTTTATTACGAGAAGGGAATGTATGATGAGGCGGAGAAGATTTTTTTGAAAAGTCAAGAAATTTATAAAAAGGTTTTAGGAGAGTCTCATCCACGATATGCTAATTGTATTTCCATACTTAGTTCCCTTAGCCAAACTAAAGGCGATTTTGTAAAGGCAAGAAAGTATTTGGATGAAAGTTTGCGTTTAATGGAGCGAACTACAGGTAAAAATACAGATAAGTATGCTTACGCATTAAATAGTTTGGCGATGCTTTTAATTAACGAAAAGCAATATCAGCAAGCAATAGATAGCTATGACAAGGCTGCTAATATTTTTGAACAAAACTTTGGCAAGGAAAATTTTAATTACCTCGACATGATTTATAATAAGGCTTTTGCTCAATTCTGTAAGTCGGATTGGGAAGGTGCAAAGTTAAGTTATATGTCGATTATGGGGAATTATAGAAAATTAATTCAGGATAATTTTGAGATAATGACTGAGGAAGAGAGAGCCGCTTTTTACGAAACGTTTGCAGATAAGTTTAGAATGTTTATTGCTTTTTCAAATTTGTATGTTTTTTATCATAAAAAAGAAGATACAAAGGAATTGCGCAAGGCTATCTTAGAAGCGAGATTAACAGAAAAATCCTTATTGCTTAGCGGGGCGGCTAATTTTGCTAAAAAGATAAATGAAAGTAAAGATACCGCTTTAGTTAGATTACATAATGAGTATATCAATCAGAAAAAACACTTGCAACAATTGTATAAGTTTAGTTTAGAAGATTTGAAATTAAACAACATAGATTTGAAAGCGGAGCAACAGATGCAGGCTGATTTGGAAAAGAAATTGGCCATTAGTTCGAGCGATTTTAAAGAAATGGTTGCAACGAAAATTGATTTTCAAGGTGTTAAGGAGAAATTAAATCAAGGTGAAATTGCAATTGAAATAATTAGGTCAAATTCCGACTTTTATGGAGTAGTTTATAGTGCATTGGTAATTGGAAAGAATTACACTGAGCCCAAGCTAGTTTTTATGGATAGCACAGCTTACTTTGATACTTTGTTTGTTAACGAGTATAAATTTAACATTCATTCTAAACGCAAGGATACAAAGAGTTATAATAGATATTTTTCAGCCTTAGAAAGCGAATTGAAAGGTGTTACAAAAATATATTTTAGTGCTGATGGCGTTTATCAACAACTTAATTTGTACACGTTATTTAATCCTAAAACAGCGAAATATTTAATTGAACAATATGAAATAAACCAGATCACAAGTCTGAACGAATTATTTTATAAAAACGAAAAGGTAAGTTTACAGAATAATAGTGCTTTGCTGCTTGGTTTCCCTGAATATAAAACAAAAGAGAATTCAGAAGTTAAAGTTTCGGAGAATTTAATAGCATCGCGAAGTGCTTTTGGCGATTTGGATGAATTGCCTGGTACAAAAAAGGAGACAGAAGACATTAACCAAATATTTATTAATCAAAATTGGAAAAGTAAATTGTATTTAAAGTCGCAGGCTACCGAAGAGGTGGTAAAGGCAAGTAACTCGCCAACTGTTTTGCATATTGCGACACATGGTTTCTTTTTACCTAAGCGCGATTATAAGACGGAGAAAATAAATGGCTTTAATGCTGAAATAGCTTCTAATAATGCTTTATTAAGGAGCGGTTTAATATTGGCAGGAGCTAGTAATTATCATGTGGATTCTATTACAAGTAAAAAGGAAGATGGTGTTTTAACTGCTTATGAAGCTTCAATTTTAAATTTAAGTAATACTGAATTGGTAACCTTATCAGCATGCGAAACTGGACTAGGCGATATTGTTGATGGACAAGGTGTGTATGGTTTGCAAAGTGCATTTATTAGCGCAGGTGCAAAAAATGTTTTAATGAGTTTGTGGGTAGTAGATGATTATGCTACACAAAAATTAATGACAGAATTTTATACCTTATGGATAAATAATTATGGTAAAATGACTAAGCGTGAAGCATTACGAAAAGCCCAACTTAGTTTAATGGCAAAGTATCCTGATCCGTATTTTTGGGGAGCTTTTGTTATGATAGGGAAGTAATTTATTCAACAAAAAAGCCGCATAAAGCGGCTTTTTTTTAAGTACGATTTATATAAAATTATGCTAATGCATTTTTTAAATCTTCAATAAGATCTTCTACATCTTCAATGCCCACACTTAAGCGAAGTAAATTATCTACAACGCCAGCTTTTTCTCTTTCAGCTTTTGGTATCGAAGCGTGCGTCATCGTTGCTGGATGGTTAACTAAAGATTCTACTCCACCTAATGATTCCGCTAACGAAAACACATGGAATGAAGAAGCTATTTTGAATGTTTTTTCTAAGTCAGCTCCTTTTAAAACTATACTAATCATTCCTCCAAAATCTTTCATTTGACGTTTTGCAATTTCGTGATTTGGATGATCAGTAAATCCAGGCCAATAAATTTTTTCGATTGCAGGATGTGTTTTTAAAAACTCAGCCACTTTACGACCATTATAGCAATGACGCTCCATACGAATATGTAAAGTTTTTAATCCACGTTGCACTAAAAAGCTATCCATTGGTCCTGGAGTTGCACCACAACTATTGTGTATGAAAGCTAATCTTTCGTAAATTTTATCATCATTTAAAATTAAAGCTCCCATTACTACATCGCTATGTCCGCCAAGGTATTTAGTAACCGAATGCATAATTATATCAGCACCTAAAGCTAATGGGTTTTGTAAGTATGGCGATGCAAATGTATTGTCAACAGCTAATAAAATATTATTTGCTTTCGCAATTTTAGCACAAGCCTCAATGTCAATAATTTGCATTGTTGGGTTGGTAGGTGTTTCAGCCCAAATTAATTTAGTGTTGCTGTTTACATATTTTTTAATGTTCTCAGCATCTGTCATGTTTATGAAATGGAATTTTATTCCAAAGTTGGCAAATACTTTTGTAAACATACGGTAACTACCACCGTATAAATCATCACCTGTAATTACTTCATCGCCAGGGGCTAATAATTTAATTACGGCATCCATAGCTCCCATACCGCTGCTAAAACACAAAGCATGTTTAGCATCTTCTAATGCAGCTAAGTTTTTTTGCAAAGCTTCACGTGTTGGGTTTTTACCTCGCGCATAAGCATAACCTTTGTGCGAACCAGGCGAAGCCTGAACAAATGTTGAAGTTTGGTAAATTGGAGTCATAATAGCTCCAGTGCTTGGATCAGGATCTGCACCCGAGTGAATGGCTTTTGTTCCAAAGCCGTATTTTTTGTTTTCCATTGTAATTAAATAAAGAGATGGCTAAATTAATACTATTTTTGTGTTAACTATTTAGGCAACTATGAAAAAAATATATTACTTATCAACTTGTAGCACATGTTCTCGTATAATAAAGGATTTGGATTTACACAATAAGAATTTTGTATTTCAAGACATTAAAAGTGAAAAAATTACATCAGCCCAAATTGATCAAATGAAGGCTTTAACAGGGAGCTACGAAGCGCTTTTTAGCAGAGTGGCATTAAAGTATAAAGCTTTAAATTTAAAAGAGAAGAATTTAAGTGAAAGTGATTATAAAAATTATATTCTTGAAGAATATACGTTTTTGAAACGCCCTGTGATATTAGTTGGGGATAAAATATTTGTTGGGAATTCGAAATCAACAATTGAAGCCGTTAAAAAGGTGCTTTAAACAAACTTGTTATTTCCATCCTTCAAAAGCGCCTAAGCCAAAAAGCGCAAAATCATATTTAACGGGATCTTTTGCGTCAAAGAGTTTCAAATTATTAGTAAGTTCTTCTACTGAAGTCCAATCGTTTTGAGTTCTTATTAATAAGCCTAGACTTCTACTAACATTTCCAGTGTGCACATCCAAAGGCATACATAGTTTTGATGAATCAATTTTGTTCCAAATTCCAAAATCAACTCCATGTTTATCCTTTCTAACCATCCATCTTAAAAACATACACAATCTTTTAGCGCTCGAATTTTTATCAGGATTTGAAACATGTTTCTCAACACGTGGCAAATGTTTTGGTTTTAAGAACTCATTTCTAAAACTGATAATATTTTCTTTGCAACTTTCATTATTTGATTGAGCAACAAAAACCTCTTCTAAGCTGACGTTTTTGGAATAAATTTTCTGTAATGATTTAAGAAAGAAAATACAATCTTCGCCATTAAAAGTGCGATGAACAAATTTTTTAAATGGATTGAAATCTTTTTCTTTTGCATACTTAATAAATTCATATGGAGTGTAATCCATTAAATGCATTAGTTTATTTCCATTAGCAATAATCGATTTTCTCTGTCCCCAAGCTATTGTTGCTACTAATAATGCCGCTATTTCAATATCTTGTTTTTTGGTAAATTGATGCGGAATACAAATCGGATCTGTTTCGATAAAGGAAGTGTTATTGAATTGATGATATTTTTCATCCAGTAAATTTTTTATATCATCAAAGTGTTTCACTTATTTATTCCAATTTAGTGGTGTCTAGTTTTTTTAAATCCTTGTTCCAAAAGTTAATTCCTATAACAACTGCTATTGTTGCGCAACCGCCAAAAATAATAGAAGGAACAAGTCCCATAAGTTTTGATGCAACACCTGATTCAGCTCCACCTATTTCGTTTGATGAGCCAATAAAAATATTATTTACAGCAGCAACTCTGCCTCGCATTTCGTTAGGTGTCATTAATTGTAATATTGTGTGACGAACAACAACACTTATATTATCAAATGCCCCAGTTAATGCTAGCATAACAAAAGCCAATATAATATTAGTACTTAAGGCAAATAGTATTGTAAATACTCCAAACGCTATTACGGCAATTAACAGTGCTTTCCCGGCATGCTTACGAGGTGGGTAAAAAGCCATAATTAATGCCATACAAACGGCCCCAATTGCTGGTGCAGCTCTGAGCCAGCCAGCAACATAAGCTCCTTCATGAAGAATCTTTTCGCTAAAAGCAGGCAGTATGCTTACGGCACCGCCAAATAAAACGGCAAATAGATCAAGTGATAAAGCACTAAGCAACATTTTGTTTTTAAATACAAATTGTAATCCTGTTTTTAAACTACTTGTAATACTTTCCTTTTGAGGTTTGATATCACTGGGTTTGTATTGAATCATACTAAAAAGTATAAACACAATGAGGAACAAAATTAAATTGATTGTGTATGTTAGTTGAGCATTATTTTCGTTGTGAATTCCGTAAAGTATACCAGCAAGCACAGGGCCTAAAATTGCTCCCGAATGCCATGCAGTGCTATTCCATGTTGATGCCTGAGTGTAATTTGAGCGGTCAATTAATTCGCTCAGAAAAGAAGGAATTGCAGCTGCAATAAAGGCTCTGATAATTCCAAATAAAAATACTATTGAAAAGAGTACAGTAACACCATAGCTTTTTACCCATGCAAATTGTGGTAAACAAAGCAGCAGTAGAAGTGTACCTCCTACAAGTAAACTTAAAATGCAAATACGAATAATGTTTTTTCTGTTGTAAAAATCTGCCACATAGCCCGAAATAAAGGAAAAACTAATGTATGGTATAGCTTCGTTTAACGCAATTAATCCTAAAAAAAGTTCATCTTTTTTAAATTCGTAATAAACCTGAAAACCTATTGTTGCCATTTGCATTTGTATGGCTAAGGTTAAAAAGAAGCGAACGAAAATAAACAACAAGAATTTTTTGTTGCTAAAAATGGCGAATGCTTTATGTTGATGTGTGTTCAAAAAATATTTTTCCAAATGTAAACAAACAATTTGCATTTTGTATAATTTCGTAATATGAGTGAGCGTGAAAATTATATTTCGATAAAGCAATGGGCCGAAGACGATAGGCCAAGGGAAAAATTGATGGAAAAGGGTAGGGGTGCTCTTTCAGATGCTGAGTTATTAGCTATTTTGATTGGGAGCGGTTCTAGAAACGAATCAGCAGTTCAATTATGCCAAAGAATATTAGCCTTTTACGGTAATAATTTAGGTGAATTAGCTAAAGTTGGAATTGAGGATTTAAAGAAGTTTAAAGGTGTTGGGGAGGCAAAAGCAATTTCAATAATAGCTGCTTTAGAAATAGGAAGAAGAAGGAAATCAGAGGCGCAAAACGAGAATAAAAAGGTAATGTCGAGCAAGGATGCGTATGAATTTATTTCAGAGCATTTATTGGACTTGCCTTACGAAGAATTTTGGGTAATTCATTTAAATAGAGCTAATAAGGTTGTTGGTAAAGATTTTTTAAGTCGTGGAGGTATTAGTGGAACTGTTGTTGATACTCGTCTTATTTTTAAGCTTGCAATTGAGAAATTAAGTTCAAGTATTATTTTGGCACATAATCATCCTTCGGGCAATTTGCAGCCTAGCGCAGCTGATTTGCAATTAACAAAAAGGGTGATTGAAGCAGGGAAGTTATTTGAAATAAATGTAGCTGATCATCTAATTATAGGGAATAACCAGTATTATAGCTTTGCTGATAATGGTAAAATGAGTTTTTAATTTCTTTTATCAATTCCCCACATTAATTTATTTCTCAAGGTATTGAAGAAATGTTGACCTTCTAAATTTATTAAGTTAAAAGTAAAGTCAGCTTTTTTAATAGTTATTTCTGATGTTGAAACAATAGGTGCAGTCCTACTATCCAATGAAATTAAAAATTCAGGACTACGGCCTTCTACTTTTAGTTTTATTACATTGTTGTTTGAAAGCACAATTGGACGTACATTTAAGTTGTGTGGAGCAATTGGAGTTAAAACAAAGTTACCACAATCAGGCACCAAAATTGGTCCGCCACAACTCAATGAATAAGCTGTTGAGCCCGTTGGCGTCGCTACAATTAATCCATCGGCCCAATAAGTATTTAAGTAAGTATCATTAACATGAGCCTCAATACTTATCATTGATGATGAATCTTTTTTGATAAGTGTTAGTTCATTAACAGCAAAGTTTAGCTGACCAAATAAATTTTGTGGTTCAACTAATTCAATTAATTCACGTTTATCAAGCTTATATTTTTTTGCAATTAATAAATCTATTGCGGATGAAAAATCTTCTTTATATACACTAGCTAAAAAACCTAATCTGCCTGTATTAACCCCAAGGACAGGTATTTCCGAATCTCTAACTAAATCTAGAGTTTCAAGAATTGTTCCGTCACCACCTAATGAAATAATATAATCTACTTTTCCTTTGATGCATTCAGAAGTTTTATAAGTAGCTATGTCTAAGTTGAATTGAAATTCAGTTTTTAAGAACTTGTAATAATCTTCGTATATGATTAGAGAAATATTCTCTTTATTTAATTTTGTGCTTAACGTTTTAATATAATCAGCGTGATTATCTTTTACCGAGCGAGCATATACTGCAATTGTCATATTAGCGTTGTGTTAAATTGGGGCAACAAAATGCAAAAATAAGCCTTTTTGCCTTAATAAATTGCGCGAAACCTCAATTCTTAGCACATAATCGTAAAAGCTAACAAAATCAAGTCCAATGCCTGTGCCAATTAATTTACTATTGCTTAAAGGATTATTATCTCCAAAGTAATTATCTTTCACATAACCAGCATCAATGTAGGCATTAAAATAAAGTGAGTAAGGAACTTTGTTAAACTTCTCAAGTCGTTTAATAGGTATGTTTTGAATATGTGGCTTTATAATTTGAAATTTAAGGTTTGCTTTCGCTATACCATAATTTTGACCATCAATTACGTAATATTCATAACCGCGAACAAAATCATTCCATCCTAAAGCTCTTTGGAAATAATAAATTGGAGAGTTGTTTTTTAGCAAACGACCTTTTAAGCTGCTTGAGAAATAGGTTCGATTAAAAAGTTTGTAATAATTTTTAATTGAAGCAGAAACCGAGATATTGTCAACTTTTTCAGTAGGCAATAGTCTCAAACCTTCTTTACTTAAATTAAGTTCGGCATACATACCTTTAAGCGGATAAGCCTTATTATCTCTTTTTTCGTAGCGTAGATAATATTTTATGCTAAAATAATTCACCGTAGATACATCATTAACATAATAAAAGCGATTTAATTTCCTTATGGTATCTATTACATTGCTCGAATTGTATTGTAAATCTAAAGCATGTTTCACGTACAAATTTTCACGATATGTAAAGCCAATTTTTGCCTCGTGTTCTTTTCTTACATACCCATTTAAGCTCCTATAAAACCTAAGTTTGTTACCATAAGTAGTATAGGCAATTTCATTGTTTCTCGAGAAAAAGTAACTAAAATTAATTCCTATTTTTTGTTTTTTATTGATGTATGGTACCTTATAAGCAGCTCCAATAAGTTCGGTGTATCCTCTTCGGTATTTTAATGTCAAATTTTCATTTCGGCCTCTCATGTTTTCGAAAGTTAAAAAAGCGCCATAATTAATTCTGAAAAAATCTTTGGTTTGCCACCAAGTGTTAAAGTTTCTATCTTGAACTTCAAAAATGGGTGAAGGCCATACATACCAGCGTTCGCGAAGAGTTATTGTGAAATTTATTTGCGTTGAATCAGCATTAAAATTACCAAGTATAATAGCGGAATTAAATAGGGAAGTGTTAATTAAGTTTTGTTGAGATAGGGTGATGTTTTTATCTATTGAACTTAACGATATTTCATCGCCAACTTTAAAACTTAATTCGCGAAGAATGATTGAATTTTTTGTTTTTTTATTTCCAACAATCTCAATGGAATTAACTACACAATTTTTTTGTGCTGAAGAATTAATTATGATTGTGAACAAAATGAGCCACAACAAACTATATTTTAATTTGTTGTTGGCAACTGTAACATTGCCTTTATATATTGATAAAGCGCATAAATTCATTGAATTTACTTTTTAAATCTTCTTCAAACTCTTGTTGGTGATAAGAAGCTTTTACAGTGTAATTGTATCGATTAAAGGTTTGTATAATTCGAGATAAATCTTCAACATTTATTTTGATAATAATTTCAATTTTCATGCTATCTGGTATAGATGAAATATAGAAACTCAATACTTTAGCATCATTTCCTTCGATAATGCTAGCAATTTGCGTTAACGAATAATCGTTTTTATGCATTTCTAACTCTATGATTCCACCTGGCTCAGTTACCGCCGATAAACTTGACATTTTATCTAAAATAACCTTTTGAGTTACCGAACCTAAATATTGTTCTTTTTCATCTAGTACAGGTAAAACCGATAAATTCATACCATACATTAATTTCATCGCATCATATGCATGTTGGCTAGAATGGATGATTGGACGAATAAGATGTACTTTACTTGCCGCAATTTCAGTTTCGGGTTCAACATGAGTATCATGTAAATCTTGCTCGCTAACAAGCCCAAGCAATTCCTTGCCTTTAATCACCGCTAAGTGGTTTACTTTAAATTCCTCCATCCAATGCATTGCTAAATCAATTGTATCGGTGTGTTTAAGGGCAGGTATCTGATTTGAAATTAATTCTGATGTAAGCATAAAATCTATTGTATTATAAAGTTAAGAATAAAAAAGGCATTTCGCAATTCCATTCCATTTAAAAACGCG
>CAZRUA010000087.1:0-14734 GCA_964603125.1 uncultured Flavobacteriaceae bacterium | reverse complement strand
AACATCAAATAAACCATTTTTTGGGTTTTGATTATTTAATATATCTACTTCTTCAAAGTCTACTTCGGTCGAATTGATTATAGAGTTTTCTTTTGCTATAGTTAATGCATCAATTGAAACATCATAGGCGCGCAATATAGCCTGGGGAATTTTCTTTTTTAAAGTAATTGGGATACAACCTGAACCTGTACCTATGTCTAATATGGATAATTCTGGATAATTCTGATTTTCTTTTATTATTAAATCAACTAATTCTTCTGTCTCAGGGCGTGGAATTAAGACATGCTCATTGACTTTAAATTTTAAACCAAAAAAATCGCAGTTTCCAATTATATGTTGAATTGGTTTATGCTTTTTTAAATCTTTACAAATAAAATTAAGTTTTAATAAATCGGATTGGTTAACGTTTTCATTTCGTCTCAATTTAAAGTCAATTCTCGAAAATTTTAAAACATGTTCAAATGACATGAAAATAATTTCATTTAGCTCTCCTTCATCATAAATAAATTGAAGTTCTTTTTGAAAGAATGCAATGATATCAGAAATTTTATTGGATGCGATGCGCATTATTTTGTTATTTCCAATATTGCCCAATTCATTAACATGCCACCCGAAATTTGAATTCTACGCGTTGGAGCTTGTTCAGTAAATGTTCCTATTCCCCGTCCTTCGTAATGAAAATCAATTTCAGGTAAAAATTCATGAAACTTATGTTCAGTTACTTTACCACTTAACCACTTATTAATAGTATATGCGCTAATTGTATTGTATTGTAAAAAAATTCCTTCTTTTCCTGATTGAAGAGTGTGATCGAGAAAGTTGGTGTAAATATCTACATCGTGATGCAAATTAAATAATGAGCAAATATAAATTTTACCACCAGGCTTGCAGACTCTTGTTAGCTCAGATATGGCTAATTCAGGTTTATCTAAATCCAATAAAGTTTGCCACATAAAAACAATATCAAATGAATTGTCATCTTTTTTGATATCGTAAACAGAGTCAATTGAAAAAGTAACATTGTTAAATTGGGCAAGATTTTTTTTCGCTAACTCTATGGCGCTTTCAGAAAAGTCGCTCACCATAAACTGAGAAGCAGGAAATAGCTCTTGCAAATGATAGCTAAGTGTCCCTGAGCCGCAAGCAAAATCTGCTATTTTGTCTTTTTTTTCTGGAAAATTACTTTTTAAGATTTTTTCAATAAGCTTATGTTGCTCAGACTTGTTAGCTAAGTGTTTTTGATAATATTTTTCGAAGAAATCCTTGTCTTTTTGATAAGCATCAAGATACTCTTGATTTTCTTTTGTTGTCATAGTTATTTTTGAAACACGGTTATGTTTCCTTTTAGTTTTAAACCCGATTTGTTTTCTAGTACGTAAAAATAAAGTCCATCAACAACTTTATCACCGCTGGTATCTTTTCCTTTCCAAAATACATGAGCTGCATCGTCTGTATAGAATATTAATAATCCCCATCTATCATAAATACTTAGAGTATAAACATCACAATGGGGTAATTTTAATTCGTAAATATCATTTATATCATCATTATTGGGAGTGAAAACATTTGGAATAGCTGATTCGTTTAATACTGAATTTAAAATTTGTACTTGTTTGATTAAAGTATCGGCACATTGGGTACCTTGATTTGTTATTAGACTTATATTATATGTTCCATTTGAAGCAAAAGCATGGTTAGGTTCGGTTACATTGCTAATGTATCCATCACCGAAATTCCAAAAATTGTAAATTGAGTTCGTTGATAAATTAACAAATTTATAAGTGTTCGAACAATTGACACTTTCAAAATTGAAATTCGCCGTGCTAGAATTTATTTGATTAATTGTTTTTATAACAGTATCCGAGCAGCCTTTAGAATCGCTTACAATGAGATTAATAGCCGTTGCTTGACTAATATTTGGCGAAATATTTTGTGTGTTGTACTGGTTATTATTCCAGTTGTAAATGTAATTAGGCGTTCCACCAGTAACACTTGCAATTAAATGAGCTATTCCGTTTCCACAAACAAGTGAGTCTCCTGTAATTTGCGCGTTTAACTGTTGCGCTTGAGTTATGGTGACATTTGTAGTTACTACAGTTGAATTTGCATCAGTAATAGTTACTGTATAGGTGCCAGCTGTTAAACCATTAACGATGGCTGTATTTTGCCCACTGGGCATCCATAAATAAGAATACGGAGCAGTTCCTCCAGAAATATTTACTGAAGCTGAACCATTGTTGCCTCCAAAGCAATTTACATTACTGATGATATTTGTGTTGTTGATTGTTAAAACTGAATTTGTATTTTGTTGTTTAATAATTCTAACCCGATTATTATCTCTGTCTCCAATCAGTATTTCACCTTGTGAATTAATTGCAACATCTTGTAAAAGTGTTAATTTTGCTGAGGAAGATGGGCCATCGAAATACCCATAGTTACCTGATCCAGCGTAAGTGCTAACTTGACCACTCGAAGTTATTTTTCTTATTTTGGGTGTTACGGCATCTGATACATAGAAGTTTCCCAAATTGTCAATAGTAATACCTGTTGGGGTGCTTAATTGTGCAGATGTTCCACTGCCATTTGTATTCCCTGCTATTCCGTTTCCTACAAATGTAGTTACAACTCCTGATGGAGTTATTTTTCTAATAGAATGATTCATTAAATCGGTAACAAATAAGTTGCCGTTGACATCAATAACAATATCTCTTGGTCTGTTAAGTCTAGCAGCCGTCCCAGTTCCATTAACAAAACCAGCTACACCATTTCCTGCTAATGTGCTCACCATGCCGCCTTGTATTTTACGGACTGTATGATTTTCATAATCTGCCACATAAACAATACCATTGGCATCTACTGTTAAACTTTTTGGTTCGTAAAATTCAGCTGAATTTGCTGGACCGTCTGAATAACCTTGTGCTCCGCTGCCAGCAACTGTTGTTACATTTCCAAGTTGATCTATTACTCTGATAGCATTATTAAGATTGTCTGCAACATATATTTTACCATTGGGTGCCACAAAAATACCTGTTGGTGTATTAAAGGTCGCAGAAGTTCCATTGCCATTTGTAAAACCAGGAGTTCCATTACCAGCAACAGTAGTTACTTGACCATTTGGTGATACCTTTCTAATACAGTGATTAAATGCATCAGCTACGTAAACATTATTATTATTGTCTGTTGCAACTCCATAAGGCCAATATAATTGAGCAACACTAGTGTCGCCATTTACAAATCCTTGAATTCCAGTTCCTGCGTATGTATCAACATAGAGTTGACCATGAACTTCGAAATTAATTGTGAAAAACACAATTATGAATTTTAAGTATTTCATACGCTATGATTTCTACTTACTAAAATAACTTATTTCTCTAATATATCCAACATCTTTTCGATAGCTGGTGGTTCAACTTTTTTTACTTCTATAACATGTAAAATGGTTTTGAAGTTGTGGATGTGTTTTTTAAACCAATAGTTCTCATCAAATATTAGGTTATTGTCGTAAACACCTTCATTGTCGCTATGGTGTATACACTTAATATTTTTTATTTTTTTGAACTCGTTATCTAAGTCGAAGTTTAATGTGTTGGCCGAAACTTTGAAATGTGCTGTATCGAAAAGTAAATTTAATCGCTTGTTGTTTATTTCTAAACACAGTTTATTCATTTCTTCCGCTTCTACACATAGCAAAGGATTTGTGCCATCTGCATACACGTTCATTTTTGCAAGAACATTGTTTTCAATTAGAAAATCAATGCCTGCAAGTTTTGTTTTTTCTAACACAGTATTTACACTTTCTAGGAATATTTCCCAATGCAATTTTCTGTCTATATGTTCAATTTTACCTAATTCACGACCTAACTCATCGGGTTTGGGGTCAACACAAAACCCCGCGTGCGCACTAAAAAACTCAACACCAATTTTTTCGGAAAGTTGAATTCCTCTGATGCAGTGATTTATAGAGGTTGTTCTAATATCTTTATTGGAACTGGCTAAATTTAGAACAAATGGAATTTTTGGGGCAGGAAAATAATTATGCGCATAACGCTTAATAGGAGCATTTAAAAAAAATGTCTCCATATCATCACGATGTGGCATCCCTGAACTAAATTCAATGCAATAGTTATGTTTTTTGGCTATTTCAACGATTTTTTCGGGTGATTTACCAATAAAAGCTAATGAACTTATTGCTATTTGCATTTTAAAAATTAATTGAGGATAGGGTAAAGGCTTCGTCTTTCTTTAAGTCGGAGCGTAATGTTTTTCCAATTATAGCATTTTCCATGTTTGGCGAAAGACCATTAGCAGGGCGTTTATAACCTAGATGTTCTTTTGTAATAACTGTTCCTGCTTTTAAATCTTCACGGGCAACTAAACTACGTCGCATACCGTAAGTGTTTTTTATTTCTCTCTCACTAGGCGTTTTAACTCCTGTACCTAAACATTTTTCAATATTTCTAACTCCATCAATTAATTCAGAAAATTCATGCGGTTCAAGTGAACAAGAATGATCAGGGCCAGGCATGTTTTTATCTAAAGTAAAATGTTTTTCAATAACCGTTGCGCCAAGAGCTACAGCTGCAAAGCAAGCATAATTATTTGGAACATGGTCGCTATAACCAACTTCCACATCAAGTGCATCAGCCATAACGTTCATGGCTAATATATTTGTATCTTCAATTCTACTTGGGTAATCAGTGTTGCATTGTAAAACAATAATATCGTTGTTTCCAACAGCGCGTATTGCAGTAACAGCATCAAAAACTTCACTCATAGTTGCCATTCCTGTTGAAATAATCATCTGTTTTTTAAACTTGGCAACATATTGTAAAAAGGGTATTTCAACTAATTGACCAGAAGCAATTTTAAAAGCTTCAACCCCTAAATCATTCAATAAATCTGCGTCCTCGGGGTTATATGGTGTGGATAAAAATTGTATCCCTACTTTTTGACAATAATCTTTTAGTTTTCTGAAATCTTCTTTTTGAAGTTCAAGTTTTTTTAACATGTCAAATTGAGATTCTGTTTTATCAGTAACCTCCATTTGATAATTAGCTTTTGGCGATGTTGCAGTAACTATTTGTTCGGCCTTAAACGTTTGGAATTTAACGCAATCCACACCAATTTCTTTGGCTTTATCAATTAATTGGTATGCAATATTAATATCGCCATTATGATTAACACCCGCTTCAGCAATTATAAATACTTTTTTTTGCTCGCTCATAATTATGCTGTTATTTCTGATTCTTTCGATTTTTTTAATCCAACATAAATACCACCACCTAATGCAATAATCAACAAAATTGAACCAATCAATGAAATCGTTTCTCCAGTATTGTATACACTAGGCTCAAATTTAAATTCAATTTTATGGTCACCTTTAGGTATTTTCATTGCTCTTAAAATATAATCTGCGTTTACATAGTCGGTTAGTTGACCATCTATATAAGCGTTCCAACCTTTTGGATAATATATTTCAGAAAATACAGCTAGTTTATCTTCGTTTGATTTTGTTTGATAAATTAAATAGTTCGGTTCATACGAAGTTAATTTAATCGTTGCGTTGGCGTCATTATTTGTGAAGCTACCAATTTTCTCTTTATAAGATTGGTTTACAACAGCTGTATATCTTGGATTTACTTTCCCTAAGGTTGTAATTTCTGCATCCGCATTAGCTACAAAATTCACGTCTTTCACAAACCAAGCATTTCCATAAGCTAAAGGATTTTTAATTGCGTTGCCATTTTGTAAAATGTATTTTGTGTTTAACATATTTACCACAGGTGTGTTTTTAAAAATAAACTCTTTCATGCTATCAGGCAAAGCAGGATTTAGATTTGAACTTAACAATTGATGCTCTCTATCTAAATAAAAATCAATTACCTCGGCATAACGTTTTAGTTTAGCACCATGATAACCTCCAATTGATTTATGGAAGTAGCTACAGCTAGCATCGTTAAACGGATTACCTAATTTGAAAACACGATAGTCTAAATCAGTGTCAGCAAGTATTTTTGAATCCCCATCAGTCATGTCGTAAGGTATTTCATCTGCAGCTTTTTGTACATAACTCTCATCATTAATATAACGGGTAGCTATTGGCCACATATCTGCAATAAAGAATACGCCTAAAATGCTTGCTAATAAAATTTCATTAATCATTGATTTTGCATAAAGCACTAAAATGACTAAGGCTAGCAAGATGAAAATAAAAGTTCTTCCAGCATCAGCTTTAAAAATATTTTGACGAGCAATTTTAATTTGCTCATATTTCTGATTGATTACCGATTTTAATTGCGCCTCTGGGTATTCCACTAAACCCATAATTTGCTCTTGTTGCTCTTTTGGGTATGCAGCTATTTTTCCAGATTGCACTATTTCTTCGTATTGCTTTTTCTGATTTAATGTTTGTTGAATTTCTTCGTTAGCTTCTGTAACTAAAACAGCTCCACCTTTTCCATCACTTCTATATTGATCAGCTGCAAATGTATTTACCATTGTTGGTGCAACGTAAGCCAATGCTGCAAATCCTCCTGTTAAAGCAAATGAAATAATTAGCACTTGCATTAAGGTGAATTTGAATTTAATTCGCTTAATAAACAATTCAAAACCTTCGCTTAATGAATCTTTCGATTTGATTAACTTGTCAATAGCTAATATGGCTAATAAAGGAATTGTTAATTCTGCAACAACTAAAATCATTGAAACAGCTCTAAACTTGTTATAACCTGGAACATGGTCCATAAAGAAATTTGTAAGTCCCATGTAGTTTTTACCCCAAGATAAAGCAATGGTTAAAACAGTTCCGATAACAAGTCCATATTTCAACGGGCCTTTTAATACAAATAAACCAACGATGCATAAGAAAATGGCTATAGCACCAATGTAAACCGGGCCAGATGTAAATGGTTGGGTTCCAAAATAAGCGTTACTTCCTGCAACTTGATCGCGTTGTGTAATTCTATCATCATCTAATGCTTTTTCGTTAGCAGGACTTCCAATTGCACCGCTTCCGCCACCTTTAAAGTTTGGAATTAACAATGTAAATGTTTCATCCACTCCATAGCTCCATTGTGTAGCATAATCTTTATCCAAACCGCTTGTTTTGTTTTTTGAATCGTCTTTTGTATTGGCTGCAATAGTTAAATCTGATTTACCACGTGTTGAATATTTTCCATATTCGTAAGTCGCCCATAAATTGGTGATGTTAGGCAACACACCAATAATGGCAGCAAAAGCTAATACAACTAAGCTTTTCGTAAAACTTCCAATAGTTACTTTGTCTTCGTTTGCATCAGTATCAATGCTTGGTACAAAGTGTTTTACAATAACATAAGTAGCTTGGCAAAAAACAATAATTGCAACCAGCATAAACAAATAGTAAGTAATTTGTAAGTGATTTGCATATAATTCTAACCCTGTAAATAAGGCTGTTAAACCACCTCCAAGCCATATTTTACCTCTTAAGGTAAGTAAAATAGAGCCTAATAAAGGTGCCATGTAGGCTAGGGCCAAGGCTTTTGTATTATGTCCTGCCTCTAGGATAATAAAATAATATGATGAAAAACCATACAAAACGGCACCAGCAATGGCAAGCCAAGGGTTAACTTTAAGACATCTTAAAAGAATGAAGAAACCAAAGAAGTATAAAAATACAATTCCAATTGGATGTGGTAACCATAATTTTAATGCGCTATCAATGTATTGCAAAAAGTTAGATTTATATAAAATTGAAATTTGGTACGCAGGCATCCCTCCAAAAGCACTGTTAGTCCAAAGAGGCTCATTGGTGTGGTTTTGACGATAATCAGTTATCTCTTTACTAATTCCTTTAAAATTTCTAACGTCACCTTGAGCTATAACTTTATCGTCAAAAATGGGAGAAAAGAAAATAGAACTAATTGCTGCAAAAAGGGCAATAGCGATTACATAAGGCAATATTTTTTTAGAATCGAACTTCATATAGATTGTTTTTTTATTAGAATTATTTTATCTCTTCGTAATCAACATACTCCGAGTTATCGTTTGATTTTGATTTATGATTGGTATTGGTATCAATGGTTGTTTTACCTTCATTAGTTTGGTGATAATGATGGTTTTCTGTTTTATTATAAACATAAGTTGAACCCTTAAATGAGTTGTATAATTGATAAACAATCCAAGTAATGATTAATACCCAAATTACATCTGACATGCTTAATTTTTAAGACACGAATATATTAAAAAAGATTGTGTTTGCGGCTTGTTTAACATAAGTTTTGTTTTATTTTGAATGATGGAATGAAAACTCAATTATCGCGAATAAAAACCTGTTTTTTGCTAAAAAGTGTTACTTTTGCTCGCTTGGGCTTAAGTTTTTAATTATTAAGTTCAAAAGTTCAATTCAAATAAACCATTCAGATTAAAATGGTTTTGTGCTTTGGACAAAAAATTATGTTAAAATGAAAAATACAATTATTATATGGAATGCACGCCTTAAGGGGTTTGTGCTTTTAATGCGTCCTCATACCTTTTTAGGCTGGCTTAGACATCCTTTTTTGTCGATTTCTAATATTTTGGGAATGACAAAGTGGATTTCACAACAAGATAAGAAAGACATTATGAATGACTTTTTTACTTATAAGCGTAATACTGCTAAGCGTTATGAAATGTATGCCTACGTGGTGGATAAGTATAATCTTAAAAATGAGGCATTTGATTATTTAGAATTTGGTGTTTGCGGTGGTAATTCATTTAAATGGTGGATGGACAATTGTGTGAATGAGAATGCAAAGTTTTATGGTTTTGATACTTTTGAAGGTTTGCCCGAAGCTTGGGGTACATTTAATAAAGGCGATATGGCAGCTAATATGCCTGTGCTGGAAGATAAAAGAGGGGAATTTGTAAAAGGTCTTTTCCAGCAATCTGTTCCTGGTTTTTTAGAAAAAGCTAAATTGAATAATGGTAAAAAGAAAATTATTCATTTGGATGCTGATTTGTTTACTTCAACCTTATTTGCATTAACAAGCATGGCACCTTACTTAAAAAAAGGCGATATATTGTTTTTTGACGAATTTAATGTGCCAAATCACGAGTACTATGCTTTTAAATTGTTCTGCGAATCGTATTATGTAAAAACCAAGTTGATTGCAGCCATTAACAATTATTATCAAGTGGCTATAATTATTGAGTAGTGTAATGCTTATAGATTAATAAAAGCATTAAAAACCAAAGACAGATTTCTTTTTAGGTGTGTGAAAATTTAAATTCAATTGCAAACCAGTTGAAAAAGAAGTCTGGTAATCTGCATAAGGTTTAATATTTAAACTTAAATTATCACTTACATCAAAATTGTAAAGATGTGCATCAACATTGGCATCCAAAATATTTAGTATGTAAACAATTGAACCACCAATGATTGATAAATCTCGATACCTACGATAACGATGTTTTAGAATAATAAGCTGCTGTGTGTTGTAAGGACTTGAGTTTAGTGTGCTTGCATCATCATCATTCTCGTATTTTAAATCATTTCGGTATTTAATGTATTTAACATTGTTTTTTACAAATAAATAACCAAAACCTCCTAGGCCGGCATAAATAATTGGAATTTTCCAGTATTTTTTGTTGTAAGCTTGCCCAAGGCCAGGTAAACAAGCGGAAAAAATGGTAGCTTTTACAGCTCTAGTATTTCTTTTTGGTGTAGTTTGTTTTACGGTGTCGCCTATTAATTCTTTATCAAAATAACTTGAGTTGTTTTTATGAAACTCTAAGCGATTCAAATTAAATTGAGAAAAACCAAAATTACATGATAGTAAAATCAAAATAAAAACAAAGGCCTTTAATTGCAAAGGCCCGTGTTGAGTAAATTGTATTTTTAAGTTCTTATTCAATTTATTGAACATCAAAAAATGATAGAATATGTTCTAATTCTGTATCGTTACTAAAACTTAAAGTAATATTTCCATTACCCTTAGCCGAACGTTTAAATGTAACACTGCTATTAAATATTTTTTCTAGTTTACTTGCAATTTTTTTATCATTAAAGCTCAATTCACCTTTAGCGGCTGTTGCTAAGCGCGATTTAGTTTTAACTTTATTTCCTTTCGCTAGTTCTTCAACATCACGTACAGATAATTCTTCTTCAACAATTTTACCAAAAAGCGCTAATTGCAAATCTTTATCTTCAATGTTAATCAAAGCACGTGCATGCCCCATACTAATTTGTTTATCACGGATTCCAACTTGAATTTCAGCAGGAAGTTTTAATAAACGTAAAAAGTTAGTTACAGTAGAACGCTGTTTGGCAACCTTTTGGGCTAATTCTTCTTGAGTTAAATTACATTCATCAATTAAACGTTTGTAACTTAAAGCCACTTCAATAGCATCTAAATCCTGACGTTGAATGTTTTCAACCAAAGCCATTTCAAGCATTGCTTGATCGTTAGCTATGCGCACATAAGCTGGCACTTCGGTTAAACCTGCTAATTGCGAAGCTCTAAATCTTCTCTCACCAGATATTAATTGGTATTTATCATAACCTAGTTTACGCACTGTAACTGGCTGAATAATCCCGTGTACTTTAATCGATTCAACTAATTCTTGTAAAGCAATTTCTTCAAAATGAGTACGTGGCTGAAAAGGATTCACTTCAATTGAACTCACTTTTAACAAAGCTACAGTTCCAACAACAACAGCACCTTCACCAGTTTCTTTAGTGGTAATATCTGTTTTTGCATTTTCTAATAATGCTCCTAATCCTCTTCCTAATGATGATTTTTTTGACATGCTTTCTATTCTTTATTTATCCTCAATTTTCCCATTTAAGGGAATGTAATTTTATCCTTCTAATTCTTCAGACTCTTCATCCATCTGAATCATTCTATCTTCGTTGCTAATTTTGGTTAAGCCATTCTTCTGTAAAATTTCGCGCGCTAAGTTTAAGTAGTTTACTGAACCTTTGCTGGCTGCATCGTAATTGATAATGGTTTTACCAAAACTTGGTGCTTCACCTAATTTAGTGTTACGTTGAATAATTGTGTCAAAAACCATTGTTTGAAAATGTGTTTTCACCTCTTCTACCACTTGATTACTTAAGCGTAAACGAGCATCATACATGGTTAATAGAATTCCTTCTACATCTAAATTTGGATTTAAATTAGATTGAACAATTTTAATTGTGTTTAATAATTTTCCCATCCCTTCTAATGCAAAGTATTCGCATTGCACTGGCACTATAACCGAATCAGCTGCTGTTAGAGAGTTTAAAGTAATTAAGCCTAACGAAGGATTACAATCAATGATAATAAAATCATAATCGTTTTTTATTTTAGCAAGAGCATTTTTCATCATGTGCTCTCGGTTTGGTAGTTTCACTAATTCAATCTCAGCACCAACCAAATCAATATGTGCAGGAAGCAGATATAAGTTTGGTGTTTCAGTAGTTAAGATGATATCCTTTGGATTAGCTTCATCCAAAATACATTCGTAGATACTTGTTTTAATATTTTGAGGATCAAAACCTACACCTGATGTTGCATTGGCTTGCGGGTCGGCATCAATTAATAGAGTTTTAAATTCTAAAACAGCTAAACTTGCTGCTAAATTAATTGCCGAAGTAGTTTTTCCAACTCCACCTTTTTGATTTGCTATTGCTATTATTTTTCCCATCTGGTATTCGTTACATTTTTATTGTTTGGCCAATTTCCATTAAGGTTAATTGTTTGCCAGTATGATTAAATTTATCTATTGCTTCTTTTTGATTAATTTTTATATAACCAAAAGTATCGTAGTGCATTCCAATAATGTTATTGCAATTAATGAAATCGGAAGCTATAATCGCATTATCAACACCCATGGTAAAGTTATCTCCAATAGGTAAAAACGCAAAGTTAATGCTTCTATATTCGCCAATTAGTTTCATGTCGTAGGTTAGGGCAGTGTCTCCAGCATAATAAAAATTACCTTCCGAACTTTCAATCACAAAACCCATTGGATTTCCACCGTAGCTTCCGTCTGGCATACTGCTCGAGTGTTCTGCTTTAACACATTTAACATTACCGAAATCCATTTTCACTTTACCACCAGTGTTCATGGGGTGAATGTTGCTTACCCCTTGTTTTGCAATCCAGTTGGTTACTTCCCAAGCTCCAATTACTTTTGCACCCGTGCGTTTTGCAATCGAAACTGCATCAGCCGTGTGGTCTTCGTGGCCATGGCTTATTAAAATATAATCCGCCTCCACTTTATCTTTATCAATATTTTTCGCCAACTCGTTATGAGAAATAAATGGGTCGAAAAGAATATTTTTGCCCGCAATTTTAACCCCAAAACAAGAATGTCCGTAATAAGTAATTTCCATAGTAATATTTAATAAACTCGCTAATAAATAAGTTCGTAAATTTACGCTTTTAATTGGGCTTATTTTTTTTGCATTAATAACAAAAGACCAAACTTTTAAACAAAAAAACTGTTAATAATAATAACTATGATTACAATAATTTCTTCAACAAATAGACCTAATAGTCACACAAAAAAATTAAGTGAACAATATGCCAAAATACTCAACGAACATGGGGTTGAGTGTCAAATTTTTTCATTAGAAGAATTGCCTCATACTGTTGCTTTTACCGAGCTTTATGGTAATAGGAGCGAGGGATTTAACCAGCAAATTGAAAAGTATATTGTTAATGCAGATAAGATAGTTTTTATAGCTCCTGAATACAATGGAGGATTTCCTGGTATTTTAAAGGTGTTTTTAGACGCTGTAACACCTAAAACTTGGTGGGAAAAGAAAGTTGCTTTAGTGGGGGTTGCAGCTGGTAGAGCGGGTAATTTACGTGGAATTGACTTGTTAACGCTTATTTTGCAGTATTTACGTTGTAATGTTTATGGAATTAAAATTCCAGTGTCGTTAATTGATAAACAATACACCGAAAATGGGGATTTGAATGAAGATACGAGAGCTGTGTTAACCTTGCAAATACAAGGATTTTTAAAATTTTAGAAAAAAAATTTTGTAAACAAAAATAATTATGTATTTTTGCATCCCCAATTTGGGAGATTGTTCTTAAAAAAGCATTAAAAGCGAAAGTAGCTCATCTGCCGCGGCAGAGGTAGAGCTTTCGAGTAACAAGCGAAAGTAGCTCAGTTGGTAGAGCATAACCTTGCCAAGGTTAAGGTCGCGGGTTCGAGACCCGTCTTTCGCTCAAAAGATTTAAAACATCTTTAACCATAATGCCCAGGTGGTGGAATTGGTAGACACGCAGGACTTAAAATCCTGTGTCCTTAACAGACGTATCGGTTCAAGTCCGATCCCGGGTACGGAGACCGACCTTTTGAAGAAATTTGAAGGGTCGGTTTTTTTATTTTGCTCCATTTCCCTTGCTAATTCACTAATGTAGCCAAACAAACAATTTATTCTTGGGGTTCGATATTGCTCTTTTTTGGCATCATACCCTAATCCGTCAGGAAATAGCATATTTTGAAAACTCCTTTTTTCGTGGTAGTTGCCACTTTCCCATATTGACGGTAGTTTCGTGGCAATTTTAACAGCGTAATTTATGATTTCAGTCGGGTTCGATATTTTTTCGTTCAAATTGGCAAGTTCATCTTCTAAGCCCTTTTTTGCCTCGTATAATTCACTCGAAAATTTGTAAAAAATCTCCGAATTTATCTCCCCAAAAGCTAACCTTTTTTCTAATAAAGTAAGTTTCTCATTTACTTCACTTAGCTTTTTAGAAACTGATATTTTGTCATTTATCTTATCTTCATTTAGTTTTTCATAAGTCCATTTTAATTGCGCTTTTAACGCTTCAGCATAACTCGGAGAAACAGTATATTGATTTAAAAGCTGCTCAAATTTTCCATGTAACATTTTCGCACTTCGATTTACTTTAGCACCTGCTTTATTTACTTTGTAATAGTAAATGTTTTTCTTTTTAGCTAAATAACCCGTATAAGGTACTCTTGTTTCCTCATCAACTAAAAACACTCTTAAAGGCAAATTATCGTTGCACTTGTTTACCTTAAAGCCGTCGGTTTTGTTTTGGCGGTTTACCTTTAAAAATAAATCTTCGGAGATTAAAGCTGGATGATTTCCCTTTATCAATTTGCCCTCTAATAGTTTGTGGGACATTAAGCCACAATAAAATGGATTTCTAAATATCTCACTAAGTTTTTGCTTAGTCATGCTTACCTGCTCACCTATACATTTAGCACATAATTGTTCGTAGGTATATCCAACACTTCTTAATTCAAAAAGCTGCTTCACGATTTCTGAATGCTCATCAAATCCTATAATTTGTTTTTTTTCCTTTCCTTTACCACTTTGCAAAAACTTGTAACCCATTGGACAATTTCCCAGCCATTTACCTAAAAGCAATTGCTCTTTCATTCCAGCAATACTTTTTTGTCTTCTTTGGTCATTATCAAACTTATTAAAAATAAACTGTATGTCTTGTTGGAATGTCCCAGTATGAGAACTCGTATCAATTGGTTGAGAAACAGCTATAATAGAAATTCCAATCTTTTTAAGTTCTGAGGCAATATAAATTGCTGTTGCTCCAGTTCTCGAAAATCTATCTAAGCTGTAAACCAAAATATAATCTACCTTTTTTCTTAACGACTTAACATAGCCCAGCATTTTATTAAACTCTTTTCGCTCATCGCTTTTGGCACTTTCATAAGTTCCTCCAAAATATTGTAATACCTGCATTTGGTTTTTTAGTGCATATTCATCGCAGTACTTTTTTTG
>CAZRUA010000086.1:0-15461 GCA_964603125.1 uncultured Flavobacteriaceae bacterium | reverse complement strand
CGACAGCCCGAATATTGCTTTTTCGCCCAGAGCCTCTTCCATTGCCATTTACTTATCGGGTAATTTTAAGGACAGAGAAAAATTACTTGAAAAATTTGGTAAACACAAAACAGATAAAGGCTGTGTGCATATTAAAACCCTAGCCGATATTGACCAAGACATTTTGAAAAAGATGGTTGTAAATCATACCGAACATATTAAGAAGCTTTATCCTGAGAAATAAGGATTTGCTTAAGTCCTTTCGGGGATTTAAAACTTTAATATTTGACAAAGAATCTAATACTATTTATAAAATGACGAAAACAATTATATTACTACTTACTATTTTACCCACATTTTTATTGAGTCAAGAAACAAAAAAAGTGACGGAGGAGAATAAAAATGGAGGGTTCAAAGAAGTTTACTTTGTTTTAAAATCAGACCTGTCCATTCGTCATGGCAACTATCAAAAACTTGGCTACAAAAACTCAATACTTATTAATGGCTTTTATAAAAATGGACTTAAAGACAGTATTTGGACAGAATATAATTGGGGAGGAAAACTTAAAAAATCAACAGGTTACTACTTAGCAGACAAGAAAGTTGCTGTTTGGGAATTTTACAATTTTAAAGGCGAACTGGAACAAAAATATGATTATACTAAAAAAGAAATTACCTACTTTAAACTAGAAGAGAAGGATATAGAAAAAGAATACAAAGTAATAAATGGTTCTGACACTATTAAATCAAAACTTGAACAACCACCACTATACATCGGAGGTTCGGCTTTAATGTTTGAACCCATTTTAAAAAACATTCATTATCCAATACTAGCAAAAGAAAGTGGTGTTTCAGGTAAAGTTTTCATTGCTTTTACTATTGACAGTAATGGACAAACAGCAAACCACAGAGTAATTAAAGGAATTGGTTCTGGATGTGATGAAGAAGCATTGAGAGTTGTTAAGGAAATCCCAAATAATTGGTTTCCTGCTTTATTAGGAGGAAAAGCTGTAAATGTTGAATATGTATTCCCAATTAATTTTACTATTGAGTAAGCAATTTATTTAAATAAGCGGGCAACAATTCAATTCCTGCAGCGAATACAAAATGGGGACATTAAAAGAAGATATAAAACATCAATCTGATTGGATAAAAAAGTATTTGCTGCGAATAACTTCAAGCTAGATTATACTGTTGAAAGCATAATTGAAATTGAAGAACCAGAACAAACGAAACCTTGGTGGCGATTTTGGTAAAAAAAAGAAAACAATGATACGTATATTGATCGACGAGTTAGGCACTGGCCATGAAGACATCTTTTTAAAGATTGGTGCCCTTACCTCCTTTTCAAAAAGAGCTGACATGTATTATATGACTGACTTTTTAAAACTCGACCCAACTAAAATCAAAAGAATACCGCAAGATATTGGAATTGCATATATCAATTACATGAAAGAACAATTTGCCAACTTAAATGAAAACGAAAAATTTGTGGTGTTTGATTTATCAGACCAATATGTTGGCGGTTTAGCTATATCAAAACATAAAAAAGAGTTGCTAAAAGTAAGTTATGTTTGGACTGGTCAAATAACTGGATATAGTGTAGATAAAGATTGCATTGAAGATGCTTTTAACAATACAAAAGCAGAGTTTTCAACTGAATTCGAATGGCTATTATCTCAAAACAGTATTCTTGAAAATTTAAATTGGAGCATTAACAAAATAAATGGTTAACCATGAAAACTCTCAGTATTATAACCTTAGCTTTGTTTTTGTTTAGTTGTATTATACAAACTTTCGCCGTTTCATTTTCTTATGCAAACAATATAAGTGCAACAGATAAAATTATTCTAGCAGGCACAATTTGCGGTGTTTGTTTAGCGTTGGTTAGTTTAATTATAAAAAAACACAATTATTGGACAATTGTGCCATACCTTCTAATTTCCCTTTTTGTTGTAGTAGTTACTTGCACTGAAATCAATTATTGGCTTCAATATTATAAAGATGGTAGAGGCGGCTATTCAATATTTTTTATAATTCAGAATTGCCTTAACTTAATATCAATAATTTCAATTTGTGCTTTAGTTCTAAAACAAGGATTCCGATTTAAATCGATTCCCTGAATTTAGTCTTAAATAAAATTTGATGGCAATTACTCTGCAACATATTGGAACTTTGCATTTCATACAAAAACTTTATCTTTGTTAGGCTGATTAACATACTTTAGATTTTTTAAGAGATACTGGCATTTAAATAATAAGCAGAAAAATAATTCCAAAGCAATTATACATTTTGCCTTCTAGTAAAACCAAGCTGAAAAAACTTGATACATAAAATGAAAAAGATTCTCATCATCTTATTTTTAGTCAGCGGAAATATGCTTTTGTCAGCAACAAAAGAGGACACTACTCAAACTGAACAGAATCAAAGAATATTTTTAAAAACAAGTTGCAGAGCATTTTTCTTACAACCATCATTTTCTGCCGAATACTTTTTCATACCAAACTTATCTTTAAACACTGGTTTTACCTATTTTTGGACAGGGCGAATGATATACGGAGATGACCTCGGCGACCGCATGTCATACTGGATGTTTAACACTGGACCTTCAAAAGGATATGATGTTTTCGCTGATATAAACTACACATTTGAAAACGGAACTTATTTGGGTTTAGGTTATATGTATAGAGATTCGCATTTTAATAATAAGAAATTGAGTATAGAACTTTCGGAATATGAATACCAATATTACTATCAAACAGAAGCAGCGCAAACAAATGCAATTAGAATAACTGTTGGTAATAATTTTAGAATCAAAAATTCAAATTTCTACCTTAATCCCTATTTATCAAACATTATAGGATTTAGTAATGGTTCAGTTAAAATCGACACAGCAGGACAAACTAATTACACCTACAAACCCACAGAAATGCCAATAAACAAAACCTTTACTTGCAAAAAGTGGTTTTTTGAAGCTGGTCTTAATATTTGCTTTAAACCACAAACAAAAGCTAGAAGATCAAAAAAAATTGGCAGAAAAAAATCAAAAAAATAACGAATCTTATTCAACACAAAACACATGAAACCCAAACAGCTATTACACCTAATACTTTTAATTAGCCTTTTGGGTTGCGCTGGTAATTCGCTTAAACAACAAAACGCAACCGAAGAAAAACAATTCGGCTTAGCTATTCAAAATGGTCCGAGACAAGGATTTCAGTATTTTGACAGTACTAAAACAGAATATCTATACACCTATAACACCATAACCATAACAAACGACACAACATTTCCCATTCAACTCGAAATAGGTTTACCCAATTTACAAAAGGGTTTAGGTGATAGTTGCCATTCAAAAGTTTTTTTATTACCCCGTCACTTAACACCTAAAGCGCAACACTTTGACGCTACTATGCCTGTGGGACTAAAACAGTTTTTAGACTTCGACACAAACAAAGCTGAACATCTCAGTAAAAAAATAAGTCCAAGCGAAAAATGTGTTTTAACCTTTGGTTTACTTACTAATACTAAATGCCCCAATCCAACTACTGCCTTTGGAACTAAACTATTGCTATCGAAAGAAAATTCGGAAACTCTATCCGTTCAACTAAAACTAAACGACACATTAGTGTTACCCTGCGGTAGAATTTTGCATCTAAAAAATTAGACTTATCTTAACCTATTAAAATACATGGAACAAAACAAAAGCACCCCCACTCCATTTGCACAAACTTACTTTCATGGCACAAAAGCAGACCTTAAATTGGGAGACTTGATTCAAATTGGCAATAACTCAAACTATGGAGAGAGAAAAAATGCTAAATACGTTTTCTTAACTGCTACTTTAGACGCTGCCATTTGGGGCGCTGAATTAGCAATAGGCGAAGGACGAGAACGTATTTATTTAGTTGAACCCACAGGCGATATTGAAGATGATCCTGATTTAACAGATAAAAAATTCCCTGGCAATCCCACAAAATCTTATCGCTCAACTCATCCGTTTAAAGTTGTAGGCGAAATAACAGTTTGGCAAGGACACCCCATTGATCAAGTGCAAGCAATGAAAGATGCTTTAGCTAAACTAAAGGAACAAGGAATAAATTCGCTGAATGATTAATAAAATTTAAATTCTTTCATTAAATGAAAAAGGCTTAGCTCTTTGCTTTTGCACTCAAAAAAATTACATTTGTTATAGGTAATTTCCTTAAAAAATTAACAGATGTTTACTCTTTAACTAAAACAAGTATTATAAGTTTCCTCTAGTATCAAAACCTAAAATGAGAATTACTTTTCTATTAGTATGCCTTTTGTTTTTAAACTTGAAAATCAATTCTCAAGTCGATGAGCATCTTACTTCAAATAACTGGTACTTCTCAGAAAGCGACACCTTATTTTTTTCACAGAAACGTATTAAAGCAAATAACATAAAGCAAGTAAAAGAGTATCGTACCGATAAAAAATATGTGGATTCTGCACAAATCATGTCCGAATACTACTTCGATACCTCAGGAGCATTAATTGAAGCTAAGTCATTTGATATTTACGGAACGGGATCAGTATCAAAATTTAAAATAGCTCCAAACGGAAAAATGTCTGAAAATTGGTATGCTGATAAAAATGGCGTGCTTAATAAAACGTATGAAAATATTTATAATGGAAACAAATTAATCAAACAAACCTCTTTCTTCGGCCAAAACTATGCACCAAGCAAAACGTACACTTATACAGCCAATAACTTAGTATCGAGCATACAACATTTTGGTCCAACAGGAACCAAAGAAATAGTAACTGAATTCACTTACGACTCTCTTAACCAACTTGTTTCAGAGGTTACAAAAAAAACAAATGATAGTGTTGCATACAGTTATTTTCATAAATATGATGAATTGGGCAGAAGATACTTTACTGAATACAAGGAGCACGCTTTCGGCTGGAAGCAAACAATTGACTATTCAAAATCAAGCTTAAATTGTAGTGTTAAGCAAATATACGCTGGAGATAAACTGAATTCAGTAGTTACAAAAAAAACGAATGAGCTAGGTTTAATCACCGAATTAATCTATGACGCAAGAACAAGAATAAAAAGAAGGAAAAAAACCAATAAGTTTTGCGGTTATTCAGGTCCACCACGATTTCAAAAATGGACTTATGAATATGATTTGAAAGGTAATTTAATAAGTGAGAAAACATATTACTCTCCGAATAAAGTTAGCCAATGCATTATATATACACTAGATAATAAAGGGAATTTAATCAAAAAAGAAGTGTTTGCTGGTTCTAAAAAAGATTCAGAATGGTGTTATACATACAATTAAAAACTAACCTCAATACAAAACTTTAGTCTTACACAAGGACTCGAAGAAATTCATAAAACTAGATTTTAGAATTATTAATCTTGTACTTTAATCTACAAGCATTAATAAACAAACAAACAACCCATATTCAATAAAAATTTTAAATTTGATAAAAAATAAAATATGGCAAACACCGTAAAACTACACCGCGTTTTTACTGCACCAGTAGAAAAAGTTTATAAAGCATTTACTGATGCTGATGCAATGGCTTCTTGGCTTCCACCTTATGGCTTTATTTGCAAAGTGCATAGCATGGATGTAAAAGTTGGCGGCACGTATAAAATGACTTTCACGAATTTTACAACAGGTAACGGACACTCATTTGGTGGCGAATATTTAGAAATTGTACCCAACGAAAAATTAAAATACACCGACAAATTTGACGACCCTAATTTGCCAGGAGAAATGATTACTACTATTGAACTAAAAAAGGTATTGTGTGGTACCGAACTTATTGCAACACAAGAAGGAATACCAAATGCAATACCAACCGAAATGTGTTATTTAGGTTGGCAAGAAAGTTTGGATAAACTAAAACGCTTGGTGGAACCTAATATTCCGGATGCATAAAGACTATACAGACTTATATACAAAACTAAAAACATCATAAAAACTAAATGTACCCATTCATAGAAATGAGAAAACATTTTTATTTACTGAAATAAAAACCTTTAATACCAATATTCAATCAGACCATGAACAAATTACTATTACTTACAACAATCGCTATTGGTTTAGCCAGCTCATGTTCAAATTCAAATAAAGTGGATAATATTAACAAGCCAACTACCCCAAACTTAGCCGCAACTGACAGCAGTAAAACCGTTAAAAACGAGATAACTCAAAAAATAACACCCTCATTATGGGTTGAAACCACAGATGCTAAAGCTGTGGCAGATTACTACCTTTCTATTTTTAAAGACGGTAAACTTAAAGAGCATCACAAATACAAAAATCCACCAGAAGCAGGAGGAGGAGATTTTGAAACTGCCATTGTAGAAATGAACGGAATGGATTTTAACATTTTAGCTGCAGGACCATTTTTTAAATTTAACGAATCGGTTTCATTTGTGATTAATTGCAAAGACCAAGCTGAAGTTGATTATTATTGGAATGCATTAACCACTAATGGCGGACAAGAGAGCTCTTGTGGTTGGTGTAAAGATAAATATGGCTTATCGTGGCAAGTAGTTCCTGTTGAATATTTTGAGCTTATAAATAACCCCGACTCGAAAATTAGAGACAAAGCAATGAAAAACACCTTGAAACAGAAAAAAATTATTTTATCTGAACTTAAGTAAAGTCATTTGCTAAAAAATACAATATAGAACAATGCGTGCTTAGATAATATTGACAAGTAAACAGAAAATAATATAACAGATTAGAGCAACATGACGAGTACTACTCCCATTCCAATAATAGAATTTAAGACTCAACAACTATTTGAAACTTGGCTTAAAAAGAATCACGACAAGTCGGATGGGATTTGGTTGAAGATATTTAAGAAAGATTCGGGGAAAAAGACCGTAAACTATGCCGAGGCGCTTGATGTAGCTCTTTGCTATGGCTGGATTGATGGTCAGAAAAAAACATTTGATGCAGAAGCTTGGTTACAAAAATTTTGTCCTCGACGCCCCAGAAGTATTTGGTCGAAGATAAATATTGGGCATGTTGAACGCTTAATAAAAGAAGGGAGAATGAAAACTGCAGGATTAAAAGCTATTGAAAAAGCCAAAGCAGATGGTAGATGGGATAATGCATACGACTCGCCAAGTAAAATGACAATACCCGAAGATTTTATAAAAGAACTTAGTAAAAACAAAAAGGCTCACGCGTTTTTTAAAACCCTTAATAAAACCAATCTTTTTGCTATTGGCTTTAAATTGCAAACAGCCAAAAAACCAGAAACAAAAGAAAAGCGCACAAAAGAGATTATTGAAAAACTAGCAAAAGGAGAAAAGCTGCAGTGAGTAAATTAGTGCTATGACAAGAGTTAGGTAAAACTAAACCAAAAGTTTTGCCTCAATAACCCATTTGATTATTTGCAATAAATACCTAAATTTACGATAGGAACAAAATGTGCGTATCTACAACCATAATTGGAAGATAAGCGCATAAAATGTTTGCCCATATACAAGTTAGCAGTAATTTTATGACAGAATACACTTCTATAAGCCAGATAAAAAAAGACTTTCAAATTGACAGTGACAATTTGGAACTCATAAGAGATCATATAAATAAAATAAGAATCAATAATCATCCAGACAAAACAAACGGGGAATTTGAAAATGAAAATCTAAAAGAACTTTATTATAAATCCAATAGTGCAATCGAATATATTGATAGTATCAAACACAATCATTCACTTGTTATTGTAGAAAAAATGACTGACTTAATGAAAGTCATTACAGAACTAATACCAGCCAACAAACAGAATTCACTTGAACAAAACCTTGATTCTAAAATCTCTTTTGCGATTTCAAATTTCCGATCAAAATTATTCATACCTAAAGTCTCTCTGACAGCCATTACTGCAGTAATCACTTTTTTGTTTCTTTTTCCAAATCAAATAAAAGATAATCCTTTTTTATCTCACTTCATTAATCCTGAAAGCAATACCTTTGCTCTTATTTGGTTATCGTTTTTAATCTATTCTGGATTTCTTTGGATTATTGCCTATTCAAACGAAGAAAAAGAAAAAAGGAAATTAGCGTTATTGAAAGTGGACTCAGTACAGAACAAAATATTTGAAGACTTCGTTCGAAAGGAATGTTCAGAAAACATTTTTACTAAAGATAAGTTGACACGTTTCATTTTTAGAAATAGTGACAAAAATGGGTTTGAAGAGAGACATCAGGTAATAGGATTGATTATAAATAGGTTTTTCGGTTCCAATATGATTACTCTTGAAATAGCCCAGAACACAGCAGAATTAATTATTGCAAGATGCGAAAAAAATAAGGTGATTGAGAAATTACCTAGTCATACATTGAGTGATACTTATGAAATAAAAAACTACCACTAACACACGCTAAGCAAACAGTTTGGCAGACAACAAAGCGTTTGCAAAAGCAGTCGCTCCGCGAAACGTATTTTCATTTTGCAAACGCCTAGAAACATAGTATCTTTATTCGCCGCCGCTAAAAACCTTCGGTAGACAATGGTTTCAAAACCACACAAGTTCTAGTTGCAAATTGTTAGCTGCCATTTAACTCCTTATGTTCAAAGACCCTTTAAATACAAAATTAATAATCAACACTAAAGAATTACTTGATTCTTATAATAAGGCGAAAGCAGTCGCCTTGGATTCATCAACATACAGTTTTGAGAACTCCATTAAAACTATCTCGGCAATTTACTCTGATTGGAAATTCAATGTCCCAAAACGTTTTGTTGAATATAACACAACCTTGGAGGCTATAAAAGATTACCAAAACTGGAAAGACGAAGTAAAATCACTACCTACTAACTGGATGTATAAATTTCCATTTACTATTCCACATGGCATATGGACTTATATTTATTCAGACAGACTAAATTATCATTTAGGGTACAGACGTACTGGGGCATCCGTAAAAAGTGAATTGAACGTGAGCGAAGGTTCGGTAGTTGTGACCCGGGATTTTATTCACGAAATTTATAGTTTTCTATACAAAGAAATTTCTAAAGCCGAAATTGAAGAACTCGGAAAGAATGTGAAAGTTATAATGGAGGTTGACAATGTTATGGATGAGCTTGAGCAAAAATTATTAAAGGAAGATGAGTATGGCATAACCAGCGGTGATGAACTTTTTATTTTAGGAAATAACGATGTAATGATTTTTGAAGTAGCTGTATGTAACTATCTAATAAAAGAACACAACGTGAAGTATTATGATACTTATGTAAAGTACATCAATGATATGATAAAGTATTGCGGAATTTGCTTTGCCTTCGATGATATTTGTATAGTATGCAAAAAATAAACAGCAGCCAACAAATGTATTGCCGCAAATGGGGCTTAATGAAAGAACAACCGGCTGCATATAGCTGCTGTAAGGCATCCCAACTTTACCAAATTCTTTTCGGCAGTTGTAGTAAATTTGTACTTTAATCAATTTTCAGCCTTTGTTAGCCGCTGCGGCGTAAATCACCAACAAAGCCTTATTTACTACCTACCTCCTATTCACAAAAAATTTTATCTAAACAATAAACCCTGTCAGTCAATCAAACAAGCTTTAATTCCTTTGCTTTGTGCTGCAATTGTTTTATATTTGTTAGTAGTAAAATACCGTCATATCAGTAGTATTTTGATGGATAGGACTAAAAAACTAAAGGTATAAGTAAGTTACCTGCAATTGCCAGAGACACTGCTAACTTTACACTGACTCCAATAATTTAACTTTTAAAAAATGAATTTCAATAAACATCAGACACTATTTCAATTTTATTGGTTGACAATTTTATTAAACTTTTTTACTTCTTGCAATGGTCAAGTGAAAACAACATCGCAAGAGGAAATTCTAGTTGCTAGTATGACAATAATTCAGCCTAAAACAAGCCAATCAATCATCCAAGACCATAATGGCAATATCTGGTTTTGTGATTCAATTGGTGTAACAGTTTTTAATCCTGCAACAAATAAATTCAACAACTACAAAGAAAAAGACGGGTTGAGCAATAATAGAGTTTTATCAATTTTAGAAGATAATAAGGGAAAAATATGGTTGGCTACTGCTGATGGCATTACTACTTATGAGAATGGAAAATTTTCTATTATCACAATCCCAACAATTACCGGAAATTTAAATTACACCAAAACCAGTAACAAAGCATTTGCTAACATTGCAAATTATATCAACTGCATTTTACAAGATAGCAAAGGAAATTTTTGGTTTGGCAATCAAAAAGGTATTTACAAATTTGATGGCACTAATTACTCTCATTTCACCGAGAACGATGGAGTGCAAAACAATACTGGTTATGCAATTTCGGATGGACAAATTTTTGGACCTGAATCAATTATTGAAGATAAATCGGGGAAAATTTGGTTTGGAGGTAGAGGAACAGATGGCTTGTTTTGTTATGACGGAAAAAAATTAAATCATTATAATGTTGACAGTATTGAATGGGTTCGGCCATTGATGCAAACCAGCAATGGCGATGTTTGGTTTAACACTAGGCACAAACCAATGTTGTATATTTACGATGGTAAAACCTTCAAGCCATTTTCATCAATTGAATTAAAAGATTGGGTATTTACAATTGTAGAAGACAATAACAAAAAAATGTGGTTTAACAACGGCAAAAAGGATGGTGTTACTTTTTATGATGGCAAAACGTTTGTCAATTACACAACTGAAATTGGAGTATTACCCAATGCATCAAACTTTTTTTGTACAGGAATTTTAAAAGACAAAGAAGGAAATATTTGGTTCAAAAGTTTAAGCACAGAATTATGTAAATTTGACGGAAAAACATTTAAATTTTATCGAGAATAGAAATGAACAAATCTACATGCAGGTAACAATGTTTTGGCAATCGTATCAAGTTCCGTTGTCTAGATTATTCGTAACTAATGTAATGGTAAAAATATCTTCATTAACTCAAAGAATATAGTATTGTATTTCAATAAAAGTACTAGCTTTTAATTATAAATGATTTTTGTTATTTTTAAGTCAAATTAATTATGACAGAAGACGATAAACTTATATTTGGAGGAATAATTACAGTAGTATCGTGTATTCTCTTTACTATTATTTCAACCCTATTAATTGAAAAGAAATTACGAACTAAAAAAGCCAAACTATTAAGTTATTCAGGTATCTTTTTATTAGGTATAATATTATTGCTAATTTGGCCATTTCCGGGGAGAGATGAAAAATTTATCATTACCCCACCTACCTTAATTGGCGCATCATTAGCTGCGTTTACTTGTGCAGCATTTTTAGTAACTTCATTTATTAATTATGAACTAAAACTGGCTCAATCCATGACAGCGGATGCTATTTTAATGGGTAAAGCTATTCAATTAACCACACAAGGTATCCCAGAAGATAAAAAAACACCATTTCACAAATTATATTTTTATTATACGGGCCTTATCAATAATACTTGGGCTGTTTCGCACTTTGAAAAAAGTGAAGAAATTCGCTCAACTAAAACAATTGCCGAGAAAAAAAATAATCCTAATTACCAACGTTATAAAAACTACCTCGTTTACAAACTTAAACTAAATCATAACACTGAAACAAATATTGAAATTGTTTCGAAAAATAGTGAAAATGACTATGGTTTTAATCAAAAAGGTTATCAAAAACTAAACCCTTTATTTTCTGATTTAAACGAACACATTGTTATTTATTATAAATCGGGCGAAGAAAATATCTTATCCAAATTAGAAAATCCCTTGTTCAGAAAATTACTAATTGCTAACAAAGATTATTTTGATATTGGCTTTGATTTAAATAATGAAAAAGGCACTGCTAATCTTAAAGTGCGATATTTCTATCCTAGAACTAAGATGTTTGAATTTAAACTCAAAGAAAAATATTTTAATCACTCGGTAGAAGAAAGAAAAGCTCACCTTAAATTCTTAGCAGAGTTTTTAAGCATGTTTGACAAATAATTAGTTATATGCAAACAAACAAAACAATTCCAAGGAAAGCGTTTTGGCCTTTCTTCACATTCTACTTTTTATGTGTAGTTGTAGGAATTAGCGATATGATTTTTAGTCCGAAATTTGTGATTCTTAACTCCTTTGATTTTATTATAAATAACTACTACTATTATTTTTTGCCCTTCAGTATTTTAATCAGTTATCTGGTATTGGATGTATTTTACAAGCATCAAGAGTATTTAAAACTTCCTATAGGTGTTAAAATTCTAATACACTTATTTAGCATTGTGTTTATTTCTTGGGGAATTGTTGGAAGTATTGACATGATAAACAAAATTCCATCCAAATCACAAACTTATGTATTAACCGGAAAAATAATTGACATGTATAAAAAAGAACCTTATAGCGGTTATAAACGAACTTATGACAAAACACGTTATTTTGTTACTATAATAGAAAAGGAATCAGAAAAAGAATACACTTTGCAAATAGCCGAAACATTATATGATGATTTGAAATTTGAATCAAGTGCACTAACTTTGGTTGAAGACAAAACATCACATACTTTTAACCTAGTCACAAATACCGAAAAAAGCATTCAGTTAAAAAGAGGTTGCTTGGGTTTGATATACTAAAAGAGATACGGAATGTTTAACTGCGGCGGAAGTAGATGTCACCAACAAGATCTTATTTGCATCCTATCCCCTATTCACAAAAAGTTTTACCAAAACAATAAACTGTGGCAGTTAATCAAACCAGCTTTAAATCCTTTGCTTTGTGCATCAATTGTTTTATATTTGTTAGTAGTAAAAATAGGGTCATATCCGCGAGATTTTGATGGATAGGATTGAAAAACTAAACGTATAAGTAAGTTAGCGGTCATACAAAACAACACGTACTAATGACAGAGATAAGATTGATATTTCGTTTTCCTATTTCCGAGATTGTATTCCAACCAATAGAACAAGCAATTGTTTCTGATAAAAGGATTAATATAATTTCAAGCGACAGAATAAGAAATGAATTTCTTAAAGGGGAATCTACAATTGCGAAAGAAATAAACAATTTTATGAATGAAGGGAAATTGATTCCTACTGAATATTGGTGTCCATTTTGGACAGCTTTAATTACAGAAGGACATTTAAACTTATTTACTTCTTTAATTGGCAATATTGAACAATTCAAACTCTTTGAAAAGTGCATTGAAAATAAAAAATATAAATTGACAGAAATAGTTTATTTAAAATTGAATGAAATTGATAAATTGACTGATTTAGCGAAACAGAAATATGGGAAAATTTATGACGATTCTACAGTGTTGAAAAAGCATATTGAAGATTATCAGGAAATGAGAGATGAAATAATTTTGTATGCTGAAAACAAGTACAAAATCATCAACAAAGACTTTTTTGAAGCAGAAATTAGAATATAAATGTACGAACCGCTAACATCGGTTTGGCAATATGGCGGCTGAAGTGCTTCTATAAAACATTTATGCTAGCTTTAACAGCAATAATTCTATTGAACATTTGTGCTAAAAACCGCCACATCGCCAAGCCGTTTTCCGTTAGTGTTCATTGCGAAACACAAACATCAACAAAAATGGATTTAATAATTAGAAAAGAAAACAAAAACGATTTACAAAACATTTACGCATTAAATTCTCTAGCCTTCAAAAGAGAAAATGAAGCCAAACTTGTTAATCTTTTAAGAAAAGGGATAACTTTTGTGCCTGAGCTTTCACTTGTAGCGGAAATAGATAACAATATAGTGGGGCATATTTTGTTTACTAAAATAAAAATAATAGACAATAAAGAAAATGAAATTGATAGTTTAGCACTTGCTCCAATGGCTGTTAAACCTAGCTTACAAAAAAATGGTATTGGCGGACAATTAATCAAAGCTGGACTTAACAAAGCCAAAGAATTACATTATAAATCAGTTATTGTATTAGGCCATAAACATTATTATCCAAAATTTGGTTTTGTACCAACAGATAGATGGAATATTAAATCGCCATTTGATGTTCCAATAGAAGCATTTATGGGAATTGAACTCATAGAGGACGGTCTTAAAAATGTGAGCGGAATAGTTAAATATCCCGAGGAGTTTTACACCGTATAACGAAAAATAATCCCTTTGTTAAATATCAAATTCAAAATATTGCCCTAAATACTTATATTTACTGTAAGAGCGATGTGTGTATTGAAATGAAATACTTTTGTGCATGCCTAAGTTTGAAGTACTAGTTTAAAAAAATGAAATCGACATTTACAATAATAGTTTTTTCACTGCTTTCCATACAATTGTTCGGACAAAAAATATATCGTGTGGATAAAGAAGCATATGTTTCAAATAAATATTCTTGCAAATTTTATTTATTCAACGACTCAACGTGTTACTTAAAAGGACAATATTTTGACTACTCCAAATACTTTATTTACAAAGGACATATAAAGAAAACGAATGACACTTTATATGAGTTTAACTTCCAACCTATTGTTCATTTTTCTTGCAACAAGGGATATCATGTAAAAGATAGTGTTAGGTTTTATTTCACGCAAAAAGACACTTTAATCTCATCATTAAAATACAAAGTAAAATCAGAAAATCATAATTGGACTTTTGTTCAATTAAAAGGTGAAAAGACAACAGTATTTATTAAAGGCATTGAAGACAAATCGTTTTTAATCGACACAAAATTTATTGACCCTATTACAAAGCAAAAAATTGTGATGACAACTGGCAATATATCAGACCCCGACTTAATATATTATGGTAGCAAAACACAGTTTCATACACTAAAAATTACATTTGCAAAAAACAAGCTAATATTATATCCCGACAATATATTTGTTCAAGACAAAGACACATTTATTTTGGAGAAATAAATGCTTTACCCAAAAGCAATTAAAGTTTTCTTTAAGCAGACTCTTTTAATTTCAACAACCAATTGTAGGCTGTATCATAATCCCAAAAATAACGTTGAGGGTATTTGCTTTTGTGAAATTGCCTGTAAAAAGTATATAGTGTTGATTTTAGTCGGCTTGGCACAACAATAGCGCGTGCAATGGTTTTGTTGGAGGCATCTTGTTCCAAAGCAAACTCTTTGGCGCTTGGTACTATTTTCCAATTGGTTCGGGCATCAATTAATTTAAGCACCGGTTGGTTGTTTGATAAACTGCGAACAACTAAATTAATATCCAATACATCTTCCGTATCAACAACTGCAAAACTGTTAATTTTCACCAATATAATTCCATTCGCATCCATGCTAACATTGGCTACTTCTGTTTTTACATTTAATGACTCCATAGTTTAACAAATTTAACGAATTAAATCCTCATTTAGTATGCTTAAGCCTGCTTTAACATATTTTGCATAATTATTAATACCAAATAAACCCATCATAAATTTAATGATTTGTTTTGAATTGCGCAAATTAACCGCAATAAGCGCTTGTTTAAAGCTTATGAATGAATGTGACAGAGAAATAATAGTGTTTTGAAAATATATAGCAACATTGTATC
>CAZRUA010000085.1:0-15471 GCA_964603125.1 uncultured Flavobacteriaceae bacterium | reverse complement strand
ACCTTGATAGTTAGAATAAGCCTCAAGAATATTGTATTTTACCATGTAATCGTAAAACTGTTGAGCTTTTAAAGGAAATAAACTTTTGTAATCATCTAACATTTTATACGCCTTTGATGCAAATTCCTGAAGCGGAATGTTAGAGTATTTTTCGAAATTTTTCGCCAAAAAATAGTCAAAGTAAATATCGATTAAAACACCACTGTATTTATCAAATTCCTTAACAAAAAACTGTTTGGCTTCAATTATTAATGGATGATGATCCGTAAAATCATCAATAAAGCGATGCAATAAAATTCCTTTTTTGATTTCAGGCTCGTAATCGTTGAAATCATTTCCTTTTACACCATCAGCTAAAAAATTACCCGCAGTAATTTTATCGTTTTCGCCTGAAAGATAAATGTGAGCTAAGAAATTCATTTAGGTAATGAATTTAGTTTGTTGTAGAATTTCTCTGCAATAGTATCTCGGTTAAAATTCTCACTTACATAGCTTAACGCATTTTCTCCAAACTCTTTTAGCAGTGTTTTATTTTCATATAAATACACTGTTTTTTTTGCCAAATCGTCGGCGTTTTCGGGCTCATAAGCTATCCCGCATTTTCCTTTATCAATAAATAAATCTTTGGCTTCACCCTCCACCCCTAAAATAAGTGGCTTTTTCATGGCTAGGTTTTCAAATATTTTGGAAGGAATGGCTCCTTTAAAAATATCTAAACGTTTAAGTGGAATTACCGCGGCATCAACAGCAGCAACAATTTCAGGCATTTTTGATTTATTTACTCCGTCAAGAAAAAATACATTACCTAAATTATAATTGTTTTTAAGTGTAATTAGTTTTTCTTTTTCGGGACCACTTCCCAACAAAATAAATTTTATGTTCGGAGTGTTTTTAATTTTGTTAGCCGCTTCAATTATAACTTCTAAACCTTGCGCATGACCAATTATACCAGCATATAGTAGCAAAAAGTCATCATCTTTAAAATTATTTTCTTTTCTCCAGTTTGTTTGGATGGTATTAACATTATAATAATTTACATCCACTCCATTTGGCAGCCAATACGTTTCTTTTAAAGGAAAACGGTTAGATATATTGCTGCAAATACCTTGAGTTTGTCCTGTAATTAAAACTGATTTTTTATATAAGCGAGCTTCAAGTTTATAAGTAATATACAAGAGCATTTTGTTTGTTACTAAGCCTAATTTTTCGGCAGTTTCGGGCCATAAGTCTGAAACATTAAATATTAATTTAGCTTTTTTAAAACGTTTTAATACTAATGCGGAAATACCTAAAAATAATGGAGGAGACTCACATAAGATGTAATCAAATTTATCTAGTTTGGATATCCCAATTCGCATTGAGCTAAATACAAATGAAAAATAATTCCAAAGGCGCGGCAGTAATGATTTTGATTGAGGTACATAAATAGAGCTTCGATGAACTTTTAAACCATCCATCTCTTCGTAATAATATTTTTTGCCTATATAATCCTCATGTATTTTCATTTGAGGGTAGTTAGGCATAGCAGTTAATACAGTTACATCTATTCCCCTTTTTTGCAAACGCACAGCTAACTCAAATAATCTGTTTTGAGGAGCGCCAACTTCAGGAGGGAAATATTGCGTTAGTATTAAGAGTTTCAAGCGTTTATTTTAGAATTTAAGTTTGCCGTATTAACTAAGTTCTCATTTTCTAATTGAGCGATTGCGGTATTAAAATTAATACACTCTATTTCATTTTTTTTGAGATACTCCACAAGCCACATATACCAATTCATCCAAGTTTTGTTGCTTTTGCTGAAATATCTATCATGAAAATCAATTCCTAAATGAGTTAGTTTCTCTGAATGTGCCTTGTCAATTAGTTGCTTTGTATTGTCAATGGCTTGTTGTAAATTTTGTGTTTGCCATCTTTTCCCTTTTTCAATTACCCAACCATCCATTATCTGAAAAGGAAATTCCCACATATTCCCAATTTTATATGGGTTCTTAAAAGCATGTTCCGTACTATCATATGTATATCCCGCTTCATTCATGTTATTAAAAGTATGCTCATTTGTTCGGACATAATGCATACGTGTGCCAAATGTTTTTTGATTGGAAAACTCTTGAAAAAGATTAAATTCTTTTGAAATTTCTTCTAAAGTTTGAAATTCAATTCCATGAACACCTAGTTCGCATTTTTGTTTTAAGATTTCTCTTATCCAAAATATAGCGGCAGTATTGGAATACGACAAACCTAATCCATTCTGAACTCCAATAAAAAAGGAAGAAGGAATATTATTTTGATTGTTAAATTCAATTAGTTCATTTATATTTTGCCATTTGTTTTTAAAAAAATCACCAAAACGATTAAAGTATTCTAATAAAGATATTTTACCTGTAGCTAGTTCTATATTACTTCTCACAATATATTTAGGAAGAATGGTATCTTTTGTAAGATGCTCCCATACTGTTATGTGATCTATGTCGTGAGAAATAATTGCCTTCATTAGTTTTTAATTAGGGAAATTAATTTGTTTGTTTTTTTTACTTCAAAATAGGGTATTAAATCTCCTCCAAATTCTCTAAAATACTTTTCTACTTCCTTAATCATCGAACCTTCAAAATCGAAAATTTCTAAACCTATTTTTTTAGCATGCAAAATACAATTATACATTGAACTTACACCTGCACCATGATGTTTTTCTTCCGAATGATATCCTCCAAACAAATAATAGGCTTTTTTGTTATCAAATACGCAAAAACTAGCAGCTATTGTTGTATCATTGGCTTTGCTTACAAAGGCAAATGAGTTGGATTCGTTTGCAAATTCGAAAAATATTTTCTTTAATAATTGAGTATCGGGTGTTTTTTCGATTCGAGAAAATGTTTTTAAAACTAAATCTAATACAATTTTATAATCATTTTCTTTACTGCAAATGATGTTGTCCTTTTCGGCTTTTTTTAAGCTTTTTCTTTTCTCTGTAGTCAGGTTGTTATAAATTTCGTCTTCGGTTTGATTCAGTTGTATATGATAAGTGTACCTAACGGTTGATTGAAAACCTTTCCAAGTAAAATGTTGCATGTCTTGATAGTTAACAGGAAATGCGCTTGCGAAAATACTTGGATTCTTTTTTGAAAAATATTCTGCTATTAATTGCAGTGCTTCTTTTTCAAATGTTATTCGGTTTGATTTATTTTGGGCTGGATTTATAATAAAGAAACCATTGTTAGGAGAAAATGGAGGAGTAACAATCATTTTCATTAATAGTTTTTTTGATTCGTAGTAATTGAAAACGCCTATTAAATTTTCATTGTTATCAAAAACTCCCAAAATTTTAAGTTTACTGGTGTTGTAGATATTTAACCATTGCTCAGTATTGAAAAGACAGCCATGCGTGCTAATAATTGAATTAAAAGCAGTGTAATCTTTTTTATTGATGAGTTTTAGTTTCATTAAAATATCTGTCGTTTCGCCATTTTTATGGCCATTTCTAAAATAAGGTTGGCCTTGTTAATTGTGTAATAAGGTGTTAAGTTTCCACCAAAACCTCTAAAGAATTTTTCAACTTCTGGTAACATCGAACCTTCAAAATCAAATGTTTTTAGATTTAATTGTTTTGCGTGTTCTACTCCTTTCCATAATGAAGCAATTCCTGCATTTGTGTTTTTGTTGTCTGGATTTGTACCGCCTAAAAGATAGTAAGCACATTTATTATCATGTATGAAAAACGCTGTTGATGAAGGAATATTGTTGTGATAAGTGGTGTATGCAAAACTATTGTTTGAGTTTGCATACTGAAAAAGAATTTTATTTAGTAATTTGGAGTTGGTTGATTTACCTTTATTACGCAATGTTTTTGTTACTATATCAAAAATTAATTGATAGTTATTTTCAAGACGAATATCAATTTCATTTTTCTCAATTTTTTTAATAACAGTTCTTTTGTCGCTTGATAAATTACTATATAATAATTCTTTTGTTTGTTCCAAATCTAACTGATACGTATAATTAGGAACGACTTTATATTTCTGATTAAAAAATGGTTGCGTATCTATTACCGAATCGGGTAGGGCAATGGTAAGTAGTTTGAATTTTTGATTGCTTATAAAATCACAAACCAAACCAATAATTTGTTTGTCAAACGATAGTTTAGAAGAATGATTTGTGCTTATGTTATTATAAAATAACCCTATATGTGGTGTAAATGGAGGGTTTTTAATATAACTTAAGCCTTTTAGTTTTGAGAAATATAAGTGAAATCCACCAATTATTTTATTATCTGGATTATAAATTCCAAATACTTTTAATTCATTATTGTATATAGAAAGCCATTCAGAACTATTGAAAACGTTACCGCTCAGTGCCACTATTTTTTTATAGTCTTCGTTTGTATGTTCTGTTTGCTTAATATACATTAATTGTAATGTTTTTTTATTAGCAAATCAATCGTATTACTCCAAACATAGTTTTCTAAAACGTATTTTAATGCCGCTTTTTTCTTTTGTTCAACTTCTTCGTCCCAGTCTAATACTATTTTCATAGTTTCAAGTGTTTTTTCAATGTTTTTAATTGGAACTAAAAAAGCATTTGAACCGTTGTTGGTTACTTCTAACATTCCTGGACTAGCACTCGCAATAATAGGAACACCGCAAGCCATAGCTTCAACAACACTAACACCAAAACTTTCATTAATTGAAGTGTTTAAAAAGCAATCTATCATGTTGTGGTGTTCAGCAACTAAAGCTTGCTTTAATTCACCAGTAAAATGAACATGATTTTCTATACCTAATTCAATACAAAGCTTTTTTAATTCGGGAATTAAGCTACCTCCACCAATCATTAAAAGCTTAATATTTTTTGAAGTTTGTTTTTTTAATTGGGCAAAAGCTTTGATAATTATATCATTGGCGTAATTCTCTTCCATTGTTTTTATTGTGCCAAAAATAAAATCAGCCGACTCGAAATACGGAGCTTTAATTTTATTTGGATAAAAAACGTTGGTGTCGATCCCAAATGGTGTAATTTCAATGGGTTTATTGGTGTAAAGATTAGTTTCTTTAGCCATTGCTTTGCTAGTTGAAAATACTGCGTCAGCTTTTTTTAAATTGTATTTCAAAATAAATTTGCTGATTGAATTAGATTTTGGAAAGACAAAAACATCTGTACCCCAAACGGAAATATAAAAAGGATGAAATCCTGTTAACGCACCAATTAGGCCATAGCTGCTTGCATAATGAGCGTGAAGGAAATCGGGTTTAAAATCATCGATTATTTTTTTTACAATTTTTGATTGCGAAAGGTAACTTAGCTTTGAACCACTATTAGCATTTGAAAAACTTAAAGTTGAGGGGTAAAAAGTAAAATTATTAAGTTGGTTGTATTCTTTTTTATCCGTCTCATTTAGAGCAAAAAAACTAAATAAGCCAACTTCAAATCCTTTATTAACGAATGATTGTACCCATTTTTTTGTATGAGCAGAAGTAGCATCAGCTAAAAAAAGAATACGTTTTGCCATTAATTAATATAATCCATTTCGTTTTCTTAAAAACCATTCAGTACTTAAGAATGCTAGTAAAAGAAAAAAGAACCATTTTATGTCAATAAAATCATTTAATTTTTTCTCGGTATATATAATTGGTTTAATCTGATCAGAATTTGCAATTAATCCTTTTAACTGATTCATTTGATTTGCATAAAGCATTTTGCCTCCCGATTTATTGGCAAGCTGGTAAAGCATTTGATGATTGGCAACGGTATTCATTTTTTCTGCCATCAATTCTTTTACTGTAAACGAACCTTTTACTTCATAAGGTTTGTCGGCAATTTTTGTGCGTGCAATGTAATTGTAATCGCCTGGAGGAAATTGCCCAGCTAATAACTTATACGATGTGTTAGTTTTGCTAAATACGTATTCGTACTTCTTACCTTCTTGGTTTGTAATTACCATGCTAACTTCAGGTTCTGAAATTAATTCGTAGCTATTGTTGTAAACTTCCGCATTAAATTCAACAGCATCATTTTCATTAACAATTTTCTTTGTATAAACTCTAAAGAAGCTTTTATCCGCTTTAACCGAAAGATATTGGACCGTTTTATGAATCAATTCGTTAAATAAATTTTGATTTTGATGGTCAGCGTATTCGCGCATGCGCCATTTCCAAATACCTTCGCCAAATATATAAGCAACTTTTTGAGTATTGTTAGTTGTAAATGCAATAACAGGATTATCTGTCTCAACAACTCCAATACGTTGGTTACAAAGTACGTTTACTGAATTGGTTACTGAAAAGTTCCCAAGATTAGTTTTCAAAGCTGGGAAGTTTTTGAAGTAATTTCTTAGTTCATCTGAAATTGAAAACAAAGAAAAGCCCTTTGCAAACTCTGACTCTGAGTCGGTAAACTTATTGCTAGGTCCACTTATAGAGACACCGTTGAATTTATCATTACTTTGTGTTGTAACTAATAAATAAGATGTTGCATTAGTTTTCAGTTCATTTAAAATATTAGCTCCTTGCCCATTGCTTAAGTTAATTTGGTGTAATATAACCAAACTGTAGGGCTTAGTAGAAGCATTAAAATCACCTAAAAGTTTATTCTCAACTTCATAATTTTGATTTGTTTCAATACTTTCTTTTATCGCTGCTATATCAGGATGTGGAGCGTTGGCAAGTATTAATATTTTTTCACGACTATCAATTACGTCAACAATAAAACTTTGGGCATTGTTTGTTTTAATTTTCTCTTCGGCTAAAATAGTTATCGAAGCTAAGTACCTTTGAACTCCTGGTTTTTCTGCGTCTAAAATAAAACTCAATGTTTGCGTTTGAGCTTCCGAATTTATATTTACAGTTTGCGTTGAAATTACTTTGCCATCTTTACTAATGCTTAAATTAGCTGATTTACCTTTTAACTTGTAGGCATCAACTGTAATATCAACAGGGAATTTATTACCTAAGTATGAAACTTGATTGTGTTCAACTTTTTTGATTAGTAAATCTCTAACAATGTTTGTATCGCCAATAGCAACCGTGTAAATAGGTGTTTTAATCTTGTTTAAGTAATTAATAGGACTTAAACCTTTATTAAAAATACCATCACCAATAACAATTACCGCACCTAAGTTTCTATTGGTATAATTGTTTTCAATATCATTCATTAAAATTCCGTAATCACTTTCTTTACCTTTGTAATTTATAGTGTCGGAATTGTATGTTTTTGAATCAAAAAGAATATTTTTAACAATAAACCTATCTGATAAATCTTTATTTAACTGCTTAATTTCTTCTTGCAGTTTGGTTTTAACAATACTAGAATCGAATGCGTTAATTGTAGATTGGGAGTTGTCTTGTGCAATAATAATTGTTGGTTTTTCTGTTTCAGAACTTTCAGTTTTTAAAAGTGGGTTAAGTAAATAGAAACACAGGAAGGCAACAACAAAAGTTCGTAAAGCAAATAAAATGCTATTAATCAGTTTACTTAGTTCGTTTTTTCTTTTTCCTAAAAAGTATAAGCTAAGGGCATACAAAATACCTACCAATATGCATACAGGTATCCAGTATAAAGAGAATTCAGATTGTAAACTGAATAATAGCATTATTTAATTATAAATTAGGTTAACATACCGCCGCACACATTAATGCATTGGCCGGTAATATATGCGCTCATATCGCTAGCTAAAAACAAAGTTAAGTTAGCAACATCATCTGAAGTTCCTCCTCTTTTTAAAGGTATTGAATCTCTCCAAGATTGAACTACTTTCTCATCCAAAGCGCCAGTCATTTCAGTTTCGATAAAGCCTGGTGCAATTGCGTTGCAACGAATGTTTCTTGAACCTAATTCTAAAGCTACGGATTTTGTAAATCCAATAATACCTGCTTTTGAAGCGGAATAGTTTGATTGTCCAGCATTACCTTTAACACCCACAACCGAACTCATATTGATGATAGAACCACTTCTAGCTTTCAACATTGGTCGCTGAGCCGCTTTGGTAAGGTTAAATACTGATTTTAAATTTGCATTAATTACTTCGTCCCATTGTTGCTCGCTCATGCGCATTAACAAGGTGTCTCTGGTAATACCAGCGTTATTTACTAAAATATCAATTGTACCAAAGTCGGCAACAACACTGTTTACTAAATCATCAGCCGCTTTAAAATCAGCTGCATCACTTTGATATCCTTTAGCTTTAATTCCAAATGCTTCAAGTTCTTTTTCAAGTGCTTGTGCTTTTTCAACTGAGCTTAAAAAAGTAAACGCTATGTTAGCACCTTCTTGTGCAAATTTTAAAGCAATTCCGCGGCCAATTCCGCGAGAAGCTCCGGTAACCAAAGCTACCTTTCCTTTTAGTAATGACATATAATAAAATTTAATTTTTCATGACAAATATACCATTAAACGGGAACAAAAAAACCGTATTCCGAACTTAATTTTCTGCTATATTTACCCATTATTAAACACGAAAAACTAACAAAAATGCGTAAAATCTTAATTTTAGTTTCTGTTCTATTTGGAATAAATTTAAATGCACAAACCTGGTTTGAGGTAGCTGCCACTGGTGGAGGTGGACTAAGTTGGATTTTAAGCTCGAATGTGTTTCAAGATCAAAAACATATACAAACCAATATTGCACCTGCCTATGGGGGAGGTTTAAAGTTTGGCGTTAATTTTAACGAAAACCATATGTTGAATTTATATGGAGCTTATAACATTAAAAATCAAAGCCTAATTTTTAAATTTGATTCTTTAGCAGAGGCGAAAAAGAAAATAACTTTAAATTGTATTGATATTGGCTTATTGTATCGTAATAACAGTGGTACTGGTGGATTTGTTGAAGTTGGCCCTCAATTAAGTATGGTTAAATCGGCTAACGAAAATACGGATGGTAACTCAGTTGATGTTTCGGATGCTTTTAATAAAACGTATGTTTCTGGAGTGCTTGGTTTTGGAGGTAACTTGGTTACAGCCAATGCCTTTACATGGACATTGGGAGTTAGATTTTCATATGCTTTTACTGATTTATTAAGTGATAATGGAGGTAAAGGAAATACTGTATCTTACCCAACAAATAAATTACCTTACACCAGAAACTATCCAAACTACAAGCCAACAACAAATTTTAATATCATGTTAAATACTGAGTTTGTTTTTGATTTAGGTTATTTTGCAAAGGCAAATTGTAAAAGGGGTAGAGCTACCTTTATGAGATTTAAGTAGTAAGTAGCTTTAATTAGGAAGTTTTTTTGAAGGAAATTAGTTTATTTATATAAGAGTGAAGCAAAAGCCTAAAACATTTCCTGCTGAAAAAAGCAAACTTCATCCTCGGAACCCACATAGGTTTAGATACGACTTCCCAAAGTTAATTGAGGCTATTCCTGAATTGAAAAGGTATGTTGAAGTTAATCAATTTGGAAATGAATCAATTGATTTTAGCGACGCTAATGCTGTTAAAACGCTTAATAAAGCGCTGCTAAAGCAATTTTATAATATTGAGTATTGGGATATTCCAGTAAATTATCTTTGCCCTCCAATACCCGGAAGAGCAGACTATATAAATTATTTAGCAGATTTAATTGGGAACAAAAAAGCAAATATTTTAGATATAGGAACCGGTGCTAATTGCGTTTATCCAATCATTGGAGCAGTTGAATATGGTTGGAGTTTCGTAGGTTCAGATATTGATATGGTAGCTGTTAAATCTGCAAAAGCTATTGTAGAAGTAAATAGTAATATTAAAAATAAGATTGAAATAAGGTCGCAAAGTTCTCCTAAAAATATTTTTAAAGGAATTATTCAGTCGAATGATTTTTTTGATGCAACGATTTGCAATCCTCCTTTCCACGCTTCTTTGGAAGAGGCTCAGGCAGGCACAAAACGAAAATGGAATAATTTAAAAGTTAAAGGTAAAACCAGTAATTCGCTTAATTTTGGCGGACAAAGTAATGAATTGTGGTGCGAAGGAGGAGAAGAGGCTTTTATTTTAAAGATGATACAGGAAAGTGTTTTGTTTGCTGAAAATTGTAATTGGTTTACAACTTTAGTTTCTAAAAGTGAGCATTTACCCAATATATACATTGCATTGAGAACGATTGGCGCACGAAATGTAAAAACAATTGAAATGGCGCAAGGAAATAAAATAAGCCGTTTTGTAGCGTGGACTTTTAATGCTTAAATTATTTTAATGGAGGCCAAATGCTGCTTAACTCCGGATTTTCGGGCATATAAACCACCCAAACTTTATCTCCAACTTGTTTTAATAAGTGCACTGAGTCAAATACATTGCCAACATAACCTACGTGTTTTTGACCATTCGCTTCAAATAAAAACTCAACAATAGAAGGCGATTGTCCATTAATAGTTTTTGTAAAATCTTTTCTTATTTCGGTAATTTCTCCTACTGTAGCTGTTCCTTTTTCCAAAGGAATTAATTCATCGTTGGCTTCTTTTATTCCTTTTCTCCAACAAAAAATACCAATTATTGGAAAAATAACTGTCCAAAAAAATGGAATGGTGAATATAATACCAAGTATTGTCATAACATTACCAGTGTATTTAATTCGTTTCACAAATTTCGCAGGTAATATTCTTGGAGCTTCTGCTGGTTTTGGTCCTAGTGCGTTTGTATTGATTTCATATTCAAGCGTTCCACCGCAATTAGAGCAATTGGTTAGTGTGGTGTTTGGGAAGTTTGATTTACACCAAGGACATTTTACAATGTAGTTTCTTGATATTGTCATAAAATTATTTTTTCGGAGGTAATGAAAAAGCTACAGCTTCGTGTTCGAAATTGCCATTATGCGAACCGTCGCAAAAAGGTTTGTTTTTTGATAAGCCACAACGACACAAACCAACAATGTTTCTTCCACCTAAGTCATATACATTTCCTTGTTTATCAACTATTTCAAAATCACCTTCTACTTTTATTGAACCGTTTGAATTGATTACTATTTTTGTTTTGCTCATTTTACTAGTTTAAGGTATAAATATAATTAAATTTATTTTCGATGTTTTTTCCAATATAAATTTCCATAGTTGCAAAATATTTCTGACCCTCGTTTAATGTTTTTGCTGGCTTGTAAGCAAACGTTATTGTTTTCATCAATACAAATGAAAGTATTGTTTTTTAGAAGGGATGTTGAACTTCCTTTAGCATCGTTAGCGAATTTTGCGAAGCAATTTGTTTTCATCGAATCTAGGATTTTTCCATCTAACATGTTTATAAAATAGGCATCATGTCCTTTTTTTATTCGTAGCTCGGCTTGCCTGTCAGTAAGTACTTCGCCTTTGAATAATGAAACTATTTCATCTTTGTAAAGATCAATAGTCGTAAATAATCCTTGTCCTGAATTTGGCAATTGTGATAATGCTATATAAAGGTAATTTGATTCTTTTGAATTTATTTTATCACTCATAAAAGTATTTGTTATAAATGTAACAAAAACATTGGAGTTTTTAATTTTCGTTGTGTTTATTGGTAACTTATTCAATCAATTTGCTAAATTTGATTGAATAATTTTGTTTAGCTAAGCAATGAATAAAGCTTTATACGATAGTTTTAAAAAACTGGACGATCTTGAGAAGAATGAATTGAAATTCAGATTGAAGGATTCTCCAATTGCACTGCAGTTGTTTAAGTATTTGGACTTGAGTTCAAATAGAAATTTTAAGACGCGTGATGCTGTTGAATTTTTGTATCCAAATGAAATCGAGAACGCTTCATATTCCGTTTTGGAGAACAGGTATTTTAAACTAAGAAAGAAATTTTTTGATGAGTGGTTAAGTAAAAATGAAATTGAAACGGACACCATCCCTGATGAAGAATCTGAGTTTATAAAATGTAAACAGTTAATTCTTAAAAACCAAAAGGATGAAGCCTATCATCGTTTGGCCCAATTAGAGAAGGTTTGTTGGGATAAAAATATTTTTGAAATTCTTCCGTCAATTATAGATAACATGATATTTTGCAACCAAAGTTTGAATAAAATAAATTTAAACGATGCTTTGTACTCAAGACAATTGAAAGCCATTGATTTGCAGGCGGATTGCCATAAAATGATTCGATTAGCACGTATGGTTTATGATATCAATTACAGGAAAGGTGTTATCCATGCTAAAAAGCAGTTGGCTGAAATAAAAGATTTGGGAGTGAAGAATAAAGCTTACCCTCGATTTATAATGTGTTATCATCATGTTTCGGTTTATTATAAGTTGGGTTCGGCAGATTATTTAAATGATATGCAAGTAATAAGCAGGCATTACCGTGAGTATAAGCAACTAAATGAGAAGTATCCTTTAATGCCATTGGTTTCCTTTAGAAAAAATTATGTTGATTATCAGCATCTGCATTACAAGCAAATTCAAACTTTTTATCATTACAATCGCCTTGAGTTTGAAGATGCTTATCTTGCAATGAATGATATTTGGGGAATGGTTAATTCGGAAAATGAGATTCATAAATCTTTAAAAACTGAATCAATGTTTTATAATATGTTCATTTCCCAGAGAATGGCAGGGCGGTACAAAGATGCAGAAAAGTTGATATCAGATTTTTTACTTTTTTTAAAGGAGAATAATAATCAAGCAAAATATAATTATGCTTATACAATGTTTGCTATTCTGATAGCTGATGACTTTCCACGACATAAGGATAAGGATATTGATTTTTATATTGATAAGGTGGATGATTATATTAAGAGTATAAAAAATAGTACAAATGTTCAAACAGGTGTTGGAGAAAGTTTAGTAACTAAATTGAAACTATACATCTTAACAAAGCGAAATACATTAGCTGAGAAAACTTTGAAAGAGAAGGAATTGATTGATTTTTTAAAGGAAAATAATTTGTTTGAGTTTTATTCTACCTTATTAAATGTTTTAATTGATAGTAAAGTTCGTAAAGAGATAAATAGAAATATTGAAAAACGAATTATTAAATGCATTGTTCCAGATGAATTAGCTGAACTTAAATGGTTAAAAAAGGCATTTACTTAATTATTATGAGTTCATAATTTAACACTTAAAATAGGCCTTTATAGGCCTTTTTTGGATTTTTAAGGTTTGTACTTGCCTGTTTTGGTGAAGTAGTAATAACATGTTTTAATTTTTGGTTTCACCTTTGTATTATAAATTGAAACAAATAAAATTAAATCATATGAAAAAGATTATCACAATTGCAGCAATGGCATTTTTAAGCTTAGCTAATGTAAATGCCCAAACAAACAACACCTTAGTAGTTTTTACCGAAGGTGGCGAGAAAATTCATTTAATTCTAAATGGTTTGCGCCAAAATGATGTGGCGGCAACCAACGTAAAGGCGGTTAACTTAAATCAGAATGCGTACAAAGCCAAAATCATTTTTGAGAATAAAGGAATTCCTGATTTGGATAAGACTTTACAAATGATGTGGGAAGCACAACCTGCTAACAATATGGAGTTTGTTTATTCTATTAAAAAAGATAAAAAAGGTGGTTATAAATGGAAATTTGTAAGTACCGCTCCAAATAGCGCAAATTCAGCTTATGCATCTATTCCAGCTTCAGTGCCAGGCTCTGCTTCAACTTCAACTACTAGTGTAAGTTCAACACAGCCAGCAAGTAATGTTTCTAGCTCAACAACTGTTACAACAACATCTACAGCTACACCAACTACAACCACTGGCGTGAATATGGGTGTTGGTGTTAATGGCACAGGTTTTAATATTAATATGACAGTTACTGATCCAACAATGTCTGGTGGAATGACTCAATCTTCGTCTACAACAACTACAACAACTACAACAACAACTAGTGGAAGTAATACAAATATTACAACTAGCACCAATCCAAATGTTGGTATAAGTACCACTATTTCAGGGACTCCAACTAATACTAGTTCAAATGTTAATTACACAACAACAACTACCAATAATTCAAACGACGTGAATGTATCTAATACATCTTCAAATACTTCTTGCGCTTATGCAATGGGTAGTAGCGATTTTGCTTCTGCTAAAAAAAGCATTGAAAGTAAGTCTTTTGAAGATAGTAAGCTTACCATAGCAAAACAAATCTTAAATTCTAATTGCTTAAATGCGGCACAGGTAAAGGAAATTATGACATTGTTTTCTTATGAAAGTACTAAGTTAGATTGGGCTAAATTTGCATACAAGAGAACTATTGATAAAAACAATTACTTTAAATTGAATGATGCTTTCACCTACGAAACAAGTATCGATGAACTAAATGAGTACATTTCAAATGCTAAATAATAGGAAGTATTAATTTAAGGTTAATATTTGTTTAAAAAAGCCACTAAACTTATGTTTTAGTGGCTTTTTGGCTTTTTTTTGAAGGTAAAAATCATGTTTTTGAAGTGTTAAATCCCATGTAAAAGCTTATATTTGTTGTTCTAAAAATTAAATATAAATATGTCGAAAATTAAGTTTGGAACAGATGGTTGGCGTGCAATTATCGCTAAAGATTTTACAGTAGAAAACGTAGCGCGTGTTACTGAAGCAACAGCAACATGGTTAAATAAAAATTATAAAAACCCTAGCGTTGTTGTAGGCCACGATTGCCGTTTTGCTGGCGAATTGTTTGCTGAAACAGTTACAAAGGTTCTGGTTGATAATAACATTAAGGTTTATTTAGCAAAGGATTTTGTTAGTACTCCAATGATTTCATTAGGGGCGGTTAAATTAAATGCTTCTTTAGGTATTATTATTACAGCTTCTCACAATCCGCCATCTTACAATGGTTATAAATTAAAAGGTAGTTATGGTGGACCATTAACTCCTGAAAAGGTTCAAGAAATTGAAGATATAATCAAGGATTCTTACGATAAGAATTTAGATGCTATGAACTTGGAAGATGCTAAACAAAAAGGTTTGCTTGAAATTAGCCCATTGGAGGATATGTATGTTAAGCACGTTGAAGCAAATTTTGATTTAGCTGCAATTAAAAATTCAGGAATTAAATTTGCTTATGATAGCATGTATGGCGCTGGTCAACGTGTTATGCGTCGCTTATTCCCTGAAATAGTTCATTTGCATAGCGAACATAATCCAAGTTTTTACGGACAAGCTCCAGAGCCAATTCATAAAAATTTATTGGAATTTTCAAATTTGATTAAATCTCGCGGAGATATTGATTGCGGACTTTGTACAGATGGTGATGCTGACCGTATTGGTTTGTATGATGGTAAAGGAAACTTTGTTGATTCGCATCACATTATTTTGCTTTTAATTCATTACCTAAAAAAATACAAAGGTATGGATGGTAAAGTAGCAACAGCTTTTAGCACTACTGTGAAAATTAACAATATGTGTAAGCATTACAATTTACCTTTGGATGTAGTTAAAATTGGTTTTAAATACATTTGTAATATTATGGTAAATGAAGATGTGCTTGTTGGTGGAGAAGAGAGTGGAGGTATTGCCATTAAAGGACATATTCCTGAACGTGATGGTATTTGGATGGGATTGACAATTTGGGAATTCATGGCTAAATCGGG
>CAZRUA010000084.1:0-15524 GCA_964603125.1 uncultured Flavobacteriaceae bacterium | reverse complement strand
AAACCATTATTCTTCGCATTGGTTGATGCAGAGCTATTGTAATCAAATAATTCGCTTTGTTTATCATTGTTAAGACCATTGTAGTCAATGCTGAAATTCGATTCAAATTCAAGTCCGCTTATGCCATTTAATATTTCATTTAGATTATGCAATTCTATTTTTAATTCACGTTTAGTGCCCGCAAAATCAGAATTTAATACGCAACGGAAAAATTCACCACCAAAGGTGTAAACCGAACTCGCATCTTCTTTCGAAGGTAAAATGTCAAAGTATAATTCTTTTGATTCAAGTTCGTCCTTAGTTAAACATAAATCGGCTTTCAGACCCGAAGCATTTTCGTATTCATCTGATTCATTTTTGAATTTTAATATAAAGCTAATAACTCGTACTACATTTTTATCGCTTATGCCATAATGGTCTTTAATATCATAAAATTTAGGTCCGCAGTAATCTTTCAAAGGCTTTTCTAAACTTAGTTTTGCGTAGATATGGTCGGTGATTTTAAAATCTGTTTGTGTATTGGGATTGGTTGAAAATGGCTTAGAAGCAAATTCAATTTTGTTGTTAGAAGATTGCGCCTTAATTAATGTAGGAAGTAATATTAATATCACAATTTTTAAGAATAGGTTGGTTTTCATAATGATTATTGGATAGTATGGGTTAAACACTTTATATTTGATAAAATTAGTTCAATTCTTAGGCACTTGGGGCATAAGTTAAATTATGCTGCATTTGGAGGAATAAACGCCGAAATTTTCAGTAACTCCGAATTTTAAGATGTGATGTTTGTAGCATCCAATGAATACTAGGTTAAATACTCCATGATATTTTAGTAATAATATTCTATAAACTTATGTATATTCGTATTCATAAAATCGTTTGAGACACTTATTTAACATAGGGAAAAGCTTAAAATGGCAATTTGTTTTGCTGGTTTTTGTTTTGTTTTATTCAAACACGTTTTCACAAATTACTACATTGGATACTTTGTCGGTTATTCTAAAAAGTAGTATTCACGATACAACTAAATGTAATTTGTTAGCCGGTATAATTGAAAGAGAAGAATCGCTTCCTGAAGATTATAATGTGCAATTAAAAAAATTAGCGCAAAATGGTTTTACTAGTGAAAAGAGCAAGTTAGTTAAAAACACTTTTGGTAAATATCTGTCGATTGCTAATACCAATGAAGCATATCAATACGCTAGTAACGACGACTTTAAAAATGCGCTCAAGTATTTTATTTTAGCTAAAAATACAGCCTTTCAAATAGAAGATTCTGTTGTCGCAGCTTCAGCATTGGTTAATATTGGTAATTGTTATCGAATGTTATCGGATAATACAAATGCTTTAAAAATATTCGAACAATCTTTAATTATTTACCAAAGAATAAAGGATGAAAATGGAATTGCTGAAGCATTTTATAACCTTGGTTTTGTTTACAATAATATAGGGGATATTCCTAAGTCACTTGAGTTTTATCATCAAGCGTTAAAGATTTTTGAAAAGTTGAAAGACACGGAGGGAGTTGGTAAAACATTGAATAATATTGCTTACATATATAATTATCAAGGCGATACTAAAACAGCACTCGAATACTATAATAAAAGTTTAAATCTTCATACCAAAGAGAAGGATCAGAAAAGAATAGCAGTTGCAAACAACAATATAGGTAAGATTTATCAAAAATTGGCAAAGTATTCAACGGCGCTTGATTATTACACAAAGTCTTTAAAGCAGTTTGAAGCAATTAAGAATAAATTAGGGATTGGTTTTACCTTAAATAACATAGGAGACGTTTACTCTTTTTTAAACAATAATGAAAAGGCTTTGGACTATTATGAACGTAGTTTGGAAATACGCAACGAAATAGGCGATTTAGAAGGTTCGTCAGTTACTTACACAAATATTGCTGAGATTTATTTTGTTCAAAATAAGTTCTCTGAGGCTAAAGTAAAGGCTTTAGAAGGATTAAAAATTGCCAAAAGTACGGGTAACCCAGAGGGAGTTAAAATGGCAACCAACATACTGTATAAAATTTATGAGAAATTAAATGATTCAAAGAATGCCCATGAAATGTATAAAACATATATACAAATGCGGGATAGTATTAATAATATAAGTACTCAAAAGGCAGTTATTAATCAATTAGCTAAATATAAGTACGAGAAGAAAGCCTTAGCGGACAGTATTAAAGTAGCAAAGGAAAAACAGATTTCAGATTTAGAATTAGCGAAAGTGAATGAATCGCGTAAGAAGTTAATTGCTATTGTGGTTGGTGTTGTTCTTATAGCTTTGGTTTTGATAGTTTTGATTTACTTATTATTTAAAAATAATAAAGAGCGAAAACTAGCATACTTAAAACTTCAAGAAAAAAACATTGAAATTCAAAACCAATCCGAAATTATGGTTGCGCAATCTAAGCAGATTACGAAATATCAAACACAGATGAATCCTCATTTTGTGTTTAATGCTTTAAATAGTATACAGGGGTTTGTAATGAACAATGAAAAGGAGAAAACATTGCAGCAGTTATTAGCATTCTCAAAATTAATGCGTCAAACTTTAAATAATTCGGATGTTGATACAATAAGTTTGAAGCAGGAAATTGAGTACTTGAGTTTATACGTTAATTTTGAAAAGGAAAGATTTACTAAGCCTTTTGAATTTATAGTTGATGCTAATCTGGATACAGATGAAATTCAAATCCCTCCTATGTTAATTCAACCTTTAATTGAAAATGCTTTAAAGCATGCTGGTTTGAATGATGTTGAAGATGCAACTATAAAACTTTTAATTGCTGAGCAGGGAAATCTATTGAAAATCACTGTAAGCGATAACGGAAAGGGTATTCAGAAAAATAGGGATGAACTTATTGAAAATTCTCATGCCTTGTCTATTATTAAATCGCGTATGAAGTTGCTTTTCGAAAATGAAAAGTTGATGTATAAAAATGAGTATTTTAATTTTATTTCTGTTCCAGATATTAGTCAAGGGACACAAATAGAATTCTTTTTACCGCTAATTACTAAGTTTTAATTTATGAACTGTATAATAATAGATGACGATAATAATTGTATTAAAGCATTGAACGGTATTATTCAAGAATATTTGCCAAAACTAAATGTTGTTGGAACTGCTCAAAACATTAAGGATGGAGTTAAGTTGATTACATCGAATGAAATTGATATTGTTTTTTTAGACGTTGAGATTCAACAGGAAATGGGTTTTGATTTATTTAAATTTATACCTGAGCCTACATTCGAAGTAATTTTCACAACTGCTCATGAAAAGTATGCAATGAAAGCGATTAAAAGCTCTTGTTTTGATTATTTACTTAAACCAATTGAGCCATCCGAATTAGTAAACGCTATTAACAGATATGAGAAACAAAATGTGCAAAGCGCAGGTCAAAGAGCTTCTGTTTTATTGTCTAATGTGCAAACGCAAGATAAAGTTGTCGAGAAAATAGCAATTCCAACAAAGGATGGAATGGTTTTTATTAATACCAAGGATGTTATTTATTTGGAGGGTGATGCTAAATACACAACGCTTCATTTGCTTAATGGTGAGCGATACGTTTCTTCTAAAAATATTGGTGAGTTTGAGGAGTTATTTGACGCAACAATGTTTTTTAGATGTCATCGTTCTTGGATAGTAAACTTAAATCACATTGTTAAGTATCTTAAAAACGATAATCAAGTTATGTTGAGTAACAACATATTAATTGATGTATCAACTCGAAAGAAGGACGAATTTATGAAGTTGTTTAATAAAATGTAAAAAAATAGCCTTCAATTTTGAAGGCTATTTTTTTGTAATGCAAATGATATGTTTATTCTACTATAAGTTTTTTCGAAATCGATTTTGTTCCATCACTTAGTTTAACAGTATACATACCAGAGCTTAAATTGCTTATATCTATTGTAGTTTGTAAGCTTCGTACACTTTGTGTATTAACCATTTCTCCAATCATGTTGTAAATTTCAATTATACCATTACTCAGTATTTCACCTGTTGTGATTGTTACTTTTCCGTTAGCAGGATTTGGCATTAATTGAATGAAATCATTACTAAAGTTGTATTCATTTATTCCAACAACTGAATTGGTTCTGATATTTGAACGTGAAGTGTTTATTGGGCCACGTGTTGGATTACAGTTTATTGTCCAAATTGTTTCTACTCTCCAGCTTCCATTTGGATAAGTAGCATAGTTAGGATCAACTATTGTGAATTGAGTTCCTGCTGTAGTTGCAATTTGGTTCCATGCGCCAGTATTATTATCATCGCGCATTAAAGCATATTGTACAACTGGATTTGCTGAGTTTTCGATAGTGTATCCTGGGTTCCAAGTGTATTGTCCAGCGCCTGCATAAAGAATGTAAATTGTATTGTGATATAAGCTTAATGCACTTTCTTGACTGCAATTATCAACTGCACTTATTTTGTAACGAACTGTTTTTTGATTTGGATTTACGCTGTAATCATGAAACTCGCTTAAGCTATCGAAATCAACTACACCAACTACATTATATATATTAGTGAAATCTTCACGATAAATTTTAAAGTAATCTACATCAGTGTACATTGTTTTATCCCATTGAATAATGTTATGGGTTGAAGCATCGTCAACTGTTACAGCGCAAATGCTTGGCGTAGCTGGAGCTCCTTTTATTGTTATCGTTAATGTGTCAGATCCAATTACGCAACCATCCGAAGTAACAACATTGGCTGAGTAATTTCCGGTTTGAGTTACATTGATAGAGCTTGTGGTTTGATTTCCTGGCGACCAAATGTAGTTTGCGCCACTAGTGTTTAAACTTAAAGTACATGAAGAATTAGCGCAAATTGTATTAGTAGCAAGTGAATTTAAAACTTGAGCAGTTCCTAAATCACAGTATTTAACAACTGCATAATCAGTTTCTGACCCTGGTGAGTTTAATAAGCTTCCAGCTACATAGATTCTATTTGCCTTGGCATCTAAAGAATTTCCTTTGTTTATTGTTGAGCCTGTATAAGTTGGAACTATTTCAGTTTGCCATGCCATTACACCACTTAAATCAAATTTAGTTAAGTTGATTTGTTTGTTTGTTACAGTAGATTGATAGGATGAGTTGGTGTATATTTCTGAGGTGCCAACTTTAATAGCTGTTACTTCGTCAGAATGTGCTCCAACAAAGGGATTTGAGAAGATGTAGTCGAAAGAGTTGGTTAAAGTACTAGAGTATTTTGCTAAATACGCACTATTATTTTTTGTACCACCAATATAAACATTTGTTCCATCGGAAGTCGCTGAGGTTAAATGTTGTCCATTATGGAAAGATTGATTTACTTGTGTTCCGCCAAAACTATATCTTGTTAAAATTGTTCCTACTCCTGAAGTGCTATGATTGTTATTGATAACACTAATTACTTCATTGTTTGAATTTGTAAATAGGAAAGTTTTTTCGTTTGAAATATTTTGGTAGCTAATATTTGGTATAATTTGTCTCCATTGAAAAGCGCCTGAAGAATTGAATTGTTGTAGTTCATAATTTGTAACACCAGTTTTAGTTACAGTTCCTAAAACATAGATGTTTTGATTATTGTCAACCCAAATGGCTTGTGCATTGCTTGAAGCTCCTCCAAAAGGTACAGTAGATGTTTGCATAGTTTGTGTTCCGTCCGAGAAATATGATCTAACATCAAACATGTCTGTTCCAGTAGCGTTTGAATTGCCAACATAAGATCTGTATCCAGGTTTCCAAACGTAAAATGCATTTCCTATAAAAGGTAATTGCGTGTAAAACAATTGCGAACCAGCTGCATCAACTAAAGTAAGGTAGTGGTCGTTTGTATTGCTCGAAAAATGAACGAATAAGTTGTTAGAAATATCGTAATCAGCATTTAAAAATTTATCATCTTGAAGATTAATATCAATTAAGTTCGACCAATTTTCATTTCCGTTTAAGTCGAATTGTTTTACTACAATATCGCCTAATGTGTTATCATTCTCAATGTGTCCTGCACTTGTAACAAATGTATTAGCGCTATTTACAAAAACAAACGAAGCGTTATCAGATGCATTTTTGTTACCGTTGTATGTTGATTCCCAAATAGAAAGCCCATTACTATTATACTTTACTGCTAATCCATCATGTTGATTTACGGCATCAATGTACTTACTAGCTGTAACGTAAACGTTGTTTGAATTATCTAAATGTAAATCACCTAGTGTTTCAGCAGGCATAGCAAAATTGGTATTCAAAGTATAGGTATTGCTAAACAAAGTAGTATTACTTGTAAAATTATATTTATCCAAATAGTATTCATGATTTGTTGTGTTGCCATATACAAATACATTTCCCGAATTATCTACTTTAATGGTTTTAGGAATACGATAAGTAAATGCTCCTGGAGTATAACTTGCTACATAAGTTCCTGTGCTATTAATTAAATGTCTTTCATCAGATGGAGAAAAGTTGTAAGGAGGAAAGGCATTTGGGGCACGCATAGGTTTTGTCAAAATGTAAAATTTTGAACATAAAGCGTCCGCATCCATATCAATAACAGCCATTGAGTCGCGCCCTGTAAAAGGAGCAGCAGTTGCTGGGGTTAAGGTTGTCCATGAAGCTGTACCAACACTATTAATTCGTCTCAAGAATAAAAGTTCTTTTGCGTTTTGTGCAATACCTTCATCTGATGTTCCTACAACAAAGGCATCACCGCTTGTATTCACTTTTAATTTTGTGGAGTATTGATCTCCGGTTGCATTGTATATTGAAGTATATAATATAGCTCCTGAAGAGCTTAACTTAGCTGTTAATGCATCTTTCCCAGTAATAGTGTTTGTTGTTACACCAGTAATGTAAATATTGTTTCCCGATACAGCAACATATTTAGAGTTACTATAAGTGTTTCCGGTTGGATGAACCAAAGTATTCCATGTAAGTGTAGCTGTTGCTAAATTAAATTTTGAAACTTTTACTTTGTTTGTGAAATCATTGGTATCATAAAAGCTTGATACAAAAACTAAATTTGAAGGGGTTGTTGCATTATCAAAGGCAGCGTCCTCCAAAAAACCAACTGTTGAGCTTAAATTAGTTTCAGAAACTAAATTCAAATTATTATCAACTTTCAGCAATAGATTTGCATCGTATATGTATGAATTGCCTTGGTTGTCAACTAATACTTCTTTAGGTATAATTTCGTTATTTTGACTATCAACGTATTTAAATTCTTTTAATAAAGAACCATTAGCGTCTAGTTTTGCAATAAATGTGTAGTTTTCATTGTTACCAGCAACATATAAATTACCAGAGGCATCTCTGGCGCTGCATGTTACAGTTTCATCGCTGGATAATTGTCCGTTGTAATTGTTCATCCATTGTTTTGAAGGTACTTGGGCAATAATTGTGTAAGTACTTAGGCTTAGTAGGGATAGTAATAGTTTTTTCATCTTTGTAAATTTTAACTAAAACTAGATATAATCCTAACATCTAAAAAAAATAGTTAATAAGCGAGTCGATTTTGGGAAAATACGCGCAAATTTTAAGAAAATTTAGTTTAGTTGATTTCTAAAGATAAAATTAAGTCATAAAAAAAAGCGTCGTAAATTCTTACGACGCTCTTAAAATTAATGTCTTTTGTTTTTATTCTTTCACTAAACGTTTGCTGATACTTGTATTTCCAATCACAATACTAGCCAAATAAACTCCATTAGGCTGATTGCTCAAATCAATTGAAACTAAGTTCGCATTAATTTGTTTGCTTTCAACTAAGTTTCCTAGTAAATCATAAATTATTAAAGTGCCAATATTGGTTAACTCAGTTGAGTTTTTAATCTCCAAAGTATAAAAACCATTGCTTGGGTTTGGATAAACATTTGCTTCAATTGTATTGTTTGTAGCCACATTCTTGATTGTTCGTGTTGTTTTAACTACAGGTTTTTTAGGTTCTGGTTTTGTTACAGCAACATCATCAATGTTTTTTATATCTTTTATTTGAATTTGTTGAATGGTATTTTTTATTGATACAACATCTTCAGGATTAGGAACCGGTAATTTGTTGCTTTTTATTCTGTAAATATCACCATCACCAGCTCTTAAGCTATAAAAATATTTATCCCCATTTGGATGCTCAGTATAATAAGATTCCCATGAATCTGAATTCACTGTTTTATCTAAGGCTTTAGGTTCTGACCAATTTAACCAAGTATCATCTAATCGTGTTACCATAAAAACATCGTTTTCGCCTTTGTTATAATTAGCCGAAAAGTAAAGTGTTTTTCCATCAGCTGATAAAAAAGGTGTGTATTGATATTCACTTGTGTTTAAACCCGAGATTTCAACTAATTCGCCATAAGGTGAAAAAACACTGTTTTCATTTTCATTATTTTTAAAAGAAACATAAAGTTTTTTGTTGTTCGAAACAATGGCAACTTTCATATCTGGACTGAAAGTAATTGCGTTTTCATAAAAAGTTTCATGTTTTCCTCCAAAGGATAGCATTTCAGTAACTTTATATTTGCCTTGAATTGTTTTAGCTTTATAAAAGCCTTTTTCTCCAAAATAATCTCCGCTAATTAGCAATGACCCATCAGGGTAAACAAATTCAACTTGTTCACTGCTCTTAGTGTTTAACTCTGTTATGGCCGAACTATTTAAAACATCGCCTTTTTCATTTAAATTGGCTTTGTAAATTTCATAGTTGTTTTTATCCGATTTTCTCTTGAAAAACAATGTTTTTCCATCAGGCGAAAAAACGGGACCTGCATCTGTAAATTCCGAATTTACTGCATTTTCAAGACGAACAGCCTTTGCCGTTTCGGTTTGTGCACTTAAACTAACTGAGCTAGCAACTGTAGCACAAATTATTAATGTAAATTTAATCATGGCAATAATTTTAGTGGTTTAATACAATAATGATGCAGATATTAAAAAGTTACATAAATTTACAACATTAAAATGTGAAATTCAACTGATTTTCAATGATTTAAATTATTTTAACAATTTAGTTTTATACCTGCTTTTATAATTAATAACCAAATCAGGTAACATTTTTGAAGGAAAATGAAAATAAATTTTGCCAGTCCAATAAAAATCAGTTTCTTTGCATCCCTTAAAAAAATTAAGAATTAAAAGATAAAAGTCATGTCACGTATTTGTCAACTTACAGGAAAGAAAGCGATGTTAGGTAACAACGTATCTCACGCAAACAATAAAACTCGTCGTCATTTTAAAGTAAATTTAAAGCGTAAACGTTTTTTTGTGCCTGAAACAGGTGAGTGGGTTACTTTACGTGTATCTACAACAGCAATTAAAATTATTAATGTTAAAGGTATTTCTGCAGTAATGAAAGATGCGAGAGCAAAAGGATTACTTGCAAAAGCTAAATAATAATTTGTACAGTATTTGATTAAACCATTCGCCTTAGGGTGAATGGTTTTTTTTATTTATAATTACATCAAATTTGTTTTAATGAAATTACTTTGTTTTTTACTTGTTTTAAGTGCTCAGCTTGTAGCTCAACTTAATCCTAATAATTACGATACAGATTTGCTTGGAGCCAAATTCCATGCAGATAGGAGGGATGCTCTAAGAGCTAAGATGGATGTTAATTCTGTGGCGGTAGTTTTTGCTAACCCTATTCATAACCGCAACAATGATGTTGATTTTAAGTATTGTCAAAACTCGGATTTTTACTATTTAACGGGTTTAACTGAACCCGATGCCGTAGTGCTAATTTTCAAAGATCAGATTCAAATAGATAGTATAACTACAAACGAAATTATTTATGTTCAACCCCGAAACCCAAGCGCAGAATCTTGGACAGGGCGCAGATTAGGAATTGAAGGATCAAAAAAGAATTTGGGTTTTTCGTACGTTTATAATAATAGTGATTTTGCGGATTTAAGTTTGGATTTTAAAAAGTTCTTGATGATATACCACAATCAAAATTTTAATGACGCACGTGATGACAGCCAAGATAAAGGTGATGTGGCTAGTTTATGGAAATATTTTGATGATAAAACAGTGGGAGTTGCTAAAAACGCTAAGTCCGATTATAAGTTCAATACCATGCTAGCGGCTTTGCGCGAGATTAAGACCAAGGAAGAATTGGTTTTGCTAAAAAAGGCAATCGATATAACTTGTGATGCTCATTTAGATTTGATGAAATGCATTGATACAAACTATACTGAATATAAAGCTCAAGCCTTAGTTGAATTTGGTTTTACCTTTAATGGTTCGGAGTATCAAGGGTATCCAAGTATTGTTGGAGGGGCTGAAAACTCGTGTATTTTGCATTATACCGAAAATCGCCGAAAATTGGAAAATAAAGATTTTTTAGTGGTGGATGCAGGTGCCGAATATCATGGTTATACTGCTGATGTTACTCGCACTTTACCTGTAAACGGAAAGTTTAGTGAAGAACAAAAGAAAATCTACAACTTAGTGTTAGAAGCTCAGTTAGCAGGTATTAAAGCTTGTAAAAAGGGAGCTGGTTTCCGCGAACCACATAACGAAGCGGTAAAAGTAATTCAAAAGGGTCTTCAAGAATTGGGGATTACAAAAGGTAATTTTGAGTACATGAAGTATTTTAATCATGGAACGTCGCATTATTTAGGGATAGATGTTCATGACCCGGGGCTTTACGGACCTTTAAAACCAAATCAAGTTATTACGGTTGAACCAGGTATTTATATCCCAGCAGGGTCGAATTGCGACCCAAAATGGTGGAATATTGGCGTGAGAATAGAGGATGATGTGTTAATTACAGAGGGCGAACCAGATGTTTTATCAGGAAAATTACCCAAAACTGTCGAAGAAATTGAAAAAGTAATGAAACTGACATGTTTTTTTACAAAATAATTAGGCGGTTAATTGAAAAAGTTATACATTTGCACCCCTTAAATATTGATTGTTTAAGTTTATTATTAAAATTGAAGTAAAATGGCAAAAAAGCAAAATCGAATTCAGGTTATTTTAGAGTGTACCGAACACAAAGAGAGCGGTAAACCTGGAACTAGTCGTTATATTACAACTAAGAACAAAAAAAATACGCCAGAGAGAATTGAGATTAAAAAATACAATCCAATTTTAAAGCGTATGACTACTCACAAAGAAATTAAATAATATTAAAAATAATTAGTCATGGCTAAAAAGGTTGTTGCAACATTAAAAACTGGTAAAGGAAAAGACTTTACTAAAGTTATTAAAATGGTACGTTCACCAAAAACTGGTGCTTACGCATTTAAAGAGGAAATCGTGCATAACGATCACATTGCTGATTTCTTAAAAAAGTAATCAAATGAATTTATTTTATACAAAAGCTTCTTTCACTTAGAAAGGAGCTTTTGTAGTTTTAACCCAAAATTTATTTTTTATTCAAATGGGAATATTTAGTTTTTTTAGTAAAGAAAAAAAGGAAACACTTGATACTGGTTTAACCAAAACCAAAGAAAGTTTCTTTAGTAAAATAGCTAAAGCTGTTGCAGGAAAAAGTACCGTTGATGCTGAGGTGTTGGATAATTTGGAGGAAGTACTTTTAACAAGCGATGTTGGTGTTGGAACAACAATAAAAATAATTGAACGTATTGAAGCTCGCGTGGCTAAAGATAAATATGTTAACACGAGTGATTTAAATAAAATTTTAAAAGAAGAAATTGCTGAACTCTTAATGGAGAACAACAGCAAAGATGAAGTTGAATTCACCATCCCCGAAGGTAAGAAGCCTTATGTGATAATGGTTGTTGGTGTTAATGGTGTTGGTAAAACAACAACTATTGGTAAATTAGCTTATCAATTAAAAAAATCTGGTAAGAATGTAATTTTAGGAGCTGCTGATACTTTTAGAGCTGCTGCTGTTGATCAATTAACTATTTGGAGTCAACGTGTTGATGTGCCAATTGTATCGCAAGGCATGGGAGCAGATCCAGCTTCGGTTGCATTTGATACTTTGAGCAGTGGTTTAGCTAAAGGCGCTGATGTTGTTATCATTGATACAGCAGGTCGTTTGCACAATAAAGTTAATTTAATGAATGAGTTATCTAAAATTAAAAAGGTGATGCAAAAAGTTATTCCTGATGCACCGCACGATGTACTTTTGGTTTTAGATGCAAGTACAGGGCAAAATGCAATTGAGCAATGTAAGCAATTTACAGCGGCTACAGAAGTTAGTGCTCTAGCATTGACTAAGTTAGATGGAACAGCTAAAGGTGGTGTTGTTATTGGTATTTCAGATCAATTTAAAATCCCTGTAAAGTACATTGGTGTAGGCGAAAAAATGGAAGACCTACAAGTTTTTAATCGTACCGAATTCGTTGATTCGCTTTTCAAATCTTAAAGATTCAATTTTAAGTTCTGTAGGTTTAAAATATTAATCATTTCTTTATCATGTCGTATAAATTATCAGGCTTAAATCCCGAACAATCACAATTACTTAGCGAAGGTAAACAGCTTCCAATAATGGAAGAGTTTTATACTTTGCAAGGTGAAGGTTATAATACAGGTAAAGCTGCTTATTTTATACGTATTGGCGGTTGTGATGTAGGTTGCCATTGGTGTGATGTAAAAGAAAGTTGGGATGCTTCCATTCATCCACTAAAAGAAGTTGATGAAATAATAAAAAATGCCAATAGTTATGCTGGAAAATCTGTTGTCATAACTGGTGGCGAGCCTTTGCAATATAATTTAGATTATATCACAGCTCAACTGCAAAAACTGAATATAAATACATTTATTGAAACCTCTGGAGCCTATGATTTAAGTGGTTCTTGGGATTGGATATGCTTATCGCCAAAAAAAACTATGCCGCCTAAGTTGGAAGTATATGCAAAGGCGCATGAATTGAAAATTATTGTTCACAATAAACATGATTTTATTTGGGCTGAAGAACAAGCTTCAAAAGTGAATTCTAAATGTAAATTATATTTACAACCAGAGTGGAGTAAACGTAATGAAATGGTTCCACTAATTGTTGATTATGTGATGCAAAATCCAAAATGGATGACAAGTTTGCAAACACATAAGTATATGAATATCCCATAGCAGATATTCTATTTTTTCACAGCAGTTCCTTCAAATTCAATAATGTTATCGTTTGTGTTTACCAATTCGGATAACTCATAAACATTTTTGTAACCATAGCCATACAGGTTTATATAAGTAGGTATATTTAACGCTAATGTCAAGGGTTTTATCACTAAAGAACTTGTTAAAATTTCTGGACGAACTGATTTTGTAGCCATGGCCATTTCAAAAATTTTCGGATCAACTTTATTAGGATTAATGGTTGTGATATTAAAATTGTTATTGCAATAAATTAAGATTTTATAATCAGGTGAAGGAATTATTTTTGCGAGATTATCTTGCGTGAAATCAGAAAAATTTAGGTGAACTGCGCCTTTTATGTGAACCGCAGCATAAGCAGAATCGGAGCGAGTGTCTAAAACAATTACTTTTTCTTGAGACGATGTGTTTTTAAATTCTTGAGTAGTTAATAAATGTGTTTTGCGATGAGCTTTTACTTCAGAAACTAATTTTTCAAATGCATCGTAATCTACAAAAGCGGGCGTTCCTGTTTGTGAGTAGCAAGATTGGGCACTTATTACTATTGCTGTTAAAGCAGCTAATTTTTTGAATTGATTTAAGATAGTTTTCATAATGTTTGATTTAATTTTTAGTAAAATTACTCTCAAACTATCTCTCAGAAAATACACACTTAGTAAACTATGCTTTTCACTTGGTGAAATAAAGCAAAAAAGGGAATAAGTTACCCTATTCCCTTTTTTATCAAACAAGTTGAAATTATTTTCCTTCCAAATCTGCTGAAGTACCATAGGTGGCAGGTAAGGGAACGTTTAATAAACGCAAATAAACAGTTAATTGCCCACGGTGGTGAAACAAATGATTCATGCACCAAGTTCTCACAACAACCTTTTTAGGTAATGTAAAGTATATTTGTTCTCCACTGCGCATAGTCCACATTTTCTCGAATTCCGACTCAGGTGTATCCGTCAAGATTTGTTCTGCTTGGGCTACCAATTTATCATGTAAGGTAAGTAATTCCTCATTGCTAGAGTAAACTTTTGGAGTGAAATCACCTTTAGCAAAATCTAATTCATCCTGTAGTAAACACTCTTTCCACCAGCCTTGTATTTCGGTAACATGAACCGCTAATCTTATTAAAGACATTGATTTTTCATGTGGTTTGTAATCTGCTTTATCAAAAGGAACAACTTCTAATAATTTTCTTGTGCTAGCCGCTTCCATTTTGAATTCGGCCAATAATGCTTCATTTAATGTCATGTTTAAGTTTTTAAGTTTCATTCAAACTTAATGTTTTTAAGGTTGAGTAACTAGTTTAGAATTTTATTTTTAGGATATTATTTTTTAGATACTTTTCGACCAAACAAACAATACTAGCGCTTAATAGTATTGCCTATTGTAGGGCGATTCACTATTTTTATTATCCATAATAAGCCAAGCCCATGGATAAAAAATTACTTTTATCTATTCAGTTTCTATTGATTCTGTTTAGTGACAATATGTTTTCTCAAGCAAGTATTGCCAATTACGCAACTTCTCAAACCACGGGTAATACATATGCATCTATTTCAAGTACAGGAAATGCTTTTGATAGTTGGCGTAATACAGTTAGTTTTACTCAAGATGATAATCGTTCCAATTTAACAGATATAGGATTTGATTTTTGGTATGATGGAACCAGATACACTCAATTTTCTGTGTCTTCCAATGGGTATATGGATTTTTCTTCTTCTGTTGATGATGGTGGACCAACAGCCGACGATTATGGGTATGATAATTCAACTTTCTCTAATGCAAATGCAACTCTAGGAACTTATCTCGCCATAGCACCTTTTTACGATGACTTGACCGCCCAAGGTGGTACATCTGCTTTAGGAAATAGTGTTAAATATTTATTATCAGGTTCAGCACCGAATAGAGTTTTAACCGTGGAATGGATTAATATGGCTGTTTACGGTAACACATCTCCAAGTTTAAATTTTCAAGTTAAACTTTATGAGACCACTGGCGTAATTGAAGTGAATTACGGAACTATGAATACAGGTACACAAGTATTTTCTTACACCATGGGTATAAACGGACCAGTTATAAGTGCGCCTCCAACTGCACTTCAAATGAAGGTACTACAAACTGCTAATACAAATACGTTTAATAATACAGTGCAAAACAATTTATCTGCAATGCCTTTAGCAGGAACGCGTTATGCTTTTACACCTCCAACTCCTACTGTAAGTTCGGGAACTTTAACATTTACGGCAATAACTCAAACTGGTATGACTTTGAATTGGACTAATTTTGCAACGAATGAAGTTGGCTATGTAGTGTATAATTCAACAGACAATGTGAATTTTACTTTTGTAGGGCAAACTGCTGTTAACGCAACATCATTGGCTGTTACCGGTTTGTCACCAAGTACTACTTATTATTGGAAACTTTATGCTGTAACCGAAGGAAAATTAGGCACACCACTTACTGGAACACAGGCTACTACTGCAGCAG
>CAZRUA010000083.1:0-15771 GCA_964603125.1 uncultured Flavobacteriaceae bacterium | reverse complement strand
ATTTCATTGTTGAGTTTGGCAATAAAACAAAATATGCTCAGGAAATAATTACTTTTCATGAAAGTCCCCAGCCTTTGTTTAATAAGAACTTTGAGTTGCTTTATGAAAATCTGATTTCAAATAAGAAAAAAGGAATAAGTAATTTTTTATTTACTGATAATCACAAGCAGGCAGAGCGTTTGCAGCAAATTTTTGAAGACATAAACAAGGAAGTTCATATTGATAAAAATTTGTTTACACCTGTTTATTATAGTATTCATCAAGGATTTGTAAATCATGAGTTAAAAATTGCTTGTTATACCGACCACCAAATTTTTGAGCGTTATCATAAGTATAAATTAAAGGGTAATAAGTACAAAGCTTCTGAAGCATTATCAATTAAAGAATTGCAGGGACTAAATCCAGGCGATTATGTTACTCATATCGATCATGGAATTGGACGTTTTGCGGGTTTGGAGAAACTTCAAATTGGCGGGCGAATTCAGGAGGTTGTAAAGTTGTTGTATAAGGATAGTGATGCGCTTTATGTAAGTATACATTCGTTGCACCGTATTGCTAAGTTTACAGGTAAAGAAGGTCAGGCTCCACGTATTGATAAAATTGGTAGTACAACTTGGCAAACATTAAAACAAAAGACAAAACGCCGTGTTAAGGAAATTGCATTTGATTTAATTAAACTTTATGCTAAGCGTAAAACGGTTGCTGGACATACTTTTGCGCAGGATAATTATATGCAACATGAGCTGGAAGCTTCATTTATGTTTGAAGACACGCCTGACCAACTTAAGGCTACCAAAGATGTGAAGAAGGACATGGAGAGAAGTTATCCGATGGATAGATTGGTATGTGGAGATGTTGGTTTTGGTAAAACAGAGGTTGCAATACGTGCGGCATTTAAGGCGGTTTGTGATAATAAGCAAGTTGCTGTTTTGGTTCCAACAACAATTTTGGTTTTACAGCATTATAAAACCTTTAAGGAACGTTTAGCAAATTTACCTTGTAATGTAGACTATATTAATCGATTTAAGACAGCTAAAGAACAAAAAGAAACACTCAAAAAATTAGAAGAAGGAAAAGTTGATATAATTATTGGTACTCATAAATTAGCAGGAAAGGATGTTAAGTTTAAGGATTTGGGCTTGATGATTATTGATGAGGAGCAAAAATTTGGTGTGGCAGTTAAGGATAAATTAAAAACCATTAAAGCAAATGTAGATTCTTTAACGCTTACAGCTACGCCCATTCCACGCACACTTCAATTTTCATTAATGGGCGCGCGTGATTTATCAGTTATTGCAACCCCTCCCCCAAACCGTCATCCAGTGCAAACTGAGTTGCATGCTTTTAATGAAGAAGTTATTAGAGATGCAATTAGCTATGAAATAAAGCGAGGAGGACAAGTGTTTTTTATTCACAATCGTGTTCAAAATATAATGGAAGTTGCGGGTATGATTCAGCGATTAGTTCCTGATGCGCGTGTAACGATAGGGCATGGGCAAATGGAAGGCGAGAAGTTGGAGCAAATCATGCTAAATTTTATTGAGGGAAATTATGATGTTTTGGTTGCTACTACAATTATAGAGTCGGGCTTAGATATACCTAACGCAAATACAATTTTAATTAACGACTGTCAAAATTTTGGTTTAAGTGATTTGCATCAAATGCGAGGTAGAGTGGGTAGGAGTAATAAAAAATCTTTCTGCTATTTGCTAGCACCTTCTTTGTTAACATTAACAAATGATGCTCGTAAGCGTTTAAGAGCTATTACAGAGTTTACTGATTTAGGAAGTGGATTCCAAATAGCCATGCGCGATTTGGATATACGAGGGGCGGGAGATATGTTAGGAGGTGAGCAAAGTGGTTTTATTAATGATATGGGCTTCGATACTTATATGAAAATATTGAATGATGCTATAGAGGAGTTGAAAGAAGAGAAGTGGTATAAAGAAGAGATTGGCGCTCAAGAAACAGGAGATGAAACCAAAACAGTTTTCTCGCGTCAGTTTGTAAAGGAAACTCAAATTGAAACAGACTTTGAATTATTAATTCCAGATGCTTATATAAATAATATTACAGAGCGTTTAAACTTGTATCGTGAGCTAGATAATATTACAAAGGAATTGGATTTAATTAAGTTTGAAAACAATCTAAAAGATAGGTTTGGACCTTTACCAAAGCAGGTTGTAGAATTAGTTGATGCCATGCGTATGCGTTGGTTAGCCATGCACTTAGGTTTTGAGAAATTAATACTTAAGAACGGCAGATTAATAGCAAGCTTTATTAGTAAGCCCGAGTCGGATTATTTTTCTACGCCTATTTTTCAGGCTGTTTTAAATTATGCTCAAAAGCATCCAGCTTTATGTAAATTAAAAGAAGGAAATAATAAACTTACCTTTAGTATGGAGCGTGTTAGCTCTATTCAAGATGTGAAAAGTATTTTTACTTTTATTAAGGAATCTATTGAACGGCAATCTTAACCACGTCTTCATAAACGTTTTGCCAACCTTTCCATTCGCGCCAGTCACTTATAGTTTCGTTGTGCCATATTGTAATTAAATGTCCATTTACTTTTTTTACATTATTAATAACTTGAGTTACAGTCTCAGGAACATCTTCGGGTTTCACTTTCATGTAAAATCTCAACGTCGCATCCATAATGGCAAATGGATGAATCCTAAGATTGGTTTCGGATTCAGTGTCCAAATCATACCAATAAAAAGGAGTACAAATACTAGCTCTAAAACCTATGTGATTAGCATAACCCATGGTGTAATCATCTGTTATGCCATTTTCAATTAAATGCTTATAAGTTTGAGGGAAATGTAGTTTTAAAAAATGCTGACGACTTTTAATAATATCACTATGCACTATTTGGCTTAATCTATTTATTTCTCGCTTAACTTGCTCTGTTCTTCCATTTGAGCCAAAAGATGGGTGTATTCCTACTTTTGCATAATCTCTTAAGTGCTTAATAAGCTCTCTAAACTTTTTGTTATTGGATGGTAGATTTTTGTCATTAACCCCATAATCACCTAAAAGAAAAAAATAGATAACGTTAAGGTTGTATTTTTTTTGTATGTCGAGTTGTAACTTGTAAGTATCGTAAGGGTCTTGCATTTTACCAAGCAATACCTTTGTTCGCTCTCTAAAATCAACCCAAAAAAAGTTAGCAATACTTCTGCCATATCCTCCTATGGTTCGCATGGTGCCTTTTTGTTTAAAGGCATAAGCGTTATCGATGTCGATGGTTGAAGTATATTTATACTTTGTTTCTTTAAATGCTAGCTTAGGGTATCGATGATGAAGAATTTCTTTGAAATCGTTAGCCCAGTAATTAATTAAAGGGTCGGTTAAAAATTGATGGTTAAAAGCAAGACTGCAGTCAGCCTCAAATCTATCATATTTATCTCTTATGTGCGGAAGGTATTCCTCATATCTTGAAACAAGATAAAATGAGGCAGCAAAAATATCAAATGGTAAAGTAGCTTTTGAATTGTTGTTTTTGAAAAGAATTTTATTTCCTTTATAAACATCAATAGATATGTTTTGATTTTTTATTCCTGTTTCAAATAAAATCGGATTGCAAGGAATAAATATTTCATCTCCAAAGTGCTCGTCACTATAGTTTATTTTAGCTTCAAGGTGACTTTGAAATTCGACTTTATCATTTGTTATTTTATACTCAGTGCCATAAATATCTTTGAAAAATAAATTACAAATGTATTTAAGTCTAAAACTAGATTTATGTGCATAAATTAATACCATTATAAATGAGTTATAATTTCATTAGCAATAAACTCCGCCGCATTTCCATCGCCATAATAATTGTGATGTTTCCATTCTTGTAAATCTTTAAATTTAGCGAAAGCGGTTTTTATTTTTGTTTTGTTTGCGTCAGCAATAACAGCAGCGCCACAATTTACTAGCTCAATCCATTCAGTCTCGGGGCGAAGAATTATGCAGGGTTTATTAAAATAAAATGCTTCTTTTTGAACTCCGCCACTATCGGTTATTACAAGCTTAGCATTTTTTTCTAAAGCAATCATTTCCAAAAAGCTTGCAGGCTGTGTTAAAATGAAATTAGTGTTTTTCTTTACTTCCGAATATAGCTCAGGATTTAGAGTGGTTAATAATAATTTTGCTGTGCGTGGATGAAGAGGTAAAATTACTTTTAATTCATTTTCTAAACTAATTTCATTCAGTGCTTCAAAAAGTGAGTTCAATCTAGCGGGAATATCTGTATTGTTATCTCTATGAATGGTAGCTAAAATAAACTCGTTTTGTTTTAAATTATATTGGTGTAAAATATCTGTTTTTGTCTCGCTTATTTCCGAAAAATGCAAACTATTATCATACATTACATCTCCACAATGATAAATTTTTGGATTATCAGCCGTAAAAGGAGCTGTGTTATCTTTTTTAAAACCTTCTTTAGTCAAGTTTTCGTAACCAGTAATAGTTGGAGAAAACAACAAAGTAGAGGCATGGTCACATAAAATGCGGTTAATTTCTTCAGGCATTTTTTTATTATAAGAGCGAAGCCCGGCTTCAATATGTACTATCGGTACATGAATTTTGGCAGCGGCTATAGCTCCTGCTAAAGTAGAGTTTGTGTCGCCGTATAGAACAATTGCGTTTGGTTTTTCTTTTTGTAAAATTTCTTCAATACCAATAATCATTGCCGAGGTTTGTGCTGCATGTGAAGCACTGCCAACATTTAAGTTGTATTTTGGTTTGGGTATATTAAGTTCTTCAAAAAAAACATTGCTCATGTTATCGTCATAATGTTGACCTGTGTGCACAATAATCTCTTCTAGTTGATTTGGGAAAGATTTATTTATAGCACGACTTAATGCCGCAGCTTTAATAATTTGTGGTCGAGCGCCAATTATTGTGACGATTTTTTTCATTTACTCATTTCGTTTAAAGTATGAAGATAGTTACTAAATTGGCTAATTTAAAAGCTTTTTTTATTGTTTGTAACAGTTTAATGTTTATTTTTTTTGGAGCCAAATCTAACACCCGCATTAACGCAAAACTGACAGTTTTGGTGTGCAAAAAAGACATTATTTCTTAGGTAATTGAGGTTTTGTGAATAGGAAAATAGAGCGCTTAGAAAGTAAGGACCGCTTGAATATCCAGTAGCTATTTTAAAAATAATATTTGAATGAAGCGCAGGAGTTGTTTTAACATCTTCAGTTGTTTTGTATCTATATAATGTAGCTCCTAGTCCCCCAGATAAATTTGGGCAAATAAACCACTTTGATTCTTTTAAAATAAAATTATAGGCATAACCTATTCTTAGCTCTAAGGGAAGGTAGGTAATGGCTTTTATATCTTTGTATCTTTTGTAGTTTGTTGTATCGTTGTAGCTTGAGCTTATTAACGTTGAATCTCCTTTAAATTGTTTAAAGTTAAATACACTTGTAATTATTATTCCTCCAGCTGATTTAAGTTGCTTTTTGCTTTGTGAAAAAGCAGCAGCATAGCTAAATTTTTTGTTGTTTGTGAAAAATAGCAGACTCGCTGTTGTTTGATAAAATCTAACATCACTTCTAATTTGAGTGGGTTGAAATAAAATTAAATTACTAGGTCTATAAAAACCTTTGTATTGCTGATAGCCAATCTCAAAGCCAAATTTGTTGAAATAGGATTCACTATTTAATGTAAAGTATTTAGTTGCCCCATATTTTTCTTCTTCTAGTAGCTTTCCTTTTAACTTTAATGAATAAGCTATACTAACGTATTTTAGGTTTAAACTAGCACCTAGTGTTGCTTTTACATTAGGAATAAATGTGTTGGCGGATTTTTCTCCATTTTTTTCATAGAGATTAACTCTTTGATTTAAATAGCTGGAATATATTTTGAAATTGAAATTATAAGGATGTGGTTTTATATAAGTTGTGTCTTGAGAAAAGGCTATTAGATTAAACAAGAAAAGGGAAATAAATAAAAGATGTTTATGCATGATAAATGCAAAAATACTTTTTATTCGTTAATTAAAACAGTAAACTTTTACTTCCAAAATCTTCACATTGTGTCGCTCTTCTATTTCTGTTTTTCAATTTTCTATTATTTGAAAACATTTTTTTGTCTTTAAACTCCAAGCTAAGGGAAATTTCATGCGAACCATAAGTGTTTGATGCCAACCCACTAATGGTTAAATCATAACTGTAACCTATTCTTAAAGCGGCATGTTTACTGAAATCTGTTTTTAAACCCAAGTAAACAATGAATGCGTCACTGTTTTTGTAATCCAATACCATTCTTTTTCTATAAAACATGCCTGCTATTAAAGGATCTTTTGTTACGTAAATACCCCAATTGTAAGTTCTAAATTGCTTTTGCTGTTCGTAAATGAAGTTTGGTGAAATGTACAAAGAACGCTCATTCGGATTCGCATCACTAATTGAAATTACCATGGTGTAATGTAAAGTGTTTTTTCTTGGCATAAAAGATTTTGTCCCTCCACTTAGTCCATCTTCAGGTTGTGTTAAATGGTTCATTACGTATCCAAGTGTATTTGTAATTTGTGAATTGCCTAAAGTGAATTTAGGAGCATCAATCATAAAACCAGCATCTAAATTTAAAACTGTTCGACCATTGTTTGGACCTTGTAAAGCTTTTGTTGGATAAATATCTCCTTGCACAGCATCAAGTTGATCTGAAAATGTTAATTTGCTCCAATCTAATCGCTTGCTTATCATTCCAATTGTATATCCAGCGCGAATTCTTATTATTTTTGGTATAGCTCTTTCATAGCTTTGGATAATACCAAGTGTTGTTGTTTTCATAAAGCCTTCACCACTCACATCTTGCATCGCAATAAAACCTAAGCCGCCATGAAATAATGGATTATAAATATCTCCCCATGCATTGTAGGTAACGAATTTACTTGGAACATTCATCCATTGATTTCTGTACACACCACCAAAGCGCGCGCCTTTTGTTGTGCCTGCAAATGCAGGGTTTAAATACATAGGGTTTGCAAAAAACTGAGTTGATGCAACATCTTGTGCTTTTATTTCAAGAATTGAAATAAATAGGGTAAATACTAGTAATAAATATTTTTTCATTTTCTTATCGAATTAAGGTGATTGTTCCAGTTGGTTTTACTTCTCCATTTGGATATTCTTTGCCCAGCCAAATACTACCATTTAAAAAGGTAGCCTCTATTTTCCAAACATATACGTCCTGAGGCACGGGTTCACCTTGATAGTATCCGTCCCAACCAACTAAAGGGCTTCCATAAGCATCAAGTTCACTTGTTTCAAAAAGTAATGTTCCCCAAGTATTATATATTTGTAAGCGATATGTTTTTAGTGATTTTCCTTTTGGGATAAACTTATTTAAATCATTAAACTCACTAGTTGCAATGAATGCGTTGGGCACAAACAATCCTTGGAAATAATCTACATGTATGTTTTTGACAAGTGTATCTTTACATCCGTATTGGTTTGTTGTAATTAAAGATGTAGAGTATTCTCCAACGCCTGGATATTGATGTGTAGGATGTGTTTCATGGTATTCAATTGCACTATCACCAAATGTCCAGTCGTAAGTTGTTGCTCCAATGGAAGCATTTGTAAAATGTATTGTTCCATTTGGTACGCCATCAGTGTATTGTTGTTCGTAAGTGAAATCACTTGTTGGAGATGGATTAACGGTTATAATATTTGATAGGATTAAAGTATCGCTGCAAGTAGCATTACTTGTTGCAATTAATGTAGCTCCGTATATACCTTGACTTGTAAATATATGCGTTGGAGCAGCATTCGTGCTCGTTGTGCCATCACTAAATTGCCATAAATATGTATTTGCATTTTGAGTCTGATTTGCAAAGGTTACTGACATAGGTTCGCATCCAATCGTAGCACTTGGAGTAAATGATACCGTTGGTGTTATGTAAGCATTAAAAGTTTGTGCTGCTGTATCTTTACAACCATAAGTGTTTGTTGCAATAAGATTTATTGCGTATTGCCCAGCAGCAGTGTAGTTAATTGTTGGATTGTTTAGCACTGAAGTATTTCCATTCCCAAAATCCCATTGGTATCCAATTGCTCCTGTTGAATTATTTAATGTGTTTACAGTGGTTGGTAATGAACAACTGTATTGATTTGATAAAGTAAAGTTTGCATTGGGAATTGGATACACATTTACTTGGAGTTGAACAGAGTCCTTGCATCCATTTAAGTTTTCTGCTACATAATTAATGGTAAAAATTCCTGCACTAGTAAATGTGTGCGCTGGCGTTGCTGATATAGATGTGTTTCCATCACCGAAGTCCCATGAGTGAAAAGTTGTGTTGGTTGAGTTGTTTGTAAAGTTCACTAATAATGGCATACAACCGAACTGAACGTCTGAACTAACAATGGGAATAGGTAAAGCATTTACTTGAACTGTTTGCGTTATACTATCTTTGCATCCAAACGTAATGGAAGTTCCTATAAGCGTAACTGTAAATGTACCTGAGTTACTATAGTTATATGAAGGACTAACTAAGTTTGATGTTCCTCCATCTCCGAAATCCCAATCAAAATTAATTGCGCTTACAGATGTATTTGTAAATGTAACGGGTTGGTTTGCACATATTGGATTTGGATTGGAAGTGAAAGATAGATTAGCAGTTGGATGAACTGTGATGGTCATAGTTGTTGTATCGAAACTGCAACCATTATTTACATATTGATGAACAATGTATGTTCCAGCCGATGTAAAAGTATGGGAAGGATTTTGTTGGGATGAAGTGTTTCCATCTCCAAAATCCCAAGTAACAAAAATACCACCTGTAGAATAATCTGTGAAGTTAACGGTATGTGGAACACAACCAGCAGTATCACTTGAGTTGAAAAATGCATTCACAGTATTGGGATGAACAAGAACTGTATGCTGCATAGTATCTCTTGCGCATTCATTCCAACCAATAAGTGTAATTGTAAATGTGGTATCATTTGTTCCAGTATAAAAGGTATGATTGGTTGTAACAAAGTTTGTTGAAATGGCTGATCCATCTCCAAAATCCCAAGTAACAGAATCAGGCAATCCTGTGCTTGTATTACTAAATTGAACGGTAAATGGTGAGCAACCTTCATTTAAATTTGTTCCAAAATCAATTGATGGATGTGGCATTACTATAATGCTATCACTGTGAAATACGCTAGCACATTGATTCGTAACAGTTAGAGTAACATAGTAGGTCGAATCATTTATCCCTTGATTATATGTTTGAGAGGGAGCAATAGTATCTACACTTGTTATTCCATTTCCTAAATCCCAGTTGTATGAGATGTAATCTCCACTTGATGTATTATTGAAGCTAACATTTAGTGGTGAACAACCTGAATCGGGAAGTGGTGTGAAATTAGCGATTGGGGCTTGAATAATTTGTATAGTGCTACTTAAAGAATCTTTACAACCTAAAATACTTGTTGCAATTAATTCAATAGTATAATTTCCAATTGATGTATATGTATGTGTTGGGGAAATTAAAGTGGAGGTTCCTGTATCACCAAAATCCCAATCGTTTTGAGTTTGACCACTTGTTGAGTTAGTAAATGGAATAGATGAGTTTACACAGCCAACTGCAGGATTAGTGAAAGAAACATTTGGTAGTGCGCCTACTTCAACTGTTTTGGTTCTGGTGTCGGTACAATTTGTTGTTGGATCGGTGTATGTGTAGGTTAATGTGTGAATTCCAACACCTGCAGTAGAAGGTGTAAACAACCCTGTACCTGTTACGCCTGTTCCACTCCAAATGCCACCTAACGGAGAGAAACCACTGAGTGAGAATGCTGGGGAGCTTATGCAGGTTATTTCGTTTGTTCCTGCACTCATAATTGGTAAGGGTTTTACAACTACTATTTTTGTATCAGTGGTCAAACAAGTGCCAGCACCAAAAGTATAAGTTAAAGTAAAAGTTCCAACTCCAGAAACACTCGGATTAAACGTGCCAGAAGCTGAAGTAATACCAGTTCCCGTCCACGTCCCAGCTAATGGACTAAAGCCTGCTAAATTTAGTAAGCCATTGTTTAAACAAATTGTATCGTTTAAACCAGCGTCAGCAATTTGAGGAGGTATAACAGTCATGATAATTGTATCTGTATTTGTACAGCCAATTCCACTTGTAAAGGAATAGGTTAAAGTATGTGTTCCAACACCAGCAGTTGAAGGATTAAATATTCCAGTATTTGTAACTCCGCTACCAGACCAAGTTCCACCAATAGGCGAGAAACCAGTTAATGTAACGGTTATAGGTTGGTCACAAACTACATATCCCGTTCCAGCATCAACAATAGGTAATGTATTTACAGTGATTGTTTTTGTGCTTGTGTTTAAACAAGTTGTAATTGGATCAGTATAAGTATACGTTATAGTAAATGTTCCAACTCCCGCTATAGCTGGGTCAAAGGTTCCTAAGCTTGCGTTAGTTATTCCAGTTCCCGAGAAAGCCCCACCAATTGGACTATATCCTGTTAAATTAAATGCAAGAGAATTTACGCAAACTGTTTCATTGATTCCAGCACTTACAATTGGTAGTGCATTAACTTTTATAATTTTTGTATCACTTGTTAAGCAGGTTCCAACTCCGTAGGTATAAGTTAGTGTAAAAGTTCCAGCTCCCGCAGCAGATGGTGTAAATAATCCACTCGCATTTACGCCTGTTCCAGACCATGTTCCGCCAATTGGTGTAAAGCCACTTAAATTAAAGGCTGCATCACTTACACAAACTGTATCATTGATTCCTGCATCTGCAATTGAAGGTGCAATGATTGTATTTTTTATTGTATCTGAATTTGAACAACCATTACCATCAACAAAAGTATAAGTTAGTAAATTATTTCCTAATGCTGGTATACTTGGATTAAATGAACCTGCTCCTGTAACACCTATACCTGACCATGTGCCGCCAGCAGGACTGTAACCACTTAGATTAAATGTAATTGCTTGATTACAATATGTGCTTCCTGTTCCAGCGTTTACAATTGGAAGTGCGTTTACAGTTACTGTTTTGGTTGCGGTATTAGGACAGTTTGTAATAGGATCAGTAAATGTGTAAGTTAAAATATGTATTCCTGCTCCAGCAGTTGAAGGGTTAAATGTTCCTAAAGCCCCATTTGTAATCCCTGTTCCTGTCCATGTTCCGCCAACAGGAGAAAACCCTGTAAAATTAAAAGGTACTGCATCTATACAAACGTTTTGGTTAACACCCGCGTTAACCGTGGGTAATGGTTTTACAATAATTTCTTTAGTGTCGTTAGATGCACAAGTTCCAACTCCTGTTGTGTAAGTTAAGGTATGTGTGCCGACACCTGCTGTTGTTGGATTAAAGTTTCCGGCAGCTGTTACAGCTGTTCCGCTCCATGTGCCACCTGCAGGGCTATATCCTGAAAGATTAAAACTCGCAGCGTTTAAACAAACTGTATCATTGATACCTGCCACAGCAATTGTTGGGTTAGTTACTGTGGCAATTAAAGTGTCTTTTCCTACACAACCATTAACACTAGTAAAAGTGTAGATTAAATTATTAGTTCCAACTCCTGCTGCCGTGGGAGTAAATACACCTGTTGGAGAAACTCCCAATCCACTCCATGTGCCACCTGCTGGCGAAAACCCTGTTAATGTTATTGTTCCAGCCTGATTACATTCGGTGAAATCGGGTCCTGCAATAACACTTGGTGCTGCTTCAACTGTTATTGTGGTAGTTGCGCTATTACTACAAGTTGTTGTGGAATTTGTGAAATTATAAGTTAAAGTATGTGTGCCAACTCCTGCTGCTGCTGGTGAAAAAGTTCCTGTTGCATTAATTCCTGTTCCACTCCACGTGCCACCCGTTGGATTTCCTGTTAACACTATTGGTGCCGAAGCTCCGCAAATTGTTTGTGGGCTTGGTAAAATGAGTGTAGGTAGTGGGTTTACAATAACCTTAACCGAATCAGTTTTACTACAGGAACCATTAGAAACAGTTAATCCGTAAGTTGTATTTACGGTTGGAGTTACGCTTGAATTTGCTGAAGTAGAAGAAAACCCAGCGGGAACTGAAGTCCAACTATACGTTAAACCACCAACACTTGCTGTTCCTATAGTTGTAGATTCACCTAAACATATTGTTGAATCGAAACCTGCATTAGCCGAAGGTTGTGGATTAACCGTAAATGTAACAGTGTCTTTTGCTATTCCGCATTCGTTTGTTGCTGTTCCAATTACATTGTAAGTTCCAGATGTATTGTAAGCAACAGAAGGTGCAATTTGTGTAGTAGCGCTTGCAGGGGTTCCGCCAACAAAAGACCAACTGTAAGCGGAAATAGTGCCTCCACCATTTGTTGTTGTTGCTGATGGTGTTATTGTATTCGGAACACAAACATTGGGAAGCGGAGCTACAACTATTGAAGGTGTACTCTTTACTGTTAAAATGCTATCCTTTACGCTTACACCACAAACATTTGTAGTTACTAAATGTATCGTATAAGTTGCAGCGGCGGTAAAGTTAAAGGGTGGTTGAGTTGAATCTGCAGTAAATGGAGCGACAAAATTCCAAGTGCCTGGTGTTGCAGACCAATTGTAAGATAAACCTGTGCCACTGGATAAATTTGTTGTATTCACAATAGTTGGAGCACAACCTGGTGGTGTAAACGTAAAGTTAGCTATTGGAGGAGCTTTTACTTCTACAGGTAATGTAAAGATACTTGGTCCGCAAGATGATGTTGCTGTTAAAGTAACATTATATGTTCCTACAGCCGTGTATGTGTGTGACTGAGGACTTGCAATTGTTGATACAGGAGTGCTTGGAGAACCGTCTCCAAAATTCCATACATAAGAAGTTATCGTGCTTCCAGTTGGAGCATTACAACCTGGCGTTGTTAAATTAGTGAATACAATTGGTACATTGATGCAACCTGGATTTGGTGCGGCTGTGAAATTTGCAGTTGGTTTTGAAGAAATTTTTATACTGTTTACAGTTGCAGAAGTGCTATCGCAAGCATTTTTTGCAGTAACTTTTACGGTAAATTGATTCCCCGGTTTGCCACATGAAGCTGTTGTATAGGTGTGTGAGATAGATGTTGCTAGGCCGGGTGGAGTCCATTGTACAAGAGGAGTGCCGTCGTCAAAATCAAACGTGTAAGTTGTGTAATTTAAGTTTGCAGAATCTAATTGTACCGGAAAAGTTAGCGTCAAAGGAGTGCAACCAACTGTACTTCCTGGCGAGTTTAAACCTACGGATGGATTGGTTAAATTGAACACCGTGTATGTTTTTGTTGTAACGCAACCTCCAGCACCAGTAACTGAAAAAGTAATTGTAAATATTCCTAAGTTAGAATAATTGTGTGATACCTGAGTAAAAGTTGGGGCGCTAAATACAGGACTTCCGTCTCCCCAATTTATGCTATAATTGGTATTGGTAGCTGCTGTTGTAGAGCCATTTTGCACAGCAATATGATAGTCAGGTGAAGCAGGTGATAAACTAGGGTTGCCGCAATTACTAAAGGTTGAGAATATATTTGAGTCTAGTAAAGTAGCATCTGGTTTATTAGTTACAGTTAATGTTTGGGTGCTTGTATTGGTGCAACCTTGCGCACTTGTTGCTGTTAATGATACCGTGAATGAACTTGTTCCTCCAGCCCCCGTAGCACTGAATTCATGATTTGGACCATTGCCACTTGCTATGTTTTGAGAGCCAGAACTCGGGTCTCCAAAATCCCATGAATAGCTCATTGAACTATTACCTGTTGTGTTTAAAAATGAGAATGGAACACTGGCACAACCAGTAGCAGGCGCAAAGCTAAAAGTAGGAGTTGGAGCATTGTTGTTAATTATATTTATTGTATGCGTAATTGAATCCTTACAACCACTCGAAGTAATCTGACGAATTAATTTAATAGTAAATGTACCGTTGTTTGTATAGGTATGTGTTTGAGAAGCTGTACCAGAAACTACTGTGTTTGCTGAAGCATCTCCCCAAACCCATGTAAATGTTGCTGCAGCTCCCGTTGAAGTGTTCGTAAATGTCACAGGCGAGTTTTTACACCATGGCGAAGGAAAAGTGAAATTCACTGTTCCAGGACAAGCAAACACCGTAAATGATATTGAAAGAAATATGGATATTAAAAAGTTTTTCATTTTTTAGGTTATGGAATTAATCCATTGAAGCGGATTTTTTCTTAGGTTAAGTGGTTTTGTGTTTAATAGTTTGAAAATCAGTTTAATTTGAAGCTTTTTAAGCTTTATTATGCAACAAAAATATACATATCAATTGCCTTTTGAATACCCAGTGCAGGGTATATTTGTGTAAAATGAGGGTTTTATTTTAATTGAATATCAGATTAGATGTGAATTGGTGAATGAAATGATAATTTTCATGAAACAAGAATTGCTCATTCTTAATAAACTATCTTTTGTATTTTTGTTGCTCAAATTTATTCGCTCATAATGAAATTTTTTACATCAAATTTTAAGTCAGTTTTCTTTTCGATTTTTGTGAGTATTTTCTTTTTGATTTCATGCACAGAGAATCCTACTGTAAAGAATGAAAAAAAATACCTAGAGCCTTCAACAATAGAGCAATTGGGTGAGCTTTTGTTTTTTGATAGCATACTTTCTCAAAAGCAGAATGTAAGTTGCGCTTCTTGCCATAAGCCAGATTTTGCATTTGCTGATAATGTTCCATTTAGTTTTGGAGACGATTCGCTGCCCGGGTCAAGAAACACACCTAGTGCTATGAATTTGTTAGATCATCGATTCTTTTTTCATGATGGAAGGGCTGAATCATTGGAACAACAGGCTTCAGGACCAATAGAAAATCCTGTTGAAATGAATTTACTTATTTATGATGCTGTTAAGAGATTAAATGAGCATAAATATTATTCTAAGTTTTTTAAGAAAATATTTGGAGGCTATGCAACAAAGGATAACTTAGTGAAAGCAATTGCTGCTTACGAAAACACATTAGAAACCTCTGATACAGATTGGGATAACTACAGGTTAAAAGATGACACTTCTTATATTAGTGCATCAGCAAGGAGAGGACACAAAATATTTGTTGGAAAAGGTAAATGTTTTGATTGTCATTTTGGACCTGATTTTACAAATGATGATTTTAAAAACATTGGGTTGTTTAATGGTAAGGATTGGAATGATTCAGGAAGATTTTTAATTAGTAGAGATATTAAAGAATTAGGTTCTTTTAAAGTACCAGGTTTAAGAAATATTGAAGTTACAGCCCCATATATGCATAATGGTAAGTTTAAAACTTTGGATGAAGTAATTGAGTATTATGATAATCCAGACAAAATTGTTGCTAATTCAGTAAACCGTGATACATCAATGTTAAAACCTCTTAATTTAACAGCGCAAGAAAAATCAGACTTAAAATCTTTTTTACTTAGCTTAACTGACAACAGATTTAAGAAGAAGAAATAACTATAAATCTTTTTTTATTTCTAATAAAAAAGACTTTAATTTTTTAAGTGTTGCAACGGCTTCGGCATTCTTGTTGATTTTTTCTTCATCAACTGAATTGGTTGTTTTAAGCTTATCCTTTGCGCCCTGTAAGGTGAAACCTTTTTCCTTTACAAGATGAAAAATTAAACGAAAATTTGTGATATCTTTTTTTGTAAATAAACGATTTCCTTTGGCGTTTTTTTTAGGTTTTATTACATCAAATTCTTTTTCCCAAAAACGAATCAAGGATGTGTTTACATCAAACATATCGGCCACTTCGCCAATGGTATAGTATAATTTGTCTTCGTCTAAATTTTCCATCACTTTTAGTAATCA
>CAZRUA010000082.1:0-16296 GCA_964603125.1 uncultured Flavobacteriaceae bacterium | reverse complement strand
TGGCTAAATCGGGTAAAAATTTAAATCAATTAATCGAAGAAGTTTATGCAATTACTGGAACTTTCTCTTTTGAACGTAATGATTTAAAATTAAGCGAAGAGTTGAAAAATAAGATTGTAGCAAATTGTAAGTCTAACTTTTATAAAGAGTTTGGCAAGTACAAAGTTGCACGCGTTGATGATTTAGATGGACATAAATTTTTCATTGATGATAATACATGGTTAATGATACGTGCTTCAGGTACAGAGCCAGTATTAAGAACTTACGCAGAAGCTGCAACGCAAGCTCAAGCCTTTGATATTTTAGAAGACGTGAGAAAAACCCTATTGAATTAAGAATGATGAATTCAGAATGTGAAGAGCAAACTGTATTTTGAATTCAAATTAATCGAAGATTAATTTTTTGTTTTTAGTTTAATATGTAAAATTCATAATTCAACATTCATAATTCAAAATTAAAATCATATGCCAAAAGGAATTTACAAAGTACCAGCACCAGTTAACGAGCCTATTAAGAGCTATGCTCCTGGTAGCCCTGAAAGAAAAGAGTTACAAGCAATGCTAAAAGAATTGCGTAGCAAAGAATTAGACATCCCAATGTTTATTGGAAATCAAGAAGTACGTAGTGGTAATAAAACGAAATTAGCACCGCCACATGATCATCAACATACATTAGGATATTTCCATAAGAGTGATAAAACACATGTAACACAAGCTATCGATGCTGCATTAGCAGCAAGAGAAAAGTGGGTTAATTTAAGTTGGGAACACCGTGCTAGTATATTCTTAAAGGCTGCAGATTTAATTGCAGGACCTTACCGTGCTAAGTTAAATGCAGCAACGATGTTGGGTCAAAGTAAGAATGCTTACCAAGCTGAGATTGATAGTGCTTGCGAGATTATTGACTTTTTGCGCTACAATGTAAAATACATGACTGAGATTTATGCTGAGCAGCCAGATAGTAACCCTGGAATGTGGAATCGACTAGAGTGGAGACCATTAGAAGGATTTATTTACGCATTAACTCCGTTTAATTTTACAGCTATTGCTGGTAATTTACCAACAAGTTGTGCAATGATGGGTAACGTTGTTGTTTGGAAACCAAGTAATACTCAGGTTTACAGTGCAAATGTTTTAATGGAAATATTCAAAAAGGCAGGTGTACCTGATGGTGTAATTAATTTAATTTATCCAAGCGGGCCAGATGCAGCAGAAATGATTTTTAATCACCGTGATTTTGCAGGTATCCATTTTACAGGAAGTACAGAAGTGTTTCAAAATATTTGGCAAACTATAGGAAACAATATTCATAAATATAAATCTTATCCACGTATTGTAGGTGAAACAGGTGGTAAGGATTTTATTATTGCTCATAAGAGTGCTGAAGCAAAGTCGTTAGCGGTTGCAATTAGCCGTGGCGCATTCGAATACCAAGGTCAAAAATGTTCAGCAGCTTCACGTGCTTACATTCCAAGTAATTTATGGGAAGAGGTAAAAGGATATGTTGTAGCTGATTTGAAAGATATGAAAATGGGGCCAACAGAAGACTTCACTAATTTTATTAATGCAGTTATTGATGAGAAGAGTTTTGATAAATTAGCTAGCTATATTGATGCTGCTAAAAAAGATAAAAACGTTGAGATTGTAGCTGGTGGAAATTATGATAAGTCGAAAGGATACTTTATTGAACCAACAATCATAAAAGCATCTGATCCGAAATATGTAACCATGTGCGAAGAGTTATTTGGCCCAGTGTTAACACTTTATGTTTATGATGAAAATAAATGGGAAGAAACTTTGGAATTAGTTGATAACACAAGTATTTACGCATTAACAGGAGCAATTTTATCTCAAGATAGATATGCAATTGAGGTAGCTACTAAAAAATTGGTAAACTCTGCAGGTAATTTTTATATCAATGATAAGCCGACAGGAGCTGTTGTTGGGCAACAACCATTTGGTGGTGCTCGTGGAAGTGGAACAAATGATAAAGCTGGTGCTAAAATTAATTTATTGCGTTGGGTAAGTCCGCGTACTATTAAGGAAACTTTTGTTCCGCCAGTTGACTACAAATATCCATTTTTGCAGGCTGATTAATTAATAAATATTCAAATGAAGCCTGACTTGTTTTGGTCAGGCTTTTTTTTTGAGTTAATAAGATTTAGAGATGTTTCGATTAAGTAAAATATTCAACGAATTTTTCGATAGTGAGCGAGCTGCTGGTTTTATACTTATAGCTTGTACTCTAGTTTCGTTGCTTTTAACTAATAGTAGTTTCTCATCTTCTTACCATCATGCTTTAAATTATAGTTTAGCTAATCACAGTATTGATTACTGGATTAATGATGGGTTAATGACAATTTTCTTTTTGTTAATTGGATTGGAATTGGAAAGGGAAGTGTACAATGGTGAGTTATCATCTATCAAGAATGCAAGCTTACCTATTATAGCTGCAATAGGAGGGATGCTTGTACCAGCAGGTATATATTTGTTTTTTAATTTTAATACATCAACTCAATCTGGCGCAGGTATTCCAATGGCTACCGACATTGCGTTTGCTATTGGGGTTTTATCCTTATTAGGAAATAGAGTGCCAGCCTCATTAAAAATTATGCTTACTGCATTAGCAGTTATTGATGATTTAGGGGCTATTTTAGTTATTGCTCTGTTTTATAGTAAGGGAATTGTGTTGCTTAATTTGGGAATTTCTCTTTCTATTTTTGTCGTATTACTAGTTTTCAATCGATTGAAAATCCATGTGCTTTGGCCATATCTAATTGGAGGTGTTTTTATGTGGTGGTTTATGTTGAATTCAGGAGTGCACGCTACAATTACTGGTGTATTATTGGCCTTTGCAATTCCGTTTGGAAGTGGAAATGATGAATCTATATCAATTAAATTGCAGCATTTTTTGCATAAACCTGTTGCCTTTATTATTTTGCCTTTGTTTGCACTGGCTAATACTGCAATTATACTACCTTCAAATTTAAGTGCAGGTTTAACAGAAAGCAGTAGTATTGGAGTCATTTTAGGATTAGTTATTGGTAAGCCATTGGGTATAATAAGTTTTAGTTTAATTGCTATTGCTTTGGGCTTGTGTAATTTGCCCGTGGGTATTAAGGCAAAACATATTTTAGGAATTGGTTTGCTTGGTGGAATTGGATTTACTATGTCGATATTTATTACACTGCTGGCATTTAATAATGTTGAAACAATTAATCAAGTAAAGATTTCGATTTTAATCGCTTCATTTTCGGCAGGTTTGGTAGGGTATTTATGGCTGAAATTTACTTTGCCTAAAAAAGCAGTTATTACAGAAGAAGCGACTTAGTTATCTTTTTAATATTGAATTGGATTTGTATATTTAAGAACTGAATTTTATGATTAAGAACAGTTATACATTTTTTAAAATATGTTGTTGTTTTATTTTTTGTCTCGCATTTCAAACAACAAGTGCTCAGCAGAAAAATAAACAGGCTGTAGATTCATTGAATGAAGCACTTTGGAAACAAGTATTTGTTGATTTTGATAAATCAATTGTAACAAGTGATATAGCTATTAAACTTTCAAAAGAGCTAAATTATTCAAAAGGTTTAGCTAATTGTTATGCGAGGCTAGGTGTTTTGTACGATATTAATGGAAAACCAGATAAGGCTTTGCCCTTTTTTTTAAATGCAATTAAAATTCAGGATGAAATTCAAGATTCCACAGGGCTTTCCTTTTCGTATAACAATCTAGGTTTAATGTACTATGCTCAATACAATTATAAGGAGGCTTATAAATATTTAAATATTGCTCTTAAAATTGACTTAAATATTAAAGATACAAAAGGTGCAGCTGGAGTTATGGTTAATTTAGGTATAGTAAATACTTATTTAGATAGTTTAGATAGAGCTTTACAGTTATATCAGGATGCCCTTAAGATACATGAAACTTCAGGAGACTCGGCAGGCATGATGACTTGTATTAGTAATCTTGGTAATGTTTATTTCTACAAAGAAGATTATAAAACGGCGTTGAAATATTATTCAACTAACTCTGAGTTTTTGAAGAATTCAGATATGTTTGAAAAAAAATCAAGTGCTTATAACAATTTAGCAAATGTGTATTCAAAGTTAAAGCAGTTTGACAAGGCTTTAGAATTTGCATTTAAAGATCTCGAATTATGTAATTCGAATCAATTAATAAATCGTAAACAATTTGCCTATGAGAGTTTGAATGATATTTATTTTGAAATGGGGGACTATAAAAAAGCTCATGAATTTTTAAATAAATATGTGGCTTTACGTGATAGTATTTTAAATGAAGATAGAAACGAATCAATTGCTGAAATGCAAGCGAAATTTGAAACAGAAAGGAAGGATAAGGAAATAATCAAAGTAAATGCCGAAAAGGAAAAGGAAGTACAGAAAGGAATAGTGCAGCGTAATTGGTTTATAAGTCTAATAGTAGTTTTTGCACTTATTCTTTTAATAATAGTGATCTTTTTTATTTCTAAACAACGGATTAATAAATTATTACAAGAGAAAAATAATTTAAATGAAGAAGTAATAAAGCAAAAGGAAATTCTTATTGGGGAAGTTCACCACAGGGTAAAGAATAATCTTCAGTTAATTAATAGTATAATTGATTTACAATCGCAAGATTTTAAAGATGAGGCAACAATTATTGCAATTAAAGATGTTCAAAAGAGAGTTGGAGCTATTGCTTTATTGCATCAGTTTTTATATCAAAAGGATTCTATCGAGAGTGTGGATATGCAATTGTATATTGCTGAATTGGCTGAGGGTTTAAGGAAATCATTTCAATCAAAAGAGAATGAAATTAGTCTAGTATTTAATATTGAAAGAATAAAATTACATGTTAATACAGCAGTGCCTTTAGGGTTAATTATTAATGAATTGGTTACAAATTCATTTAAACATGCTTTTAAGGGTAGAAGTAAGGGTGAAATTAAAATTGATTTAACTAAGTCAAATGACGCATTAGTTTTAATTATAAGTGATGATGGTTTAGGTATGGGGGTAGATTCTTCTCAAAATTTTGGTAAGCAAATGATTAAGTCCTTATCTCGACAATTACAAGCAGATTGGACTTATGAGAATAACAATGGCTTAAAAAATGTATTTTTGATAAAGAAATTTAAGCTAGATGAGTAAAGTGAAAAAACGTATTGTTGTAGTTGAGGATGAAGCTTTAATTGCTGATCATATCGAAATGCTTTTAACGAAAGAAGGTTACGATGTGCCAGCAGTGATTGATAATTCGGAAGACTTATTTAGTTTTTTATCAAAAGATAAAGTTGATTTACTTTTATTGGATATTAATTTGCAAGGTAGTTTAGATGGGGTGGATATTGCTCATCATGTAAATAAACAATTCAAAACGCCAATTGTATTTTTAACATCTAATACAGATAAAAAAACAATCGATCGCGTTAAATTAACATCGCCAGCTGGTTTTATTGCTAAACCTTATACTTTGGCCGATTTGGTGAGTAATATTGAAATAGCTCTTTACAAAAATACCGAGAATTCAACTATCAATTTACAAAATGAAGCTTCCGAAAAGAGTATTTTTATTAAGGATAAAAGTGTTTTAGTTAAACTTAATTATTCAGAAATTGTATACGCGGAAGCCTTAGATAACTATTGCGTTATTTATACCGAAACAAAGAAGCATATAGTTCCTCATACATTAAAAAGTTTATCTGATTTACTTGAAACCGAAGGTTTTATTAAAACGCATCGTTCGTATTTAGTAAATTCAAAAAGAATAAGTTCTATTCATCCTAAATCGGTTCAACTAGGTTCAAAGGAAATTCCATTATCTGAAAATTTCAGGGCTACTGTTATTTCACTATTTAATACCTTGTAATTTTTCACTTCAAAAAAATAGGTTTTCACTAAGTTTTCTACCCGTTTAGCCATCTAATTTAGTAGGTGTGCTTTTAGTTTTGTTACTTGCCTTATAATTCAATAGTTTAAGGTATGAAGCATCTGAAATTTCTAATTGTTATCATTTCTGTTTGTAGTTGCAGTAACAACTTAAAAAAGGCGAATAACTTTAATTCTTATAGTAATAGTTTGGAATTTATTCATTCTACAAACAATTCTTTTACAGCAAAGGCTTTCACTGATTTATGCTGGAATAACCCTAATGATGCGATGAATGAGTTTTTAGGTAAGGAGGTTATAATTGAAGGCATTTTGTCTCGCGACGGAGAAAAAGATAACGTTTATTTACAAGGGTCTAAAGATTCGAGACTTGATATTTTTTGTAAATCTACTGATGAGAATGATTTTTTGGATTATGATATGAACGATGCTATTAAGGTAAAAGGTATTTGTGTGGGAATGCACATGAATATTGAGTTAAACGATTGTGTCATTATTGATTAATAAATAAATTTTTTGAAACCATATATAAAACAATGAAAAAAGTAGTATTAATTAGCGCTGTGATGTTTGCTTCACTTTCAAAGGCGCAAACTGTTCCTGTAATAGGGTCAAATGCAATCAATCAAACCTGTTTTGTTACAAAGACTCCTACTCCAGGTTTTGGAACAAATCAAGAATTTCCTAAGTTGGTGAAGCAAGATACAACCTATGCTTTGAGTTGGGTTCAAAGCGGAAGTCCAATTAAAGTTCTTAAAGTTGAGCTTGATTCAATTACTAATAATGTTAACACAGCTATATCAGGTACAGGAAATGTAATCACAAATGTAGGAGCTTTAAATTCAAGTGGCACGGTTGATCAAACTTTCGCAGTTTTGCCTAATGGTCTTCGTTTGCAAGTTTATGTTCGCGCTCAAAATAATCAATATGCATTAATGGGTAATGTTTACTATAAAAACGTGCTAATTTCAAGTGATTTCAGAATAGAAGGATTTTTTACTACAGCAAATTCTCGTCCACGTTATCCTCAAATTACCACGGATGGTAACAATAAATTTTTCGTCGTGTATCATTCAAGTAGCGGAACAGCAACTCCTTCAGTAATTCGCATGAAAATTATTGATGTATCAAACGTAGTTGTTCCAATTGTTAGTGCACCAAATGTTATAATTACACCAGCTCCATCTGCTGTTGCTCAAAATGGTTTTATTATTTCGGATCCTTTAGAAAATGATGCGCTTTTCCCTAAGGCAGTTTACTCTCCAACCAATAATGAATTAGGGCTTGTTTATCAAATTGGAAGTGCTAATTCATCGGTTATTCGTTTTGCAACTATTGATACTTCGGGTGTTGTAAAGCATTCCGCAGTTAATGTAAATGATTTGGGCTTTCAAGCGGATTTCCCTTCTATAGCTTTGGATGGAAGCGACTATGCAATTACATGGCGTGATTTTAGAACTTTAAATGTTAACGGGCAAAATCTAACAGGAAAGCCCGCTATTAGATTTTGTAAAATGACTACAAATGGAACCTCTGTTAATTTGGTAAATTCTAATTCGGATATTTTTTCTTCAACAGACAAGTCACTTTTAATTAGTAATCCTTATCAATTCGAAGCAAGCATGTATTCTGATTTAGTTGTTAAGCAAACTGGGAATAAATATGGTGTAACATGGGCAACACAATCTGCACCTTACGAAGTTCAATTCTCAGAAGTTGTAATTGCAGGAGCAAATGTTGAAGCTTCTATATTTACTAAAGTTCATTCCGATATAAATAATAATGATCGTCCATCCATTGCAGTTGCAAATAATAAATATGTTATTGCTTATACGAGCTATGTGCCAACATCTTCGGGTTATTTAACAAAGTTGGCCATCGAGAATAGGATAGACACCATGTTAAGTGTCTTAAATGATCAAGGCAGCACTTATTTGATTACTTCGCAAGAAGATGGTGGATATTTACCGCAACTTTATTCGTATCAATGGTACGATTGCATTGCTCAAAGCACAGCCGGTATGCCAAATCAGTTTACAGCTTATACTGTAACTGCCTCAGGTAACTATGCTGTAATTATTTCAAATTCAACCTGTGTAGATACTAGTCAATGTCTTTATATTGATGTATTGAGTCTTAGCAACGCTAATATTGAGAATAGTATTCATTTTTATCCCAATCCTACTAAAGGAAGTTTCCTTATTGAAACAACTCTAAATTATAGCCACATCATAATAACAAATAATTTAGGAGAGAAAGTTATGAGTTTTGATAGTTTCGCTAAAACAATTGATTTGTCAAGTTTAAAGGCTGGAGTATATTATGCATCAATTGCAGTTGGAGATAAAATTGTTGTTAAGAAAATTCTCAAGCAATAAATTACTAAGGTAATAAAACGGAATTAGAATTTAAATTTCAATAAGTATAGTATTAATATTAAAAACAAAATCTATGAAGAAGATAATTAGTTTAATCGTTATTATTTTTAGTTGTAATGCAGTAATGGCGCAAACTCCTGCATATCCGTCTAAAGAGCAAGTTTTAAAGGATGCCAAATCAGCTTTAGCGCTTAATTACATTGGGCAAGTTTTTAAATCTCCTTTAACATGGGATAAGATTAAAGTTCAATATAAAGAATACATTAACGGAGGAGAACTTGTGGATAGTAAGTTTTATGATTATCGCTCTGATTTAGCTTATCTAGCAAATCTTGATTACAAGGATATGACTGAAGTAAATGTTTTAGCAACCACTCCTAAGGATGTTGAAGGTAGGTACTATGATGTGCAAATAACTGTTAGATATACTCGTTATGGCGGAGTTATTAGCTCTACCTCATGGAAATTCAAAGAAACTTATCATCCTTTTACTAGTTATTATCAAAGAGGTGGTAATGCTTCTGCGGATGCAAAACGTGTTGAAAATGCTGAAAAGATTTTGATGAACTACAAAGGTGTAAAGAATACACCTGAGAAACCAATTAATTTTTACTTTCCATTTTATGATTTTGATATTGTGAAAATCGACTCAATTTATGTAGATAAGGATAAGCAAGATCAAAATCTTACCTACCAGCGTTATTGGTATTTTAAAATGAAAGTAAATATTGTTAAGCGTGATGGAAATGTTTTTACTTACTATCAAAATGCTGTACTTCCATTTAGTATAGAGTATACAAAGGAAGGCGATGCTAAAGATTGGACTCCAGCCACTGTTTCAATTGAAATGTATGAGCGCCATTTCCCAAATATAAAACCAATTTCATCAGAACAAGCAGGGTTATTGGGTAAAAATTTATACCGTGAGCTAACAAGTTTTGGTTTTGAAGAAGTATATAAAAAGCAAACCATGTATGAAAGAACCTTATATAGACTATCAGATTTACAAGATTTTGGGAAAGAAATTGAGGCAATGGTGAAGCTTGTTTATGATAACCCAACAGAAGGTAGAAAGAAACTGGAATCAATGGTTAATCCAGATGCTACAAATAAAACTGAAATAGTAGATTCATATTATAATGTAATTTTAGATGCTAAAAAGTACTTGGTTGAATTAGGGAAAGTTTATATTAATGATTACAGCAGTCATGAGGATGACGAAAATTCTGTTACAGGAAAGAAAGTATTTGCAAAGATGTCTTTAAATGTAAATTTCAAACGTAAGGGTACTCAAGATAAGTCTAGGTTAAAAGAGTATAAGGAAGCTGGCATATCAAAAGAAACTTTAAGAGCAACTAGGGGAGGAGATTATGATGAACGTTGGTTCACTGATTTAGTCATAGTATTTAAGAATAATAACTGGTATATCAACAACGTAGCTCAGCAGCCGAAAAAATTTAATTAGATTCATGTTTTTATGAGTCAAATGTTTTTCTAACTTAGTAAAGATTTAAATATTGTTTAATTAATAACTTAAAAATAAAACACATGAAAGGAATATCAATAGCAGGATTTATAATTGCGGTATTAGTTTTTATTGGAGCTGCTTATTTACAATTTGTAGTTTCCCCATCAGTAGATGCTTTAGAAAAAAGTATCAATTATAATGACGAATCTAATTTTTCTTCCATATTATGGGCAAATGCACATTCGGCTAAAACTAGCTTTGGTATTGTTATGCTTTTTGGTAGTCTTGTGCCATTTTTGTTGTGCCTTATTCCTGCTATTAAAGTTAAAAATAAGTTAGCTTGGGTTGGTGTAATACTTTCTTTGTTTGGTATTATAATAGGTTTACTTCAAGGAACGCACATGTTTTCATAAAAAAATAAGAGATTGCTTTAAAAGGGATATGGTAATTTATTACTATATCCTTTTTTGTTTAAGTAAACTTATATTTTTGTATTTTTAATCTACATTTAAAAAGTTGTTATGGGTTTTTTTTCGAGTTTAAAAAATATGGTCACTGGTAATGCTGCTCACATTACTATTTCAAATACTTCTTTAAATCTTAATAGGCCTTCAGATTTAATGATTAACATTGAAGTGAAGGATTCAGATGTGAAGTCAAAAGAATTATACATGTATTTGGAGTGTGTGCATACAGGGAATAGTTTTACTGTTGAGAGCAAGACAGCAAATGACGGACTCAAAACCAAAGAGATTGTAATAAATCGAAATGTAGTAAAAACTAAGTTATTTGATAAAAGGTTTGTCATCGAAGGAAGTAATGTTTACAAGGCAAGTCAGAAATATTCTTTTACTGTTAAACCTGAAATTGATACTAACTCACTAGATAGTATAGGTGATGATGTCAAGTGGCAGGCATTTGCGGGTATTGATACGGCTGGAAATGATCCTGATTCGGGTTGGGTAAATTTGGATGTTGATTGTGATAAGTCTTCTAAAGTTGTATCGGCTGAATGGTATATTACAACTTTTTGTTCGATATCAAAAGTGATTAAAAATTTAAGGTGTGAAGGTGTTTTTACGTATGTAGTAATAAATAATGATAAATTTGATTCTATTTCTAGAGGGCTTAGTAATTATGAATCGCCCGAAATTAAAGGTTTCCTCTCAAATAGTATTCATGCAGGTCTTTTTGGCGAGTTTCATGAACGGTTCAATGATAAAGACTTAAGTGAGTTCACTTTATCTAGCGGTGTGCTTTTTAAGTATTTAATTAAATATTGCGGAGAGCATTTTGATTCATACGGTATCAAGTTATTAAATTTTAATATTAATAGTGTAACATTAGAAAACGTGGATTTAAGCAAAATCTGAGGGTGAATAATTCTTGTAAAAAAATGGATATTCCATCAATCAAGTATTTTCATTTCTTGAGTTTTGTAAGGGAAAATTGGAACCCTTTAATTTCTTTGATTACTCAAGAACATAATGATCCGGCTAGTAAGCCAATCGCAAGCGAAACAATACAGTGGAATCCAATGGATAATTGCGGACCGCCCAATTGCCCTTATGTTAAACATTTATATCTTAAACACAACAACGAGTATCTTGAAGTTAATTCTTATTGCGCTATAAGTGTTTTGGGAAGCGATTGTAATGTTACTTATAGTTTTGACATTCGATTGAGGCAAGGTTTAAATTTTAGCTTTAGTACATATACTGTTGACTCTTCCGACACCTTTTCCTTTTTAGATTTCAATTCGAGTATTAATTCTAATAAACTAAATGAGATTAGTATTGAAATTATAAAACTGCTTAAAAAATACATGAGGTTTATGCCTTATTAGTAGCGATAGATTTATTCTGCACTAATTCAACAAACTGATATTTTCCATATTCAGCACTTTGCTCTTCGAAATCTTTGTTGTATTGAGATTATTTCGTTTCTTGCAATCACGAATTCTCGAAAAGTTAATTACTTCGTTTCGTCATTGTTTTTTTTATTCTTGTGATTTTTTCTCTGTCTATTTTCTTTACTAAAGGCTCCTCTTTGCCAGCAGGCGTAACATAAGTAGCGTCCTTCTTTATGCGTTCTTCGTTGCCACCATTTTCTTTCTGGGCTAATTCGTGTTTTTGAAATTTCGAATACGCTATTTAAAGATAAAAGGTATTGAACTTTAGAAGGATCGGTAGTCATTGCAATAGTGGTGCTAGCTATTTTTTGTTTTTTATAAATAGGTACAATGGTAATGCTTCGTGTTTCCTTGTACTTTTTAAGTGCTCGGCGTATCTTTCTCATCCTTTCTTCCATTAGTACTTGCGTTTCTGAGCTGTCTTGCCACATAACAAGATCATTTATGTCATTAATATTTAAAGCTATGTAGTTAAGGCATGAGTCAACACTGTAAGGCATAGGAGCATAACTTAGCGAATTATGTTTAAAGTAAATACTTGGAAAGGTCATTTTTAGTTCATTCTGAATTAAACGATCAATTTCCGCCTCTTGCGCTTTCGCAGAATAACTAAAAAATAATATATAGAATATGAATACAACTAAAATCCTCATGTTATAACTGTAAAGATAAAAAAATGAGTTTAATTTAACTTTATTGGTAGCAAATTAGTTTTAACACTTTAGCTAAGACTTAGTTCATTTGTTGGTTGTACTTTTCTTCCAAAAATTATTTTAGTAAAAAAATAAATTACTCTGCTATAATTTCAATAAACTGATATTTTTCATATTCAGCTTTTCGTTCTTCAAAATCTTTATTGTATTTGGGTCCCGACACCATTGCTCTTTCCGAAACAAAAATAACCTCGGTTGCATTAATGTTGTATTTTTTTAATGCTTCCAGCACTTTTTTCTTCGTTTCAACAATGCGCGATTTTGCTAACGTTTTGTTATTGGCAAAACTTTTTGTTGGTACCTCGCTTGCTGATGAAACAATAGAAATTTTAATCTTACCATTTTTATTTTTGATTTCATTCAGTTTTGTTAAAAAACTTTGAAACTGCTCGGCATTAACATCTACATTATTGTGATTGTATCTAAAGAAATACTTATAGCTAGCTTTTTTACCATCATTGCTTAAGGTAAATTCTTTTTCTTGAGTGTAATAAATGATTTCTTTAATCGTATCTCCTTTTTTAGCACAGTAAATATTTATATTGTTAGTTTCTAAAACAATATCTTCTATACTTTCTGATTCTATTTTTATGCTTTGGTTTGGAGCAACATTTATTGTTTCTGTTTTCCCAAATACATTAGTAACTAAGTTCTGTTTTGTGTTGTTAGAACTGATTAAACTCAGTTTTTGGTTTGAAATTGGTTTATTGGTTTTTTTATTTATAATAGTTAATTGAAGTTTAACTTCACCTAAGTTTTTAGCCATTAAAGTAGTATCATAAACATATACAGGTTTTAAATACAGTTCGCGTTCAATTTCTTGATACGTCATACTATTATCAGTTTTTAAATCTTCTTTCTTTATCTCTTTGTCGTTATAATAATATACCAATTCATATTCCTTGTTAGGTTCTAAAATAGTTGTAAATGTTCCTGATAAGGCTTGGGGCTTATAGGTCCCAAAAAGTTCGCCATTATCTTTTTTAAATATATTAATCGATATTTCTTGCGGTAACGAATCGCAATTGGATGGAATTACTTTGCCTTTGAATAAAACTAAACTTTGTGTTTTTGGTAAATCTATTTCAAGCATGTAAATATCTTTTTCACCAAAACCTCCTTCATGCGATGACGCATAGTAACCTCTTTTTCCATCCGGAGAAACCACAAAGTACAAATCATCATCTGGTGTATTAACAGGGTATCCTAAATTAATTGGTGTGCTTAGTTCTCCTTTTTCGTTTATGGTGCAGTACATAATATCAAATCCTCCCATCGATTGGTGACCCTTTGAGGAAAAGTAAAGAACGCTTCCGTCTGGTGATAAAAATGGTGATTCTTCGTCGTAAATTGTATTAATACTTAGCATTGGTACTGAAGCTCCCCAATTTCCATTAGGTAATTTCTTACAGCGATAAATATCTCTTCCGCCGCGTCCAGTAGGTCGATCACTTACAAAGTACAATGTTTGTCCATCATTAGATAAGCAGGCGCTAGGTTCCCAATGTTTTGAATTAATATCGGAACCATATTTGGATAAGCTTGTCCAATCATTACCGTTCCATTTAGAATAATACAAATTCCCATCAACCCCATCATTCCGGTATACACTTAAAACCTGACCATCTGGCGTTAAAGCAACCGATCCTTCATGTTTATTACCTGTGTTTACCAGTGAACTTACACTTTTGGGTTTTGTCCAGGTTCCTGGGAAGGTATTGTCTAGTTTTCGTGATATTAAAACATTTTCAAATATCCAACCATCTTCACGTGCCACTTCATCTGAGGCTAAAACAGGGCCTCGATGAGTAAATAATATGGTTTTTTCGTCGGCAGATAAAACAGGCGAAAAATCGGGATATTCGCTGTTTATGCTATCCCCTAAATTAGTTACTTTAATTGTTTTTGGTTGTGCAACATACTGTTTGGCGTACCTAACTTGTTCTTTGTAATGCTCCAGCATCCCAATGTTTGCCAAGTCACTTTTATCAAGAAGCGCTTCATATTTATCATACATTGCTAATGCTTCATCAAATTTGTAATCAAGGTGATATGCTTTACCTAAGTTTAAATAAGCGGTAGGTGGTGCATGTTTTTCTTTTGGATCGAAATCATGATAACGCATGCTTACATTTTTTACAGCTACTTCTAGGTATTTTTCTGCTAAATGTTTTTGACTTGGGTGTATTAAGTAAATGTCACCTATATGAAAATTGACGTTTGCATTTGTACTGTCATATTTGTATGCCGCTTTAAAATATTCTAAGGCAACAAATGGTAAGTGTTCTTCTTCCATCTGAAAATTAGCTTCGTCGAAGTTTTCTCTGTAGTTAGGCAGTGACTTTATTTTTATTGACGACTGGGCTAATAATAATTCGGTTAAAAGTAAGGTTATGCAAACAAAAATCTTTCTCATAGTTTAAAAATCGGGGAGCGAATATAGTCTAATTGCAGCAATCTTTAGTTTAAAAATGAATTTTACTCGATGAAAAGAAAAATAGTATTGCCGCATTCTTTTTTCTATAAATTACTCGAGTATCAACTTTTTCTACTCACTTATCAAGTAGACTTATGTTTTTTTAACCTTCATAAAATGTAAGCAATTGATTATCATTTTGTTGTGAAATATTTAATTTTTTAATGTTCAGATTAATTAATCTAGTTTTTTGAGCTTTTCATCGTAATTAACAATCTATGTCTGATAAATGACTTAACTTGCAGAGTTTTTTAACAAAAATTGTAAAATTATTAAGCCCAATTATGAATAAAATTAAATCTTTTATTTGCCTTCTTTCCTTGTTTTTTTGCGCAAATTCTATTCTTAACGCTTCTAATTCAGCTTTCTTGAACCCATTAATGGTTAAGTCGAAAGCGTCTTCGTTCCTGTCTAAATTTTCATTTGATAATGGAAATAAAGCAATTGAAGATGGAGTAGAAGAACAAGTAATCAGTGTTTTTGATAGTTTATCTTATCGATTAGAAGAGAATACCTCTTGGTCAATAAGTAATTTAAGTGGGAATCTGATTTTAAAATCTGGAATTGGGTCTATCGATAAGTTTGTTTTTCCTGAAGCTGGAAAGTATAAAATTGACATTGCTGAATCAGCTGATCATGCGCAAAATGAATGTAAGCATGGTCTTTTCCCAAAAAGAATATTAGTTGAAGTTAGCCCTTCTAAATTGAAATTCGATTTTTCTTCTATAAAATTTAAGAATGAAATTATTGGCGGACAATCTCAATATGGAAATGAGTTGTCAATTGATGTTTATTTATCAAGTGTTAATAATCAATCGGTTGAATTTAATACAGCTCGTTTTACAAGCGCTGGTATTGGTGTTAGTATTGAAGGTAAATTGGATAATGGAAAAACAGTTTTAACTCCAGGTGTTAATCACTTGGTTTATAAGCTTTCGGGTGTTGCAACATCTGAAACATTTATCATGTTCGATTTCTTAGATATAAATAACCAAATTGTTAGTTACTCACTTCCTTCAAAAATAAAATAATAAGCCCATTATGAATTTTCAATTTAAATTAACTTTTGCAAAAATGTTTAAAAATTGCAGTGTTGCAGTTTTAGTTTTTTTTGCTTCTCTTGGAATCAATGCCCAGTGTGGTTTTCAGGCTACTTGCTCTAGCACCGATTATCTAAATTATGGTATGGGCTCTAGTACCAATGCTACTTCACTAGAGTATGATAACTTTATTTCCACTTTCCATTCCACGGCAGTGAGAACTTCTTCGGGAGTATATAAAGTATGGGGTGAAGACATGAGTAATGATGGTACAACTGATTTATTGGCTCCTACAATCATTAACAGTACTAATTTCCCTGCTCTTACCGGTGTAGTTTTAAAAGTTGCAATGGGTTCAAGCAGCATTAATAATGTTCAAGGGATATTGCTTGCATCAAATGGATTATATGCTT
>CAZRUA010000081.1:0-16364 GCA_964603125.1 uncultured Flavobacteriaceae bacterium | reverse complement strand
ATGAGTTACTATCTTTTAAAATCAAATGGTTATCGTGTTATTTATTTAGGACCGAATTTGCCGCTTTCAAATCTTGAAGTTGTTACCAACAAACTAGATATTACGCATTTCTTTACTTTTTTTGTAGCTTATCAAAATGCTGAAGATGTTCAGAAATCGGTTGATTATTTAACTGAGAAATACAAAAAAGTTAAATTGCTAATTAGTGGTAATGTTAAGTTTTTATCACAAGTAAAATTGAAGAAATCAGTTGAATTGGTTTCTCATCCAAAGGATTTATTAAAGAAAATATAATTATTTAACATATATTTTTTGGCTAATATTAAATTGTTTAATATTTTAGCTAAAATATTAAACAAAAATATTGAATGGCAAAAGTTACGATTATTGGAGGTGGGTTTTCTGGGCTAGCGTCGGCATGCTTTGCAGCAAAGGCTGGCCATGATGTAACTTTATTTGAAAAGAATTCGACAGTAGGAGGTAGGGCGAGAGATTTTTCTGAACAGGGATTTTTATTTGATATGGGACCTAGCTGGTATTGGATGCCAGACGTATTTGAGAAGTTCTTTAAATTTTTCGATAAATCAGTTGGTCAATATTACAAGCTAAGCTTATTAGATCCAGGCTTTCAAATGATATTTGGTAATTCAGATACACTTGCCGTGCCAGCTAATACTCAGTCATTATATGATTTATTTGAATCGATAGAGAAGGGAAGTTCATTGCAATTGAAAAAGTTTTTGAAAGAAGCTGAATTCAAATATAATGTTAGCATGGACGAGCTAATATACAAGCCAGCATTTTCGTGGTTAGAATTTGCAAATTGGAGTGTAATAAAGGGCGCTGCAAAAACTCATTTATTAAAATCGTTTAGTACTTATGTTAGAAGATTTTTCAAGGATGAGCGTTTAATCGCCTTAATGGAATTTCCTGTGTTGTTTCTTGGTGCCATGCCAAATCAAATACCTGCATTATATAGCTTAATGAATTATTCAGCTTTGGTTCAAGGTACTTGGTATCCTCAAGGAGGAATGTTGAAGATTATTGAAGGAATGAAGAATTTGGCATTGGAGTTAGGTGTGAAATTTGAAACCGATGCAGCTGTTTCTAAAATTAATATCGAATCGGGTAAAGCAAAATCAATAACAGTTAATGGAAAAAATATTGCGGCTGACGCATTTGTCGCTTCATGTGATTATGCTCATGCCGATCAAAACTTACTTGAACCAGAGTTTAGAAATTATAATGAGAAATATTGGGAGGAAAAAGTTTTTGCTCCTTCATGTTTAATTTTTTATGTTGGAGTTAATAAGCGCATACCGAAATTAATTCATCACAACTTATTTTTCGATACTGATTTTGAAGCTCATTCAAAAGATATTTATCAAAACCCTAAGTGGCCTGATAATCCTTTGTTTTATGTTTGCTGCCCAAGTAAAACAGATAAAACTGTTGCTCCTGAAGGGATGGAAAATTTGTTTTTATTAGTCCCTGTTGCTCCTGGATTAAATGATTCAGAAAAAGTACGTGAAAGCTATTTTGACGGTTTGATTAAACGAATTGAAAATTATACTGGTGAAAAATTTTCGGAGAATATAGTTTATAAAAAGTCATATTGTATTAACGATTTTGTGAAGGATTATAACGCTTATAAGGGTAATGCTTATGGTTTAGCAAATACATTAAAACAAACTGCCGTATTAAAGCCAACACTTAGAAATAAAAAAGTTAAAAACTTATTCTATACAGGGCAATTAACTGTACCAGGTCCAGGTGTTCCGCCAGCATTAATTTCGGCAGAAATAGTAGTAAAAGAATTAAATAAAGCATTAAAGAAATAAAACCTAGAACATGAAACAATTATTCGACAAAGTATCAGTTGCATCTAGCAAGTTAACGACCAAAACGTATAGTACTAGTTTTTCGTTAGGTATTTATTGTTTACATCGTAAGATACACGAACCAATATATAGTATTTATGGTTTTGTGCGTTTTGCGGATGAAATTGTAGATTCATTTCACGATTACGATAAAAAATCTTTGTTAGAAGAGTTTAAACGCGACACTTACTTAGCTATTGAGCGCGGCATCAGTTTGAATCCTATTTTAAATAGTTTTCAGCATGTTGTAAATAAATATAACATTGAACGCGAGCTTATCGATTGTTTTTTAAAAAGCATGGAAATGGATTTGAAGAAGATAGAATACAATGATGCTTCCTACAATGATTATATTTTAGGATCAGCTGAAGTTGTTGGATTAATGTGTTTGCGTGTTTTTACTCATGGCGATACAAAGGAATATGAAAAATTAAAGCCTTTTGCAATGAAGTTGGGCGCGGCTTTTCAAAAGATTAACTTTTTGCGAGATTTGAAAGATGATTATAAAACTTTAGGTAGAGTGTATTTTCCGCAAGTTGATTTAACACATTTTACTGAAAAGGAAAAAGCACAAATTGAATTAGATATTGAAAATGATTTTAATGAAGCACTAATTGGAATTAAACAATTGTCAACATCATCTCGTTTTGGAGTTTATGTAGCTTATGTTTATTACCGCAGCCTTTTCAATAAAATTAAAAAAATTCCATCCAAGCAAATATTAAGCGAAAGAATCCGAATTCCTAATTACCAAAAAATTGGTTTATTAGCACGCTCTTATGTAAGACATAATTTGGCAATGCTTTAGTATGAATAGAATTATTGTAATAATTGCTACACTTTTCTTGTTTAGTTTTAAATCGGTTGATTATAAAGCTATTCGAGTGTTAATGATTTCAGCGGTAAGTGATAAAAGTGTAAGTGAGGCTTTTTATAAAGAAACTCGTGGTTTTAACTCTTCAAGTGAAGCAATTTTTATTGGTTATAAAGCAATGGCAGAATTTATTCAATGCAAACATACTATTAATCCTTTTTTAAAATTATCTTACTTTAGCGCAGGTAAGTCTAATTTAGAAGCTGCTATTGCTAAACAACCTAATAATATTGAATTAATTTTTTTTAGATTTAGCACTCAAGTTAATGTTCCTAGTTTTTTGTCTTATACTAGTAATATAGAATCTGATAAAAAAGTTTTAATAAAGTTTGTGAAAGAAAGTAAAAAGGATGACAAGATTGATTGGGATTTGCATAGCAAAATAAAAGCTTTTATACTTCAATGTGCTAAGTGCAGCGAAGCAGATAAAAAATCTATTAGCTAAATATTTTTTTTAAAGCGGCTTTTGTGAAAATTGTTTTTGGAACTGAGTTCATTATTTTTAAGTCCTGAGCAATTGTACTTTCTTCGTTTAAAAATGATAACAAATCTTCAGTTTTATTTTTCTCGAATAGTATTGTAAATAATTTAGAGGCTCTTAGTTTTTTATCACTCAGTACTTTTAAGAATATTTTATCGTAAAGATTATATTTTTGTTTTCTTGGAACCCTATTGATTTTTTTTCCTTCTTCAAGATTAGATACAATTTCTTTGCATTTTTTTTGAATGAAGTAAAAAGTATAGCCTGTGCTCGGTTTGCTTTGTCCGCCAGCTGTGCCGATATTGATAATTAAATCACCAAATGGGTTTTCAAAATTATTATCAGTCATAGGTATTTCACCATATTCGGTTTCAATAATTTTGTAATTGATAATTTTAAGTTTATTCTTTATGTATGATTTTAATTTTTCATCATAATATTCTTTATCTAATGCTTTCGGCGAAAATCCAGTATATTCAATTAATGCAGTATTAGCACTTTGTGGAATCACATAAAAAAAACGACAGTCATTCTCTTGTTCTGTTTTAAAATCCATAAAGGTTGGATTTAAATTCGAGAATCTATCTTCATCTGTTTGAATAAGCCATCCTTTGAAATGTTGAACGTAATCAATTTTTTTAGAATTATTTTCTTTGATACGAATGGCACTATTAAAAATAATAGGAGCTTGAAAAATTTCATTCTCAATTTTTAATTCTGCAATATTATTTTTGCTACTTAATGATTGAATTTGACCAAATTTAAATTCAAAGCGAGAATCCTGTTTTAATTTATTTATACAGAAATTATAAAAATCAATCCCTTTAATTAATGAATATTGATAGGGCTTTATTGTGTAAGTTGTTTCATCGGTTTCTGATTCAAAAATAAAAGAATCCCAACTTTTTGCGCAAATTTCTTCGTACCAATTGTTTTCAACTTTGTGCCAAAAGCACCATGTTCTATCGTTTTTATTTTTCTCTACTTTGTCAACTAATAAAATTTTTTTAAACTTTATTTGACTTATACTTAGTTGATAAGCTAGAGACAAACCTGCACAACCGGTTCCAGCTATAATATAATCGTATTGGTTTTTTGATTCCATGCCAATTACTTACTGGCAGCTTTTAACTTTTTGGCTTCGGCAAAATATTTTGGATGTATAAATAGCATTCCAAAACTTTCTCCATCTTCTTTGCCAATATGTTTGTGGTGCATTTTGTGAGCTCTTCGTAAAGCTAACACGTATAAGTTTGTTGATTTAGTTAAAATTTTAAATCGTTGATGAATAATAATATCATGTACAAAAAAATAAGCTAAACCATACAGTGCAATTCCGAAACCAACAAAGGTATACCATGCATAACCATTCATCATTCCTAACATAATGCATAACCAACTTGGAATTGCATACATTAAGAAGAAAATATCGTTTCTTTCGAACCAACTATTGTGATCTTTTTTGTGGTGATCGGAATGGAAAAACCACATGCCACCATGCATAATAAATTTGTGATTTGCCCAAGCTGAAAACTCAGTAATAACAAAGGTTACGAGTACTATTAAAATATTTAGAATCATGTTGTTTTTGCACTGTAAAAATACAAAAAACAATTCAATAAAACAGATAAATACTACCAAAAAAGAGTAGTTGTAAAGCTAAAATTATTAGTGAAGTTTTATAGGTTTTAAATTGTAAATATTTGTGAAGAAAAAAGACTGAAGTAAATGTGATTAAGAACCAAGCAATGTAGTTTTGAACTCCTGCTATGTCATTTTTGAAATGCCAAAAATCTAATTTACCAGCCACTTGCTCAATTAATAAATCCGTCCCTGTTGTTATTACTCCCGCTGCAAAAGCAATGATTAGTTTGTTTTTAGTAATCGATTGAGCTAAAACGGCTGCACTGCTAACCATTAACGACCAATTAATAGCAATAACCAAAGGAACTCCTAATAACTTTTTACCTAAAGAGTTTCCGTAATAATAATCGCCAAAAATTTTCCCAGTAGCTACACCAATTGTTTCAGCAATGTAACCAATTATGGCTATTAAACTAAATGCAATTAAAAAATTTGACTTACTGTGATAAATTATAAAAACAAAGCTTGTAAAAATTAAAGTGAATGGAGTAAATGGCGCAAAGAAACTTGGTTTCAAAATAAAACCTATACTGCCCGAAACATAGATTAATATTAGAAAATAGAGAGAATATTTTTTTAGAGTTTGCATTAATTTTTGTTTTTAATCATATCAGCAACAATTTTTCCGCTCAAAAGGCAAAGCGGAATTCCCCCACCAGGATGAACACTACCACCTACAAAATATAAATTTTTTATTTTGCTCGAATAATTTGAATGACGCATAAAAGCTGCAAATTTATTATTACTTGAATTTCCATATAGAGAACCTCCAAATGATGAAGTTTGTTGCTCAATATCGTAAGGGCTTAAAGTACTTTCTTCTTCGATATAATTTTCAATGTTAGTTTTTAAAATTCGATTGATTTTATTTATAACATTTTGTCTCAGTTCCTTGCCATAACCAACTTGTTGTTGAGTTTTATTATGAGGCACATTAACCAATATAAACCAGTTTTCACAGCCATTCGGAGCATCTGTTTCACATTCTTTAGAAGTAATATTAATGTACAAGGTTGGATCTTCATAGGGCGTCGATGTTTCAAATAAACAATCAAATTCTTTTTTATAATTGTCAGAAAACAAAATATTATGTAACCCCAATTCCTTAAATTCTTTTTTTACACCCCAATAAAATATGTAAGCACTGCTTGATTTTTCTTGAGCTAATATTTTTGATGGTTTTGTAGAATTAGTGATAAGCTTATTATAAAGAACATGTATATCAACATCACTTACAATAATGTCAGATGGTATAGTGTTGTCTTTTGTTTTTATTCCTTTAATCTCATTGTTACTAATTATAATTTCCTTTACTTCTTCGTTTAAATGAAAATTTACCCCTAAATTCTTCGCATAATTCACCAAGTACTCTGTTATTTTGTTCATTCCACCAATTGGAAAATAAGCACCAATATTAAACTCTAAATGAGGAATAATATTAAGTAGGGCAGGAGCCTTATATGGATTAGAACCATTATAAGTTGCGTAACGATTGAATAATTGTACGGTTTTTTCGTTTTTAAACGCCTTTCTATTTGCAGCGTCCATTGTTTTAAAAAGCTGGAGTCTTGGGCTTCTGATAACACCTTTTAAAGTTTTTAATGTGAAGTGATTTTTTGTTATGTGAAGAGATTGTTCTAAAAATAATGGTGCTGTTGTGTTATAAAAAAAATCGCTGCGTTTTAAATGTTTTTTTACTTGTTCAATATCCTCTCCAAGTTTAGTGTTTAATTCTTTTGCAAATTCGTTAACATCTGCTTGGGCTGTTAATGTTGTTCCGTCTTCGTAAAAATAATGGGTTATTGTTTCAAGTTTTTTGTAGGCAAGTTTTTTATAAGAGCTCAAATCGCTCAGTTCATCAATAAGTTGTGGCATTGTAAATAAAGATGGTCCTTTGTCAAAACGATATTTGCCTAATTGCATTTCACAAAGTTTACCTCCAGGATAAGCATTTTTTTCATAAACGTGTACATCAAAATTTTGCTTTGCAAGCCTTATCGCTACTGCTAATCCACCAATACCGCTTCCAATAACTATCGCTTTTTTCTTCATGATTAAAAATCAAATTTATTTCCAATATCTCGTCTATCTTTTTTTGTTGGTCTTCCAGTGCCTTTATCACGTGTACCACTAGGAATAAAAAAGGCATCCTTTTCTTTGTGCGGCGGAACGTAAGGTGGACTTAATTCATCATAACATTCTTTTGCTTTATCTGCTCCAACTCTTTTATCAATAATTAACTTCACTTTTATTTCTTTGGTATAAACGGGTAAAATCCTAATATGGTAAATGTCATCTGGCTTTACTTTATAAGATGCTTTAACTTCTTTCTCCTTACAAACCACTTTCCCTTTATCGCATGCTTCGGCCGCTAAGGCGCGAGTTTTAAATATTCTTATGCTCCATAAATATTTGTCAATCCTAACTTCCATGTTATTTGGCTTTGTTTGATTTATGCTTTTGTAACCAATCATTGTAATTAAATATCTCTGAATCTGTTGTCGCTGTTGATTTATGAGTGCTTAAATATTTATCAATTAAATTTTGAATTCTAGTATCAGTTCTAACATTATCCGATTTTACAAAGCTCTCAATTAGTATAATAAGTTCTGCATCCTTTGTGTAATTAGTATCTGCTAAAATAACTTTAAACTCTTTGCGTATTTGCTTTATAAATTCACTTATAAAATCAGTGTCTTCCAATTCATACCTTAAAATCAATTCAGCAACAGAAATTTTAAAACGGAAAGCTTCATCTAGCCCACTAAAAGTATCCAAAAGTTTTAACTTCACAAGGCTTTTTAAGGACGATTTATAATCATTTAACCCAAAATTATATACAGCAAGATTCAAGTAAACAAATCCCATATAAACAGATTGTTTCTTAATAATTTGATTTTCTTTTGCTTCCTCCAATATTTCAATTGCCTTTGGTATGTTGGTTTTTCCATAGTTTAATACCAATATATTATAATAATAAAAAAGGTATTTGTCATGCAGTAAACCATTAAACTCATTCATCGCTTCCTTAAGCAAATCCAAGTATTTAAGACTAGCTTCGTTTTTTTCATTCTTGAATAATGAATTGGCAATGTAGGTTAACATTTGCAGTTTGGTTTCATGATTGGATTTATTGAAAAGTTTTTCCTCAGTAAATTCATTAAAAGTTTTTAGCAAATATTTTTCAAGTGAAATAAAATCATGTTGTTGTAAAAGAATTCTGCTTAAAGCATGATACATTCTAAATCGAAGTTGCACGCTATTAGCAACACTTTCATCCTTACTATAATCACCAATGGTTTTGTTCAATAGTTCGTTAATTTCGGAGTTTGAACTTGAAAAATTTTGAGATATTTTTACCTTGTAGGTTACAACAGCTAAAATGTCATCAATCTCTTGCAAACGAGTTAACTTAGTTCTATTTTCCTTGCGTTTTGCAATGTACTCTTCTGGATTAATATCTGTGTTTTCTTGCGAAAGTTTAATGTATTCATTGTAGATAATATCCAGCAATTCAAAACTCTCAATTTCAAGTGATTTTTTTTCAGCCTTATTTAAATAATACAAACCTATTGCAGATTGATTTTTGGAAAGAAGTAATTTGAAAAGTAAAATATTATTTAAAATAATATTGATATCCGAACTGTTATAATATTGAATCAATAGAGATACTCCTACATCTTCTAATAACCTATTTCTTAAGCGATACAGTGAATTTTTATCTGCTTCACCATACAGTTTTTTGTGAATTTTATCTTCATTGTAATCCAAACCATTTGCTCTAATATAATCAAACAGTAAAACATCCTTTCTGTCTGCTTTATCATTTGTGCGCGTGGTATATAATTTATAATTACGAGTTTCCTCCTTATTTAAAATACCAATTAACTGTGGCAATATTTTCATTTGATTAAGTTTAGATGAAAAGAAACGCTAACGACGGATTAAAAATAGGTAAAATTCTTTATATTTTACATCTTGAACGTGTAAGAAAAGTAAAAATTCGTGTTTTTATATGATAAGTAAACAACTATTTTTGATTAGTAAAAATTTTTACTACATTTACAGTTAATTAGTAATGAAGAGATTAGGTATAAAATATGTTTTGTTTTTCTTTGTGATTTTTACTATATCAGTAAAGGCACAAGATACACTTTCTATTTCTTCCAACTGGCTAAAAAATAGAGTACAAGATACTCTTTCAGCTATTAATCCTCCGCAATCATTAAAGTTAAGTTATTCAATAACAGGTAATAGTAGTGCACCTGTAACAGCTTCTATAAAGTACGAATTTTATATTAAGAACTCTTACGTGCCAAATGGCTCATTATTTTATGTTGACACTACATCAATGCAAAATAGAACATTTGTTGCAGGAGAAATTGATAGTATTGATATTGTTCCTTCGGTTGATCAAAACCAATCAAATTTTAGAACTGGAATTAACGGAATAGTTATTTGGCCTCGAAGTGACAACCCTTCTGCAATCAGAACCATTGATTCTCTTGAAGAAAATATCTATATTATACTGCCTCAAATAGGACCAACAAAAGATACTAGTATAAGTTATGTTTTCCCAAATCCATTTGTTGATAGAATAGATGTAGTTTTATTAGGATTAGAAGTTTTACCTGAACGTGTAAGAATAATTGATTTGAACGGTCAAGTTGTTTTTGATGCTGATTACAAGCAAAGTTTATACATCAATTATTTAAGCGTTGGTAAATACATAATGCAATGCTACTCTGGAACAAAAATCCTAAAACAGTTCCCACTAGTTAAATTCTAGTTTTTATCTAAATTAATTTTTTCTTTTCCTTTTTACATTTATCTTTAGCCTAGTAGTTAAAGATTAGGATTTATTTTTTTACCATGAAACTTGAAAAACCACATACACTTAAACAAATTGCCGAAATTATTCATGCTGAATTTGTTGGAGATGAAAACCATATTATAACAGGTTTAAATGAAATACACAAAGTAGAAGCTGGTGATATTGTTTTTGTTGATCATCCAAAATATTACGATAAAGCGCTACAATCTGCTGCCACAACGGTTTTAATTAACAAAAAAGTTGATTGCCCTGAAGGTAAAGGCTTGTTAATTTTAGACGAACCATTTACAGCTTTTAATAAATTAATTCGTCATTTTCAGCCAAACAATTTCACCAATAGAAATATTGGTGATAAATCTGTAGTTGGTGCAACAAGTATTTTAATGCATGGTGTTACTATTGGGAATAATGTTAAAATTGGTGAGGGTTGCGTTTTGCACCCAAATGTAGTTGTTTACGACAATTGCATTATAGGAGATAATGTTACAATACATGCAAATGCTGTTATTGGAGCGGATGCGTTTTACTTTAAAAAGCGTGAAACCACTATTGAAAAACTTCAAAGTTGTGGTAGGGTAATTTTGTGTGATGATGTTGAAATTGGAGCTTTAACAACAATAGATAGAGGTGTTACAGCGGATACAATTATTGGACGCGCTACCAAATTGGATAATCATGTCCATATTGGTCACGATACGGTTGTTGGTGAAATGTGCATTATAGCTGCTCATACAGGTGTTGCAGGTGTGGTTGAAATTAAAAATAAGGTTACCCTTTGGGGGCAAGTTGGTATTGCTGCTGAAGTTGTTGTTGAAGATGGTGTTGTTGTTTATGCTCAAAGTGGAGTTGGTAAAGATTTAAAAGCTGGCAAGGTATACTTTGGTAGCCCTTGTGATGATGCGAAAGAGAAAATGAAGGAAATGGCTTATGTAAGGCAATTACCAAGTATTTTAGAAGATATTAAAAAACTTAAAGCAAAGTAGTTTGAAAGAGGATTACTTATATAATAAAAATAAAATAAGTAGCTTTAAGTTAAAAGCATTGCTTGATATAACCAATGCAATTAACACAAATGTTAAAATACCCAAACTGCTTCAAACATATAAAGAAGTTGTTTGCGATAACTTAAAAATAAGTAAAGTAGCTCTCTTTATTTATAAAGATAAATGGGAATGCTTGTTCGAGCATAACAATCATGATGGTTATGTAATTGATGTATCAAAGGATTTGAAGCATATTAAGGAGATTACTTTCCTTTCTAACTCAAAAACAGAAATTGAAAAACATTACGACATCATAGTTCCTGTAATGCACAAATCAAGGCAAATTGCTTTTGTTCTTATTGGCGATTTGGATAATAATAAAATTGAGGTTAGTCCCGTAATTAAGCATTTATCATACATACAGACTTTAACCAACATTATTGTTGTAGCCATTGAAAACAAACGATTATATAAACAAAATATTAATCAAGCTGTTTACAAAAAGGAATTAGAATTGGCATCTAACATGCAAAACCTTCTTTTTCCAGAAACTTTACCAAATGATTCGAGCATTATTGCCGATGCCTTGTATCTTCCTCATCAAGAGGTTGGAGGTGATTATTACGATTATTTTGAATTAAATAATAATGAGGTAGTTTTTTGCTTGGCCGATGTTTCTGGCAAGGGAGTTGCAGCGGCTCTTTTAATGAGTAATTTTCAAGCTAATCTTCGCGTATTATCCCAGTTTATTCCAAAGCTAAGCGATTTAATAAAAGAGCTAAATTCAAAAGTTATTCGAAACGCTAAAGGAGAAAAATTCATTACGCTTTTCATAGCTAAGTACAATAAAGAAACACGTATGCTAAGTTATATTAACGCAGGGCATAATCCTCCTTTACTTATTAATAAAGGTTCAAAGCGTTTATTAAATGTTGGTTGTGTGGGTCTAGGAATGCTTGATGAAATTGAAACTGTTCAGGAAGGAATTACGATTGTGCCTAAAAACGCTTTATTTGTAGGCTATACCGATGGCTTAGTAGAAGTTAAAAATAATAGTGGTGAATATTATGGGGCCGATCGTTTAGAAGATTTGTTAAATGCATCGAAAGACATTTTACCAGCTGACTTGAATCAAAAAATGCTTTGGGATGTAATTGAATTTAAACAAAATCAAAATTACATCGACGATATTACGGCTTTGACAATTAAATTTTTATAAGTTTTCTAGCTTCTGTTTGGTATATTCATAACCGAGTTTAACAATTTCATTAAATTTATCGTTATCTAAAACTCTATATTTCTCTAGGCCTGCTGGTTCTATAAAAATTTTACAGTGTTTTTTATTTTCTTCTAAATTGTTTTTTAAAGTTAATCTAACCATTCTATCCAATTTATCTATCATGGATAATTTAGCTTCAAATTTAGAAATGGGGTTAACAGAAATACCAACTGTTTCATGTTCTTTATCCGTTAAAAAAACATCAGCAGGAAAATTTGAACTAACGCCTCCATCAATATAAAGAATGTTGTTAATTTTAACAGGCTCTAGGATGAAAGGTATTGAGCATGAAGCAATCACTGATTCAATAATGTTTCCGCTGGTTAATACTGTCCTTTCACCAGTATCTAATTCGGTTACATTAATGTGCATCAAGATTTTTAAATCTTCAATTTTTTTCGCTCGGATGTTTTTATTTAAAATCTCAAATAATGATTCAGAGGATAGTAAGCCCGATTTAAAATTTTTAAAGTTGAATGATTTTTTAAATTTAAAAGATTGAAATATATCATGAATTTCATTGGGAGTATAACCATCGGCTAAGAATGTTCCTACTAAACTACCTGCACTTGTTCCTGATATAGCATTTGCTTCAAATCCTTTTTCGTACAATGCTTGCAACGCTCCAATATGCGCAAATCCTCTTGCTCCTCCACCTGATAATGCAATATTGACTTTTTTCATTTAAGTTAAACTCCTGTAACTACAAATTCTGTTCTCCTGTTTTTAGCTTTATTTTCAGCAGTATCGTTGGCTACTTTGGGCTTCGTATCACCATAACCTTTAAAGCTCAATCTTGTCGCATCTATTCCACCAAATTTAATTAAGTAACTGTAAACTGATTTAGCACGATTTTCTGAAAGTATTTGATTTTGTTTTTTATCACCAGTGTTATCGGTGTGTCCACCTAACTCAATCTTAAGTTTTGGGTTGGCTTTCAACAATGCAGCCAATTTTTCCAATTCAATTTTAGATTCAGGTTTTAAATCCCATTTGTTTACATCAAAAAACACATTTTTCAACTCAACGGTTGCGCCAATTTCTAATTTAAGTAAAGGAACATTTATTTTAAACGGGTTGCTGTAATCGCTTGTAACTCCTTTTAAGCTGAAGTTGTCACTGTAAAATAAATAGGTTTCTTTATTTACATTAACCATGTAATTTTTATTTTCATTTAACGTAACTGTAAATTCTCCATTTGCTGCCGAGTAACTCTTTACAGCCATTTTTTGAGTTTCTAAATCAATTAATTCAAAATTTGCTTCAAGTGGATTTTTAGTTTTAGCGTCATATACTAAACCTTTTACATAAGTAATTTTTTCGGGTTTAAATTCAGCAGGTAATTCAAATTTATAAATATCCAATCCTCCAAATCCACCTTCTCTGGCAGAAGCAAAGTAAGCTAATTTACCTTCGGCATCAACTAATAAACTATTTTCACTAGCACTTGTATTTATAGGATAGCCAAGGTTTATTGCAGGTCCCCAAGTTCCATCTACTTGACGTCGGCTCATAAAAATATCTAAACCACCCATTCCAACATGGCCGTCACTGCTAAAGTACAAAGTGTTATTATCTGGATGTATAAAAACACTTTCTTCTCTTCCTGACGTATTAATGTTGGTTCCTAGTTTAACAGGTTCACCAAACACTCCGTTCTCATCTATTGTGCTTGTATAAATATCTTGTTCACTTACGCTATGTCCTCTCTTTATTCCTCTCACAAAATAAAGTGTTTTTCCATCTGATGAAAATGAAGGTTGTGTTTCCCAATGGTAGCTATTTACAGGGCTTTTTAAATTGATTGGTTTACTCCATTTACTTCCGTTTTTTTGCGCGTAAAAAATATCACAACTTCCCATTCCCTTGCCAAGCGCTCCATAACTATTGGTGCTAGGATCTTCACAACTAACAAAAAATAAATGATTCCCATCAACACTAATGTTTGGTGCACCTTCATTGCATTTAGAATTTAATCCTGCAATTGCTGTAGCATTCCCCCATTGTTGTACTCCTTGTTTACTACTAGTATAAAAATCTTCTTGTCCTGTAAAACCTGCGCAGTTTGGTTCTTCTAGCTTACGCGTAAATATCATTGTTTGGTTGTCTACTGTTAAAGTAGGAAAGTATTCATTGTCGGGACTATTAACTCCTGAGCCAACATTAATAGGATTATAAGGCTTTGGATTTTTAATTTCGCCAATTGCGAAGTTGCTGCATTTCAATAAAAACTCAGACTTTTCTTTTAAGGTTGGGCTTATGCGTTGGAATGTTAAAAAAGTTTCTAAGTTTTTCTTTGCACCATCATACTTGCCTGTATAAAATTGCAGTTCGGCTAATTGATAAAAGTTGTTAGGGAAAAATCCTGGGTTTAAATCAACGGCCTTCTGAAACTCACTTATAGCTTTATCATTTTGATTTTTTTCGATATACAGATATCCTAGATTAATATGGGGTTCCACAAATTTGGCATCTATTTCTATCGCTTTAAGGTAGCATTTTTCAGCTTCATCATTTTTTCTAGCATCTTGTAAAGTTTTGCCCTCTTCGTATTTTTTTATCGCTTTTTTATTGGTACTTGTATAAGAGTTTGGAGGCAAAAAACCTTGAGCTTTACAACTTATGTTGATTGCAATTAATAGTATTGCGAGTAATATTTTTTTCATAATAATTTCTTTAAAACTGTTGCCTTCTTTGGTTGTTGTTATTCCCACCTAAACGCTCAAAAATCCCTGTTATTATTGATAAAACAATACTGAACCATAAGGCGCTCCAAAAGCTTCTTACACTAAAACCATCTACTAATTTATCAGCTAAGAATATTATTATAACGTTTACCACCAGTAAAAAGATACCAAGAGTAAAAACTGTTATTGGAATAGTTAAAACTACAAGTGCAGGTTTAACAATAGCGTTTAAAAAGGCCAACACTAAAGCAACAATAAGAGCAGTTGTAAAGCTTCCGTTTGCTATAGTAACACCATCAAGCAGCCAGTCTGTAACTAAAACGGCTAATGTGGAGATAAGTATTTTTACAATAAAGTTCATTTCTAATTCATCAATGTGATACAAATGTACTATTTACGTGCCAATTATTTCCAAAATCTAATTTCTAAAATCCAAAATCAAAAAACTTTGCTATTTTCGTATCATTAAATTAAAACCTATGTTAGATTCACCTTTACACGAAAGCCATTTACTCAAGTATTCAGTCGAAATTGATGAGAAGCCTTTTAGAAGTTTTTCTAAAAGTGCTATGCTTAGTTTTTATGATGAAATTGGTAAAAAAGTAAGTACGGTAAAGTATGGTGTTATAACACCGGAAGAGTTATATTTAAAAATCGATTCTGGCGAGGATATTAATTTAAATAATGCTTACATTAAGAACTTTTCTCTTATGGATTATAGGGTTGAGAAAGGATTAGATGATCATGTTTCGGTTAAGTTGGTTAATTTTTCGGCTAAAAAAGCCTTCTTCGATTGTGATGTAGCAACAGATTTCACTTATGCAGAGTTTGAAGGGGATAAAACTATTTTTGAAGCTTCAATATTTGGTAATGGTGTTTGTAATTTTTCAAACGCAAATTTTGGTACGGGCGATGTTGTTTTTAAAAAGGCAAAATGGGGGAGTGGAACCATAAATTTTCAATCGGTAAATTTTGGAGATGGTACTGTAAACTTTAATGCATGCAGCTTTGGTAGTGGAGCGCTTAATTTTGTAGATGCAAATTTTAGTCGAGGACAAGTTGATTTTAAAAACACATATTTCGGAGATGGAAACATTGATTTTAAGTTTGCAAAGTTTTCTGAAGGTGATATAAGCTTTGATAAAGCTGCGTTTGGTAAAGGGAAAAAGGATTTTAAGAATGTTGAATTTGGTGGAGGTAAAATTGAATTTAAGCGAGTAGATTTTAACGATGGCGATGTATCTTTTGAGGGTGTCGAATTCGGAAACGGAAAAGTTTCATTTCGTTCAGCAACATTTGGATTTGGCGAGATATCCTTTGAAGAAGCTGATTTTGCTGATGGTGATGTACAATTCGATTTAGTAGATTTCGGTGCTGGTAATATTAGTTTTAATAGAACAAAAACAACCGATATTTCTTTCAAAGGCTGTTCTCTCAATGCTTACATGGATTTACGTTTCGCACAATGTCAGTTACTCGATTTGTCAAATACTATTGTTCGCGACATTATAGATTTAATGCCTGAAGAAGATACCGTAAATATTAAAATTATGGATATTTCTGGTATGCGAATTTTAGGTCGAATATTTATTGATTGGCGCGGAAATGCTGTGGATAAGCTCATTTACGGTCTAAAAGAAACAACACTATTCAAAGAAGCTGAACAATTCCGAATCCTTAAGGAAAACTTCCGTAACAATGG
>CAZRUA010000080.1:0-16830 GCA_964603125.1 uncultured Flavobacteriaceae bacterium | reverse complement strand
ACTTTTTTTGCCATTTTAGGCTCTCGTTATTTTCCATTTGCTCCTTTGAGCTAACACGTGTATAAACCACACAGTTTTTAATGCCGTTTTCGTCAATTTTTAATGATTGCCCTTTTGCAAAATCATTCATGTTTATTCGATTGCGTGAGTTTTTCATGGTCAAATTTTTAGTGATTATTTATTATGTATATAAATTTAAGTATTATTTATTTGTATATACAAATAATGTGCAAAACTATTCGCCTTCAGTTTTAGATTTATAATTTTGTTGGCGATTTTTCTCCCGACTGTATAGCGTTATAATCATTATAGCAAATTGCTCAAGGGTATCAATCGCTTCTTGAGCTTCTTCGTCGCTAATGTTTTCCAGTCCCTTGTAAGTTCTTAGCTTTTCAGCCGTGAATTTTTTAGCGGAAGTGAAATTAAAAGAAGATTCTCTTTGACTATCCATAATCTTTAATTTTTATTTTAACTACTCATCTAAAGTGCAAATGCTACCTAACTCCAATAAATTGGCTTTTAGCAATATTTTCTCATCTTCACCTAAATAACAATAAAACTCGGCTTGATGTTTTACACTCTTAAAAAGGTGCTGTAAAGTTTCTGTTAGATTGAGAGCATAAATTCGGTATGGATAATCTTGTGGCAAACTTTTAAATTCATCGCTTGTAACAAGGTGATACAAATCAAAACCGAGTTTACGCAGGGTTTCTGTTTCTTGTTTAATCGACCTCATTAATCTTTGAAATCTATTAAAGTGAATAAATAGCTGTTTACTAATTAAACTGATGTTCCTATCTTTTTTCTTTGTAACATAATAGTCAAGATACTCAACGTGGCATCTTAAAGAAATTAGGTCGCTAAGTTTTTTAATAAAAGCTATATCATGCAAAGAAAAATCACCCTTTTGGCACTTGTCAAACAAAATTTTATCCTCTACTGATAAAGTTTCTTTATGTTTTAATTTTTCACGCTCACGCTCTTTATTGGAAGCATTTATCAAAGCAATTTGTCTTGCTGGACTTTGTCGGTCATACTGCTTTTGTTTACACTTATTTCCGCAAAAAATTCTATCAGCTCTCTGTGTTTCAAATTCCTCATTGCAGATTTTACATGACTTAATCATAGTTATTTCTTTTAGTGGTTAATACTTTAAGTTCTGAATACTGGGATTGCTTTTTAATTATATCTTCCATTAAAACTTTATCCCTAGGATTATTCGGATTATAATACACATCAATTGTTACTATATCAGCATTCAAATCGACTTGTGTGATTTGATGCTTAAAATAATTTGTAAGCAGTATTTTAATGAAAACCGCTAATAAATCGTTTGAGATTTTTATAACGATTGTTTCATTTGATTTATTAGCGTTTTCCATAATTTTAGATTTTGATGTTAGGCTGTTGCTTGAGAGTAAGTGAAAGGATTGTAAGGCGCATAGGGATCCGAACTATGTGGCATGGATAATTCTGCCAGCTTTTGTTTGATTTCGTCTATTTGTAATTTTAGAATAGCGTTTTGGGTTTTCTCTTGTTCCAAATCATCCTGTAAGGGCTTAACCAAAAATAAATAGGTAATTACTACTGCCCCACCTGCCGATATTAAATGCTTTGCCCATTCAGGTATATTGCTAAAATAATTCTTCGGTTGAGATTGGCTCTCCGATTCGTTCTCTGACCCATTTACATTTTCTGAATTTTCTGCGCCATCTTTTTTTTGCTTTGCCTCTTTTGCTTGCGCTTTACTCACTTCTTCCATTATAAACTTTAATGCATCTTCTAGTTCCATGATTTTCTGATTTAAGGTTAATTTTAATTGAATTGCACGTGCTTTATACTACAAAGTTCAGTAGATATTCTCAGTATCATCCTCAAAAACTTCCGCTTTGCAGCAATCTTTGCCGAAAGTTTCCGAAACTTTCCAATTAGTTCCGAAAACTTCCAAATACTTCCTATTTTCCTTTGCAGCCCTTTAACATCAATTAATACAAAGGTTTAGGGTAGTTTGGTTTAAGACAAATTTTAATTTTATCTATTATGGTCGTTCTTATTAGTAAGAATGTAAACAGACTACAAGTAAGTAAAGTAACGATGCTGTAAGTAGAAAGGAAAGAATGGGTAATAAAAGTTGTAAGATGCCGTACGATGAATGTAAGAGGCAACAAGAAGACTTGTAAGTTGTGATAAGAAACAAATAAGAAGGGAATGCTAAAAAGTAAGAAATTTGCCTTTAAAAGGTAAGATTTTGCTATCTAAAAGTAAGAAAGAGTAAGTATCATTGTAAGATGAAGTAAGTATTTATGAAAGATGAAGTAAGTGGAACATAAGAGAGGATAAGAGGTTTTATAAGAAATGATAAGAATTAAAGAATAAAAATTTAGGATTCACAAAGATTTTGCTTTGAAAAACATTTTAAACGAATAAATGAATTAATAAATTCTAATCTTTACTTTTAAAACATATTAACCACGTATAACCATGATATATCAGTTAGCAAACGAGTTAGAAGAGTATTTTAAAAGGGAATTTAATTATAAAAGAATAAGACCAAGAATCAACTTTGTCTCACATACTATTTGTTTTCGCACGGTGAAAATCGATGTTTATTTAAGATACAGGGTTGAAAAAGAAAAACTAATTATTGCCCGCTTAGGATTTAAAAGAAATATTCGGCAAGGACATGGAACTAACTTTTTGAAATTATTATGCACCTTATCAAGTAAATTTAATTATAACACAATTGAATTAGAACAAACAAATGAGGCTTCTTCTCAATTCGCTAAAAAGTTTGGGTTCGTTGAGTATGAGCCTAATCAATGGAAGGTTGAAGTTGTTGAATTAAATAAGATTTTCTTTTGTTAATGTTTATCAAATAGCTGTTTTAATTCGGGAATTTCTTTTGCTTCTGTCCAGTTTTTTAAGCCTTGCATCCAAATTAATGTAGTTGGTTTTATTTTCATTTTCATTAATTCAGACAGCTCGAAAGCTCCTTCGGATTCTCCGTTGACATTTACAAAGAATTTTTTATTTTCATTTAGGTAGAAAAAAGATGGCATTGTAAGTAATTTAATAGTTATAGGTCAGTTATAAATCCTGCCATAGTAGCCAATTATAGGCATCGTCATAATTGGTAAATACAGCATTGGGATAAGGGAATTTATCAAAGCTGAATAAGAATTTAAGTAACGTAGCCTTTATTTTACTTGAAACTACTATTGCTCTTGCTTTGGTTTTTGTGTTTTTATATTCCTCTTTAGCTTTTAGTTTTGCTTCCTTAGTTAAGTTCCAGTTTTGGCGCAAGTCAAATAATTTTAAAGCTGGCTTATTTTCTGACTTGTGTTTTATAGCAAGCATTAAGTTAATAATGTCAACTTCGTCAAGACTATCATAAGTTTTGATTTTTATTATTATAACCCCTCTATCATCTTTATAGAGTGTAGCAAAACTTAAATCTGTTGGGTTGCTATTTGCCATAAATTATTGTAAGTAATTATACTATTACCTAACACTCTACCAAAGTTGGTAAGACAATAAGTGATATATTTAATTTTCAGAAAATACTTGTTTATAAATTAGGAATAGGTAGAATAAAAAACCGCCCTCATTCGGGGGCGGTTTTTTAGTTTAGATATTAATTTTTATTCATTACTTTAGTTTGGATACGTTTACCGTCAATGTACAATGTATAGAACAAAGTACCTGTTACGTTATCACCTAGTGCTAAGTAAACATTATTAAATCCTTCAACTAAATTGTATTTCGCAACATCTCTACCTAATACATCCGTAATTATTAAGGATGCAGAATTTACATCTGTCGGTACTGTTACGTAAATTGTTGTTGTTCCGTTAAATGGATTTGGGTAGTTACTCATTGCAAAATCATCTTCTATTGGCAATTGTACTGAGTTTTCCTCATTAATTAGAGGGTTCATTACACGAGCCGCTGGATTTGATGTAGGGTCTAAGAAACGAGGGCGTGGGTCGGTATTTTCATACATCTGCAAAATTGATTGCGCTCGGTAGCTGCTTGCTAAATCTGTTGTGCTTGCTACAATGCTTCTTAAGGTAGCCAACTTAATTGGGTCAGCCGTTAATTCTGCTTTTACATCCTTACCGTATAATTGAATTAATAATTCATACAATTTAGCCTTGTCGGTTAATCCTTCTAAACTAATTATCTCGCCCAATTTACTTGTAGCTTGCAATAATTCATTGTTATATAAAAGGTAGTCACACTCTTTACCTTTACAATCAGCTGGTTTAAAAGACAGCTTAATGTATTTTGCTGCACTATCAGATGCGTGAGGAATACTATCAAACAAATAATTTCGCACTAACTCAGCATACAAATAATCAATTTTATTATTGTTTAATTTAATTAAGGAAGGTATTTGTGTTAATGCGTTATAACCTACTTGTGCAGCATCAATTTGGTTCTTGATACCTGTTGGAATAGCAATACCATTTAATTTTTCTTTTACATAAGAAGTTAATGGAGAACAAGCAATTAAAACTTGTTTTAAATTACCGATTGGAGGATTAGAACCAATATATTTTATCAATACTTCTTCTGATAAATAAGGTGCGCAATTCATTAAAGCATTTTTAATTACACCTGCACCACTATTGCTTGAAATCAAATTGATTAAACTGTTTGTATTTCCACAATCAATAATATTTGTAAGGTTATTATTCGTAGTTCTTAAATTAGTAATCTGAATTGGTGCTAACTGATACAAGTTCTGAATATTTAACTCATAAGGTGTAGAGCAAGTATTTGTATTAGAACCGTAAGGCTGTGGGATTACCTTATTACCGTATGTTAATGGCTGATAACCAACCGTAGCAGTTGGATATGGAATATACATAACAGGTGCTGTTGCTATACTATTCCAGTCATAAGCCCAACCAGCACTACCACTTGTGAAACTAAACTTGTTCATGTTACAAAGGGCTTGGTTAGATGCAATACCATATCCTTGGTCGCGGTCAATTCCTTCGGGCCCAAAATCTCTTTGAACATATATATCAGCCCAAACAATTGGTGCTACGTGTGTGTTACAAGCATATTTTAATCCATCATCATTTATTGCATCTCCGTTGTTTTCATCAACAAAATTCTTATCTACGGCTAAGTTACCCATGTTGATATTTTTAAAGGTATTACGCCAAATTAGATTGCTTTTACTGTTATTAATGTTACTACTATGAACAATACAACCGAAAGTATGATTACTGCTATATAACAACGAATTATTTTGAAATAAATTATCTTCTACTGCAAAACCTGTACTTGTCATTAATATTAATCCTGTACTCCATAAACTAACACTTACGTCATTATCCAAAACTTTAAAAGTGTTTGATTTAAAGGTTGCAAAATCACAAGTTGTTAAAAATGCACCCACTTGGTTTGTGATAAATTGTGCGCTTGTGCATTTTACTGTTCTTCCTGTTGAACCTTGCGCCCAAATACCATAACTTAAATTCATAAATTTTGGAGTTTGTCCGCCTATCCCAACTGTAAAGTGTGAATTTGTACTGTTAATTCCAAATACTCTGAAGTTATATGGATAATAAGTACTTTGCATAACACATCCCAAAAATTTTGTGTTTACAGCATCATTTTGTTTTACAAGAGCATAAGGATTTGGTTGAGTTATGATAAATGGATAAGGAGCAAAAAAGTCCTTTTCTTGTAATAATTGTTGTGTTACTTGTAAAGTACATCGTGTTAATGCAGTTTGATTTGTTGAGATATTTCCGCATGGTTGAATATCTACTCCTGTAATACAATTTTGAATTTTACCTCCTAATGTAGTTTGAACTACACCACCACCAAAATTACCTGTTCCTGTTAGATTATTGCTGCCTAAAGTAATACCTGTTACCGCATTTTCAATTGTTGTTGACGTAAACTTTAACCACGCTTGCTGAGAGTTAGTAAAACTTCCTTGATTTGCGATTGCTGGATTACCCATAACAGCTATACCTTGCCATAAATAATTTTCATTACAATTATTTAAATTTGTTAATGTGCAACCATTTAAAGTTAATTTCCCACCTTGTCCCGAATTGGTGTTTTTAACTACAACTCCCGAATTTGAAGTAAATTGAAAAGTCATATTTGACAATGTAACATTAGCACCTGCTGGAATTGTAATTTTACCATAAACTGTATTTATAGCACCAAAAGTAACTGGCGTACCATTTATTGCGTTTATAATTGTACTACCGTTGGTAACAGTGTAAGTCCCAACTGGAAACTCAAAATCACCTTTTACTGTATATTCTGTATAGAAAGCGCAACAAACTGGCGTATCGTCAAAATGACCTTTATATGTTTCTCCATCTATTTGGTCGGGAAGTAAGTAACCCGATAGGGTTTGCCCAAAAGGCATATTTGGAAAATTGTAGAGACTTGTAGTTAGTGTTAAAATATTCGGATTTATGATTGCAGAGGCAGGATTGTTAGCGTTTGAAATTTGCATTACTCGGTTAGATGTAAGCAAATACAAATTATTATCTAATGCCCTTTCAATTTGTGACGTTGTAAAATCGGATACACCAGTTGGTGTATAGGTATATTTGTTTAATACATTATTAAAATCAACTGCTCCTAAAATGGTTGCATTATTTGCGTTTGCTCCACGTGTAAAGTAAACCGTGTTACCGTCGCCCGAAAACTCAATCCCCGAAATATCAGATTTAACCAGCACTTGTTGCGGAGAATTGTTTAAGTCAACAATCTTCGCTGAATTTGTTATAAATGTTCCTAAATCAGTAAATTCAGCTAACAAAATATCGGTACGTTGATTACTTGCTCCACCAGTTCCAACAACCGCTGTAGCTAATCTAAATTTGTTACTAATTTTATCATAATAAACCTCTAATTCACCTTTTGTTCTTCTTGCTAACTGATTTCCATAATTAGCACTATTTAGCATAGTAGTAATTAGTTGAGAATGAATTAAAGATATACTTGTTGTTGAAGCATCAAGTTTATAAACTAATACTTGAGAATTATTTACAACAAACAATAATCTCGCTCCTCCTAAATTTGCAATTGGTTCGGTAGCAGCATAAGAAATATCTAATCGAATTGGAGTACCAAATGCACCACTTGGTAAATTACTTGGAATGGTTATACTTGGGTCGTATAATGATTTCATAGTGTAACCGCCTAATAAATTGTTTACACCGGGTGTTACCATACGCCCTAATTCAGTACTTGGGTTACTACCAACTGTTGTTTGTAAACTTGCATCATAAATACCAAAAACAGGTTCAGTATTCATTTGAGGGTTTGTAGCTGTAATATCAGCATCATGTAAAGTTGTACTGAAAAAATAGTACTGTTCACAGTTTGCAGGATTTGGCACAACCAAAAACTCACCCCAAGCTTCAGCAGCGTAGTTTGATGGGTTAAATGAGTTTTGATACGTTAATTCATTTACTAAAAATCCTTGAGAGTTAAAAACAGCTTGTTTTTCACCCGTAGCATTATTTGCAATATTATTATTGTTGTTCTGTCCAATAAAAAACAAAGGTTTATTGTTTATTGTCGGATACATATTTACAGGTGTATGAGCCACGCTTGGTAAATTTCCTACATAGCCACTTGGATAGGTGGGTTGGGTGGGAAACGGAGTTAATGTACCTATTACTGGGTCATAATATTTATCCTCATGTGCCCATCTTGTGTTTTGTGCCAACAATGTGCTTGCGAATCCTACTGCGCCTAATGCTAAGAGTTTTAATTTTTTCATGTTGCTTTTTTTAGTTAATAATCAATATAATTGAACTGGGTTGTTTACTATCTTCAAAATTAAGTTCCACAAAAAAAATTAGGGCGTGAAACAAACTTAGTACAAACAACTATCAGTAGGTGTGTGCAAAACAACCTTGCAAGATTGAATATAAAAGCAGCTACACGCCCATATCTGGGCGAATATTACTTTTACTTCCTTGCTTAGTTTGCACTTTACTGATAGAAGTGAAAATATTAATCGGAAAGAACTATTAAATTTTAAAACAATAATATAAAATATTTGTTACAACGCAATGCCAATTACAATAAATATTCGACCATTTACCAGAAAAAATAAAATATTACTTGCTTTTTGCTTAAATTTGTGTTAGAATCTTCTATATGATTAAAAAATACCTGATATTATTTTTAGTGTTTTCAATTTGTAAAGCAAAGGGTCAAACCCTTTTTTACCAGCAAAATATAAAAGGGGGAGTTAGTTTTGATTCTCACTCTTTTTTAGGTTGGGGGGGGACATATCTTCAGGCAGATAGTTTTTATTTTGCTAATACGATTCCATCTGGTGCAATTATTAAAAAAGCATTTTTAACCACTTTAACATTTATATACAATCTCAATACCCCTTTTACTAAGCAAGATACTTTCACTGTTGAGCTAAATAATAATCAAGTGTTATTATCGAACAATGATTTTAATTCTGTACACTATCATTTTGATATAATTAATCCATATAATGATTGTTGGATACAAATTGCTGATGTTACAAATTATGTATTGCCAAACAATAATTATTTTAAAATGAAAAGTCAAGCATTTCAACAAATTTGGCATGGGCGAGAAACAGTTTCAAACAGTTGGGGTTTAATTATTATTTACGAAGATTTAAGTATGTCTAATACAAATGTAGCTATTACATTATTAGATAAAACATATCTTTCATATAATACCTATCAAATAAAAAACTTAAATCCAATATTAAATACCAATGATGTTGGTTTATCTTATTATGGTGTAAACGTGCAGGCTGCTAATCCTTCAAATGAAACTTTTATTTCATTTAATCAAGGTTCAACAACATTACTGGGCAGTATTAATGGGTTATATGATTCCACTAAAGTTGGAGGAAGTTTTGATTATCATAATAATACGCTAACTGCATTGGCTGACGATGACGTAAATTTGCAAATGGATAGTACAGATGCACTATCTAACATTAAATCAATTGTAAATAATAATAGCACAACATTTAATATGCTTGTAACCGCGCCTACATCATATGGCTTAATCAACGCTCATCAAATGTTCATTCTTGCATACACAACAAACTGCCCAACTTCTCCAACCTTCACCAATTTAATGGACACAACAATTTGTTACGGTAATGCAGTCCAATTAAATTGTGGAGCATTAAATGGTGGCTCGGTAAAATGGTATCCAAAAGCAGGGCTAAATGATAGCACTATTGCAAACCCAATAGCAACACCAAGTAAAACAACCGATTATATTGCCTATGTAAAAGATGCACAAGGTTGTATGTACACACAGCAACATAAAATAATTGTGCATCAACCACCAATGCCTGATACTGTAATTGTTAAAAAAGAAGTTTGCGGAGTAAATAAGGGAACAATTAATTTAGCTCCACCTGATGATTACAATAATCCTTACACTTATGATATTGGTAGTGGATTTGTAAACGATACAAGTTTTACAAACCTTAGCACAGGCACTTATACACTAATTGTAAAAGATAATTTAGGTTGCACCTATCAAACCAATGTAACAGTTCCGTTTTTAAACACTGTAAATGCGTCTTTTACAGCCTACCCAAATCCACTTACAGGCTTAGTGCCTTTTCAAACGGTTTATATAAACAATAGTGCAAACGCTAATAATTATAATTGGTATTTCCCAACTGATACATTATACACTATCGACCCAAGTTATACATTTACACAAGCAGGCACCTACACAGTAACATTACTGGCAACCAACAACGACCCCAATTGTTTTGATACGGCAAGTGTAGTAGTAATTGTAGAAGATAGTTTAAAATGGTTTATGCCGAACGTGTTTACCCCTAACAACGATGATAACAATGATTTATTTATCATAAAACCATACTACTATAATAACATAAGCTACACCATTTACGACCGTTGGGGTAAATCGGTGGTTTGTGTATCTGATGTTACCTTTACAACACTTTATGTTTCATTATGGGACGGAAAAATAAAGGGTTGCGATGCAAGTGAAGGAACATATTATTACGTTATTGAGCTGAAAGGGAAAAATGATAAAAAGCTAAACTTAACAGGTTATATAGAATTGTTGCGATAATTGTAAATTCTCAATATAATTGATGAGAATTTACAATAGTTACTTTCCATTTAATAATGCGGCAAATTCAATCCTTAAAGTTCGATTTTTAATTACATAAATATAATTAGAATTATAATTAAGTTCGTATTTCCAGTTTATCAAGTTTTTTAAATAAGATATATTTAATTGATAAAATCTGTTTTTTATTTTGAATTCACTTCCAATTCCAAATGAAAAGTCGCACCCTAAATAATTGTTAAATTTGGTTTTCAAATTGAATTTATCTTCAGAAATAAATTCATAACTATTTTGATTAGAAGATAGAATGGTAGTTTCTTTTTCAATATATCTTGATGATTTAAGACTGCCATTACCAACTGCACCAATTTTAATAAATAACTTAAACCTTTCATTTTTATAAAAGTCAGTTTTTAGTCTAATTGGTATAGATAAAAAATTACTTTTTACATAATTATTTAAAACTGAAATTCTGTCTGCAAAAATAAAACAGAAACAATTTGTTTCAAAAAAATATCGTTGTGATGAAAAACCAATTCCTAAATCTACTGAAAGTGTCTTACTAATTTGCCTATTGTAAAAAATATTCCCTCCAAATCCATAATTATCTTTAAAGGAATACTTATGAGGTTTGTAAAAATTAACATCGTCATTTGAAGAAAATGTAAAGTTCAAATCCGATGAAATAGAAACTAAATAAGAATTATTTTGGGCAAAAATAATTTGAAAGTTAAAAATTAAAATAAAACTAATTAAGTTTGACAATTTTTTTTGAAATTTCATTTTCACTTGTTGTTAACCTTAAATAATAAATTCCACTTGTTAATGATAAATCGGAAATTCTTAAACTATAACTACCAGCCTTTTGACTTAAATTACTTTTAACTTCATTTACAAGTTGTCCGTATTGGTCATAAATTTTTAAATTAATAACATCATCCTTTGTTAAACTATAATTAATAATTGCTTCTGAATTAAATGGATTGGGATAAACATCTAATTTTGATAAGGTATTAAAATCACTTGAAATTTTGTTACTCAATGAATTATCTTCCAATGTTAGTATTTCAATTTCCTTAACAATAGGGTTACTCATTCTACCATTAGGATATTGTGTACAAGTAAAAAGAGGGCTTATTTCCGCTTTAAAATTGGAACCGTATTCTGCTTTAAAACCATTAGCCAGCCTAATTTTATTCACAGCTTTCAAGTTAGTGTTAGAACCACTTAATATGTTATAGTTTCCAATAGGATGCGTAGGGTGTACATTTTCACCAGCTTCAATTTTATTTATTGCGACAAAAATCTCGTTAGTGGAAATATTTTGATTTTGCAAATATAAATCGTTGCTGTAAACATCAAATACATTAGCGTTAAAGAATGTACTATTTGGGGGATTAGGTATCCATCCTATGCTATTTGACAACACATCGAAAGCCTCATAAACATAAGTATTAGCTGTAAAACCTGTCGACGTTAAGTTACTGAGATATGCAAATGAACAACCATCATTTTGTGTTGCTAATGATAAACCATTAGTTGAAACATTAATTACGGAGCTGTTATCACTTGTATAAATAAAATTAGCAGTTACTAAATGTGGTTTTACAATATATGTACCAGCAGCTACTCCAGGTATTGGTTGAGTTAAAATAATTTGCGTATATCCAGAAATAGTTTCTCCTTGGTCGATTCCTTGTTGATTGTTAAAGCTTTGCATTGTTTCATCAAAAGCAAATCTAACTGCATTGTAGGCGTTGACTCTACCATGACCCAAAAATTTATTCCAGCTTCCGTTTGGATTTGAATTGTTCCCATTGTAGCATTCTCCTGAAACCTTGTCGCAACTTAATTCCATCACTTGTTTTACTTGAGTATAATTTAAACATCTATTTACAGATAGAACTAATGCAGCAACTCCAGCAGCAAAAGGGCAAGAAGCTGATGTTCCCGAAAAGTCACTCACGAAGTCGGTTGAATTTTTTCCATTTGCTCCTTGTAAATCTAAAGTATAAATTTCTTCCCCCGGAGCTGTTAAATCAATGAAAGAACCATAATTTGAAAATGAAGATTTTGTGTCCATATCGTTAGTAGAGCCAACTGACAGTACATTCGGATTACTCGATGGGTAACCTATATTTGGTAAAGATTGATTACCAGTAGAAAATAATAAAACACATCCTAACCCCCCTCTTCCATTTGTAACTGCATTAAGTATTGCGTTATCTATAACAGATTGCCCAACCCCAATTGTCCATGAATTACTTATGACATCTGCTCCATTTTGCCAAGCCCAATCAATTGCAGCAGCACAAGCATTCGCTGTTGTTATATCACTTGTGCCAATGCCTATGATCGCTTTAATCGGCAAGATTTTGCATTTTGGTGCAACTCCTGATATTCCAAGATTATTATCTTTTACCGCTCCAATTATTCCTGAAACAGCTGTGCCGTGAGTTTCCGTTGATGGGTCAGAATATGAACCATTATTTGATAAATCGAAACCATTAAAACCTTGTAATAAGTTTTGAGCCAAGTCTGGATGAGTTAAATCAACTCCATTGTCGATTACAGCAATTTTTACATCACTTCTCCCTTCTGTAATTTGCCAAGCTTGTTCAATTTTCATGTCGGAACCAACAGTACCACCACTCTGACCAGTATTTTTTAATGCCCATTGTTGAGAAAAGAAAGGGTCAATACTGGCAATACTCGTTAGAAATATAAAGTTTGGTTCTACAAATTCAAAATATCCAGTTTCAAATAATAAGTTTGCTGTTTGAATAGTTGTTAAATTACCCAGCTTATTTAATAAGGCTGTTTTAATGTTATCATCAAAAGGATAACTCTGAATTTTTGAGCAATTTGAATTAACTAAAATATTCGAGATGGTACTTAGCAAGTAATTTGATTTTAACTTGAAATTAATCTCGTCGGTATATAAAAAGACAGAACCGTTTTTTGATAGAGCTCTACCTGCAAAATTAACCAATGGTTCATTTTCTAGTTGACTTAAAAGAATTTCTATTCTTTCATTTGTTAATGAGGTAGTTGTACTCAATACATATAAATCTTTAGTGATTTCTTTATTGATAATGGTAAATTCATTCAAATCAGAATAACGAGAAACGATATTTCTTTTTTGCTCGAAGCTAGAATTTGAATTAAATTTTACTGAAATATACGAGTTATTGAAAGCTACGTCAGTTTTTTCAGCACCGTAATAGTAAAACGAGTTATTTTGAGTAAAAATGTAAAATCCTTGCATCAAAAATAACAGTGTTATTGTCAACTTTTTTAACATTAGAATAATTTTAGTTGTTGATTTTTTTCTTTAATTCATCTATTTCCTTTTGAAGTTTAATTATGTATAGTGTTAACTCTTCAATTTTTTCCATTTGAATTTTGCTTATTTCGCCAATATTAGCTCCGTTTTCTAAAATTTCCTTCGCAGCAGGAACTTTCGGTAAATGATGATTTTTATTTATGAAATTTTCTAATTCATAAAGTGAAGGCATTTTATAATCGTTAGAGAATACATAATCAGGGAAGTCTGCTAATTGAACGTTAATTTCTTTAGCATAGACAAATCCTGTTGTTTTTACACGGAAAACACTTTTATTTGTTGCTGAATTAAACACGTCAAAAGCATTAGTAGTGTTCGTATTTATAATTGTTGAACCATCGTTGTTAACAGTAAAAGTTTCAATTTCATCACCGCTTAAATGGTTTGTTGGTGTTGGGTCTGAGAAAACACCAAAGACTTTAGTTTGGTATTGCTGCTCAGTATAAAATTTACTTATATAATTTCCATTATTGTTAAATTTTGCATCTACTAAAAATGCCAATTTATTAGTCGAGTTAATTTCAAACTTCGCATTAGGGTCTATTATATTATTTGTATTGTCATTCAATGAAAAATTACCACTTGATGCAAATAAATGCGCCCAATTTACACTGCCTGCTTTTAAATGAAAATCGGAAGCATCACATGAACCAATTGAGAAATCTGCAATACCTGCCCCCAAATTACCACCGATAGCCCAATTACTTGCTAAAGGATTACAAGCCGTTGTGGGATTTGCTGGAGTTGGGGAAGGCCCTGCAATTAAGACTCCATTTGCTCCAACATAGACCATTTTCAGCGCACCTGTAGCTAATTGTGAAAAACGAGCTGAACCTTGAACATCTAAATCATTTTGCACTTTAAAGTCAAATCCCTTTACTTCGGTGGTCGCTGCAATTTTATCAGAAATTACAATTCCCCCTCCTACGAAAAGGTCTTGTGTACAACGTATCGACCCATTTACATCCAATGTTGTTAAAGGATTGATTGTGCCAATCCCAACATTGCCATTAGGTAAATTCCAGTATAAATTATTGCCATTTTGAAACCATAATCCCGAATTACCTGCCGTTGGTAAATTAACCCATTGACCCAAACCGTTTAAATATTGAGTGGCTAAACCAAGAGGCTTAGCTCTCATAATTCCATTAGCATCAAAATATGCAAACTGATTAGCCCCTGATGAAAACATATTTAATTTAAACTCGCCAGAAGGAGCAAATGAAGCAACAGTATTACTGTAAGCCTTTAGTACTAGACTTGTGTTTGTCGTAGTTCCAATGAAATCTCCTAATGTAGCATTGTTTCCATTCATTTTCCAATTTGTGCTGTTTGATTGTGCATTAACCATAAATGCAGACAAAACACTAATGCTTAATAAATGTAATTTTTTCATGTTTAAATTTTTAAAGGTTAATAATTTACAAAGGGTGTTATTCAATTATATATTTTAATTATAGCAATAATAATATTTTATTTTGTGATACACAAATATTTTTGAAATTTAGTGATGTAATTTAAAATTTTGCACACCAAGAATTGATGTACAGTTTAAAACTTAGATTTTGCACAAATATAAATGCTATTTATTGAGCAACTGATTTTTCACTCGCTTTTTATAGGATGTTTTATCAACCCTTTTCGGATTACATTCACTACACCAAACCAAATCATTTTTAACTGCGTTTGCAGTTAATATAAATCGGTGTTTATTTTTACATTCCCATTCCAAAGGCGAATTTGAGTTTTTATATTCCTTAGAAATCAACCGTCCACCGATTAACTTAGCGAACTTTCTTAAATCATTAATATCAGCTTTAAGCTTTTCTCTTACTGAGTTATATCTACAATCGTAATGCGGACACCATGTGATGTATTTAACTTTAACAGGTTCTGCATACCATGTATGACCCTTAGCGCATTTCCATTTCAGTTTTGTTGTGTTATCAATATATTTTTTTGATAAGCAAACACCGCCCTTTTTAGAAGCTATCGTTTGCATATCTTCGATAGTTAATTTCTTTTTACCCGAACAAATGCTACACCAAGCCCGACTACCTTTAACGTGTTCAGCACGAGAATAAAACTCATGCCCTTTAGCACATTTAAAAAGAAGTTTGCTTTGGCTATTAATGTATTCTTTCGATAAGCACTTACCTCCCTTTGCTTTAGCAATCTCTTTGTAAATGTTGAGAGTATCTGATTTAGATTGTTGCTTACTACATTGACTGCACCAAGAACCCTGCTTGATTAAACTCAAAGGTGCATCCCACGTATGCCCTTTAACGCATTGCCATTTTAAAGGGTTTGACACAGAAACATACTCTTTATTCAAACATTTTCCTTTGTAATGTTTGGCAAAATCATTTGCTATTTGTATCGAGTATGCCACTTATAAAATGCAAATTAAATCTATTTGATTCTGAATGACAAAAATAATCTCCGAGATACAAATTATCTATCAAACAAGACCAATTAAAAATATCGACCAATGGCATAACTTGTCGGATGAATAAGAACTAAAATTTTGTTAAAAATGTAACAAAAACAGCCCTTATAGCGTTATTCTATAAATCGCTTGCCATGAGAAATAAAATCAATCCTATCTTTTTTGTACAAAAAAACCACTTATCAAAAAAAGGTTACCACTTAGTGTTTTCAGAATTAAGGATGAGGAAAGTAATCGTAACTTAAAAGTATAAATACATAACCTATGAAAAACTGCTACCAACCCCTAAAAAACAAACAACTAAGGAGGTATTTATGTTTACAAAAGAGCCAGTATGGATGTATCCAAAGGAATTGATGGAAAAGTATTATGATGTATGCCAAATTAACGCTATTGATGTAAAATTTATCAATCATCTAGCAAATGCTCATTTTTTAGTGGGTAAATGTAACCTGCGAATAAGGATGTTTGAGATATTAGAAGAATCATTTTTAAAACTCATTTTGCACATAGGTTATAATCGTAACCGAGCCAATTTGGAGTACATAAACGACTTTGCTAAAATATCCGTTCCCGAATATTGCAAGTTTGAAACGATAATTTATAATAACTTAAAAACCGATTGGTACGAAGCTTCCGACTTATTGCTTCATATACCCAGTTTAAAATACGATAAAACTTTTGATATAGAATTTATCAATGAACTGGCGAGAAAAAATATTTTGATGTGTCGTTATACTGATGGAGAAAAGAATCCAAAAATTTTAATACATTCGTTTATCGAAATGTTAAAATATCGGAACTATATTTTTGAAGAAAGCAAGCTTTCTTTAAATGTGCAACTAGAACACTTTGCAAAGCAAGATGCTATACAAGCTGATATTTTAAAAAGCGATTTAATAAGCGATAAAGAAAAGAA
>CAZRUA010000079.1:0-16993 GCA_964603125.1 uncultured Flavobacteriaceae bacterium | reverse complement strand
GTTTTACTCTAGCCGAGCAGTTATAGAGGGTTCTGAGTTTGCTAGTTACACCCAAAAGTCTTGTGCTGAAGCAATTTTCGGCGCAGTTGCTTTAAATGCAAAAGTCCCAGTTAGTGTCAATACTTTTAAAAGAGGAGCAGGTGTCGAGATTAAAAATGCCATTAGAGTTAAACAAGTAGATGCTTTAGATTTAGGCATTGAAAAAAAAAAGTTAAATCAAATCGATAGTATCGTTAAAGATGCTATAAAAGAGCAAGCATTCCCGGGATGCAGGGTTGTGGCAGCTAAAAATGGTAAGGTTTTTTACAATAAATCATTTGGAAAATTTACTTATGATGGAAAAGAACTTGTAGATGAATCAAGTATATACGACTTAGCATCTTTAACCAAAGTAGCTTCATCTGCCTTAGCTATTATGAAGCTTGTTGATGAAAAAAAGCTGGATATTAATAAAACGCTAGGCGATTATTTACCTGAATTAAAAGGTAGTAATAAAGAGGACATGGTTATAAAGGAAGTCCTTACGCATCAAGCGGGTTTGCAGGCTTGGCTTCCATTTTATCTTCGAACAATTAATAAGAAAAATGAATTTAAACCAGGTTATTTTAGCACAAAACAATCCGAAGATTTTCCTGTTGAAGTAGCCACCAATCTTTATATAAAAAAAGGATATACTGATTCAATATTCGAGAAAATAACAGCAAGTAAGTTAGAGAAGAAGGGTGAGTACTTGTATAGTGATTTAGGTTATTACTATATGAATAGAATTATTGAACGATTAACAGGTAAAACACAAAATGAATATGTAAAGCAAATGTTTTATTTGAAGTTAGGAATGAATTCAACATCTTATCTGCCAAGAGAAGTATTTGATGTAAAGAAAATAGTGCCAACCGAAAATGATACAAAGTTTAGAAAGCAGGTTATTAAAGGTTATGTGCATGATCCTGGAGCAGCTATGATAGGAGGGGTTGCAGGGCACGCAGGGCTTTTTGGAACAGCCGATGATTTAATGATTATGATGCAGATGCTGTTAAATAAGGGTTCGTATGGCGGTCAACAAATTCTCACTGAAGCAACTGTTAAGCTATTTACGCAAGATTGTATTTATTGTCCTAAAAACAGAAGAGGTATTTGTTTTGAAAAACCTGAGATGGATGAGAAAAAAGATAGCCCAGTAACCAAAGCATGCTCAGCTGAAAGCTTTGGACATAGTGGTTTCACCGGTACTTTTGTGTGGGCAGATCCTAAAAATGGATTGGTTTATATTTTCCTTTCTAATAGGGTATATCCTAATGCTGATGAAAATAAATTAGCTAAAATGAGTATTCGTGGTAAAATACATCGCGTTTTATACGAAGCGTTGGACGAAGCAAAACAAGTGAAATACTAAAACTACTGTATAGTTAAGGCACCTTTTTCTTTTGTTACCCATAAATCAATTTTTAGCTTAGAGGCTTCTTTTTTTATTTTCTTTAATGTTTTGTAACTGTTTGAACCATCAGCAATAATAAGGTTTGGCGAGTATAAGGCATATAAATCATTTAAACTTGTTATGTTGTTTTTGCGAATTAATAAGTAGTCAATTTTTTCTCTTGGATTACTAAGTAATGAATCGTTTTTAATTAATAGTTTTTTATTCTTAAAGTTTATAATTAAGTCTTTTGTACCTAACGGAATATGAGCAGTGGATTTTATGTTTTCTTGAATTCTATTTTGTTCTACATGAAAATTTATTGCCTTTAATCTTTCATAGCTCAAGGTGTCGCAAAGGCTGGTGTTATTCTTACTTTCAATCATATCAATAACACTAAAGTTATTTAAGTTGTAAATGATTAGCTTATTGTATTTACTATTTGCGTACTCATTATAAATGGACAAGCAAACACTGATTATGATAAAAACGAAAGTTGCATATACATATTTTATCGATTTATTTTCGAGTGCTTTAAAGAAAAGTAAAATGATACAGTACAGTAAATAAACCATCGCTAAGCTAATGGCAATATTTCCAATGTATGAGTAAGGAACTTGATCAAGCTGAATGGTAAGGTAATTCATGCTTTTGCACGCAAAACTTAGTAAGTAAACTAATAAGCTACAAACTTGTGGCATAAATGATAATGCAAGTACTAATATTCCTAAATACATCAATACTGATGAAATAGGAATAATAATAAGGTTTGAAATTAAAAACAAAAGCGGTATTTGATGAAAATAGTAAATACTAATTGGTAACGTTATTAGTTGCGCAGCTATTGAAACGGAACAAAATTGCCATAGTTTGTCGGCATAATGGTTTTCAAAGTTTAACCATTGGTAAATTTTTGGTTGAAAGTAAATAATGCCAATTAATGATAGATAAGAAAGTTGGAAACCTAAATCTTTAATTAGATAAGGATTAAATAGTAATATGAAAAATGCGGTTACAAATATTGAATTAAATACTTCGCTTTTTTTGTTAAATGCATTTCCAAACATTACTACACTAAACATAGCTGATGCTCTTACAACTGATGGAGAAAGCCCTGAAAGGAAGGCATAAAACCAAAGAAAAAGAAAAATAATAATTACTTTTAAAAAGACTTGCTTCCGGTTTTTATTTAGAAAGAAGAAAATGTAATTTAGAATAAGATATATAACACCAACATGTAAGCCAGATACAGATAATACATGCAATGTTCCTGTGTGGCCATATGCCTTCATTAATTCAGGGTCAATGTTATCATCATAACCAAGTAATATTGCAGAAGTAACTTCTAATTCTTGTCCAGTAACACCATTGTTTTTTAGTATGGAAATAAACTTTTGTTTTAAATACAATGAGTAATCAATGATTAGATTATCATTCACATAACCTAAATTTTTTAAATTATTGGATTTAATGAAAACCTGATAATATACATTTGAGTTTGATAAGTAATCTTTATAATCAAATTCGTTTGGATTTAAGTTTGCTTTTATTGAATTAAATTTTGGAGATGAAAGAGCAAGTAAATCACCATATTTAATTTGTGTTGTTGTATCATTTCTTTGAAGATAACAAATGATTTTGCCACAAGTGTTTTTGTTCTCGCCATTAATTATAAGGCTTTTAACATCTAACTGAATTTTTACTGATTTATTGGTTTGCTTTGGTATATCTGCAACACGAGCATATAAAACATTTGGATTATGTGCTATAAAATTTGTGTAATGGTTAGGGTGATTATACTTATATACATTGCATGATAGTATTCCTACCAAAAGGAAAAACAAGTTTAAACATATACCGAATGTTTTCTTTTTTAAAGAATTACTCTTGTCAATGTTAAAATAATAGATTAGAAGAAGTAGAGAGTAGAAAACACAAACTAAATAAAAATTGACTTGTGTGGATGAAAATAAGTAGATTAAAATTCCAGTTAAGAATGGAAAGAAGTATCTTATAAATGGTATTTTATTTATAAAAGGCATTTGATTTTGAAGATTTTAAAATTAAAGATTTTATCACAAATCATGAAAAGTGAATGCTCTTTTTTAGTTTTTTAGAGACAAAAGAAAATTTGTAGGTTATGAGTGCTTGTAAGTATTGATTTTATTGATTTTCTTAAGCATATGCACCGCTTTTTTAATCAGATTTCATAAACTCCAATTAAAATTAATTTTGAAAAGATTAAAAAAATTGGATATTTGTATTATGAAGCGCTGTATTAAAAATATTATTTTTTGCATCATGTTGGTATTTTTCTTTGTAAAAGCCAGCGTTGTGAATGCTCAAAATGATTCTCTTAAGCCTCGTCCAATACCTGCGCAGTTGCAATTTGCTGATTTAAATGGCGATGGTGAGATTAGTTCGGGTGAGATGGAAATTATTGTAGATAAGTACTTGTATGACAATAAAACATACTCCCCATATATTATTAAAACGTTAAGAGATTTTTACGAAGGAAGATATGAGCATATCCATGACGGGCATTTGAATTCAATTGATTCAGCACAAATATTGAAAATTCATAATCAAAAGTTGCTTGATAGTTTAGCAAATGTTAATCTTGTCAATGATTCTTTAAGAAATACTATTAATAATCCATTGGAACCGAGCTTAAAACATAAGTTAGGGAAGTATTTAAGCGTAGGTGCAGAAATAACGGGTATTTATCAAACCTATACAAAATTAAAAAAGGAAATTTATGATGGATACATTGGTTTAAGTCAAAACCCCGAAGGACAAGTTTTAAGTTTGGTAACATTATCTATTGCTGCAAAACCTTGGAAAGGGGCAGAGTTCTTAATTTCGCCCGAGTTAGCTTCAGGCAATGGAGTGGGTAATGGAGCCGGTATCGCAAATTATCCCAATGCTCTTTACGGCTATCCTCAAACTAAACCTTATTTGTTTCGTTTACAATACAAACAGGAGTTTAATTTAGCTAAAAATGAAGATTCAAAAGTTCAGTCATATAATTTCACCTTAGGTCGTTTTGTGATCCAGGAGGTTTTGGATGTAAATCCTTACGCAGGTAATCCCAAAATGGATTTTTTAAATTTTTCTCACAACATGATGTCTGCTTGGGACGCTTCAACCACGGCTTATGGTTGGACCTATGGTTTCGCATCTAGCTTAGTAACTAAGAAAGGTTCAATTAATTTTTGCGCAGTTACTGTAGATTCGGCGGCGGGTGGGGCTACACCATATTTGGGAGTTTTAAAAGCTCACAGCTTTAATTTGCAGTATGCACAACAATATTCGATTAAAAAGAAATCGGGAACAATTAGGTTTTTAGGATTCTTAAATACAGCTTTAAGTGGAAACTACAATAATTTTGTTGTTGATTCCTCAGGAATAGCAAGCTTCGACTCTTTGGTAGATTTTAATAATAAATATGGATTTGCTTTTGATGCAGATATGGCTATTAGCGAAGATGTAGGATTATTTGCACGTGCTAGCTGGAATGATGGTAAAACAGAATCTTTTGGTTACACCGAAACCGATTTTAGTTTAAATGCAGGAGCTTTGTTAAGTATGCCTTACATCAAGAGGCCTCATGATATTGTTGGTATATGTGCTTCTTACAATTCTATTTCAAAACCGCACCGTAATTTTATTGCAAAAGGTGGTACTGGTTTTATGTTGGGTGATGGATATTTAGATTACGCGCCTGAATCGGTTGTTGAAGCATATTACTCGTGTAATCTATTTGCCGATTTTTATTTAACTTTTGATTATCAATACGCAGTAAATGTTGGTTACAATAAGTCACGCGGTAATACAAGTTTTTTTGCGTTTAGATTAAATGTCGCGCTATAAATGATTTTAGCTTCTGTCGAACATATAGATGTCAAGCGTATCTGCCAGGCAATTCATGCCAAGTATAATATTCAGTTAAATAACTTTTCAAGTGTTGCTTTACGTCTAAGAATAGCTGAGTTTTATAAAAAGAATAGTATTACCGATTTAGATCAATTTATCACAAAAATTGAAAGCTCGGAAGTTTTTTGTAATGATTTTCTGAAAGAGTTGATAGTCCCTAATAATGAAATTTTTCGTGACCCATCTCTTTGGCGAAAGCTTAGAGATGAAATTATACCTGCATTAGCTTCCAATGGGATATTAAAAATTGCCATTATTGAAGCGGGTTTAGGAGACGATTTAATTTCATTATTGATTGTTTTACAAGAAAAAAATCTTTTAGCTAAAACTAAAATTACTGTTACAAATAGTTTGGGAAACCCAAAGTTAAATATTACGGAAAATGTACTCAATTCAAAATCAATTGAGAGCAATCTTTCAAATTACAAGAGGTACAACGAAAAAGGAATTTTCCCTGATATATATTCTCAGCAAAAGGATGGTAACTTTACTTATAAATCTGAACTGTTTACATCTGTTGAGTTTAAAAAATTCAATCCGAGTTTCGATGCTTTACCAAATAGATTTGATATCGTGTTTTTCAGAAACTCATTGTTAGTAATAAATCAATCTCATCATACCGACACTCTAAAAAATGTTGCTTCTTTGCTTACAAAAGGAGGTTTGTTAGTTATGGGTATTGGTGATTCTAAAAAAAGTTTGGCTGATTCAACCTCTGATTTCAATGTTTACAATGAACACGAACGTATTTATAAAAAAATAGTTTAGTCAATTGGATAATTGCAGAGTAATAGTAATTGGTGGTTCAGCAGGAAGTTTTCAGGTGGTAACAAAAATCTTACTGTCGCTACCAGCAGATTTTCAGATACCTATTGTAATGTGCCTTCATCGACTCAAACATGTGCGCGAAGGTTTTGTTGAGTCCTTGCAATTAAAAAGTAAAATTAAAATTAAAGAACCATTGGATAAGGAACAAATTAAACCAAATATGGTTTATCTAGCTCCTAGCAATTATCATCTGTTATGCGACATCGGGGGATCTTTTGTTTTGTCGCGTGATATAATGGTTAAATATTCTCGCCCGTCAATTGACCTAACCTACGAAACTTTTTCCTATGCTTATAAAGAGAAAATGTTGGCAATAATTCTCTCAGGAGCCAACACTGATGGGGCTGACGGAATGGCCGTTGCTCATGAAAGAGGGGCTAAAACAATTATCCAATCTGTAGATGAATCTAGTGTTAAAACAATGCCTGCCGGTGCAAAGGCATTGTTTAAACCAGCGCACGAGTTTACTACTGATCAAATCATTAAGTATTTGATTGATTTAAGCGAGAAGATTAAATAATTATTAAGTTTTCTTTGGACTCTTCTAATTGTTTTCATTTGAAACTAATTTATTCCTCTGTAAATTAAACCCTTAGCTAATTTATCGACATTCGTTTAAGCTATTCTTAATGGCTTTGATGATTATTTTTCTATTATTTTATGGATAAACTTTCAGATTTACTAAAAAATTGTATTTTTGAATGATATAAATCAGTAATTGGAAGTAATTTTAGTATTAATATTTTAGATGTATGATTAATACTGTTTTTTAAACGATGAATAAAACAACTTGTATATACATTAATTTCAGATTTTAAATTTTGAAAAATTAATTATTCGATGAGTTGCTTCCTAAATCGTTAAATTGTTTTCATTTATGTTGTTTTGTGAAATAATAATACTATAAAAAGCTTATATGGCGAGCAGCGAAGAGTACACCAATAAACAATTACAGTTTGTTTATAAAATAAAAACAGAAATGAATTCAAACAGAGTTCTTCTTTGTTACGAAGGGGAATTTTCTCAAGAAATAACAAAGTCTGTTTTATCAATGACTGAAAAAAATCTTGATCTGTTTCAAGAAGATCAAAACGTTAGACGTAAAGTTTTTAATGTTATGGTTGAGTGTTTGCAAAATATTTGTAAGCATACCGAATCAGCAGAAGAAGATTTTAGGAAAGCGATTTTTTTAATCGGACTCACAGAGGAAGGTTATTTTATTGCAACTGGTAACTTAATTATGAACGAAAATGTTGATTTATTGCGTTCAAAATTGCTAGAAATAAATTTGCTTGATAAGGAAGGATTAAAAATGTTGCACAAAGAGGTGGTAACTAAGGGATCAATAAGTGATAGAGGTGGTGCGGGATTAGGCTTGATTGATATAGCTCGTAAATCAGGAAGAAAATTAGAGTTCAGCTTCGAACCTGTTTCAGAAAACGTTTCGTTTTATACACTACTAACAAGAATACCAAGAACTAAAGAATAATTTTAAAGTTATACTATGGAAAGTTTAATTATTGCCGGAACTGAGGATACTCCTTCAGTATGTTTTGAGCCAGGAAATTCAAAATACGAAATTGGAGGAAGGTCATTACCTGAAGATGCCGCTTCTTTTTATGAACCTTTAATAGATTGGTTTGGTAAGCTAGGTGGTGAGCAACCTACAGGTGATTTGAAATTTTTAATGAAATTGGAATATTTCAATACTGCATCATCAAAAATGATTTTAGACTTGTTTAATAAGTTGGAGTCTTTAAAGGAAGAGGGAAAAAATGTTACTATTGAATGGCATTATCCTGATGGAGATGATGATATGATTGAAGCAGGTGAGGAATATTCTGAACTTGTTGATATACCCTTTTCTTTTATCGCATACTAGTATCAGTTTATGAGTGAGGAGATACTACGAGCCCTTATGCAATTATTTGCAATTATTGCCAAGCAAGATGAAGGCAGTGGTAACTCTGAGCGCGAGTTTGTTAAGGAATTTTTATCAACTCAAATTAATCGTGATAAAGTTGCAGAGTATTTAAACCTGTACGATGATTTTATAATAGGTAGAGATAAAGAGAATAAAGAACCAGTTGCGGCGGAAAGCACTGAAGAGACTATTGAAAAGAAACCAAAAAGATTAACTTCTGTTTTGGAATCTGTTAAAACACTTTCTATCTGTAAAAAAATTAATAAAACGCTAACGCAGAAGCAAAAGATAGTTGTTTTAATTAGAATGTTTGAGCTTCTAAGAGCTGAAAATAAGTTCACAAAACAACGTTTATCAATTATAACTACTGCTGCCGAAGTTTTTAAAATTGAAGCTGATGAATACAAGTCTATCGAAAGTTTTATTGTAGGTGAAGATAAAACACTAGCTGGGAATAGTGCGGCATTGAAAATTTCGGATAAATCTGTACCTAGCGAAAATGATTTGTCTTTTTTAAATCAAATTTTTACAGATCATTTTCACGGAGAGTTAGATGTTTTAAAAGTTAATTCAGTTGGTCTGTATTTCTTAAAGTTTGATGGTGAAAGTGAAGTTTATCTTAATGGATTGCCACTAAATACGCGCAATGTATATCTACTAGCACCAGGCAGCGCTTTGCGTTTACCAAGAAATGTAATTTATTACAGTGATATAGTATCAAAGTACCTAAATCAAAACCTCAATGAAAGATTAAGCTTTAATGTAAATCAATTAGAGTATAAATTTCCAGGAGGTAAAATAGGCCTACGAAATATAAATATTTCTGAACCAGGTGGTAAGTTAGTAGGTATAATGGGGGCGAGTGGTGCAGGTAAAACCACTTTATTAAATGTTCTCTCGGGCTTAGAAGTTCCGAGTGCGGGAACGGTTAAGATAAACGGTATCGATATTTTTAAAGAGAAGAAAAAGGCCGAAGGTATTATTGGTTACATCGCTCAAGATGATTTGTTAATTGAAGAGCTTACTGTTTATCAAAATCTATATTTTAATGCTCAACTTTGTTTTAAGGATAAATCTAAAGCAGAGTTGGAAGAGTTGGTGAATGCTACTTTGCAAAGCTTGGGTTTATTTGAAATTAGACAAATTATTGTTGGAAATCCTTTAAATAAAAAAATTAGTGGAGGCCAGCGTAAGCGATTAAATATTGCTTTAGAACTTATTCGAGAGCCATCGGTTTTATTTGTTGATGAACCTACATCAGGATTGTCTTCAAGAGATAGTGAAAATGTAATGGACCTTTTAAAGGAATTAACTTTAAAGGGTAAGCTTATTTTTGTTGTAATACATCAACCTTCGTCAGATATATATAAGTTATTTGATAAGATGGTTATACTAGATGTTGGTGGATATACAACTTACTACGGAAACCCTATCGAGGCGGTTATGTACTTTAAACGGCAAGCAAGTCAGATAAATGCTGATGTGGGTGAGTGTGAGTCGTGTGGTAATGTTAATCCAGAGATAATGTTTAATATTATTGAAGGTAAGGAAGTAGATGAGTACGGTACTTTTACAGATAAGCGTAAAGTTTCACCTATTCAGTGGAATGAGAGTTATGAAAAAGAAGTTGAGTTTACTAGGTTGCAGGATGAATCCGGTAAACCTTCCAAATCATTTGCTATCCCAGGTAAAATAAAGCAGTTAGGAGTTTTTATTAAACGTGACGTATTATCTAAGATAGGGAATAAACAATATTTGCTTATTAATTTATTAGAAGCGCCATTGTTAGCTTTTATTCTCGCTTTTATTATTCGTTATACTGCTGGAAAAGAAGAGAAACACTATATTTTTAGAGAGAACGAAAATGTGCCTGCGTATATTTTTATGTGCATTATAGTTTCTTTATTTATAGGATTAACAGTAAGTGCCGAGGAGATATTTAAGGATAGAAAAATATTGAAGCGCGAGAAATTCTTGAACCTAAGTACATCGTCTTATTTATTCTCTAAAATCATTATACTGTTTACTATTTCTGCTATTCAATCAACACTCTTTGTTTTAATAGGTAATTACATAATCGAATTAAAAGGTATGTACTTAGCTTATTGGTTTACATTGTTTAGTGTTTCTTGTTGCGCTAATGTTATGGGTTTGAATATTTCAGCTACGTTCAATTCTGCAGTTACTATTTATATTTTAATTCCCCTATTGATTATACCTCAAATGATTTTGGGAGGAGCTATGTTTAGTTTTGATAAGCTGAACAAGTTTATTGGTGGTGGTAGCAAAGTTCCTTTTGTTGCTGATTTAATGGTATCACGTTGGGCTTATGAAGGTTTGATGGTAAATCAATTTGTGAATAACAACTACAATTCAACTTTTTATGAAGTGGATAAAAAGGTAAGCCGCACAAATTATAAAATAGTTTATTTAATCCCCGAATTAGAACAGCTTACTCAAGATGTTATAAGATTTAAAGAGGAAAATAAGCAAAAGGAGTTTGATAAGAAAATTGCCATCATAAAATACGAATTAGAAACTCAATTTAATGAAAAAGGGATTCAGAAATTCAAATTTATGGACAATTTAAACTTTAGTAAGTTTGATGTAAAAACTCACGACCTCTTACTGGCACATTTAGAAAGTCTAAATAAATATTATACTGATATTTTTGTTGGGCAAGATAAGGAGGCTAACACCTTATTAAATTCAATTACGGAAACCTCAGAGGATGAACGTAAATTTTTGCGCATAAAAGATACTTATGATAACGAGTATTTGAATGATGTAGTGAAAAAGGCCTTTAATAAGTTTAAAATTATATACGAGGATAATAAAATTGTGCAACAAGTGGATGCTATCTATATGGAGCCAGATAGTAATCAATTGGCCACTTTGCATACTCATTTTTATTCGCCGCACAAATACATTAATAAAAAGCAAATATCAACTCTAGCTTTTAATAATTTGGTTATTTGGTTAATGAGTTTGGTGTTTTTTATACTGCTCTATTTTGATGGGTTAAAAAAAATACTTTCATTTCCAAATCTGCTTAGAAAAAAATAAATAAACTAAACTTATGAAAAGAATAATTTTATCATTTATTATTGCCTTACCTTTTTCTATAAAGGCTCAGTGTAGTTCAGGTGATTGCACAAAAAAACTAGGAGACTATACCTTTATCAAATCAATTTCGATAGATGCTTCAAAGGCAGAAGGTAAAGCTAATCAGTTTTCCTATCTATTTAGTAAAGGAAATACATACACCATAATGTGTTGCGATTCGGAAGTGAAAGGAAGCCGAATGGTAGTAACTTTATTTGATAAAGACCATAATGAAATTGCTACTAACAAAAAAGGTCGTAAATTTTACCCATCTTTAACTCTGCCGTGCACTGCAACCGGAGTATACTATATCGAGTCGTATTATGAGAGTAGTAAGGAGGCTTGTGGTTATAATGTAATTGGTTTCAAAAAATCGTAAATAAAAACTATGTATATGAATATTAAAATAAAAAGTTTGTTAGCCTGCTTAGTAGGAGTTTTAATTATGAGCTCTTGTGGAGGCGAACAAGAAGATAAATTGGTTATTAAAAACACAGAGGATACCACGCATATTAGTCCAACAATGGAAATAGCTCCTGAGGTTATCAATGAGATTATGGAATCAATTCCATCTCCAATCGAGATGGCAACTTTATTAAAAGATCAAGGTAGTAAGTATGATGCAGCAATACTAAATGATGTTGAAAATGCTAGTACTTATAATACTCATTATGCTAAAGCCTTTAACATGGGAACTTACAGTGCAGACTTAGGTTATATAAATATCTACGAAAAAACCTTTTCAGCAATTTCGTATTTAAACACAATTAAAAAGTTGGCAGATGATATTAAGGTAGGTCAGTTTTTTGATTTAGAAACTTTGCAACGTATGGCGAAGAATAACAATAACTATGATTCTTTGGTTTATTTAAGTACCAAAAATTTCAACGAAATGGATGCTTATTTAAGAGAGCAAAAGAGAAGTGAACTAAGTGTTTTAATGATTTCCGGTGCTTGGATGGAAGGTTTGCATATTGCTTGTCAATCTTATAAATCAAATAAAAAGCAAGAATTAAAAGAAAAAATTGGGTATGAGAAAATTGATTTGGACAACATTCTTTTAATATTAAATGCATATAAAACGGATAAGTATTTTGCGGAGCGTGTTGCTGCATTTGAGGAAATAAAGAAAATATATGAAGTAGTTAAAATTACAACGGAATACAAAAAGGCTGAAACTAAAGAAGTAGATGGACAGTTGGTTATTGTAAACAATAGCACTACAAGTATAGAAGTGAGTGAGGAACAGGTAGCTCTAATAACAGCTAAAGTTGAGGAGGTTAGAGCTAGATTAATACTTCCTAAGAAATAATTGATAAAAAATAAAAACCAAGAATTATGAAATTAAGTTTCAATAACGCGAGTATTCGTACAAAAATACTTTCAATTGTAGCATTGAATATTGTTTTTTTTGCGGTAATAGCATTTGTTGTTATTAACTCTATTAATCAACAAAACAAGGAGAAAGATGCTATTTTGCTAAATGGAAAGGTACTGTTCCATTTTCAAACTGCCGATATGATGCATGATGCAATACGTGCAGATGTTTTTAAATTGTTATCTATCGATAGAAATGATAAAGAAGCTGTTGGTGGAGTGAAAACAGATTTTGAAGAGCATGGAAAGAATTTTGAAGACAATATAACTGTTATTGAGAATTTAGAAGGTGTCCCTGCGGAAATTAAAAGCCAGATTACAAATGTTAAACCAGCTCTTTTAAACTATTTATCATTTAGTAAAGAGTTAATTGAATTGGCTGAAAAGAATGATAGTGTTTCTGACAGAACGCTAAATAAAAAGTCAGGCAATTTTCAAACAGTATTTGATCAATTGGCTGTTCAAAACGAAACTTTGAGCGAACTTATTTTAGCGAATTCGGATCAAGTTAAAGCCAATGCTGAAGCATCTTCTGCAAGTTTAAAACAGTTTATTATAATTGTAATTATTTTGAGTGTTCTTTTATCAATAGCACTCAGTTATTTCATTTCTTGGAGAGTACAAAAAAGTGTTCTTCAAGCCAGAGACACACTTAATTTATTGTCAGATGGTAATTTGCCAGAACAAACCAATGTTTCAAGTAAAGATGAAATTGGACAGATGATCAGTTCAATTAATATTTTAACATCTAATTTGAGTAATGTAAAACATTTTGCTGAAGAGGTTGGTAAAGGTAAATTTGATTCGGATGTATCTGTGTTCAATAATCAGGGCGATTTAGGTGTTGCCTTAGATGGTATGAGAAAAAGTTTAGCTAATGTTGCAGATGAAGATAATAAGCGAAACTGGGCTACTTCAGGTATTGCAGAAATTGGAGATATTTTAAGAGCTAATAATAAGGATTTAACTATTTTATATAACAACGTAATTAGCTTTACTGTTAAATATTTAAAGGCAAATCAAGGCGGACTGTTTTTAGTAAATGATGATGTTGAATCCGATAAGCATTTGGAACTTGTTGCATGTTATGCTTATGACAAGAGAAAATACCTAGAGAAACGAATTGAAATCGGTGAAGGTCTTTTAGGTCAATGTTATTTAGAAAAGGATATTATTTATTTAACTGATGTACCAAATAAATACACTTCTATCACTTCTGGGTTAGGAGATGCAACTCCAAATTGTTTAATTCTATCGCCTTTAATGGTTAATGAAGAAATTAATGGAGTTTTAGAAATAGCTTCTTTTACGCCGTTTGAACCTTATCAAATTGAATTCATCAAGCGTTTATCCGAAAGTATAGCGAGTGTTATCACCAGTGTTCGAATTAACGAACGAACAACTCGATTATTAGAGCAAACACAGCAGCAAAGTGAGGAAATGCGAGCACAAGAAGAGGAAATGCGTCAAAACCTCGAAGAACTTCAAGCAACACAGGAAGAATTCTACCGAAAAGAACAAGATTATATTAATGAAATTGAAAAGTTAAAGAACGCTTAGATTGCTTATAAGATTTAAGCTTGGTAGATTTCATGACAAAGGGTTTGGTAGATAATAAGACTGTAAAGGCTATTGTGCGTGTTTTAAAAACAACGCATGGATATGATTTTGAAGATTACGCTTTAGAATCATTGAAACGACGTGTAGATAGAATAATGGAGATGCATCACTTTACTTCTCTAGAGCAGTTGGAACTGAAGATATTTAGTGATAAAGTTTTTGCTGAGTATATTGTTAAGGAAATAACAGTGAATACCACTGAAATGTTTAGAGATCCTGCGGTATGGAAAACTTTAAGAGAAGATATATTGCCAACAATATGTAAAAACGATAAGGTTCGTATTTGGCATGCAGCATGCTCGAGTGGTGAGGAGGTTTATAGTATGGCTATACTGTTAAAGGAATTAGGACTTTATGATAAGGTTTCGTTAATAGCTTCAGATATAAATGTTGATGTGATTGAAACAGCTAAGAAAGGCATCTACAAACGTTTTAATTTTGAAACGCATAAGCAAAATTATATCAATTCGGGTGGTACGCGTGATTTCAACTCGTATTTCAAATCCATGAATGAGCAATCCATGGCAATTGATTTGGATTTGATTAAAAATGTAGATTTCCGTAAGCACGATTTGGTTAATGGAAATGTGTTTTCAAAGTTTGATTTAATTCTTTGTCGTAACGTTTTGATTTATTTTAATCTAGGCTTACAAGATAAAGTGATTGAAAAATTTAATCAAAGTCTTTTCTCCAATGGATTTTTAGTTGTAGGGAGCAAAGAAACAATTGCTTGGTGTCAAAATGCTAAATTGTATAAAACATATAATATACAAGATAAGATTTATAAAAAAGTAGGAAGTTCTCAGTTATAGTTAATTTAAGATGAGTATCAGTATCGAAAATATATTTAGTGAAACCACTTTAAAGCAATTTGCAAAAGGGTTGCTTTGGGGACTAGCCAAGCATGTTAATGCTGTGCAAGGTGTTTTCTATACCACAGCTAAAAACGAGAGTGGTGTTAATGTTGTTCGATTTGTAGAAGGTTATGCATTTCATATACCTGAAACTGATATTCTTGAATATGAATTTGGAGATGGTATTGCTGGCCAGGTGGCTAAGGATGGGAAACCTATTTATCTTGAAAATGTTCCAGAAGGATATCTTACAGTTTTGTCGGGCTTAGGAAGTAGTTCGCCTAAATTTTTATTAGCATTTCCGTTTGTGCTGGATGGGAAGGTAATAGCAATTATCGAAATCGCATCCTTTCAAGTAATAGATAAAATTATGCAGGAGGAACTTTCATTGATTAGTAATAAGGTTTGTAATAAATTAATTGAGCTAAATAAGAATTAGATGAAGGGATTTAGTAAAAATAGAATTGTTTTTAATTACACAATCATCGGAATTATTTTCGGTGCGTGTTTCCCAGCTATTGCATTTTTTGTGTTAAAATCTACCGAGTCAAATTTTTCTATTCAATCGCTTAAAACAAATTATTTGTTCCTTATAATTTGTATAGCACCTATATTATTAGGATTAGTTGGCTTTTTTACGGCTAAGTTTTTTGCAAATACTATTGTAAAACTCCACAGAGAAAAAAATAAGGAAAGTGAAATAATAAACGAAACAATTACTTATGCAAAAGCTATTGGTGAAGGTAATTTTGATATTGGATTAAGCAAGATTAATCAAAATGAGTATTTGGCCAAGGCTCTAGAAGACATGAGACTGGGTTTGAAAAAATCATATGAAAATGATTCTCGTAGAAGTTGGATTATTAATGGGGAAACGGAAGTTGGTGATATTCTCAGAAAACACAATAGTTTAAAAGATTTATCTGAAGAATTAATTGTTTTTTTAACTCGAAAGATTAATGTTATTCAATGTGCCTTTTATAAGTACAACGAAGAGAATGAGTACGATAAATACATTGAACTTGTTTCTACTTATGCATATTCTCGTAAAAAAGTTATAAAGGCTAAGTTTATGATGGGTCAAGGACTTGTTGGACAGGCAATGATTGAACAAGATATTTTATATCGAACTGAAGTGCCAGAAGACTACGCTACCATCACATCAGGCTTATTGGGCGATAAAAAGCCATATAGTATATTAATAGTTCCTTTAATTACAGATGAGAAAGTTTATGGAGCTTTAGAATTCGCTTCTTTATATGATATACCTGCTTTGTATATTGATTTTTTAAAGGAGATTAGTGATATTATAGCTCGTACAATTTTTAATTTAATAATTAATGAGCGTACTCTTAAATTGTTGAATGAGTCTCAGGAAATGCGTGTTGAGTTAGAAAAGAACGCTGAACAAATGCGCATTGCACAAGAAGATTTGGAGCAAAGTAATGAAAAGCTTGAGTATCAAATTAATGAGGTTAATAATGCAACCAACAGGCAAAACACACTTTTAGAGCGCGCTTCTGAGATTATAACAATATATGAAAGTGACGGAACAATCAGGTACGAAAGTCCTTCAATTAAACATATTTTGGGATACACTCCTGAAGAATTATTGGGTAAGAAGGATACCGGCAAGATGCATGAAGAGGATAGGCAATTGTTTAGTGAAAATTTTAATTCAATTTTAGCAGAATACAAGTCAACAACTACTTTTCAGTATAGATATTTGCATAAATCGGGTAATGAAATTTGGATTGAATCGACATTAACAAATTTAATTGATGACCCTGCTATCAAAGGAATTATCATGAATTCACGTGACATTACCATTCGAATGTTAGCAGAAAAAGAGCAACGGATGAGAGGACAAATGCAGTCTTTATCTGAGAATTCGTTAGATTTAATTACGCGTATAAATCTTGAGAAAAAGATTTT
>CAZRUA010000078.1:0-17259 GCA_964603125.1 uncultured Flavobacteriaceae bacterium | reverse complement strand
ATACAACGCAGCATTATTAACCAAAATGGGGGTTAATACATCAATTAATAGTGATGATGCTGAAATGGGAAGAAGACTAAATCAGGAAGCAGCTAAAGCGGTTAAATATGGTAATTTAACGGAAGAACAAGCTTTAAAACTAGTAACACTTAATCCGGCAAAAATGTTGCATGTTGATGATAGAGTGGGAAGTATAAAACCAGGTAAAGTAGCTGACTTAGTTTTATGGACAGATAACCCATTAAGTATCTATGCAAAAGTTGACAAAACTATTATTGATGGTAACATTTATTACGATGCAGTTGAGGATGCTCAATTAAGAGCTGATATTGCAAAAGAACGTGCTAGAATTATAGCAAAGATGATTGCGGAAAAACACAAAGGAGCTAAGGTGAATAAACCTGTATTAAAAAACAAAAAGCTCTACGAATGCGAAACTAGAGAAACCGATAAGGTTGAAGAAAATTAAATAAAAAAGGGGAATCAATTTGATTCCCCTTTTTTATTTACATATTATTGTAAGCATTATAAACTCCAATAAGTTAAGCCTTTCATCCTTCCTTTATACATTCCTTTAATATCAACTAAAACACCTTTAGTTGATAAAACAGATTTAAAGAATTTTTCGTCCAATGCTTTATACTCCTTGTGATTAACAGCAACTATAACTCCATCATAACCCTTACCCATTTTATTTAAACCAAAACCGTATTCATGTTTTAGCTCGGCAGAATCAGCATGAGGATCAACCACTTCAACCTTAACACCAAATGATTTTAATTCTTTAACAATATCAGCTACTTTACTATTTCTAATATCAGTAACATCTTCTTTAAAAGTAGCGCCCATTACTAGTACTTTCGACTTAGAAAGATTTTTTCCAGCAGCTATAATTTTCTTCACACAAGTTTTTGCTACATAAAAACCCATACTATCATTAACATAGCGTCCGCTATTGATAACGCGTGCGTGATAACCTAATGCCTCGGCTTTATATGTTAGGTAATACGGGTCAACCCCTATACAGTGTCCGCCCACTAAACCTGGTGAAAATTTCAAGAAATTCCATTTAGTTCCTGCCGCTTCTAATACATCATAAGTATTAATTCCAATACGAGAAAAAATAATTGATAACTCATTCATCAAAGCAATATTTACATCTCGCTGCGTGTTCTCAATAATTTTTGCTGCCTCAGCTACTTTAATGCTTGCTGCACGATGAGTTCCAGGCTCAACAATAATTTCATAAGTTTTAGCGATATTATCTAAACTCTCAGCATCACAACCTGAAACTACTTTTAATATTTTAGTAATGGTATGTTCTTTATCACCTGGGTTAATACGCTCTGGTGAATACCCTACTTTAAAATCCTTTACAAATTTTAAACCTGATAATTTTTCCAATACTGGTATACAATCTTCCTCAGTACAACCAGGATATACAGTTGATTCATAAACAACGTAATCACCTTTTTTCAATACTTTACCAACTGTAGTTGATGCGCCAATTAATGGTTTCAAATCAGGTAAGTTATGCTCATCAATAGGAGTTGGAACAGCAATGATGAAAAAGTTTGCTTTTTTCAACTCATCAAGTTTATGTGTAAACTTAATATCGCTTTTCTCAAAATCCTTTTTTGTTAATTCGTTACTAGGGTCAATTCCTTTGTTCATCAAAGCAACGCGCTCTTCATTGATATCAAAACCAATTACTTTCACTTTTTTAGCAAAAGCTAAAGCAATAGGTAAACCTACATAACCTAATCCAATAACAGCAACTGTAGCTTCTTTCTTTAAAATTTTATTGTAAATACTCATATATAATTTATTTATTCTTTACTAATTCGTTTGGTCTTAATGCGTAAATACGCTCAATTATATCAACTACTTTTAATCCTTCTAAAGCATTTGTGGTTATTGCTGATTTACCGGTTAGTGTATTCACCACATTTTCTATTACATTGCTGTGGTTGTTCGCTGAGCCTTTGTAAGCGCCATAATCATTTGCAGGATTGGTAGATTCTAACTCAGGCATTGTGTAATCTTTAATATTGCAAATTTCAACTACATCCATATACTGACCGCCAACTTTAACACTTCCGTTGCTTCCTACAATGGTTAAACTGCTTTCTAAATTCTTTTCCCAAACAGAAGTACTATAGTTTATACTACCCATACCTCCATTTACAAAATCAAAACTTACAAAACCACTATCCTCAAAATCAGTGCTGCTTGCATGGTTAAAATCAGCAAACTTAGCTTGGATATTTGTTATATCACCAAACAACCAATACATAATATCAATCCAGTGGCTGAACTGCGTAAATAAAGTTCCACCATCTAAATCTTGTGTGCCTTTCCAATTTCCCTTTTTATAATACCTATCGTCACGATTCCAATAGCAATTTAATTGCACCATGTAAACATCACCTATTGTTTTGTTTTGTACAATTTCCTTTAACCAAACACTTGGTGGTGAGTATCGATTTTGCATTACACAAAAAATACTTTTATGCATTTGCAAGGCTTTATAAATAAGGCTTTCACAATCACTCTTTTTTAAAGCCATTGGCTTTTCAACAACAACGTGTTTACCATGCTCTAATGCTAAATGTGCATGCTCAAAGTGCAAACCGTTTGGAGTACAAACGTTAATTACTTCCACCTCTGGGTGATTGGTAATTAATTCTTGAACCGACTTATAAAATTTTTCTTTGATTCCAAAAACACCACACTCTTCTTGTCCTTGAACATCACAAACAGCAACCAATTCGCACGCATCATTTCTACGCACCATTTCAGCATGACGCTTACCAATGTGTCCTTGACCAATAACTGCGAATTTTATTTTTTTATCTGCCATAAATTAAATCTTACTAACTAAATTATCTTTTAATTGATATTTTTCATTGCTCTCAGGGCAAATAGCAATACCATTTTCATCAAACTCTAATCTATGTCCAAATTCGCTCATCCAACCCATTTGTCGCGCAGGATTACCCACCAACAATGCATAAGGCTTTACAGTTTTTGTAACAACAGCACCAGCGCCTATAAAAGCATAAGCACCTATATCATGTCCGCAAACAATTGTTGCGTTAGCTCCTATTGAAGCTCCTTTGCCAACGTGTGTTTTTGAATATTGACTTTTACGATTAACAGCACTGCGTGGGTTAATTACATTTGTAAAAACCATTGATGGACCTAAAAACACGTCATCATCGCAGGTTACGCCTGTATAAATAGAAACGTTATTTTGTATTTTAACATTCTTTCCTAATACAACCTCAGGAGAAATTACAACGTTTTGTCCAATATTGCACGATTCGCCAATTACACAATTCGGCATAATATGAGAGAAATGCCAAATCTTGGTTCCTTTACCAATTTTGCAACCTTCATCAATAATTGCACTCGGGTGTGAATAATAATCTTGTTCCATAATTTAGAGCTACAAAAATAACAAAGTATAGCAAATACGGGCTATTTTAAAGCATTAATACCAAGGAAAGTGATAAAAAAACTATGATTTTTATACTGTTGGCGGCGGCGGCGGGTTATTTAACTTGTTTTGCTCCTCTTCTTCTAACTTTAAACGTTGCTTTTTGTAAATAAAAATACCCAAAAACAACAAGCCAGATAACACAATTAAGCCCAACATTCCCCAAACAAAACCACCATTTGATTTAACAACCACTAAGAATACAATAGCAAACAATAATAATGTAGCCAGTTCATTAAAAATACGAAGCTTTAATGAAGAAAACTTGTATACATCACGTTTAAGCTGATTGAAAATAATATGACACTGTAAATGATAAAAAATAACACCCGCCACAAAAAACAACTTTAGATGCATCCAAGGCAAAGTTAAATAAGTTGCAAAATTTGCAAAATACATCCACAAGCCAAATACCAAAGCTAAAACACCTGCTGGCCATGTAATGCCATACCACAAACGCTTTTGCATTATTCTAAATTGATTGATTAAAATACTTCTTTCCGGTTCTGATTTTGCATTAGCTTCAGTTTGATAAATAAACAAACGAGGGATGTAAAACAAACCTGCAAACCAGCATATAACAAAAATGATATGAAGTGATTTTACGTAGGCGATATCCATAAATTAAATATTTAAATACTCGGCTAAATTACTACTTTTACAGCTTTAAATGGAACATCTATGGCAATTAAAGCAAAATACTCGCGCGAATCGTTAACAATTAATACGGAACACGTTTTACCAAACGATACCAACCACATTGGAAATTTATTTGGTGGTAGATTGTTACAATGGATGGATATTACTGGAGCAATTGCCGCGCATCGTCATTGCAAGCGCGTTTGTGTTACAGCTACAGTAAACAATGTTTCGTTTCAAAATGCCGTGAAACAAGGAAGTATTGTAACATTAGAAGCAAAAGTATCAAGAGCTTTTAATACAAGTATGGAAGTTTTTATTGATGTTTTTGTTGAAGATCATGTTACGGGTGAGAGAACAAAATCAAATGAAGCTATATATACTTTTGTTGCAATTGATCAAAATGGTTCACCATTGCCGGTGCCAGAAGTTATTCCAGAAACTGAAGAAGAAAAAAAACGTTTTGATGGAGCTTTAAGAAGAAAACAGTTGGCTCTAATATTGGCTGGCCGCATGAAACCTGAAGAAGCTACAGAGTTGAAAAACTTGTTTTTACCTTCTTAGTTCTTTTTGTAAATCCACATTTTCATTCGCACATCTGTCAGTGGTCTGTCCTCACTGTTGGTTGACATTGCCGCAATTTTATCTATTATTTCAATGCCTTGGATAACCTCTCCGAAAACAGTATAATTATTATCTAAATGTGGGGTCCCTCCTACTGTTTTATAGGCTTGCTTTTGTTCGTTGCTAAAAGAGTAATGTGGAGCTTTATTGTATTCATTCAAAACCAAAGCATCGTATTTCTTTTCATAAAAAGCACTACTATCGTTTAAATTTAGAATCTTGTAATTATTCATTTTTGTCCAATATACTTTGCCTTCTGGGCTCCTTTGAACCATAAGCTTTAAACTATCAACCAATTTTTGATTACAGCGCATTTCCTTTTTTAATAAATCTACATCGTTCCACATTTTTCCTTGAACAAGGTAAAACTGGCAACTACTCGATTCCTTTTTCGGGTTAATATCATCGCTTTCTCGTGCTGCTGCCAAAACACCCTTCTTATGAAACAATTTCTGATTAAACTCCGCCGGAATCCACTTTCCAATTTCGCCATTGCCCAGCTGAGCATTTGGTTTTGCATATTTGCTATCTGGATCTCCACCCTGAATCATAAAGCGCTCAATTACTCTGTGAAATAGCAAGCTATCGTAATACCCCTTATTTACTAATGCAATAAAATTGGCTTTATGCAAAGGTGTTTCATCGTATAACTTAATGTACATGTTGCCAAACATAGTGTTTACAACCACTATTGTTTCCTTTACCGAATCTAAATTAATTTGGCTAACTGGTGCCATAACCTTTGGGTTTTCAACAATACCTCGGTGCGATTTACAAGATACTTGTACAAACAATAAAGCAAGTAAACACGCGGCAAAGCCCTTAAATTTGACCATAAAATTAATTTTGCAAAAAGAAATATTTTTAATATCTTTGTTTATAAGTAATTGGAATAAAAGTATTAAATAATTTTTAATTCATTTTCTTTAAGACTTAAATTTATAATAACTGTACATGAAAACAATAGGAAAAAGTTTAGTTGTAGTTGCGGTTTTAATGCTTGCTACAACACTTATTTTCACAGATTGCAAAGGCCCACAAAAGTGTAAAGGCGTTGTAACTGTATACGATTCGGCGGGAGTAATTCCTCAAGCAAATGTAAATGTTAAGTTTTATGCGGAGGTAACTAACCCATCTGGCGGAACAAGTGTTGCCGATTTAAAATACGAAGGAAACACAGATTCTCAAGGTAGAATTGAAATTACTTTAGATTTACCAGCAATTTTAGATATTGACGCACAAAAACTAAGCGGTTGTGTTACAAGCACTTGCAAAGGTGTTGGTATCATTAAATTAGAAGAAGGAAAAACTACCGACAAAAAAGTAAACCTAGAGATTCCTTAATCATTATAAACCTACTTTAAAGCTCCGATTTTCGGGGCTTTTTTTATTTATACATCAAAAACATTATGGCAATTAACGTAAAATTATTAAAGCAAATAGCTGAATTACCTGGGGTTCCGGGAAAAGAACAAAAAGTAAGAGAATTTGTTAAAAAAGAAATTGGGAAGTATGTTGACTCAATAGAAGTTGACAACATGGGTAATGTTATTGCATTTAAAAAAGGTAAATCAAAAAATCCTAAAAAAGTAATGATAGCAGCTCACATGGATGAAATTGGTTTTATTGTTACACATATTGATAACGATGGTTTTTTACGTTTTCATACATTAGGTGGTTTCGACCCTAAAACATTAACTGCACAACGAGTGGTAGTTCATGGTAAAAAAGACATTATTGGTGTAATGGGCAGTAAGCCTATTCACGTTATGACGGCAGACGAAAGAAATAAAGTTCCTCAAATCACTGATTATTTCATTGATTTAGGTATGTCGAAAAAGGAAGCAGAGAAAATTGTTAGCATTGGAGATGCGGTTACACGTGAGCGTGAATTAATAGAAATGGGAGATTGCGTTAACTGTAAATCACTTGATAACCGTGTATCTGTGTTTGTATTAATTGAAACCTTAAAAGAGCTAAAACAAACTGATAATGATATTTATGGTGTGTTTACAGTTCAGGAAGAAGTTGGGATTAGAGGAGCACAAGCTGCTGCTTTGCAAATACAACCCGACTTTGGATTTGGTTTAGATACAACCATTGCTTTTGACACTCCAGGAGCTAAAGAACATGAAAAGGTTACTTCGCTTGGACATGGAACTGCAATCAAAATTATGGATGCTTCTACAATATGTGATTATCGCATGGTGGCTTACATGAAAAAAACTGCTGATGCTAAAAAAATTAAATGGCAACCCGAAATTTTAACTGCTGGAGGAACTGATACTGCGGCATTACAACGATTTACTGCTGGTGGTGCAATTAGCGGAGCTGTTTCTATTCCTACACGTCACATACATCAAGTAATTGAAATGTGTCATAAAAAAGATGTTGAGGATAGCATTAAATTATTAAAACACTGTATCGAAGATTTAAATACATACGATTGGAGTTTTAAGTAGAAAACTTTTGATGAAGTATAGGGAATTACTTTTATGTAATCTGATAACAATATTTCTCACTAGCTGTGGAAAAATAAAAGTTAAATCAGATAATAAACCCAATACTGATTCTTTAAAAAAAGATAGTATATATAGTTTTGATCATGAATGTTTCGGCCCCTATGTTTTCGAACCACAAGATAGTTCTATACACTAAATTTACTTCTTCTTCGCATCTTCTTTTACCAAAGCCTTATTAGCTCTGTCAGCAATTTCTTTAGCTAGTTTAGAAATGTAATCCGAAATAACTTTTTCAGGCTTATTTACATCATTCGGAAATTTAGTTGCGCTTGTACCGCTGTTTAACTCTACATTTTTTGAATTAAAAACGGTGTAATGCAAAGTGACTGTTCGTGTGTTTTTTGTTCCATCCTCAGCCAGAGCCACGTTTTCAGATGTAATATCAATTTGGTTAATGAAAATAAATACATCTGTTTTGTATTTTGTTTCCATGGTCTTTAACACATCTGTGCTAATATCTGCATTCATAAAGCGCTTTTCAGCATTGGTTTCCACAACAATTTGTCCTTTATCAATTGCCTTTCCCTTCTTTTCTTTAGCTGGTGCTATATAATTGTTTTGATCAGGCAAAACATCATAACTATATTTAATGAACTGATAAAGTTTGCGAATGTCTTTACCATACTTTACTGTGTCACTCATTAAATTTAAAACATCATGCTTTAAATCCTTTACCTTTTTAGTCACTTGTTCGGCAGTACCTTTTCTAAAATCAGCTTTAATTTGCTTTTGAGTTTGCTTTGTTTCCTGATTGAATTTATGATCAATTAAACTCATGTACATTTTCCCTTCAAAGGGAATTATCATAAACTTGTGTTTAATAGGAGCAGCAGGCTTTTGAGCCGGTTTGGTTTGAACAAACGACAAGCAAAACAATGAAACCAATATGTAGATGTATTTCTTCAATTTCTTAATTCTTATCATTGAACAACTACCATAAAAACGAAGTATACGCAAAAACCATTCCTTAGTTACGCAACCAATCGGTATTTGCCCATATCATTAAGCCTAATATCAAGAACAAACCAACGTAATTAGCATAGTAAATAAATTTCTCAGGCACTTTACGACGTGTAATCATCTCCACTAAAATGAACAACACATAACCTCCATCCAACATTGGTATAGGCAAGAAATTCATGAAAGCTAAAACAAGAGATAAGAAACCTGTAAATTTCCAAAAAGCTACCCAATCCCAAACTGGATTCATGTTTTGATACATTGTATAAAAACCACCTACTTGTGATGTAGCATCTTTAACTGTAAAAATCACTATCAGCTGTTTAGCTTGCATAACAATAGCTTCGTAGCAATCATAAGCGCTTTGCGCAAATGCGCCAAAGAAAGTAAACGATTCGCTTTGAGGTTTTATATAACCTTTTTGGCGCGGATAAAAACCAATATTTCCGCTTTTAGAAACTTCAACTGTTTTAACCAAAGTATCGTTACCTCTAATGCATTGTACGTAAACCTTTTTACCTTTATTCTGACTTACATTGTATTTGAATTCATTGAAATACCTTGTTGGAATTCCGTTAAATGCAATCAACTTATCGCCAACTTTTAAACCTGATTTAATAGCCGCACTATCTGGTATTAAGGAATCAATAACACAAGGAATACGAGCCGAAACAAAATCCGATTTTTTTATTCGTTTCAACATTAAACCAATATCATCGCTATTAACAGGAATATCAACTTCTTTACCATTCCGAATAACTTGTACTGATTTAGCACGTTCCATAATGATTGTAATAGTTACTCTATTCAATGATGTTATTTCTTTTCCCTCAATGCTCTTAATGAAATCTCCTTGTTGGAAACCCATTTTAAGCGCCAAACTATCGTAAGCAATGCCATAAGGTAAATCTTTAATTACAATTTTTTCTTTTCCTACAGCCCAATTCAGCATCCAAAAAATAAAGAAACCTAAAATTAAGTTTACAATAATACCACCCAACATCACTAGCATTCGTTGCCAAGCTGGTTTACTTCTTAATTCCCAAGGTTGCGGTTCAGTAGCAATTTGGTCTTTATCCATTTGCTCATCCACCATACCTGCAATGCTCACATAACCTCCAAAAGGAAACCAACCTAAACCGTATTCGGTGTCGCCAATTTTCTTTTTAAATAAGGGGAAGTTTAATACGCCAGCAAACGGGAATAAGAAATCAAAGAATAAATAAAACTTATCTACACGAGTTTTAAATCTACGTGCAAACCAAAAGTGACCAAACTCATGAAGGGTGATAAGTATTGTTAAGCTTAAAAATAACTGACCGAATTTTACCATAAAAATGCTCTAAATTAAAGATTGTGCGAATTTACGAGTTTCTTTGTCGCACTCAACATATTCCTCGTAATTTGGCTGTTTTATTAACGAAATTTTAGAAAGGCATTTTTCAACCAAATCACTCATTTCAAGGAAACCAATCTTATCATGTAAGAAAGCTTCCACAGCTATTTCATTCGCAGCATTTAACACACAAGGCATGTTTCCACCCTTAGCTAATGCATCAAACGCTAATTGTAAATTGCAAAAACTTTGATAGTCGGGCTTCTCAAATGTTAAATTGGGATAATTAATAAAATCAAATCGAGGGAAATTATTTTTAATCCTATCAGGGTAAGTAAAAGCATATTGAATAGGAAGTTTCATATCTGGCAAACCTAACTGCGCTTTTATGCTGCCGTCTTCAAACTGAACCAAACTATGCACAATACTTTGAGGGTGAACCACCACATCAATTTGAGATGCTTGTAAATTAAACAACCATTTTGCCTCAATCACTTCTAAACCCTTATTCATAAGGCTTGCCGAATCGATTGTAATTTTGGCTCCCATACTCCAATTAGGATGTTTAAGTGCTTGCTCCTTTTTAACTTGAGCTAAGAATTCCTTAGTTTTACCTCTAAAAGGTCCACCACTAGCGGTAAGTATAATTTTTTCGATTTTGTTTTCAAATTCACCTGCCAAACATTGAAAAATAGCAGAGTGTTCCGAATCAACAGGATAGAGGTTTACAGCATTTTCAAAAGCTAAACGGGTAACTAAATCTCCAGCAACAACAAGTGTTTCTTTGTTTGCTAAGGCAATTTGTTTTTTATTTTTAATAGCATTGATAGTAGAGGCAAGTCCTGCATAACCAACTATTGCAGCCAACACCATGTCAATAGTATCCATTTCAACAATTTGCTCCAAAGCTTTTTCTCCAGCAAACACTTTAATATCCTTAGGTAGTAAAACTTCTTTTACTTGTTGATACTTACTTTCATCAACAATAACTACAGCGTTTGGTTCAAATTCCAATGCCTGTTTAATTAACAAATCTGCATTTGAATTTGCCACTAACACTTCAACAACAAAATGTTCCTTGTTTTCTCTAATAACATCTAAAGCTTGTGTACCTATACTTCCTGTGCTACCAAGTATGGCAATATGTTTGGGTTTTTGCATGTATTATTTTTAATACGGCGAATTTAAGGTTTTAATTGAAGAATTAGTTGAAATATGACCGAACTTATACTTTAGATTTAATGAAATAACTCTAAAATTTACCCATCATTCTAACTCTTTTAGTCCTTGAGTTGATGGTTAAAGTAATTACATTATTATTTGTTTCGAGCTCCTCCAGGCGTGAATAAGCTATCCCATCAATACTTAGGTAAAGTCCTTCCTTACCTAAATCAAAACGATCAAATACTTCCTTGCTTACTTTAATTTTGAAATATCCTCCTAAACCAATTTTTCCTTCCAATAATGAGTCTTCACCATTCGAGTGAAATGAAAATTCCCTACCCGCTTTAATCTTTAATTTTTTGTCAGTTATTTTTACTCTTCCTTCAATGTAATAATCCTTGTAAGAATTTTCAAGAACCTTACCTTCCGCATTTTTATTAGCACCTATAACCGTTTGGGCTGTTGAGTTTGAATTACTATTTATTTGTGCTATAGTTAAGCTAGGAAGTAATGCAGCCGCAACAAAACTTGCGGCATATGGTAAAAAATGATTTGGTTGTTTTCGTTTTATTTTCCTTTCGGGCAATTTATCCAATTGCTCTTGATAGGCAATAGCGCAAGCATTTGGATTCTCCTCATAAAAAGCAGCCACCTTAGCATCACTTTTCCTTCGTAAATCAAAAACATTTTTTTGGCATTGCGCACAAAACTTTTTACCACCTATAGTAGGCATTTTGCGAGGATCTTGGCTACATTCGAAGGATAAATTCATAGCTATTACTTTTAATTAGTGTTATTCTAATAATAACAAATAAGGGTAACAACTCCCTCATATTAGCTAAGATATGAAATTAGAAGCGGAAAACAAGTCTGTTAATCCAAGAACTCAGTAATCTTAAAATAATCAATCATTGCATCAATGATTAATCTATTTTGCTGTGCTCCAGCAAGTGGAGGTAGATTTTCTTTCAGTTTCCAATGCGGCCATCCATCCGCATCCCTTCCTTCAAACTCATAAAAACCATAGGGCTCGAGCAATGTGCAAATAGCAATGTGCATTACATTAACCTTATCATCCTTTTTAAATTTTTGATGCAGTTTGCCTAGTTCCTGAACGCCAATTAAAAATAATAAAGCCTGCACGTCCAGTTCTTCACCAAAACGTTCCTTTACTTTTACTTGCAAACGCTGCCAATCGCTTTCCTTATTTTTAATCATAATGAACAAAGATAAGTTTATTTTAGATGTATTGTATTTGTTGAAAATTGCAAATCTTTTAGTAATTTCAAGGCTTGTATTTATTAAAGTGATGTTAAAAACCAAATACTATTTTTTACTGGTTTGCTTACTATTTGTTGTTTCAGTTGCTACCGCGCAAACAACAATATCGGGTAAAGTAATTGACGCCAAAACACAAGAGCCTATGCCTTTTGTGAGCGTTATTATTGCAGGCACAAACACGGGTACTACTACCGATTTTGATGGATTCTATCAAATGAGCACTCAAGGCAAAGCTGATAGTATTATAGCTGTTTATATTGGTTATATAAGATTTGCAGCTGCTGTTGAAAAAGGGAAAACACAAACAATCAATATTCCGTTGCAACAGAAAGAAGATGGTATTTTAATTGACGAAGTTGTTGTAAATCCCGGCGAAAACCCAGCTTGGCGCGTAATTAGAGCTGTTATTGCTCACAAAGAAATTAATAATAAGCGTAGATTGGATGCTTACGAATACGAGGCATATAACAAGCTTGAATTTGACTTAAATAATATCCCTAAAGATTTAAAAGATAAAAAAGCGTTTAAGCCTATTAAATTTATTTTTGATAATGTTGATAGCGGTAAGGTTGGTGAAAAACCTTTTCTGCCACTGTTTATGGTTGAAACACTTTCGGAATTTTATTACCGTGATAACCCAAAGGCAAAGCAAGAAATAATTAAAGCAAGTAAAGTTACTGGTATTGAAAACTCAAGCGTTTCGCAAGTAATGGGAGATATGTACCAAAATGTAAATGTTTATGATAACGACATTTTAGTTTTTGGTAAAGATTTTAAATCACCTATTTCTGATAATGCAATTTTTAATTACAAATTTTATTTAGAAGATAGTTTGTTTATTGATGGTAAATGGTGTTATCAAATTAGATTTAAACCAAAACGTAAACAAGAATTATTATTTAGTGGTAATATGTGGATTGCTGATTCTACTTGGGGTGTGAAGCGATTAGAAATGAGTATTCCTGATGATGCAAACATTAACTTTATTCAAACTGCAAACATTATTCAAGAATTTACATTTATTGATAGCATTTGGTTTTTAAATAAAGATAGATTAGTAATCGACTTTATTCCCGACCTTGGTTTTGGTGGAAAAAAGAACGATAAAAAAACTGGTATTTACGGAAGAAAAACTACTTCGTACAAAAAAATTGTACTCAACAAACCTAAACCGCAAGAGTTTTTTAAGTTTGGTGATAACATCATAGTTGAAGATAGTGCGACAAAAAAAACGGATGAATTTTGGAATGGCGCTCGTCATGATTCGTTAACCGTAAGCGAAAAGAAAATCTATAAAATGATTGACACCATTCAACAATTACCAATTTATAGAACATGGTACGATGTTATTTCGGTTTTAGTGGCAGGTTACTACACAGCAGGGAACTTTGACATTGGCCCTTATTTTAATTTATTAAGTTATAACCGACTAGAGGGACCGCGATTAAGAATTGGAGGTAGAACTAGTACAAACTTTAGCAAATGGTATGAATTAAATGGCTACGTAGCTTATGGCTTTAAAGATGAGAAATGGAAATACGCTGCTGGATTCAAAACCTTTTTACATAAAAACCCCAATGGATATAGGCAAATCATAGGAATGAACTATAAAAGTGATTTAGAAATTTTAGGTCAAAGTCAAAATGGTTTTACAGCCGATAACTTTTTTGCATCCTTCTTCAGGCGAACTCCGCTTAATGCCTACACGCGTGTCGAACAAACTCAACTTTGGTATGAGCACGAATGGTTTGAGGGTTTTAACCAAAAAGTATTTTTCGTTAACAGAAAACTAACGCCATTAGGTGATTACAAATACAATTACATTAAACCAAATGGTGAAATTGGTCAAAAAGATTTTTTACGCACCTCTGAGATACGCCTAGTTACTCGTTTTGCTTATGATGAAAAATACATTAGTGGAGATTTCTTACGCACATCATTAGGAACAAAATATCCAGTATTGCAATTGACATTAACTCATTCGCTAAAGCATATTTATGAAGGGCAATATCAATATAAAAAAGTCGTTTTAAATGTAAGTGACCGTATTAGATTAGGTTCATTACTAGGTTATACCGATTATGTTATTGAAGGTGGTAAAATATGGGGCAAAGTACCTTATCCATTTTTAGAATTACATGGTGGTAACCAAACTTATGTTTACGATTACATGGCTTACAACATGATGAATTATTACGAATTTGCTAGTGATCAATACGCCTCGTTTTGGGCATTCCACCATTTTGAAGGATTATTCTTTAACAAGTTTCCTTTACTAAAACGTTTAAAATGGCGTGAAGTAGTAACATATAAAGTACTATTTGGAAGTGTAAATGCCGATAATCAAAAAGAACTTTTATTTCCTAGTACTTTATATTCCTTAAACAATAAGCCTTATCACGAAGTTAGTGCTGGTGTAGAAAATATTTTCAAATTTTTTAGAGTAGATGCCTTTTGGAGACTTTCATATAGAGATAATCCTAAAGCTCCAAAATTTGGTATCAGAGCCGGTTTCCAATTAGCATTTTAATTATTATATCATGTTGTTATACACCGAAAATTTAGTTAAAAAATACGGAAGCCGAACAGTAGCTAAGGATGTTAGTGTGCAAGTTGCTCAAGGCGAAATTGTTGGTTTACTAGGCCCTAATGGTGCTGGTAAAACAACATCGTTTTACATGATAGTTGGGATGGTAAAACCCAATAGTGGCAAGATTTTCTTAGATAATAAAGAAATAACTAACCTTGCTATGTACAAACGTGCACAACTTGGTATTGGCTACCTTCCTCAAGAAGCAAGTGTTTTTAGAAAACTAAGTATTGAAGATAATATTAAAGCTGTTTTAGAATTAACAAAACTCACCAAGGCTGAACAATCGCATAAATTGGAAGAGTTATTAGACGAGTTTGCATTACATCATGTGCGCAAAAATTTAGGTGATCAACTTTCGGGAGGAGAAAGAAGAAGAACGGAAATTGCACGATGTTTAGCTGTAAGTCCTAAATTTATTTTATTAGATGAACCCTTTGCAGGAGTTGACCCTATTGCTGTTGAAGATATACAATCGGTTGTAAGAAAATTAAAAGACAAGAATATTGGTATTTTAATTACCGACCATAATGTACAAGAAACACTATCCATTACAGATAAGGCTTATTTACTTTATGCTGGAAGCATATTAAAATCAGGCACTGCAGAAGAACTTGCCGCTGATGAAATGGTAAGAAAAGTTTACTTGGGTCAAAATTTCGAATTGAAAAAGCATTAAACCAAAATAAATGCCGCAAATTTCAGTTGTCATTATAACATTTAACGAAGAAAAAAACATTGCTCGTTGCTTGGAGTCGGTAAAAAAAATTGCTGATGACATTGTTGTGGTAGATTCATTTTCGAAAGACAAAACAAAAGAAATTTGTTTAGCACACGGAGCTAGGTTTGTTGAACATGCTTTTGAAGGTCATATACAGCAAAAGAATTGGGCTATTACACAAGCATTGTTTCCGCATGTGTTATCATTAGACGCTGACGAAGCTTTAGATGAAACTCTTCAAAAATCAATATTAGAGATAAAAAACAATTGGAAACATGACGGTTATGAAATGAACCGCTTAACCAACTATTGCGGCACTTGGGTTAAACATAGCGGTTGGTATCCCGACACCAAATTACGATTGTGGGATTCCACTAAAGGTGAGTGGAGAGGAATAAACCCTCATGATAAATATGAGCTCATTGAAAAAAATGCTACAATTGGATTTCTGAAAGGTGATATTCTACATTATAGCTATTACAGCATTGCTGACCATTACAAACAAACAGAATACTTCACAACAATTAGCGCTAAAGCCTATTTTGAAAAAGGGAAGAAGGCTTCTTTTATTAATTTGTACTTAAGCCCAATTGCAAAATTTATTCACTCTTATTTTATAAAGCTTGGTTTTTTAGATGGAAGTGCTGGTTTTAATATTGCCAAAATATCTGCGCATGCAACAAAATTGAAGTATAAGAAGCTGAAGGGCTTATATAATTAATGGTCATTATTCATGAAAACTAAACTATCAATTCTTCTTGTGATCATTTTAACCTTCTTTTCAGTTAAAGCGCAACATCAAGTGGATACCTTTGAATTGAGAATAGGGAAATATAATTATAAGGGCAATTTAGAAAACAATAAAGTAATAAATAACAAAAAAATAAAAATTCCTCTTGAACAAAGAGTATTGAGCTACTCTACTGTTAATCCTTTGACAGGTGTTGAGTTTATAAAAAATGATACTATCAATGAACTAGAACTAAACGGCATAATAGATAGTATTTCAATAAAAAAAGATTCTACTGTTTTAACTTCTGATTTTCTATTTCTTTTGAACGATTATGAAGTAGAGATTTGTTATATTTCTTATTCAGTTTACAGGCCCATAGGTTATCCGCATTTTTCAGGGATTAGTTCTGGATCTATTTCAAGAAACGCCTATTCAACAAACTACTTAAAAGAAAGCCCATCTAATTCTTATTTAATAATTGAAAGTATTTGTATCATTCCTGAAGTCGGCAAGTATATTAGTAGAAACATTAATTTAAAATTAGCCTTAAAAATACTCAACTAATTACTCCTTCTCATCCCCCTTACCCTCCAACACAATAACAATCTCTCCCTTAGGAGTTTTTACCTTGTAATAATCAATTACTTCTTGTAAAGTTCCTCGTTTATTTTCTTCGAACAATTTACTGATTTCGCGAGATACACAAACTCTTCGATTTGCACCATAATGAAGCGCAAACTCTTCTAATGCTTTTACTAAACGATAAGGTGATTCATAAAAAACCATGGTACGCTTTTCTTCTGCCAACGAAAGTAGTTTTGTTTGACGACCCTTTTTTTGTGGAAGAAAACCAATAAATGTAAAGCTATCTGTTGGTAAACCACTATTTACGAGTGCTGGCACAAAAGCTGTAGCGCCTGGCAAACATTGCACTTCTATACCTTGAGCTATACACTCTCGTATTAACAAAAAACCTGGATCAGAAATACCCGGTGTACCTGCATCACTCACTAAAGCAATTTTTTTTCCTGCTTGCAATTGCTCTACAATTTCCCGAACAACTTTGTGCTCATTATGCATGTGATATGACTTTAATTGCTTTTCAATTTGAAAATGGCGAAGCAAATGAACCGTGGTACGTGTATCTTCTGCTAAAATTAAATCGCACTCCTTTAAAATGCGAATAG
>CAZRUA010000077.1:0-17260 GCA_964603125.1 uncultured Flavobacteriaceae bacterium | reverse complement strand
GAAATGATATTGTAGTAGAAGAATACACTGGTAATGAGCCAAATCGTGTAACAAAAACTCATTATAATTTAGCCGATGTTGTTTATGCATTAAACACAACTTTACCAGTTGTTAATGATGAGAAAAATGGAATTATTGAGTTTTACGAAATAGGTAATGCAACTAAAATTAGAAAAACAATAAAGGAATTAAAGGCGGAAGTAATTGCAAACAATTTATTTGAACAAAAATATATTTTAGGAACTGATAGGCTTGGCAGAGATATGTTGAGCCGTATGATAATTGGTACACGCGTATCTTTATCAGTTGGTTTTATTGCAGTGATTATTTCTTTACTAATAGGAATTTTGTTAGGTGCTTTAGCAGGATATTTTAGAGGATGGGTTGATGAGTTTATTATGTGGTTAATTAATGTTGTTTGGTCAATACCAACATTGTTAATGGTTATTGCAATTACTTTAGTATTAGGAAAAGGATTTTGGCAAGTGTTTGTGGCGGTTGGTTTAACGATGTGGGTTGAGGTGGCTCGTATTGTTCGCGGACAAACATTGAGTTTACGTGAAAAAGATTTCGTGGAAGCGGGCAGAGCTTTAGGTTTTAAAAATATCCGTTTAATTTTCCGTCATATTATTCCTAATTTAATGGGGCCAGTTATTGTTATTACGGCTGGGAATTTTGCTTCGGCAATTTTAACAGAAGCAAGTTTAAGTTTCTTAGGAATTGGTGCTCAACCTCCAATGGCAAGTTGGGGTAAAATGGTAAGTGATCATAGAGATTTTATAACCATGGGTGATTCGTTTTTCCTAGCATTTGTGCCTGGTGTTGCTATTATGTTACTTGTACTTGCATTTATGTTAGTAGGTAATGGATTGCGCGATGCGCTTGATTCTAAGGCTGTGGATAGCAAACCAACTGCAAGCGCTTAGTTTTTCTTTACAAGGTGGACTCTTTAATTATTCGCAAAGCAGAAATTTCGGATTTAAATCTTTTAGTTGAAGTAAGTAAAACTACCTTTGTTGACACTTTTGCTGAATCTAATTCTGAAGAAAATATTAAAAGTTATTTGAATGCAAATATCACTAATGATAAGCTTTTAACAGAGTTAAGTAATGAAAATTCCTTTTTCTATTTTATTTACGAAGGAAATACTATTGCTGGTTATTTAAAATTAAATGTTGGCGAAGCTCAGTCAGAAAACTTCTCACAATCGAGTTTGGAAATTGAACGTATTTATGTTTTAAAACCATTTCATGGTAAAGGAGTGGGGAAGGCATTGCTAAATAAGGCTGTTGAGGTGGCTACGCAATTAGGTAAAGCGCAAATTTGGTTAGGTGTTTGGGAGATGAATACAAAAGCAATTGAGTTTTATGAGAGGAATAATTTTATCCGTTTTGATAAGCATGTATTTGTTTTAGGTAATGATGAACAAACTGATTATTTATATAAACTAGATTTGCCAAAATAATTATAAGATTGAGTGGTTCAAAATTTATTCAACGGATTAAACCATTTGCTTTATCGATATTATTTAAATATTTGATTTCTATTTGATAAATTTGGCCAATAAGTTTTGTTGAAATGATTTTTAGGTTACCCATTTTACTATTCATTCTTTCTTTTAGTAACTATTTATGTGCTCAGGCCGATTCTAATGCAGTATTGGCTATACAATCAAAGTTAAGACCGTTTCAAGAAAATGATCAAATTGATTCAATTTGGTTTTATGAAACTAAGGCTTTGGCTATTTCAAAAAAAATAAATTACGATCCAGGTATTGCTCATGCGTTGAGCTCTTTTGGGGTTATTTACAAAATAAAGGGAAATTATCCTTTAGCGCTCGATAATTTTTTGAAAGCTTTGGCGATTTATGAAAAGGCAAAGAATGAATTTAGGGTTCTAGTTCAATACAGTGGTATTGCTTCGGTATACTATTTGCAAAAAGATTATGATAAGGCGCAAATGTATTACAACAAGGCTCTTGTTTTAAGTCGTAAAATTAAAGATAAGAGAATTGAGTCGGATAACCTTTGCAATTTAGCTTTACTTTATGGTGAAACTGGAAAGTACGAAAAAGCAAAATCATGCTTGGAAGAAGCTCTTAAAATTGACGAAGAAATGGGAAATGAAATTGGTATGCTACACGAGTTAGCTAATTTGGGCGAACTTCATTGCATCCTTAAGCAATTTGTTGAAGCAGATTCATCGGCAGATAAAGCAATTAGACTAGCTGAAAAAAACGAATATCCTTATATAGTGTCAAGTTGCTATATGATAAAGGGTAAAGTAAAAGAATATGCTAAGCAATTTAACGAGGCTGAGAAATTATTTTTAAAAGCCTTAAAGTGTTCCGAGAAGGATGATGATTTACAAGTGAAAATGAAAATTGCCTCAGGATTAAGCGAATTTTATACGACTGTTGGAAAAAATGATCTAGCCCTTTTTTATTATAAGCAGGAGATACAGTTTAGAGATAGTATGTATAATGAGGAGGATACGAAAAAAACTGTTGAATTGGAAATGAATTATGAGTTTGAAAAGAAGCAAGCCGCATTAAAATTCGAAAATGATAAAGTTGTATATCAATTAGAAGCAGAGAACAAGTTGCAAAAGCAATGGCGTATTTTCTTTATCATTATGATAGTATTAGCCTTAATGGGAGTTATTTTTTTTAAAAGGGCTTATGATAATAAGAAAAAACTTGCAAGTTTTTTGGAGGCAGAAGATCAACGCAAAGATTTATTGCTTCGCGAAATTCATCATCGAATTAATAATAATTTACAAATCATTTCGAGCTTACTAACTTTGCAAGCAAATAATGTAAATAACGATAAGCTTTCGGAATACTTATTACAAAGCCAAAATAGGATACAATCATTATCTATTCTGCATGAGTTACTTTATGAGAAAAATACAACTTTGCGAATTAATATGAATGAGTATATAAATAAAATCTTAATATATCACCGAAGCGTATTAAGTTCAATGCAACAAAAAATTGAAATAGAAGAACATATTGATGATGTAGTTTTTTCTTCTAAACAAGCAGTTCCTGTGGCATTAATAGTTAATGAGCTAGTTACTAATTGTATTAAATATGCTTTTATTGGAAAGAATGAAGGACTGATTAAAGTTATTTTAAAGCTAAATCATGAAAATTCAGAATGTGTAGTAACTGTGTCTGATAATGGAAACGGCATTCCCGAAGAATCTCAAAAACGACAAGAAAGCTTAGGTTTAAAATTGGTAAGTATATTAACTAGGCAATTAAGAGGCACTGTTAATTCAAAAAACAATAATGGTGCAAATATTAGTATTAATTTTAAAGCTACGTCAAACTAAATTTAGTTTATGATTTCAAAATCACATTTTTTAATTGTAGAGGACGAACTTCTAATAGCAGAAACTATATCTGACTACCTCAAACAAGAGGGTTGCCAGAATATCTCTATTGTAACATCGGTTGATGAGGCGATAGAGTGTATAAATAATAATTCAATAGATTTAGTGTTGAGTGATATTGTTTTAATTGATGATAAAACAGGAATTGATTTAGGTGAAATGTTAACTAACAAATACAAAATTCCTTTTATTTATATCACTTCGCACGCTGATAAATCAATAGTAGAAAAGGCCAAGTTAACCAAACCTAGTGGCTATATTGTTAAGCCATTTAAGAAGGAAGATATTATTGTTTCAATAGAGTTAGCACTTTACAGTTCGGAGACAACACATTCAACTACAAATAATGAAATACTTGTAAAAGAAGGAAGAGCTATTGTAAAATTACTACCAACAAGTATTTTGTGGATTGAATCGGATAAAAACTACTCAACTATTTATTTAAATGATAAAAGCCGAAAAGTTATACGGCAATCTTTGCAAGAGATTCACGATAGCCTACCGCAAAATGTTTTTATTCGTATACATAAATCTTATGTGGTAAATAAAAATCATGTTAGCCAAATTAATTCTAATTTTTTGATTATTGATAAAACAGAATTGCCAATTGGAAGAGCTTATCAGTCGTCGCTTGCAGCTAGTTTGAATTTAAAATAGTTATTCATAGTATTATGAGATTGAATACAGACTTTTGCTGTTTGTATACATATTTTTGCTGTTTGTCCTCTTTTTTCTGTCAGCTCTAAAGTCTAGGTTTTACATTTCTTAATTTTGAGCTTTATCAATATATAGAATATGAAGAAACTTTTACTTTCGGTTGTTTTGTCAATAACGGCCTTTGCATTATCAAATGCACAATCCCTTAATTTTGATGGTATTAACGACTATGCTAGTTTAGGGTCAATAAATTTAACAAGTTATACTAAAGAAACTTGGGTTTATGCAACTAATCCGGGTTTAAATAATAATTTAATTAGTTCAGATGGGGCTGCATTTTGGATTCCTGGTGGCCATCTTAATGCAGGTAATTTTCCTACAATAATTAGTGATCCAGATCCTTTTCCGTTTAATACTTGGACACATGTGGCTGTAACTTATGATGAGGCAACAACAACTCTTACATTATATAAAAACGGTGAGCAAGTTGCACAAGACGATCTTTCAAACGGTTATACAACTGAAAATATTTTTTTAGGTGTATATCAAGGTGCTAATTTATTGCAAGGTAGTTTGGATGAAGTTCGTATTTGGAATGTTGCCAGAACTCAAGCGGATATACAACAAACTATGTATTGCTCAATCAGTGCAACACAACCTGGATTAGTGGTTAATTATACTTTTAGTAATGCAGTGCCTAATGGGAACAATGTAGCTTTAACTACTGTAACAGATGAATCAGGAAATGGTAATAATGCCACTTTAAGTAATTTTGCTTTAACTGGAACTGTTTCCAATTATTTAAATGAACATTTACTGCCAATCACATCAGTAAGCATCCAATCGAGTAGACCATATTTAATGTTCAATGGTTCTCCTATAACTTATACTGCAACTCCCCAAAATGCTGGTAATTCAGTTACTTATCAGTGGTTTCGAAATGGAGCTATAGTCCCAGGTGAAACGTCGCAGATTTATACGGCTAACTCTATAACAACTAACGATACTATATCTTGTTCTATAGTGTCAAACATTCCTTGCAACCCTAGTTCAAATGCAAGCAGCAATACAATTGTTTTGAGTCTGGAGCCGCAGAATGCTTTAAGTTTTGATGGAGTAGATGATTTTGTGAATGTTGGTCAGGTTGTTTTAAATGGCACAGGAGATGTTTGTGTGGAAGGATGGGTTTTGCCACGGAATACTTTGGGTAATCCTAATCCGCAACAATTATTTTTTAATGGTAATCCGTTCAGTAATGGATTCGGACTATATTTTTATAATAATTATATTTATCTTTCTTTTGGTGGTGGTTCGTTTTTGAATACAAACGTATACATCGATCCTTTTATTTGGTCTCATGTAGCCTTTACTAAAGTTGGTTCGGGCTGGTATTTATATTTAAATGGCGATTTGAAAACATCATTTAGTGATACCTCAATACCAGCTTCATCAGGTAATACAACAATGGGTGGAACAGGTTCATTTGACTATTTCGAAGGAACTTTGGATGAATTCAGATTTTGGAATACTGGCCGCAGCCAATCTCAAATAAAAGATTACATGAATTGTTCTATAAATTCAGATCCTAATTTAAAGGCCTCTTATACTTTTAACTTGGGTAATGCTTACGCAGATAACTTTACCGCAACAACTCTTTTTGATGCTTCAGGAAATAACTATCACGCAACACTAAATAATTTTGCTTTAAGTGCTGTTAGTTTTGATAAATCAAATTGGGTGAGTGGAGTTAATAAGTTAAATCCATTAACAGGCGTTTCAATTTATGCCGATGCTTCTGCAATATGTGCAGGCCAATTGGTTACTTTCACTGCAACAGCTTACTCAGGAGGAGGTTCGCCTTCTTTTCAATGGTATAAAAATGGCTTACCTGTGGGATTAAATAGCATGAACTATTCTGATTCAACTTTAGTTGTTAATGACACTGTTACTTGTATGCTTACATCAAGTATAACGTGTGCACAAAATTTAAGCTCATTAAGTAATGCTATTTCATTACCAGTAAATATTGCTAGTTTAACTGCGTCAACATACATTGCTAGTAACCAAGGGACTTCATGGTTTAGTGGACAACAAATGGATTTTTATGTTGATACGGATTTAAATCCTGGGAATAGCCCTAGTTACCAATGGTATGTAAATGATACGCCAGTGGGAGTAAATAGTAATTATTTTTCATCAGCTAGTTTAAACGATTACGATACGATTAGTTGTTTAATAAACTCTAATGATGCTTGCGTTATACAAGATACTATGAGTAATAAAATTGTGGTGCACATTTTAAACTTACCTCCTAATAGTATTCCTTATCCTAATGGTTCATGTTACGCAATTTCCAATGTTCAATACTGCGACCCAATGGCCTATAATTATGGAAACTCATATTATGATCCTTCTAATGGTGTTACGGGTGACGCTATGGATGATGCAACAATTTTATCAACAGGGCAAGGCGATGCTTACGATGGGATTTTTGAGGTGTCTATTAACGACATTGCATTTAGTAATGGACTAGATAATTTAATTTTATTGGATACAACAATGAATACTATTTACACACCAGTTCCGCAAGTAATTAATAGTTTGAATGTTACCAAAGAATTACATTTCTATGAGGATAAACCAATGGTTAGATTAAATGTTAAATTGGAAAATCCAACAGCAAATGATATTAATGTTCGTGTTGCTATTGCTAGCAATTTGGGTTCAGATAGTAATACCCAGCTTGACACAAATAGTATCGGAACTGGATTACTTGATGATACTGATCGTTGGATGATAACAAGTGATGGAAGTTCAAGCTTTTCTCCAATGGGTGATCCTGTAAATACTTGGGTTCGATGTGGTAGTGGGGTTTTAAAATCTCATCCTGGTTTTTATAACGATAGACCTGAAGCGGGAAATGGAAACTATGAAGATTCTTTAAATGTTATTATCCCTGCTCACTCTTTTGCTTATGTTGTGCAATTTAACCGTGTTGATTCAACAGTTATTGCTGCTAAAGACTTTGTGAGTTATTTTGATGATAGTAAAAACATGATTATTGATAATGCTTTTGAAGGAATTAATGATCTTACTAAAATTGTAAATTGGAATATAACTGAACCTAAAGCTACTTTTACAACAAACAGTGCAAATGGTTGCGACTCATTACTTGTTAATTTTGTTAATACTAGTACTAATGCAGATTCATTAGTTTGGAATTTTGATGATGGAAGCCCAGTATCAACAATTTCTAATCCGTCACATCAGTTTTTAATAGGAACTTACCATGTAACGCTTACTGCTTATAACTTTGCAACTGGATTACAAAATACAAGCACTTTAGTTGTAAATGTAAATACAGCACCAACATTAGTTGTTAATTCAGACACACCTATTTTATGTGTTGGACAAACAGCTACCTTGTCTGTATCAGGTGCGAATAGTTATGTTTGGAACACGGCCGATACAACTTCAACAGTTGCTGTTTCGCCAATTATTGCAACAACTTATACTGTTACCGGAATTGATACTAATGGATGTGCGAATTCAGCAACTGTATTTCAAAATGTTAGTGCATGTACAGGTATTGATAATGTTGATTTAATGAGTAACTCTATCAAAGTATATCCAAACCCTACAAATGGTTCGTTTGTAATTGAATTGAATTCATTTGCAAATATTACTGTGACAAATACTCTAGGAGAAATTATCATTTCCGAGAATTTAAATACCGGTAGACATCATCTGAATATTCAAAACAATGCTTCGGGTGTTTATTATGTAAACATTAGCGATGGGAAATCACAATCGGTTGTGAAATTGATAAAGTTATAGATGATCTAAAAATTTAAACATGAAAAAGGGCGTTATCTAATGGATAACGCCCTTTTTGTTGAGTTTATTTTAGCCTAATACTGCTAATTCTTCTTTTAAGAAGTTTGCTAATTCAGCAATATAATTACTTGAGAAATCAAACTTAATTCCAGCTGTTTTATAAATTTCCGGAATTGATTTAGTGTAGCCTAATTTTAATGCAGCAATATAATTTTGCAAAGCTTGATCAGGATTCTTTTTGTAATTTCTCCACATTGCAATAGCTCCTAGCTGAGCGAAACCATATTCGATATAATAAAAAGGAACTTCAAACAAATGCAATTGTACTTGCCAAGAACGTTTTACATTGTCTTCTAAACCACTGTAGTCAACTACCCCAGGGCCAAAGGCTTTCGAAATTTCTAACCATTTACTGTAACGTTCCTCAACTGTATGTGTTGGGTTTTCGTAAATCCAATGTTGGAATTTGTCAATTGAAGCAATCCAAGGTAAGGATGAAATTATTTTTTCTAGTTGTTCGCGTTTTGCACGTTTAAAATCATCTTCGTTCTTAAAAAACACATCCCAATGTTCCATCGAGATAAGTTCCATGCTCATACTCGCTAATTCTGCTACTTCGCTTGGAGTACTTTGAAACTCAACAACAGGATAATGATTGGTTAAAAACGAATGTATTGCATGACCACCTTCGTGAACCATAGTTACTAAATCGCGATGTGTACCTACAGAGTTCATAAAAATAAATGGAACTCCAGTTTCGTATAGTGGGTAATTATATCCTCCTGGGGCTTTTCCAACACGAGACTCTAAATCTAAATGTTTTAAATCACGCATAATTCCAATGCACTCGCCAAAAAAAGGATTAATTGTATTAAAACACTCAATTGTTTTTTCAGTTAATTCAGCTCCATTAGCAAATGGTTTTAGTGGCTGTTTACCTTCAATATCAACATCTCTGTCCCATGGACGATAGGAAGGATAGTTTAATTTATTTTTGCGCTCTTCTTCCTTTGCTTTGTATAATGGTACAATGAATTGTTGTATTGAATCATGAAACGAAAAGCAATCTTCTTTTACATAATCAAAACGTCCTAATGATTGAAACATGTAATCTCTAAAATTTCCAAACCCAGCATTTGACGCTACTTTGTTTCTTAGTTCAATTAATTTGTTAAATAAATTATTTAAAGTAGTTTCATCTTGAGCGCGGCGTGCGTTTAGTGCGTGATAAATTTTTTCGCGCAAATCTCTGTCCTGACTTTTTAAATGAACAGCGGCCATTTGCATGGTTATATGTTTGCCTTCAAACTCAATGGTTTGAGCTCCTGATATGGCACCGTACTTTTGACTTTCGTTGCTAATTTCAGTGAACAAAGGAATGTTTTCTTCTCTAAATAGCTCTAAGCTTTTTTTAACTGAACGTAAAAAAATAAAATATTGCTCTTTATCTAAATCATTACAAAACTCACTTGCAATTAGCTTTTTGTTAAGCTCATTTGAATAAGGTGCTATATTTGGTTCAATTTCTGAAACAAAATAAGTGTAATCGCTTACTAATTTTTCGTCAGCAGTGTTGCAAGTCATTTTAATATAGCGCCATGCCATGTCTTCGCTCACAATTGCTTCTAATTCACTTAAATCATAAATCCATTGTTGTAATTCGTTTTTAGAATTTATGCTACGTTGGCTTAATTCGTTGTAAAACGATTTTAAATCGTCCCAAGTACCTACCTTAAAATCTAATGGTAAATATTTACGAACTCTAACTTTTTTAAATTGACTTGTAGTTTGCATAACAAAAAAAATCCTCCGCAAAGCTGCGGAGGACGATTAAATTTATAAATAATACTAGGCAGTTCCTGCTTTTCTAACACCAGCTACTTTTAAAGTAGGTGCTTTTGTTTTAGCTCCTTTTGAAGTGTCTTTAGCTACCTTAGTAACTTTTTTTGGTTTATCTTCAGCGCTAACTTTTGCTTTCTTTTCACCTTCAGCAGCTACTTCTTCTTTAGCTTTTAAATTTCCTGTTTCGCTTAATAAGTTATACCAAGAAAACAATTTACGCATGTTAGACACATAAACTCTTTCTTTATCGTAATCTGGTAAAATCTCAGCAAAATAAGCTATAATAGCTTTGTCGTCTGCTTTGTTATCAATACATTTTTTGCCACCTTCTTTATCGAAAATTGTTTTCATAATTTCCGAAATGCGCTTGTCATCATTAGTAGTAAACATACTGATGTCTTCTAAAGCACTTATTTTATTGGTAGCAAATGCTGGAAATCTTTTTTTGTCAATTAACGATTCAACAATAACACCGTTTTTAGCCTGAGATACAACTTTGTATAAACCCGGCATACCGCTAATTGAAATAATACCACTTAAATCCATAATAATTTTAAATTTTTGTAAGGGTGCAAATGTAAGCTTTTTTTAGCAATAATGGCAGTTTTTTAAACATTGATTTGCTCTTAAAAACTACTTTTATTTATAAGTAGGCTTAGTTAAACCTGCTCCTAATCGTTTACCGTAACCTGGGTTCATGTTATAACGCAATGAAAACTCTAAGCCACCAATAGTTCTGCTAGCGCCATTTAAGCCTGATACGTTAATGTCATAAGCAACGCCTAACGCAAATTTATCGTATTCAAAAATCGAACTAATGATAAATGCATCACCAAAGCGATAATTAGCACCAAAACCTAAAGCACTTGGTTTTTTTAATCCAGTATAAACAGCCTGTTCTTGTATAATGTATTTAAACATCATACCTGGATTAATTTCGCGCGCAGGTCCTTGTTGCATGTAAATTAAACTTGGGTCTAAAATCCATGATGAATTTTTTATACCAATATTAAAGTTTGCATGAAAAACTAATTTACCATATAATTGTTCGGAAGAAACACCTAAAAGTGATTGCTTTGGTGTATTGAAGTGAAAATAGGCGGCACCAATATCAATGTTTAATGCATTACTGGCACTAATATACATTTCGTTGCGCGAGTAATGCCAGTTTAATCCTCCAGCAAAGTCACCATAATTATAATTACTTACATTGGTTTCACCACTTGGTAATGCTGCATCGTATTGAAAACCATTATACTGATTTTCCCATTTTAGGGCACTTGTATTAGCCGATTTCATCGTGTATCCAGCTTGCATAGCTGCAGATAAGCGCTGATTTTTCGCAACTGTTACTACGCCACCTAAACTTAAATTTAAATGTGTTGTTCCGTATTTTGCATCCCCCGACATATCTCTCCAAGCGCTTAGGCTGGAGCTCATATAAGCTGGTTTTAATTTTTTATGAAAGAAAGCAAATTCTGTTGCAAAAGCATAAGTTTTAAACGGCGTTGCTACACTCGACCATTGTGTTTTGTAATTAGCACTAGCTCTAAAATCATATTTAGTACAGGCTAATGCTGGGTTCAAAGCTAAAGGAGCTTCGTTATACAGCGAGAAATGAATGTCTTGTGAAAAAGCTTTATTAGCAAGTAATAGTGCACAAACCGTACTTGCTTTAATTATATTTTGTTTTAAATTAAACATGGTTTTCGGGTTTTAAATTATCTTACTAAAGTTATATTTCCTTTCATTTTATAAAATTCACCTTTTGATGAAACTCCTTCTAAGGTGTACATAAATATTGCTGCGTCCATTGCTTTGCCTCTAAATGTTCCGTCCCAACCTAAATTTTTATCTGAGGTGTTAAATACTCTTTCTCCCCATCTGTCGTATATACTAAAGTTGAAAACACCTAAGCAAACTCCTTTCACATGCAATACGTCATTAATTCCATTTCCGTCTGGAGAAAATGCTGTTGGCACATAAGCATCGTAACATTTATTTTCAATAGTTACAACAACAGTATCGATATCTTGGCAACCAAACGAATTTACAACGCTTAAATAGTAAGTTGTTGTAACAGTTGGTGTAGCAACAGGACTTGCACACGTTGTGCAACTTAATCCAGCGCTAGGTGTCCAAGTGTAGCTGCCACCACCACCAGCACCACCACCAGTTAAGGTTACGCTGGTGCCTAAGTCAATAGTTGTATCGTTTCCGGCAAATGCTAATGGCGACAAAACAACATCAACGTAATTTGTCATAGTAACTGTGTTACTTCCAAGTGCATTGGTAACAGTTAAAGTAGTATTGTAGAAGCCCGAAACCGGGTAACAAACGGTTGGCATTGTATCAGTTGAAGTTCCTGGGATACCACCATCAAATGTCCATAATAAAGAAGTTGGATTACCTGAGCTAGTATCAACATAAGTAATACAACTATTGCTACAAATTAAAGTATCAGATGAATAGAAACCTGCAATTGGCGGTCCGCAGTTACCAACAGTTACACTTACTGTAGCAGTAGGGTTTGATAAACAGGGCCCTGTAACTGTAACGGTGAAAGTTTGAGTTGTAGTTGGATTTGCTGTAGCTGTAGCACTTGTGCTCGAACCTGTAATACTGCCTGAAGGAGCCCACGAATAAGAATAACCTGCGCCACTTGGACTTGCGGTAAGCGTTGTGCTTTGTCCGCTGCAAATATTAGTTGAACTAGCCGAAGCGGTTACTGGTGTTAATGGTGAAACAGTTACCGAAACTGTAGCTGTATCAGGGCAGCCAGATGTGGCGCCAATAACTGTGTAAGTTGTTGCAGCAGTTGGACTAATGGTATAAGTAGCTGAGTTTGGCCCACCACCTAACCATTGATAAGATGTTGCACCTGATGCGGTTAATGTAGTTGATGAACCTAAACAAACATTTGCTGTTGAAGCTGTTGCTGTAACTGTTGGAGCAGGAGTTACAGTAACTGTAAAACTTGCAGAGGCTGGAGTACATGAACCACTGGATACACTTACTGTGTATATAGTGGTTGTTGTAGGATTCATATTAATTGTTGCAGTTGCTGGTGGCGTTGGTCCAGTAGATGCTGACCAAGTATAGGTTGCTCCGCCACTAGCAGATAAAGTAACTGGTTGACCTGCACAAATGGTTGTTGCGCTACTTGTAATTGAAGCACTAATTGAAGCAGAAACGTTAACTGTAACGGTAGCTGGTAAACTTGGACAACCACCCGTAGTTCCAATTACTGTGTAAGTGGTAGTAGCAGTTGGACTAACTGAATATGCCGCGGTTGCTGGTCCTCCAGTCCATTGATAACTTGTGGCACCTGATGCAGTTAAAATTACAGAAGAACCCGAACAAACCGTAGGATTTGCTGGCGAAATAGAAACAGTAGGTGCACTTGTTGTTGTTACTACAACTGTTGCAGAATCAGGGCAACCCGCTGTTAAGCCTACAACAGTGTAGGTAGTGGTGCCTGTTGGTGTTACTGTATAATTTGCTGTTCCTGGTCCGCCAACCCATTGATAAGTTGTTGCGCCAGTAGCAGTTAATGTTGTTGAAGAACCTGCACAAACAGGGTTAGGTGTAGCTGTTGCATTAACCGTTGGGCTTGCATTTACTATAATAGCTTGAGTAGTTGTACCACTTCCTGTAGCGTTATTTGCTTGTAAAGTAACGGTGTAAGTTCCGGCTGTTGTAAAAGTAGCAATTGTATTTTGTGAAGAAGATGTATTAAAACTTACACCAGTTGTTGGGTTTGATAACCAAGCCCATGATGTGATAGGGCCGTTTGTAGCACTTCCATTTAAAGTAACAGTTCCACCTGCACATATGGTGGTTGCACCAACAGGAGTAATAGTTACTACTGGATTTGCAGCTACACTTGGAACTTCTAAGGTAATATCGTCAACTGCAAAAGATGGGTCAGTTGCATTTCCATCGCCATCATTTTTCCAAACAAAGCCAATTTTTACACTAGGGTTGTTGTTTGCGCTAGCAGGTAAAGTCATTGAAAAGGCTGTCCATAATCCTTGACTAGCTCCGCATGTAGTTGCTGTTTTTGCTAAAGCGTTAATCGAAGTCCATGTAACACCATCAAAATAAAATAATTGAGCATCATCATCTGAAAGTTCGCCGCCTTCTATATAGTTGAATCTTATAGTAATATTGCTTTGTCCAGTACAGTTTATTGTTGGGGACTCTGCTCTAGTATTAGTTATTTCTCCAGCACCTGTATCATCATAAGCAGCCCCACAGTCGCCAGTCGGACAAAAAAGTGCTGCCGCTGATGAAGTAGAAATGTTCCCAACGTGCAATGATTGGTCTGTGCCACAAGCTGAACCGCACGCTCCAGCAGCATTACCATTTTCTGTACAGCTCACATAAAATTTATTAGGATTTGCCCCTTCTCCGCCAAGGCTGGTCACAGTCCATGATGATAAACTAGGGTCGCAACCAGATGTGGCAGGGCATGCTGTGGCATCAAAAGTTTCTGTATAAAAAATAGTTTGAGCGAATGATGAGCTCGAAAAGAAAATTACCGTAAGTAAAAAACTAAAACGTAATAATTTAGTCATATCAAAAATATTTGAACACGATATTACAACAAATTGGGCTAAAAAGCAAATTTTAGGGCTCCATTTGTGTGGTAAAATCAGATAAATGGAAAGCTTTATTTGTTAAAATAAAACTCTAAACTGAGGTATGAAGAAAAACTTTAGTTGATACTCTGTTTTTAAGGTTTGAGTGGCTTGATCGTATACTTGCTGAAAAACATTGTCGTGACGTGTTACATTTTGAAAATCGCAACTCCATTCTAGCGTAGCCTTTTTCAAATTCAGTTTATAAGATGGCTTTATATCGATACGGAAGTAAGCAGGATACTGATTTTCGAAAGCATGATTAACATCATACATTTCTATTCCATAAAGTGCGGATTTTGCCAAGTCAATTGGAACATATCTTTTACCACCAGAAGCGGTACATTTGGCATCTATAGCAAATACATGTTTATTCTTAATTTTAAATTCCTTTCCAATTAAACCATTTATTACATAGTTTCCATTAAACGCTGTGTTACGCAATATCCCATCACTGCCTTTGTATTTGCTTTCAAAAAATGAAGCGGTAACTAAATAATAATACCCTTTTGAGTAAAATTTTTCTAAGGTAAATTCTATACCGTAATTGTTGCCAGTTCCTTTACTCACCAAGCTATCCACGTTAGGACTATTAAAATCGGCGCCTAAGTTTGCAGCCGAAAAATAACTACTTCTTTCTTTAACGGGTATGTTGTAAAGATACTGATAGTAAGCCTCGGTTTTAATACGAGCATTTTTACCAATGTTTACATCATATGCAATTACTCCATGAGCAGCTTTTGTGAAATTTAGTTTTTTATTAGTAGCAACCACATTGCCATTGCCTAAATTAGCAGTACTAAAATACACATACAAAGGTTGTAATTGGCTATGAAGCCCAGCGCCCATGCTAAATGAATGTTTTGAATTGAGAGTATATTTTAATCCGAGTCGAGGCTCAATGCTATAGGAGTTATTTAAAAAGAAAAGCGAATTATGTAATCCTGAATTTAAAACAAGTTTGTCGGTAAATTTATGTTGCCAATTAAAATACACTTGACCAAGTCCTGTATTCCCTCTAAAGTCGCGTAAGGTATAAAATACTGGTGATTTACTTTTGCTAGAGTCAACCAATACGGCTTTATATAAATCAAGGAAAGCACCTGTTGTAATAAAGTTTTTGGCCGAAAACTTTTTGTTGTAAGAGAAGTTAATGCTTGTTTTAACAGTAGATGAAATGCTTCGGTAAAAAGCAAATACACCTGCTGGAGTAGTTGTATAGTCAATGCTATCAGCAATGATGTTGTTGTATTGACCCGAAACTCCAATGTTTAATTTTGTATAAGAACTGGAATTGAGAATGTAATTATGCGACATTCCTATGATGCCAATGTTCGATCTAAAGTAAGTGTCTTTTGCATTATAGCCATATAAGTTTTCACTCGAGTCTTTGTCAGAGTCTTTTAAAGCGATATAACTTAATCCACCTATTCCATAAAAAGAAAACTTACCTAATTTCTCAGTCGGTAAATCTAGTTTAAAAGTTATATCTTGGTATTGAGGCACTGCAGCCCCTGTGCCGAAGTTAATTCCAAGTGCTTTAAAAACACTTAAAGTTGAGTAGCGATAGTTGATTAAAAAAGAGCCCGATTTTTTCTTTTTATTTAATGGCCCTTCTGCACCTAATTCAAAGCCATTAAAACCAATTTGTGTGATAAACTCATATTTTTCGTTATTACCAGCTCTCATTTTTAAATCAAAAGCTCCAGCGGTTGCATTGCCATAACCCGCAGGGAATGCACTACTCAAAAAATCTGAATTATCTAATGTGTTGTTGTTTAAAATACTAATCGGTCCTCCTGTAGATCCTAATGAACCAAAGTGATTTGGATTTGGAATATCCAAACCGTTTAACCTCCATAAAACTCCCAAAGGTGAATTACCTCTAATTATAATATCGTTTCTGCTATCGTTGGCTCCGCTAACACCGGCAAAGTTTGCAGCCATTCTAGCAGGATCGTTTCTACTTCCTGCGTATCGGCTAGCTTCTTCAATAGTAAACGAACGCGAACTAACCGTTGTGTTTTTGTTGTTGGTTTGAGTTTTATCTACATTGGCAACCACAGTCACCACTTCGCTTTCAACTACTGATTCTTCTAATTCAATATTTAAAACGGTTTCTTTACCAGTTGCTAAAACAACTGTTACTGTTTTTTCTTTATAACCAAGTGATTCAAATTTTATTTGGTACCTACCAATTTCAATTTTTTCAAAACGAAACTTTCCGTTTTCATCTGTAGAAACAGCAATAATAGGGTTTGAGCCAACAATTTGTGCAGTAGCACCAATCATAGGGCTTTGTGTTTGTTTATCTAATACTGTGCCTCTAATGGTTTGGGTTAAATCTTGAGCAAGTATGTTAAGACTGATAAAGCAACAGAGTATAAAGAATAATTTCTTAAACATAATTATAAAAAAAGAGGTTGTTTTTAAACAACCTCTTTTAATTTTTTAGTGCTTAGCTAAATATTCAGCAACACCTTTGTGGTCAGCTTTCATTGCTTCTTTTCCTTTTGTCCAGTTTGCAGGGCAAACCTCGCCATTTTCTTCAAAGTATTGTAAAGCATCTACCATACGTAAAGCTTCATCTACATTGCGGCCTAATGGTAAATCGTTAATTAATTGGTGACGAACAATTCCGTTTTTGTCAATTAAGTATAAACCTCTAAAAGCAACCATTGGACCTGTTGCCACTAAGTCCCCGTTTTCGTTTACATCATAATCACCTGATAAAGTTCCGTAATCTAATGAAATGATTTTTGTTGTATCTGCTACAATTGGGTATGTAACACCTTTAATACCACCTTGGTTTTTATCTAATTGTAACCAACCCCAGTGGCTTTGTTCTGTATCAGTGCTGCAACCAACAACTGCTACATTTC
>CAZRUA010000076.1:5148-17362 GCA_964603125.1 uncultured Flavobacteriaceae bacterium | reverse complement strand
GAAAATAGAGAGAGGTTTGACATCAGGAGTCCTGCCAGTGATAAGCGAGTTTGCGTTAGCACATTAAGTTTTTGAAAGCAAACGGCTCTTATCGCGCAGACAAACCGAACGTATATTTTCATTTTATTTTTCGTAAGACTTGACCTTTTGTTTCTTTTGGGTCAAGCCAAAAGAATAAATTATAATAATTCATTTTTCATACCAACGTTATTAACGTAATCCTTAAATAAATTTAAGTTTTGGTAATTACTTTTTTTCTTGATAAAAAAAGTAACCAAAATTCGCCGCGGCGAACAAGAGGAAAGGAAACCTTCCCGCCTCTCATTCCGCATCAAGAATTTCCGAAAAGATATTCGCTGCAGCGAACTTTTCAAGAAATTCTAAGCGCGGAACGCTCACCTCCTTGCCGCATCGCCTTTCCTCAAGGCAAGCGCACAGTATTCTATTGAAAGATTAGTAATTAACACAAAGTAAGTATCATAGAAACATTGCCCAGAACTTAACTCAAAGATTATTTGTTTAACAATTGATAAAACAAAATCTCATAGATTATATTCCCTCCAAAATAAAAAGCTACTTAACACAAGCAGCTTCTTTTTTTAAACACAATTTGCTTTAACGTTAAAAATTACAATAAGGTTACAGTATTTTATCAACGTTTAATAAGTGGATAAGATTAGCTAATAAATGGTAACCTTTTTTTATTGAATAGCGTAATACAATAAAACCCCTAAAACAAAAGTTACTAAATACCCTTTCATTAGTACATCATAAAGGGCTGGTAAAAACTCTACAAAGCAAACCAAACATTAACGCTAAAAGCAAATTAAAAAACGAGACGAATAAAATGAGAGCAATTTTGAAATTAGAAATATTAAGACGAATAGTATTAATCATTAAAACATTTAGTCATGAAAACATTGTTATTAAAAACGGCAATGCTCCTCCTCGCTTTATTAACAAGTCGAATTGGGGCGCAAGTAAACTACAGCTCTCCGACTGATAGTTTAGCAGGCTTTAACGAAGAAGCACAAAAACAATTCTTCCTGCAAAGCCATAGTAGTTTAAATTCAGCTTACACTGAGTTTATCGAAAATCAAAAAAAGGATTTCATAAGAAATACTTTTTATCCAATACAAAAACAAAATCCTAGTCCAAGTTTACCTCAGGTAGCTTGCACCAATATGGATTTTGAAGCGGGTAACCTTACAGGCTGGACAAGCTCAACAGGTTACCACCCACTTTACAATGCCGCTGGATGTTGCATCAATGGCGGAGGAGCCCAAACCATTGTTAGCGGCAATGCCACCGATCCTTGCGGTGGATTTCCAACGGTTTTTCCAGGAGGAAGTTTTTCTGTTATGATAGGCAATAGCGGCACAGGAGGCATAGCCGATAGATTAGAGCAAACCTTTACTGTAACCAATGCCAATGCAAACTATACCTATAACTATGCAGTAGTTTTACAAGATGGCGGGAACACCCACACAGTAGCTGAGCAACCAAGTTTTAGAATTGATATGCTCGATCAAAATGGAAACGTTATTCCGTGTACCGATTATTATGTTGCCGGCGGACAAGGCATACCTGGTTTTCAAACCTCAGCCAATTGCGCCAATGCCATATACAAACCATGGACAACAGTTAGCGTTGATTTAACTGCTTACCTCAACCAAAACGTTACCATTAGATTTACAACTTACGATTGTGCTTTAGGAGGGCATTATGCTTATGCGTATATTGATGGTGCTTGTACTGATTTTCAGATTTTACAGTCGGATACATTGTGTGTTGGTGGTAGCATTAATTTATGCGCACCTGCAGGCTATGCCAGCTACAGCTGGAATGGACCAAACGTAAACAATGTAAATGCACAATGTATTACTGTTAGCAATGCTGGTGTTTACACTGTTGGCACAACATCGGTTACAGGTTGTTCTTCGCCTGTTTTAACTTACCAACTTGCATCCTATCCAAAACCAAATGCAAATTTTCACGATAATTTAAATGGAAATGCAAGTTGTAGTAGAACTGTTCAGTTTACCAATACATCAGCCACCAATGGAGCAACAATCAGTTCCTATTTTTGGTCCTTTGGAGATGGAACCAATTCAACACAGCAAAGCCCTAGTCATACTTACTTAAACAGTGGTACATATACTATTACATTAATAGCTTACACCAATATTGGTTGCAGCGATACAACAAGCCATACCATTACAGTGAGTGATGGACCTATTGCCAACTTTGGTGTGACTGATGTTTGTTTAGGCAGCACAACCATTTTCCAAAACAATACCACTTTAGCTACTAATTATAATTGGTTGTTTGGCGATAATACAAGATCAAGCTTAGCAACGCCAACGCACTTATATACAAGCACGGGTAGTTTCACAATTACTTTAATAGCAAGTAATAATTTTGGTTGTGCTGATACCGTTACCGAAGTAGCGCAGGTGTTTCAAAACCCAAGTGCTAATTTTAATGCAGCTGCCGTTTGTTTAGGCAATGCTACTCAGTTCAACAATCAATCAACTGGTGTAGGTATTGTTTCTTACGCTTGGAATTTAGGAGATGGAAATAGCAGTGCAGTTCAAAACCCAAATCATTCCTACACTAACTACGGTAGTTATTTGGTAAGCTTAACAGTAACCAACAATAACTCTTGCAGCAGCTCAGCTACAATTACGGTTAATGTAAACGAAACCCCACAAGCTAACTTTAGCAACCCAAACATTTGCAGTGGAAGTAATTTACTTTTAACAGATAATTCGAGTTCATCAACAACAACAATTAATAATTGGTTATGGAACTTTGGCGATGGAATAACTTCTAACTTACAAAATCCGCAACACATTTATTCATTAGCTGGAACCTACCAAATAAATCTTACGGTATCCGCTTCCAACGGATGCAGCCAAAGTGTTTCAAACCCAATTAATGTGTATGCATTACCTGTAAGTAGTTTCACGGCCAATTCAGCTTGTTTAGGCACTGCCATTAATTTTACGAACACAAGTTCAATAACAAGCGGCACAATTGTTTCCTATGCATGGGATTTTAATTCGGATGGGCAAGTTGACAATACAAGTTTTTCGCCAAGCCAAACTTTTGCCAGCGCTGGTAATTACACCATTAATTTAACAGCCATTAGTAATCAAGGTTGCAGCAAGAGTTCAACTAATTCCATTACAGTTTATCCTTTGCCTGTTGCCAACTTTAGTGCAACAAATAATTGTTTAGGTGTAATCACTCCTTTTAGCAATACATCAAGTGTTACTAGTCCCGAAACAATTGTAAGCAGCAGCTGGGCTTTTGCCGACGGAACTTATAGTAATTTACTAAATCCAAGCCACACTTACACTAGTGATGGAACTTATTTAGTAACCCTAACGGCAACTACCAATCATGGATGCCAAGCAAGTGTAGCCAATAATGTTGTTATTCATCCAGTAGCAAATGTAAATTTCAGTAGCAATATAGTTTGTCACAACTCCCCTACTCAATTCAATAATTCGAGCAGTATTAATACTGGAAATATAATTGCTTGGGAATGGGATTTTAACAATGATGGTGTGGTGGATAATAATACCATGAATCCAATTTACACTTATCCAGCGGCTGGTAACTTCAATGTTAAACTTACTGCAACAAGTAATAATAACTGTGTATCTAACACTACCAATCCAGCTATTGTTCACTACAATCCTGTTGCACAATTTACAGTTAACGAAAGTTGTTTAGGCCAAGCTACGCAATACGCTAACACTAGTTTTTCGGTTGATGGAAACATTACTTCTTACCTTTGGGATTATGAAAGTGATGGCAATAATGATAATGTGGGCACAAGTCCAAGTACCACTTTTGCCAATGCAGCAACCTACGTTACTAGCTTAGAAATTCAAACCCAATATGGTTGTATTGCTAGTACACTTCAATCGGTTACAGTAAATCCTTTACCAAATGTTTCATTCAGTAATTTAATCAAAACTGGTTGTCCAACTTTATGCGTTAACTTTACAAATACCAGCAATATCAGCACAGGTAATATTGGTTCGTTTGTTTGGAATTTTGGAGATAATACAGCACTGAGCTATGCACAAAACCCTCAACATTGTTTTGAAACAGGTGATTACAATGTAAGTTTAACAGCCATTTCGGATAAAGGATGTTCGGCTCAACAAACATTAAACAATGCTGTAGTTGTTTACCCGAAACCAATTGCAGGATTTGAAATAGCGGAAGAGAATATTGATATCATTGAAAACAGTATTCATGTAAACAACCTTGCAACAGGAGCTACAACTTGGGCTTATAGTTTAACCGATAATAGCCAATATACAACGCAATCTTTCAGTCATACTTTTACTAGTGAAATACCGCAAGACTATTTTATAACTCAAATTGTAAATAATACTTACGGCTGCTTTGATACTTTGGTAAAACCATTGGAAGTGAAACCAGCGTTTACTTTGTATGTGCCAAATGCATTTAGTCCGAATGACGACAACAAAAATGAAACATTTACCGGAAAAGGAATCGGTATAAAAGAATTTAAAATGTGGATTTTTGACCGTTGGGGAAATGAGATTTACTACACAGAAGACATCAACAAAGGATGGGACGGCACTTTTGCAAAACATCCAGAGACAGTATCGTTACAAGATGTATTTGTATATAAAATTAACGTAAAAGACGATTTAGAAAAAAAGCATGAGAAAAATGGAACATTTACACTTGTTAGGTAAAAGAAAATAAAAGGCGTCAGACACAAAACTGGCGCCTTAATTTTTATTAAAATTGGTTTTTATATTAAAACCTAAACCAGCAGAGAAACTAATACCCGATAAATTTATATCGTTAACACCATAATATTTTCCCGTTGAATAGCGTGTTTCGGCAAAAAAATTAAAATACTTCCCTACATAATAGTTAGCTCCACCCACCACCGAAAACAAAGAAACTACTTTTAAAGAGCGATTTAATGAATCATTGGATAGAGGTTGAGTAGCTGCTATACCTGGCTGAATACCAACATAAGCATCAAAACGGCTCAAACGTTTATAATTCAAATGATACATTGCTCCAAAGTAGATTTTCGAATTTTGTTTAAACACTTTCGCATTTTGTTGCTCATCCACATACCAAACCCCGTCTCCACGAACCGAAATTTGTTCCTGTAAATAATACTCTAAAAAGCCATGAAGCGTAATCTCAGTAACATTCTTCTTTAATAAAAAATTAGGACTTATGGTTGCACTTGCCCTAAGCATGGAGTTTTTAACAAAAATTTCTTTCTCCTCCTGTGAAGAAGCCGTTTTAAAAATCATCAAAAACAAAGCAAAAGCTATAAATTTTATCTTACCCATAATTTACCTATTTTATAGTTTAAACTTAAGTTCATTAAAACATGCCCTTCTAAATTAACACCTTTCTCCTTTTCAATATGAACTATACCATTTTCTTTTTCAGCATGAATATCCGTACCAAGATGAATCATGTATTGAGTTTCAAAAGAGATATCAAACTTTTGGGTTAAATTATAATGCACACCTAAGCCTGCTTGAACCGCTGAGCTCCATCTTTCGGCATAATTATTTTCGTCGGTTTTATCTTTCACATTGGTATAATCAAAACAGTGTCCCGCGATAAAGTAAGGGTTAAATTTATACTTATTGTCTTGCATGTTTTTTTGAGGGTACAGCATTACATTCCAACCAATATGGTAATCAACACGGCTTGCAAAATCACCTACCGTTCCATTTACATAATCAAAAAACCATTGAGTATTAACATTATCCGAAAAACGAATTCTGAATTGCCCACCAACACCCATTCCAAAATTTCGCCACGAACCATCGTTAAAAACACTTGCAGTGCTTCGCATTCCTAAACTAAACTGCCCTGCATTACTTGGTCGGCGAATCATAAATAGCAATTCTTTATCGGAAGCGAATGCGTTCGCAAAAATTAATGTCGAGAAAAGTATAAGAATGGTTTTCTTCATATTAATAGATTTGAAAGACTAATAACAAAACACTATTAGCAAACGTAAATATATTGAATAAATTGTGAATAAAGTTTGACTAAAATTAGCTAATTTGCAATCAATAAACATTTAGCTATGAAACACTTTTTACTACCTATAACATTTTTATTTACAGTAAATTGCTTTGCACAATCGCCAGCATTAGTTAAACTAATGGAATCGGCAAATGCCAAGTTTAAAATTAAAAGCTACAAATTAGCTTTAACCGATTATGAAGCAGCTATAAAACTTGTTCAGCCCGACGTTGATAAGCTTACAGCAACGAAAAGCCAAATAACTAGTGCTAATGCTTATTTATTAGAACCTTACGTAAAGAAAGCCAACTGTGATTTTTATTTGAGCAATACCCCAGCTTTACAAAAAGATTATGAAACAATTATAAAGTTAGATAGCGCTAATGCCGAAGCAAAAGCCATAAAAGGTTATTTAACGCATAAGGATGGAAAAAAAGCAGAAGGTTGTGCTGCGATGAAAGCTAACAGCGCTAACTCATTAATTGCCAAAAAAGGATTTGAAGATTGTTTTTGCTGGAGTGAAGGGGTAAATGAAGCAAAAGCGGCTAAATCGGCTAACATGTTAAAAAAGTTTGATGAAGCTTTAACACATATCAACAACGCTATTGCCATAATGCCCGATAGTGCCTATGTGTATGCTGAAAGAGCAAATACTTTTAATGGAAAAGGTAATACTAAAGCTGCAATTTCTGATTTAACAAAAGCTATTACCATGAAGCCGAATAACTATAAATTTTGGCATCAACGCGGAATGATATTTTTTAATTTAAACAAACACGATTCGGCTTTTGCAGATTTAAGTAAATGTATTGAATTGAATCAAACCATTTTTGATGCTTATTATACAAGAGCCATTGTTTGCGAAAAATTACAACAATGGAATTCGGCCATTTACGACTACAAGCATGCTGTAACATTAAATCAAGAAAAAAAGGGTGAATTATACTTTGCTTTAGCTACCATTTATAAGGAGCAATTGGAAAATATTCCTGAGGCTTGTACTTATTATACGGCATCGTTTCAAGCTGGATACGAAGAAGCGGCGGAAATGAGCAAAATGTGTGCTGATCCAAAGTTTAAAAAGAAATATAAAATAAAGTAATTCTTTATTTACAGTATTGCTGTATCAATTTGATGGCATATTCGCTACCTAATTGCTCAGCTTTGTTTAAGTCATCGCAAGCGCCTTTCTTATCTTTAACTGTGAATTTTGCTGCAGCTCTGTTTACATATGCTGAAGCGTAATCAAATTTCAGTTTAATAGAATAATCTAAGTCTTCAATAGCAGCTTGGTATGATTTTAATCCACTTTTAGCTACACCTCTAAAGTTATAAGCAATATGGCTCTTTTTATTGATTTTAATTGCTTCGTCTAAATCTGCAACAGCTCCTGAATTATCGTTTGTTTCAATTTTTGCAGCTCCACGGTACGTATAAGCATTCTCATTTTTATTGTCAATTTCCAAAACAATATTATAATCCTCAATTGCACCTTTAAAATCCCCAGCTGCAAATCGTGTTTTAGCTCTTAACTCATGTGCTTCAAATGATGGCGGAACAACTGACTTTGTTTCTCCTTCTTTTCCTGGAACTGGTTTATCAACAGCCTTTGTTGTAGCATTGTACTTTGCTATATATTTAGATAAATCAACAATAGCTTTTAAATAATCCTTTTGCTCAAATCTAAGTTTCCCTAATAATAAATAAGATTGCTTATAATTTTCGTTCACATCAATAGAAAACATTAATGAAGATATAGCACCTTTTACATCTTTACCAACCACTTGCAACTCGGCAATATAAAAATGCAATTCAGGATCCTCAAGGTTTATTTTTTTACTAGCATCGTAGTTCTTTTTGGCATCAGCGTACTTTTGCTCTAAAAACAAGATTCTCCCCAACAATTTCAAACCTTCAGCGTTATCTGGAGCCAATTTAAGCGACATATTCATATCCTTTTCAGCACCTTTATAATCTTTTAATTCGAGCTTACACTTAGCCATTTTATTATAACACTGAGGTAATTCCTTATTGATTTTAAGGGCTCCTTCAAATTTTTTGATTGCCTTTTTGTATTCCAAAGTGTCCATTAGCTTTAAACCAGCTTTATATAAATCATCAGCTGGATCGAGCGAACGAGTTGTATCCTTTTGTGCACTTATTTTAACCGAAAACAATAAGGCGATAACTAATACTAAAATGCTTTTGTATTTTTGCATGATATAATTTTATTTGCGATAATCAATAAACGTTCCGAAAAGGTAAACTTAATAAATTTTAAGAAATATGCACAAAATATTAATGGTTTGCTTAGGCAATATTTGCCGAAGTCCGGTTGCTGAAGGTGTAATGCGAGATTTAATCATAAAGCATCAACTAGATGCTGAAGTTGATTCAGCAGGGACTGCAAACTACCACGTTGGCGAAGCACCAGATAAAAGAACAATTGCTAATGCAAAAAAGCATAACTGCGACTTAACACAGTTAAGAGCTAGACATTTCAAAAGTCATGATTTTGATTTATTTGACGTAATATATGTGATGGATGAAAGCAATTACAACAATGTAATTAACCTAGCAAAGAATGAGAATCATAAAAAGAAAGTGAAATATCTTTTGGACGAGGTTTACCCTAATCAAAAAAGAAAAGTTCCTGATCCCTATTACGGAACGGAGAAAGATTTTGAAGAAGTGTTTTGCCTAGTTGAAGAAGCTTGTACTAAAATCGCTGAACAATTAAAAACTAAGCCTTAAGCATTTCCAAGAAATCGTTTTCGCTAATTATTTTAACATTAAGAGACTGAGCTTTTTTTAATTTCTCTGGTCCCATATTGTCACCAGCTAGTAAAAAGCTTGTCTTCCCTGAAATAGAGCCTGAATTTTTCCCACCATTCTTTTCAATCATGTCTTTTAATTCATCACGGCTATGCTTTTCAAATACGCCTGAAATAACAAAAGTTAATCCTTTTAATTTTTCCGTTGCACCTTCTAATTGCTCTTCACTCAAACTAAATTGCAAACCAACTGTTTTAAGTTTTGAAATCAATTCCTTATTAAAATCGTTTTGAAAAAAATCATAAACGCTTTTTGCGATAACTCCACCCACCTCATCAATTTTAGCTAATTCCTCAACGCTTAAGGCAGCCAAAGCTTCAATGTTCTTAACACTTTTAGCTATTTTTTTAGCTGTTGTTTCTCCCACATGTCTTATTCCAATAGCGAACAAAACTCTTTCAAAAGGTATTTTTTTAGAAAGCTCAATTCCTTCAATAAGGTTGTTAGCCGATTTCTCCGCCATTCGTTCTAAAGGAAGTAACTGTTCTTTTTTCAAGGAATAAATGTCACCTATGTTTTTAATTAAACCTGCTTCATATAATTGCCCGATGGTTTCTGCTCCCATACTCTCAATATTCATTCCTTTACGCGCAACAAAATGCTCCATTTTTCCTTTAATTTGAGGGGCGCAGCCATTTTCATTCGGGCAATAATGTTGTGCTTCTCCGTCGGTGCGAACAAGACTTGCATTACACTCGGGACAACTGCTTGCATAAACTGTTGCTACCGAAGATGGATTACGTTTACTTAAATCAACACCTACTATTTTAGGAATAATTTCGCCACCCTTTTCAACATAAACATAATCACCAACTCGTATATCTAATTTTTCAATAATATCGGCATTGTGCAAAGAAGCTCGTTTAACAGTTGTTCCAGCCAAAAGCACAGGTTCTAAATTAGCAACAGGCGTAATGGCCCCTGTACGTCCTACCTGATAAGTAATTTCCAGAAGTTGTGTTGAAACTTGTTCGGCCATAAACTTATAAGCAATGGCCCAACGTGGCGATTTGGCAGTAAAACCTAACTGCTCTTGTTTATTGTAATCATTCAGTTTAATTACAATTCCATCAATATCAAAAGGCAAATTGTATCTTTCTTTATCCCAATAATCAATAAAATCAATTACTTCGTTTATATTTTTACAAAGCTTTGTGGTATCTGAAATTTTAAATCCCCATTGCTTGGCTGCTTGTAAATTTTGATAATGAAAATTAGAAGGCAAATTTTCGCCATTTAAATAATACAAATAACAATCTAATTTACGCTTTGCAACAACCGATGAATCTTGCATTTTCATTGTACCACTTGCTGCATTACGAGGATTTGCGAGCTTAGCTTCACCAATATCTTCTCTTTCTTTATTAATCTCTTCAAAAGCTGCGTGAGGCAAAAGAATTTCACCTCTTATTTCAAAAAAACTTGGAAAATTACCTTTTAACTGCAAGGGAATGGAACGAATAGTTTTTGCATTTACTGTAACATCATCACCTTGAACACCATCGCCTCGTGTTACAGCTTGTTTCAATAATCCATTTTCGTATGATAATGAGATAGATAAACCATCAAATTTCAATTCACATACATACTCCACATCTTCAGGAAACAATGAATTCGCATCCATGTCTAAGCCCTTGCGCACACGTTCATCAAAATCAATCATCTCTTGCTTGCTATAACTATTTGATAACGATAACATAGGATATCGATGTTTTACACTATTAAATGTTTTCACAACTTCACCACCTACTCGTTGCGAAGGTGATTGAGGGCTTAAAAATTCAGGGAACTGTTTTTCAAGTTTTATCAACTCTTCCAGCATCATATCAAATTCAAAATCAGAGATGGTAGGATTATCTAAAACATAATAATTGTAATTATGTTGATTAAGAAGATTAGAAAGCTCTTCGATTTTATTTTTTGCTTCGTGATTTGTCATAACAATGAAAGAACTCAAAAATAAGATTTCAATTTTAAAATAAAAGTGGAAATCATAAATGAATATAAACAAAAAACCCCCGACCAAAGGTCGAGGGTTTTTAATATAAACAATTCTAAATGACTAGAAATGTAAGTTTAAACGGATAGATCCAGAAGCACCTAAGAAGTTGTTATTGTTGCTTGAATCAATCATAAACTGTCCACCACCGTTAGCAGTGTCTTTAGTTTTGATTTCTGATTGAGTTTGAGTACCAGTGTTAGTATCAGAACCTTCAGCATCCCAAGTAGCTTTGTTTTTAGTGTTTACTGAGTAACCAACACCCCAACCGAATTCACCACCGATTGAAATTTTTGGTAACACAAAATATTCAGCACCGATAAATGCACGAACACCAATACCAATTTGACCACCAGTTTTGCGTTTTAAAACACGAGCAGCATCAACGTTAGTATAACCATTTAAAGATGAAGAAACGTTATTGATACCAGTTTGACCAGAGAAATCAGTAGAATAAGTTGCGTTGTTAGCATCTAGTTGTAAACCTGAAGTAGCTTGAGTTAACTCGTTAGCATACTTGTATTTTTCACCTGTACTCATTCCCCAGATTAAAGCCTCTCCACCGTAGAAACCTTGTAAACGAGTTTTACCACGACGCATTTCGATACCACCACCTAAACCGATGAAACGGTCAGTAACTGAAGCTTTGTCAACTAAATTAGCTGCTGTTTCAGATAAACCTGCAGTTGGAGGAGTTGCTACTGAAGTTGTAAATTCAGCTACTTCATTAGTGTATTTATCTGAAGTGTATCCAATTCTTAAAGACGCACGGTATGCAGTTTTTTCGTCTTTAAACATTTTACCCATAATAACGTTATTTGGGTTTAAGAAATTGAAAGATGGTGTACCAAAGTTGTTACCTTGAGAACCGATAAAGTTACCTGCATAGTCTAAGAAAGGCATTGCATCGATACTGATAGCCCAATCACCAGCTTCTGGTAAAAATGGCTCACCCTTTTTTGATGTTAAATCTTGTGCAAAAGCCGAAGTTACTCCGAAAGCTAATGCTAAACTTAATACTGATTTTTTCATTTTTGTTTTTGTTTGGTTAAACATTAAATTTTAATGATACAAATTTACACTTATTCTCTTAATAGTTATTAACAATCCTAATAAATACCAACATTATTTTGTTAATAACCATTAGTTCTTGTTTTTAAGCAAAGGAACAAATTTAAATGTACCGAGGGCGCGTTTGTCAAATTCTGTGCCACTTATTCTTTTGTATAAATACATTATTTGTTCTGGCCCGTCGCCTATAGGTATAACGAGTATTCCACCTATGATACTGCGAGGAATCTTATTAGATATCGCTGG
>CAZRUA010000076.1:0-5138 GCA_964603125.1 uncultured Flavobacteriaceae bacterium | reverse complement strand
AGCTAATTGCTTCAGTAAATCTTCCGGTAAATAAGGTGCACCTGCAGTTACAATTATTTTATTAAAAGGAGCTGATTGCGGATAACCCTTGTAACCATCGCCATATATAAAGCGTGCGTTATAACCTATACTAGGTAAAAATACTTTTGTTTTTTCGTGCAATTTCAACTGACGTTCAATACTAACCACCTTTGCGCCTAACTCTAACAAAACGGCAGTTTGATAACCACAACCTGTGCCTATTTCAAGCACTTTGTCACCCTTTTCAATTTCTAATAATTCAGTTTGGCAGGCTACCGTACTTGGATGAGATATGGTTTGCCCTTCTCCAATTGGAAAAGCTTCATCATCATAAGCTTGCACTAAAAAAGCACTATCTAAGAATAAATGCCTAGGCACACGCATCATTGCGGCTAAAACGGTTTCGTTCTTAAAACCCTTTTTTCTTAATAAGTCTATTAATTGCTTTCTTTTCCCTTGATGTAAATATGTATCGTGTCTGTTTAGCATAGATTCCAAAAGTAATAGCTATCAACAAAAGGTTTTTAATATTTTAGTTTTATTACTAACAAACAGTTTTTAATTGCTTGTACATTTATAAAAAAATCAATTATGCTAAAAATAGGAGTTTTAGGTGCTGGACATCTTGGTAAAATACATATACGCTTAATAAAAGAACTAACTGATGTTTACGAATTAGTAGGTTTTTATGATCCTTTTGAACAAGCTGCTCAAGCTGTTGAAAAAGAATTTAATGTAAAGCGTTTTACCAAAGTTGACGACTTAATTAATCAATGCGACGTGATTGATATTGTTACACCAACTCTTTATCACTTTGAATGTGCCGAGAAAGCAATAAAAAAGGCTTGTCATGTATTTATTGAAAAACCATTGACAAACACAGTAGAAGAAGCCAAAATTTTGATTGATTTAGCTCGTGAAGCCAATGTAAAAGTACAAGTTGGTCATGTAGAAAGATTTAACCCAGCATTTATTGCAGCACGTCCTTACATTAATAATCCTATGTTTATAGAAACGCATCGTTTAGCTCAGTTTAATCCTAGAGGTACCGATGTTTCAGTAGTTTTAGATTTAATGATTCATGATTTGGATATTGTTTTAAGCATTGTAAAAGCTAGGATTAAAAAAATTAGTGCGAGTGGTGTTGCCGTTGTGAGCGAAACTCCAGATATCACAAATGCTCGAATTGAATTTGAAAACGGTTGCGTAGCTAATTTAACTGCCAGTAGAATTTCTTTAAAAAACATGCGTAAAACAAGAATGTTTCAACGTGATGCCTACGTATCAGTAGATTTTTTAGAGAAGAAATTAGAAGTTGTTCGTTTAAAGCAAGTAGAAGGTGAAGAAGATCCTTTTGGAGTAATTATAGATTTGGGCGAAAAAGGTAAAAAACAAATTTATTTTGAAAGCCCCGAAGTAGCTAATAGCAACGCTATAAAAGCTGAATTAGAAACTTTTGCAAACGCAATCAACGATAGAACCGAACCAATGGTTACAATTGAAGATGGTTATAATGCTTTAGATGTTGCTCATCAAATTATTGAAAAAGTAAAACTAACTCAATTGGTTGTGTAATGAAAAAAGCAGCCGTAAAAAGAAAAAAATCATTAACCAAGAAAGAGCGTTATGAAAAAGTAATTGCTTACTTTTTGGAAAATGTACCTGTGGCTGAAACTGAATTGGATTATACTAATCCCTATGAGTTACTGGTAGCTGTTATTTTATCTGCTCAATGCACAGATAAAAGAGTAAACATGGTAACACCAAAACTATTTAAAGATTACCCAAATGCTGAGGCACTCGCAAACGCATCCAGCGATACAATTTTTACATACATAAGAAGTATTAGTTACCCAAATAATAAAGCAAAGCATTTAGTAGGCATGGCAAAAATGCTTATAACCGACTTTAATAACGTTGTACCTTCAGAAATTGAGCAATTGGTTAAACTACCTGGTGTTGGAAGAAAAACTGCTAACGTTATTGCTAGTGTAGTTTATGACAAACCAGCCATGGCAGTTGATACGCACGTTTTCAGAGTATCCGCTAGGTTAGGACTAACTATAAACTGCAAAACTCCTTTACAAACTGAGCAAGAACTTATTAAAAACATTCCAGAACAATACATTGCAACAGCTCATCACTGGCTTATTTTGCACGGAAGATACACCTGTATGGCCCGAAATCCTAAATGCGAAGAATGTGGATTAACCCAATATTGTAAAAGCTTTGCGACAAAAAAATTTGATTTAGGCTTAAGCCAAATTTAACATTGTCAAAACAATGTCAATTTTCTTAATTATTTGTTAAAAACTTCCTTCATTTAAGGCTGTTTCAAGCAATTTTCCTTTATTCTACTCCATTCCATTTCATTATCTTTGTTTGCAAGCCTAGTTTAAAACTAAGCTATAATAAATCATTCTATTCTATGATAAAAGTTATACAAAGATTAACATATTTAACATTATTTCTTTTGATGTTTTTCACGTCAAAAGCTACGCATATTGTGGGGGGATCATTGACTTATGTGCATAACGGAGGTTCTAGTTATACCGTTACCCTTAAACTATATAGAGATTGCGCCCCAGGAACTGCTGGCTTTCCAGGAACTGTTAACATAACAGTTGTGGGGAATGATGGAGCTTCTTTTACTCCATCCAGAGATATTTCGATGACTTTAGGAACAGTTACCAATGTTCCATCAAGCCTCGACCCGTGTGCAATTCCACCTAACCCTATGCCTTGTGTAGAAGAAGGTATTTATACAACAACTGTAAATAACTTACCAATAAATGCTGGAGGTTATCACATGTATTACCAATTAACAGCTCGTAATCTATCATTAACCAACATTAACAGTGCCTGTAATTGTATTGGTGAAAGTTTCTATGCATATATTCCTGGATACGCTACTTCTTATGTTTGGCAAGAAAATTTTACACTTCCAAACGGAACAACGGCTGATAATGGTGCTACAGCATGGTCATTAACAAATGGTGCCACCAGTCCAAGTTCAGCTTCTGTTAATTCGAATATATTTACAACAACTGGTGCTAATAATGGTTTAGTTACTTTAAGCTCTGGCTTAATTGATATTTCTTCTTGTGCAACAACGTCTATAAACGTTGATTTATCGGAAGCTGGAACATTAGATGCCAACGACTCGGTGAAAGTATATTATTCATTAAACGGAGGTCCTTTAATTTTATTTCCAAATAATGGTTCAACAGCTGATGACTTTACAAGCAAAGTAGCAAACGTTGTTGGTTTGAGTGGCGCCAATGTGAGAATTTACGTTAGAATAAAATATGATGGTAACTCGCCTGCCTCAGAAAGCATTAAAGTCGATAATATCAATGTTAGTTGTGTAGGAAATACTTTTGTTAACAATAGTGATCCTGTTTTTGACTTGTTTCCACCATTATTCATTTGTTTAAATCAACCATTCACTTTCGACCATTCAGCTACAGATCCTGATGGAGATTCATTGGTTTATGATTTCTACACACCTTACGAAGGTGAGAATGGCATTGGACCATTCGATCCAACATTTACTAACAATACAGCCAATTTCACTCCGATTACATTTTTACCAGGTTACTCAACAACCAGTCCTTTAGGTAGCCCACTAAATTTAAATCCTTCTACTGGACTTTTAACAGGTACACCAACTATACTAGGCCAATTTGTTGTTGGTATTAGAGTTCGAGAATTTAGAAATGGTGTTCAAATTGGGCAAACCCTTAGAGATTTTCAGTTTAATGTTATCAATTGTCCAGCACCACCTCCAGGATTAGTAGCGAACAATGTTACAATTAACAATGGATGTACTGGAACAATTAATATTTCAGGAGTTATTCCAAACACTGTAAGCATCACATCCATTGCACCTGGTGCGCCTGGTGCATTTAATACTTTTTTATCTTGCAGTAATTGTACAACAGCTGTTGCAACGGCCTCTGGAAATCCACCAGCATTTGTAGATTATTTGATCTGTGGTACATCCACTTCTTGCGCTGGTAACAATGTTTGTGATACTGTTCGAGTTACTTTTAATCCTGCTTTATCCGTTTCAATTGCACCAATTAACCCAGTACTTTGTAGCGGGCAAACCTCCACAACATTAACAGCAACTGGTCTAGGTGGAACCCCTCCTTACACTTATTTATGGAACAATGTAAACACAACACAAACAATTAACGTAGGTGCTGGTGTGTATAATGTGCAATTAAGCGATGCATCGGGCTGCCCTCCAGCATTTAGCACCACTACGGTAACTGCATACACTTCTCCAGTTGCAGCAAACGCCGGAGCTAACATTGTTGTTTGCGGTTCAAATCCTATCGCTAGTGTTACTGGAACCGTAACAAGCGCAACGGGAGGGATTTGGTCGAATGGAACTGGAACCTATAGTCCAAACAATACTACATTAACCAACTTGCAATATACTCCAAGCGCAGCTGAAATAGCGGCAGGATTTACAAATTTAGTTTTAACAACAACTGGTTCAGGAACTTGTCCACCAGTAAGTGATACCGTAAAAATTATTTACACTAGTTTTTCTGCAACGCTAAGCACAAGTTCAACAAGTGTTAGTTGTTTTGGAGGTAATAACGGTACAGCAACTATTACAACAGTTGGTGGCTCTAGTCCATTCACCTATTCTTGGAGCACAGTTCCAGTGCAAACCACAGCAACTGCAAGCAATTTAACTGCAGGAACTTATACAGTTACAATAAGAGATGTAAATGGTTGTACAAAACAAAATACGGTTGTAGTTACTCAACCTGTTGCATTAACGGTTTCTAACAGTACAACAAATATTAATTGCAACAGTGCTTCCACCGGAACAATAACAGCAACACCTTCAGGTGGAACAGGTCCTTATACTTATTCATGGTCGGGCACTGCACAAACTTCTCAAACTGCTATAAACTTAGCTGCAGGAAGTTATACAGTTACAGTTACTGATTCAAAAGGATGTACAGCAAATGCAAGTTCAACACTAACTCAACAAAGTGTAGTTAATATCACCCTAACACCTACTCCTGCAAATTGCTTTGGATCAAGCACGGGTTCAGCTGTTTCAGTTGATAGTGGTGGACAAGCTCCATACG
>CAZRUA010000075.1:380-17645 GCA_964603125.1 uncultured Flavobacteriaceae bacterium | reverse complement strand
GAAAAATACAACGGCTAATTACAAACCTCAAGTAAATAAAATTTTAAGTGCTGAAGAAATTATTTTTTATCAAGATTTAATTCGCAAAATACCTGTTGCTGACAATGTAATGGAGTATGCAGTTAAATTAGTGGTAAAAACACGTTTGAATAGCGAATTTGCAACTGATGTAACCAAAAAATATTTAACATGGGGAGCGGGCCCACGTGCTTCTCAATACTTAATCGTAGGTGCAAAATGCCATGCAGCTATTAATGGGAAATACAGTCCAGATATTGAAGATGTGAAGGCTGTGGCGACCAGTATTTTGCGTCATCGTATTGTGCGTAATTATAAAGCCGAAGCCGAAGGAGTTAGCATTGAACAAATCATTGAGGAATTGAAGAAATAATTGTGCACCCTCTAATTGAAAAGTATATAGCAAGTAATAATTTTGGAAAGCATTTAGGTATGCAGTTCGAAGTTATTGAACCTGGTAAGATTGGGTATCATTTAAAAGTTCAGGAGCAGCACCTAGCAACACCGCAAGCAGCGCATGGAGGAGTAATTTCTGGTTTAATGGATGGAATGTTGGGTGTAGCAGGTTTATCAGCAGTATGTATCGATAATAATGTGGTTAGTACAATTGAGTTTAAGATAAACTATTTTAATCCAGCGTTGCTAAATGATGATTTAGTTGGTATTGCTGAGGTGATAAAGCAAGGAAAACGTATTTTAATTTGTGAAGGAACAATTCGTGCTGCAAATCGACAAGACATTATTATTGCAAAAGCAATGGGAACTTTTAATGTATATCCAGCTGAAAAGGCAGGTTATTAATTGTTGCTAGCTTTACCTTATTCTGAAATCTTATTTCAATTATTTCTCGGCTAAAATTTTATTCAAAAACTCTTCTGTTTCTTTTTTCATAGTTTCATGCGCCTCTCCAGTGGCAGGACCATTGTAGCCCGTATAAATTTTTCTTACCTCACCTTTCTTGTCAATAAAAATTGTAGTAGGGAATGCGCTGATTTCATTTAGTAATTTAAAGGTTTCACTGGCTTTTGCTTTACCTGTTTGTTCTGTAATTAAGAATTCATAACCTGCATTAAAACGCTTCTTTAATCGCAACACATTCTCACTGGCTTTTTTAAAGTCATTTGTTTTTTCGTAAGCCAAAGCAATTATTTCGAGTCCTTTGCTTTTATAACTTTCATATAACTTGCTTAAGTATTTGGTTTCATCCATACAATTAGGGCACCAGCTTCCCATAATTTGTATTATCACAACTTTGTTCTTGTAACGCTCGTCGTTTATCGAAACCAACTTTCCTTCAGTGTTTTTAAAACTAAAATTTACTTTTTCTTGGCTAACAACTTGGGTTATTTTGTTTGGGTCGCGAAGTTCAAATTTATCATTTCTAACTGCTTCAAAGGTTTCATGTCCATGTATTCCATAATACACATCGCCAACAATTTTTCCGTTTTTTAATTTGCCTTTAAATACAAATGCATGCGAACCATCAAAACATTGTTGTCTAAAGATAGTGTCGCCTTTTTCTGAATCAATTTCAGGCATTCCGCTCAAGTAACGATAGTCGCCTGTTTCGGTTAAAAATGTTCCATACATTAAATCCCATTCACCATTTCTAAATTTTCCAATAGCTTTATAAGCATTTGGTGTATTGGGTTCAAAAGTGGTTTCCCATTTACCTGTTAATCCATTGCATTGGCATGTAGTTACAGGTTTTGGTTTTATTAATTTGGCTTCAAATGGGATTATGTTTTTTTCTTTTCGAGCATAGTTGTACCAATAGCCTTTCATTTCGGTTTTACTAATTTTTACTCTAAACTCGTTGTCAAATATTGGCATCCTAAAACTTAAAGTATCTCCTTTGCGGGTTACTTTTTCAACTTGTATTTTTTCTTCGGCATTCTGAAAACTTATTTTATAACTCCCTTTTACTGGAATTACATTCATAAGTATATTCAAATCAACACTATCGTTAATACTAAATTTACCACGCCACATGTTTTGGTAGTTTAATTGAGCATATGATCTAAATGAAACAATAAGTGTAAATGAAATTAAAAATCTTGAAAACATAAATTAGCAATTAAACCACAATTGTGGATATTAAATTTAAACTAAACAAATTTATGAATAAGTTTATAATAATTTTGTTTTGATTATTTTAAATCAGTTTTGAGTAAAATACTAGATACACCAATAGAATACGTTAAAGGAGTTGGTCCTGCGCGTGGCGATGCTTTAAAAAAAGAGTTGGGTATTTATACTTTTTTTGATTTACTCCATTTTTTTCCATTTAGATATGTAGATAGAAGTAAGTTTCAAAACGTAGCGGATTTAACAGGCGAGGAGCAGTATGTCTTGCTAAAAGGACGTATTACCAGTTTTGAAATTATGGGATTAAATCGCGCTAAACGATTAGTGGCTAAGTTTAGAGACGAAACGGGAAGTACAGAGTTAGTTTGGTTTCAAGGGATTAATTGGTTAAAGGATAAAATTCAAATAAATGCCGAATACATTGTTTTTGGCAAACCAACCGAGTATCGCGGAAAAGTAAATTTTACACATCCCGAAATTGATTTAGCAAAGGATGAAAGTGTTAAATTAAACTCAGCATTGCAATCAGTTTATTCGAGCACTGAATTATTAAAACGTCTTTCATTAGATAGTAAAGGTATTTTGCGCTTGCAGGAGACAATAGTGCCTCAAATTTCGGGACAAATTGCAGAAACGCTAACTCCAGAAATAAATCAGAAATATAAATTAATGCCCAAGGAAATGGCACTTAAACAAGTTCATTTTCCTTCTAGCAACGATACTTTAAATCAAGCTTTGTATCGATTAAAATTCGAAGAGTTATTTTATCTTCAATTAAAAATTCTACGTAATAAAAGTTTCCGAAATGTTCAATCGCAGGGTTTTGTGATGACTAAAGTAGGAGAGTATTTTAATAATTTTTATACCAATTACTTGCCATTTGAATTGACTAATGCACAAAAGCGTGTTATAAAAGAAATACGAGCCGATTTGACCAAAGGAAAACAAATGAGCAGATTGGTACAAGGAGATGTAGGAAGCGGTAAAACAATGGTAGCATTAATTAGTATGATTTTGGCTGTTGACAATGGCTTTCAGGCTTGTTTAATGGCGCCTACCGAAATATTAGCTACTCAGCACTTTGAAGGTATTGAGAAACTAATAAGTCCTATGGGGTTAAAAGTAGCACTGCTGACAGGTAGCACTAAAACTAAGGAGCGCAATTCTATACACGAACGATTGCAAAATGGCGAACTCAACATTATTATTGGTACGCATGCTTTGATTGAACCTGATGTTAAATTTCAAAATTTAGGATTAGCTGTCATTGATGAGCAACATCGTTTTGGTGTTGCACAACGTGCTAAGTTGCAACTGAAAAATAAGATACCTCCGCACACATTAATTATGACGGCAACTCCTATTCCTCGTACTTTAGCTATGACCTTGTATGGCGATTTGGAAGTTTCTGTGATTGATGAATTGCCTCCGGGTCGAAAACCTATAACTACTAAACATTTTACCGACAGTCAGCGCTTACGTATGTTTGGCTTTATTCGTGAACAAATAAAATTGGGCCGACAAGTATACGTTGTTTATCCTCTTATTGAAGAGAGTGAAAAGCTTGATTTTAAAAATTTACACGAAGGTTTTGAATCACTCGAGCTAGAGTTTCCTTTACCTGAGTATCAAATTAGTATGGTTCATGGTAAATTAACCAATGAGCGTAAGGAATTTGAAATGCAACGTTTTATTAAGGGGCAAACTCAAATTATGGTTGCAACTACAGTTATTGAAGTAGGTGTTAATATTCCTAATGCAAGTGTAATGGTAATTGAAAGCGCCGAGCGTTTTGGTTTAAGTCAGTTGCATCAGTTAAGAGGAAGAGTAGGGCGCGGAGCAGAACAGAGTTATTGTTTGTTAATGACTTCGCATAAGTTAAGTAAAGAATCGAAAAAACGTATGGAAACCATGTGTCGTACAAATGATGGTTTTGAAATAAGCGAGGTTGATTTAGAACTGCGCGGTCCAGGTGATATACAAGGTACACAACAAAGTGGTTTATTGAATTTGCGTATTGCAGATTTAGCAAAGGATCAAAGAATTTTGCAAGAAGCAAGACAAGCTGCTATGGAGATTTTGGATAATGATGAATTATTGGCTAAACCTGAAAACGCTTTATTAGCAAATTATTTGGCTAATGAAGAAAGAAGTAAAATTAATTGGAGTAAGATAGGGTAGAATAAAGTTGACAACAAAGTTTAGATAGTCTAAGTTATAAAGTAACATTTGAAATTTCAATAGAGTTAAAGAATTCTTGTTACTAAGGCGTTAATGTTCTATCACAAACCTAATTGTTTTAAAATTATTTTGATTCCAAACATTTATGAAATAAATGCCATTCGATAAATTTAGCATTGAAATAGAATTAAAGCCCCTAGTTAGTTTGCCAGAAATATTTGTTTTACCGAGCATATCAGTAATGGTATAATTATAAAAATAATTATTCGTGTTGTCTACATAAAGAAAATCAGCACAAGGATTTGGGTAAATCTTAAATTCAAAATTCGAGCTTAATTCATTTACACCAACTGTACTAACAGTCCCTTCAAAATAATCAATCACATTCTTCATTACCGTATCTCGGTTAGATGCGTCATAAATTGTTTCGAATGGAAAACACAAGTAAACTAGTTTTCCTGATTTTGTGCCACCATTAAACATACCAGTATAGTGAATTCCTGCAATGCTTGTTAATGAATTAGAGTAATGTAAATTAGCATCGCTTCCATTTGTTGCAGCTATTACATCTGGGTAATCAACATTATAAGTTCCATGAGTTCCATTATCAAATAAAATAGAATCACTTGTGAAAATAGTGTTGTTTAAACTGGAAGTAAATCCAGTATAATAAACTGAAGCTGTATTCATTGGAGCATCTTCTATGTAAGTTGCTTTTAAGTAATCGTGGAAAAATGCTTGGTCACTTAAACTACCCAAATGATCTAAATCCCATGCTATTTCTGAACCAGATACAAAAAGATGTCCTCCTTGTTTTAAGTAATCAGAAATTATTGTTTGCTCGGCATTTGAAAAAGTTTCATTTGCAGTGCTTTCTTCGCCAAGTATGTAATCTGCGATTTTATAATTATTAATATTGATTAGATTACTGCTTATAGCTTCATTAGTGGCAGATGAAAACCCTTTTTGATTATAATAAAAACTGTAGCCATGTTGTTTTATAAAGTTGTATGTATTGCCTGTACTTGCTCTATCAAATCCGTTAACAATTAAATTGCTGTCATTAATACTCGATGTTACAGCACCTAATAATTCACTTGTGCCTGAGGTGATATTGTTGGTTGAATTAAACGCTGCAATTTTTACAAAATAGATTTGATTTGTATTTAAACCCGTGATCGTTAGATTTGAAACAGGAACTTGTATGGGCGTATTGAAGTTTATCCCATCTGTGCTTAGGTAAACTTTATAATCAGTAACGTTTGCATCAACCGTAACTTTTAGCTTTAATGATGTTGATGTGTTTTGTATAACAGCAAATGAGCTAGGTGTGTTTAATGAAGTAAGGGGCTGGTAATAGGGATACCAAGGTTGTGAAATAACTCCTTCATCGCTTAGTAAGGCATTAAGAGTTGATGATTGTAAAATAGCTTCGATAGTTGTTGGAGTGCCATTATAAATTACAGCATTTTGAATTAAACGTATTCCATGACTGTAATCCATATAAGTATCTGCATGCACATTTGATAAAGGTTGTATAGGTGAACCAACTGCAGTGTGCCATCCATAGATTACAACTCTATTCGCTGTAGTATAAATTTGATTTGTAATTACAACATCTTTTTTATCACCGCCAACTAAGCTGCCTAATGGAAAGCTTGCAATTACAGCATTTCTTTGTCCGCGAACAGTAGTATTGTGTTGGTCAAAAACGGGAACTGTTGTCATACTTCCGCTTGGAGGGATGGTTGAAGGACTTAGTTTTAAGCTAGCAGCAGCATAAATGTCGTTTACCATTTTTCGTGTTGGAAGTGTCATTGATGTTAAGTTTCCAATTCGTGTGGCTAACATCGGACTCATCGGACAAAGGAAATAATCAGTGTCATGTCCTATAGCTAAGTAATCAGGAATAACATAATAGGTTACTGATTGTGTAACTCCATTTACTAATCCGCTCGAAGTTACTGGAACTAAATTTCGGAAGAAATTGGGAACATTACCTGAGCTAACTTCAGCGTAAATTAAGTTTTCGCGAGTAGTTAAGCTCATTGCACCAGAACTTATGGTGGCAACAAATTGTGTTCCGTTTAAAGCAGTGTTTGAACGAGCTGGTAAATTAAGCGTTTGAGCTAATATATAGTTAAAGCTGAAAAGAAATAGAATTAAAACACGAATTGGCATTACTTAATTTTTAAGCTAAGGTAGTAAAATATGACCTTAATTATTTTGAATTTTCAGTTTTTGTACTATCTTTGATATGGAAAATTAAACCGTAAAATCATGAAAAAAATATTTTATTCAGTGTTGTTAAGTGCATGTTTTATTGCTGCAAATGCTCAAGAAGATAGAACTATTCGTTGGGGTGGCCAACTAGGATTTCATGGAAATCAATCAAAATTTTCGGGTGGTGATGAAACGGCAAATGCTTTGTTTACCAATAATGCCAAAGAATCGGGGATGTTTAATTTTGTTGCACGATACGATTTTAATCAGCGTTGGGCTTTTACTGCAGGAATGGGCTTAAACTCTTATGGTTTTAATTTTGCTTTATATAAAAATTATTCATTGTTATCAAAGTCTCGTCCAACAACAACTTTAAGCACAAGTTATACAGCCTTGCAAATACCTATTTATGCTATCTATAAGTTTAAACCTAATTGTAATAATTGGAAATGGATTGCTAGTGCTGGATTAACCAAAACAATTGTTGGAAAGCAAAATTCTAGTGGTGAGTATAATTTAGGAAATGAAGTAAGTACAAATATTTCTTCGGCGCAGTTTAGCTATGAAGCAGCAACTGTAAAGCGAAAATTTTATTCAGTTGGTTTTCTTATTGGGCGCGAGAAAATGTTTAAAAACGGTTCTATTTTAAACTTTAACTTATACACTAATTTAGGATTATCAAAAATAGCGCAAGCAACAACTTATTATACAGTTGATAATACTACTTACACGCATAACTTCGAAAATCGTGGTAATTACCATGGGTTTAGTGTGGCTTATTTTTTCAAACCTACAGTTAAAAGTACTAGGCCTGTTGTAAAGGCGGTTAAACTTTAATCTTGAAAAATTAACCAATTCTTTTCTGCCAGTTGGATGCTTTTAGTGGTTGCTTCAAAAACGCCAAACACAGCGCTTCCGCTTCCGCTCATGCAAGCATAAAGCGCACCTTGTTGCAGTAAAAAGTCTTTTGCTTTTTGTACTTCTGGGTATTTTTCAAAAATCGATTTTTCAAAATCATTGGTCAATAAACTTTGCCACTGACTTATTGGATGTTTACTCAAAACCTCGGCCCCATTTATTTCGCTTGCTTTGGGTATTAAGCCAACATAAGCTTCTTTGGTGTTGCTATGCACGCTTGGCCAAATAGTAATAATTTTGTATTGCTGCAGGTTAATATCAACGCTCGAAAATACATCACCTTTTTGGCTGGCATAAACAGGTTTGTTTTCAATAAAAAAAGCACAATCACTTCCTAATTTACGAGCCATGTTGGTTCTTGTTTCAATGTTTAAATTCATTTCAAACATTTCGTTAATTAGGTTAATAAAAAAAGCAGCATCTGCCGATCCTCCTCCTAATCCTGCTCCCATAGGAATAACTTTGTGCAAATGAACATGTATGGATGGTAACTTTTGTACTTCATTTAATAAAAGCCAAGCTTTGTAAATTAAATTGTCTTTGATGTCGCCATGCACTTCAAGGCCTGTAATGCTAATTTCAAATTCTCCATTTTCTTTGTGAGTAGGTAATACTTCTAAAATATCTCGCCAAGCAATAGGATAAAAAACGGTTTCAATATTGTGAAAACCATCGTTACGTTTTTCTACAACGTTTAAACCAAGGTTTATTTTTGCATTCGGAAAACAAATCATAATGGCTACAAATATCAGTAAAAAATCATAAGTATTTCATTTTCAGGTGTATTATGTTTGATATGATTTTCGTACTTTTGTGGCTCAATTTTAAACGAATAAAATGACATATTTAGAGTTTGAAAAACCGATAGAGGATTTAGAGAAAGAATTGGCTAAATTAAAAGATGTAGCTGAGAAGAGTAAGGTTGATGTTAGTAAATCAATTATTGAGTTAGAAGAAAAGATTATTGCTACACGCAAGGAAATTTACACCAACTTAACTGCATGGCAACGTGTTCAAGTTAGCCGTCATCCTGAGCGTCCTTATACATTAGCATATATTGAGCATTTATCACGTGGTACTTTTATGGAATTGCACGGAGATAGAACGGTAGGCGATGATAAGGCTATGGTAGGTGGCTGGGGCGATTTAGATGGACAAACCGTTATGTTCATTGGTCAGCAAAAAGGTATTAATACTAAAATGCGTCAAATACGTCGTTTTGGTATGGCTAATCCCGAAGGTTACCGTAAGGCTTTGCGTTTGATGAAAATGGCGGAGAAATTTAACAAGCCAATTGTTACTTTAATTGATACTCCGGGTGCTTATCCTGGTTTAGAAGCCGAAGAGCGTGGGCAAGGTGAGGCAATTGCGCGTAATTTACTTGAAATGGCGCAATTAAAAGTTCCTGTAATTTGCATTATTATTGGTGAAGGAGCAAGTGGTGGAGCATTAGGAATTGGTATTGGCGATAAAGTAATGATGCTTGAAAATACTTGGTATTCGGTTATTTCGCCAGAATCATGTTCTTCTATATTATGGAGAAGTTGGAATTTTAAGGAGCAAGCTGCCGAGGCATTAAAGTTAACTGCAAAGGATATGAGCGCAAACGGATTGGTGGATGGAGTTATTCCTGAACCATTAGGAGGCGCACATAACAATCCTACAGAGATGTTTGAAATTGTTCGTGCTGAATTGCATAAATATTTAGCAGAGCTTAAACCAATGGACCCTCAAAAGCGCATTGATGCTCGTATTGAGAAGTTCTGCGGAATGGGTGTGGTTATAGAAGAAGAAATGTAAAAACATAAATTATAATTGATCAATGTTAAATTATCAACGATAAATTTTAACTTGAGTTTTATAAGAAATCATAGAGTAAATAATTAATATTAAAAAATAGAATAAAATGGCAAATACAGGCGACATCGGAGTTGGTTCAGTTATTCGTTATAATGGCGAGTTAGTTGTAATTACAGAGTATATTCACCGTACACCAGGTAACTTACGTGCATTTTACCAAGCTAAAATGCGTAACTTAAAAAATGGTAAACAAACTGAATACCGTTTCCGTTCAGGCGAAGAGGTTGAAATGGTTCGTGTTGAATACAAACAAATGCAATTTATTTACCCAGAAGGTGAATTTATGGTTGTTATGGATCCAGACACTTTTGAGCAAGTTCATATTCCAAGCATTATGTTTGGAGATAGCTACCAGTTTTTGAAAGAAGGTATGGATGTGAAAATTACTTTCGAAAATGGAGATAATCCAATTTTGGCTGAGCCACCAACTTTTGTTGAATTAGAAATTACATATTGTGAGCCGGGTTTAAAAGGTGATACAGCAACAAACACTTTAAAACCAGCTACATTAGAAACAGGAGCAAAAATTAATATTCCTTTGTTTGTTAATCAAAACGAAGTAATTAAAATTGATACACGCACTAACTCTTACGTTGAGCGTGTTAAAGCACCTAATAAGTTTTAGTAAAATGCAAAATGTCAACACCATGTACGAATTTGGCGGCTCTGAAATTTTCATAGTTGCTTTAATTGCCTTGATATTTGGTGTTGGCATTTATACCTTAATTAAGTTTAGAAAAAATAAAGATTTTTAAAATGCTACTATTTTTAAATGTGAGCGGATCAGAGTTTATTCTGATATTTTTTGTTTTTTTACTTATGTTCGGAGGTAAAAGTTTACCCACCTTTGCCAAAGCATTAGGTCGTGGTATTAGAGAATTTAAGGATGCAACTCAAGGCATTCAAAAAGATATTACGGAAGGAACTTCAGCAATTACTCGTGAAGTAAATGAGCACATTCAAGAGGCTCATGCTCGTATAGAGAAGACAAAAGAAGAAAGCGATATTCAATAGTTTTTGGTGAAATTGAATGAATATCAATTTCAAAAAAATTCCTACCTTGTTTCAAAATTTCATTTATGTCATTAATTAAAGACGATAAAAAAGTTATTCGTGCCTGGACTTTTTATGATTGGGCTAACTCGGTTTTCCCATTAGTAATCACATCGGCTATATTTCCTAATTATTACGAATATCAAACTAGTCATATCGACAAAACTTTTGTTGGTGATAAAATTATGGCTTTCGGTAGTGAATTTGTTAACACAGATATTTACACCTATGTATATGCTTTTGCTTTATCTCTTGTTGTTATCATAACACCCATATTATCTGGTATAGCTGATTATTATGGTAATAAAAAAAGATTTTTACAATTCTTTTGTTATTTAGGAGCAATTTCATGTATGAGTCTTTTCTTTTTTGATAGAGCGCATATTGAACTAAGTTTTATACCTTTTATTACTGCTACAGTTGGTTTTTGGGGTAGTTTGGTTTATTATAATTCGTATTTGCCAGAAATAGCCAGCGAGGAAAAACAAGATTCAGTAAGCGCAAAGGGTTTTGCTTTAGGCTATTTTGGAAGTTCATTATTGCTTATAATATGTTTAATTGGAATTATAGTTTTTAAATATAATGAAGAAACGGGAGAAGGATTTTTCAAAGTTAAGTATTCGTTTTTGTTAGTTGGTTTGTGGTGGATTGGTTTTGCTCAATATACCTTTAGAAATTTGCCAAACACAAAATCACTTAAGAAAGGTGATTCGAAAGGAATTTTCACTCATGGATTTACTGAGCTGAAAAAAGTTTTTGCAGATATTAAAGGGCGAGTTAACTTGAAAAGATTTTTGTCTTCGTACTTCTTTTATAATATGGGAGTTCAAACGGTTATGGTTGTTGCGGTGTTGTTTGCGCGTAAGGAAATTACTTGGCCTGATGAAAAAACTAAAACAAACGCTTTGATTGTAAGTATATTATTGATTCAGTTTTTAGGTATTGCGGGTTCATTTTTGTTTTCATTTATTGCCAAGAAAATTGGTAACGTGCGAGGATTGATGATTGCAATTTTATTTTGGGTTTGTATTTGTTTATTTACTTTTTTGGTTGTTAAATTGCCAATTCATTTTTATATTGTAGCAGCTTGTGTTGGATTAGTGATGGGGGGAGTTCAGGCTTTGTCTCGTTCTACTTATTCAAAACTTTTACCAGAGAGTAATGACAACACATCTTATTTTAGTTTTTATGATGTGGTTGAAAAACTAGGAATGATATTAGGAACTGTTTCTTTTGGAATGATAAGTCAGGTAAGTGGAGGCATGCGAAATTCAATATTGTCTTTAATCCTTTTCTTCGTTATTGGTTTCTTACTATTACTAAGAGTTAAAAACAATAAAGAAGCTTAATTATTAGTGAAACGTTGGACAATCGCAGGCTTTTTTAGATAGTTTGAATTGATAACCTAAAGTTAAAATGGCTAGATATGAGTTCATTACATGACTTGCTTTGCCATGTCCTTTACCTTGAACTAAGCAGCCTGCATACCAAGCGTTGCTGAATTTATTTTCAAATTCAATAAAGCCGTGTTTTAAAAAATCGATTCTTACAGCCGCATCAACTCCTACAATGGTTCCTGCAATGTGAAAATTATTGTTGATTCTATTTCCAAATAAGGTAACATCTGTTCGTGGTATTACTATTCCTGCCCCAGCTTTGGCAACAAATGATAAGGCAAATTTTTCTGGATTTTTAGCCTTTAGTAATTTAAAACGTTTTACTGCATTAAAGAAAAGGAAATTAGCACCGTCTGTATGTTCAAAGTGTAAAAAATTGGCTGAAACCAACAATGTGTCTTTATCTATTTCTCGACCAAAAATTTGTCCTTTAACATGCACCATTTGCGAATCATCAACAATATATTTAGCGTGATCAAAACTAATTTCAAAACCTAGGTCTTTGGTGTCGTTTAAATAACATCCTAGCCTATAATTGTATTGTGGTACTGAAATGTTTACTACATCAGGAATTTTATCAAAGTCAGGCTTATCATGCGCTACAGCTTTAACTACCTTAAAATCATAGTATCCATATTGATTTTGTAAATTTTTATCCCCATCAACATTTCTTAAGTGAATAGTACTTGGCGCAAAAAAACTTCTGTTATATCCCCAAGCAAAAGAAAAAGTCGCTTTTTTATGCCATTTAACATTTGACGAACCTTGCGCAACTATGCAAGATTGAATGATAAGTACAAAAGCTATTGCTAGAAGTTTTTTTATCATTTTATTTTATTTCAAATGAGCGAGAATGCTCGGTTTCTTTTTTAATTGTTATTGTGCAATGGTTTTCAGGGTAAAGTCTATTTGCTATTTCTGGCCACTCTACAAAACAGTAATTTCCGCTATATAAATAATCTTCCATTCCTAAATCCATGCATTCTTCGATGTTTTTAATTCTGTACAAATCAAAATGATAGACTTTATTTCCTGTTTTTGTTAAGTATTCGTTTACAATAGGGTAGGTAGGGCTACTCATATTATCTTTCACTCCTAATTCTTTGCAAAGTTGTTTTATAAAAGTTGTTTTGCCAGAACCCATTTCGGCATTAAATAAAAAGATGCGAATATTCTTTTGCTCGTCTAAAATTTTTTTAGCTAAAACTTCTAAATCTTTTTCTATAACGTTATTTTGAATAAACGACATTACTTTTCTCCTGCTAAAAGCATTATTTTGTCAAATTCATGCTGCTTTACAGTCCCCACAGATAATCTTGAAAGGCGAACTAAATCCATGTTTTCAAAGAATTTGTCAGCTTTTATTGTTTCAAGAGTAACCGGTTTTTTTAAAGTTTTAAACGGAGCAAAGTCTACTACACTCCATGCTGTATCATCGGTAGTTGGGTCTTGGTAAGCTTCTTTTACAACTTTGGCAATTCCAACTATACACATTCCTTCATTGCTATGATAAAAAAGAGCTAAATCACCTTTTTTCATAGCTCGTAAATTATTTCGAGCAGCGTAGTTTCTTACCCCGTCCCAAGTAGTTTTTTTATCTTTTAAAAATTGTTCCCAACTGTATTTAAAAGGTTCTGATTTTATAAGCCAATAATTCATTTCCAGGTATTTAATAAGGCTACAAATATAAATTATATTGCTTTAAAATACTTTAGCTTTTGTGTTTGAGATGATAAATATTATGTTTTGTCATATTCGGAAAAACCCTTATCTTAGTTTAGAATTTAATTTTTCAAAATTTATGGTTTTAAAGTACTTTTCTCGCACTATTAAGTTTTTGTGTGTTTTTATTTTTCTGTTGTTTTATTCCACAATCGGTTTTTCTCAAGTTGGTAATTCATTAAGGTTTGATGGTATCGATAATTATTGTTCAACACCTGTTTTTTATACAGGTAACGATTTTACTTTTGAGGCCAGGGTTAAAATGACTTCATATACGGCCGGTGTAGATCAATTGATTATGTATAACGGTAATGACGCATTAACTGGTGGCAGTGGTTGTGGTATTTTAGTGAGTAAAACGGGTCAGGGTCTTGCTTTTTTGGTAGGAAATAATATAGGTGAGTATAGTGGTGGATATGTAGTCCCTTTAAATACATACGTTACCTTAACGCTTTCGCGAAAAGGAACACGTTGGGATTTGTATGCAGATGGAGTTTTAATTTCAAGTCAACCTGTTCAAACTATTTTGTCACCAGTTGGTAGTTTTACAGTTGGAGCTAGAACAAACGGAACGGATCGCTTTAATGGTTTTATCGACGAAGTAAGGTTTTGGTCGCGAGGCTTGTGCGCTGATGAAATTAATTTCAGAAAAACATGCGCACCGGGAACAGGAGCTGCGGAAATTGGTTTGATAGCTTATTATAATTTTAACCAAGGAACTGGTGGGGGAAATAATGCAGGTCTAACAACTTTAACTGATGTTGGAAATTCTCCTGCGAACAACATGACCTTAAATGGTTTTACTTTATCGGGTACAACCTCCAATTGGATGACAGATTCTGGTGTAATTGGCACATCTTGTGCTGCTTTTAGTCCTGGCCCAGTTAGTATTTCGGGGAGTACAATATTTTGTAGTGGCAATAGTACGGCTTTAACAGCCTTTCCAACTGGAGATAGTTATGTTTGGACCCCAGGTGGAGCCACAACACAAACTGCAAATTTTACTGCGGCTGGAACCGTTTCATTAACTGTAAATGGGGTAAATGGTTGTACAGGATATAATGGAAGCACTAGCACCACGTTAATAGTAAATCCAACACCTGGCGCTCCAGCTACTTCAGGGGCTACAACTATTTGCGCGGGTCAAACAACTACATTAACGGGTACTTCAGCAGGTAATACAATTAATTGGTACACGGTATCTACTGGTGGTTCTAGTTTTTTTACAGGACCTAATTACACTACGCCAGCTTTATCTTCCACAACAACTTATTATGTAGAGGCCACTTCGCCTCAAGGTTGTGTAGGGCCAAGAGCTTCAATAACAATAAATGTTAATCCTTTGCCAACTATTACAAGTTCAAGTTCTGCTACAATATGTAGCGGAACAACGCTTAATCAAACTTTAGTTAGTAGTATTGCAGGTAGCACTTTTAACTGGGTTGCCTCAGCCGATAATACTAATGTTAGTGGTGAAAGTTTAACAGCACAAACAACAGCAACAATTAATAATACGCTTGCTTCATCTTCAAACTCAACGCAAACAATAGTTTACAGTGTATATGCAATTTCTCCAGCTGGTTGTTCAGGTGCAGGGGCCCCATCAAATTTTACAGTAACAGTAAACCCAATACCTGCTATTAATGCAATGTCAACAAGTGCATGTTCTGGTAATTTATTTACCGTAGCACCTGTAAACGGAACTAATGGTGTTGTGCCAGCAGGTACCTTGTATTCGTGGGCTGCTCCATCTGTAACTGGTGGATTAACTGGCGGAGCAACTGGAAGTGGAAGCGCAACAGTAATTGGTACTTTAACAAATCCAACAAATACAAATCAAACAGGTACTTATATTGTAACTCCTGTTTCAGGTACTTGTTCAGGAGCTAACTTTAATGTTACAGTAACCGTTAATCCAGTTGCATCAGTTAGTAATATGACAAGCGCTGTTTGTTCAGGTTTAGCATTTACTTCTACTCCAGTTAATGGAACTAACGGCAGTATACCTGCTGGTACAACTTATTCATGGACGGCACCAGCAGTTACTGGAGGTTTGACGGGTGGCGCTGCAAGTGCTGGTTCAAGTGTTACAGGAACTTTAACTAACCCTACAAATACTGCTCAAACCGCGACATACAGTGTGCAGGCAAATACAGGGGGATGTCCAGGTAATTTTTATACTTTAACAGTTACTGTAAATCCAAAGCCCAATGTTAGTGCTATGGTAGCTACAACATGTTCAGGAGTAGCTTTTAATAGCGTTCCTATAAATGGAACAGATGGTATTGTTCCTTCTGGTACAATATATAATTGGGCAGCAGCGCCTGCTGTTACAGGTGGTATGACAGGCGGAACAAGTGGCGGAGGAAGTAGTATTACAGGAACTCTTACAAATAATTCATTAACTAATCAAACAGCAACATACACAATAACTACAACTGCTGGTTCTTGCGCAGGAAATAGCTATTCGTTAGTTGTAACAGTTAAACCTCTGCCAACAGTAACAAGTTCTAGCGGAGTAACTCGTTGTTCAAGTGTAGCAATAGGACAAGCTTTAGTTGCAAATATAGGTGGTTCAACTTTTAATTGGGTTGCAACCGATAATGCTGGTACCACAGGAGAAAGCACAACTTCGCAAACAGGCTCAACCATTAGTGATGTTGTGGTTAGTAATTTAACAAGTTTTACTACTGTTACTTATAGTGTTACTGCGACAGCTAATGGCTGTGCTGGACCAACTCAAACGTTTACGCTTAATTTAAATCCTCAGCCTACGATGACAAGTAATCCTGTTATTTCTCCAATTTGTTCTGGTACTGCATTAAATTACGCTTTAATAGCAAATTTCCCTTCTAATTTTCAATGGATAGCAACTGACAATACAAATACCACTGGTGAGAGTTTAACTTCTCAGACAACACCTACAATTAACAATACAATTATTAATTCGTCTGCAATTGGGCAAACAGTTACTTATTCGGTTACCCCAATTTCTACTTCAGCATCGTGTTCTGGAACAACACAAATAGTTACAGTTCTGGTAAACCCTATACCCGCAACTCCAACGGCAGGAAGTAATAGCCCTGTCTGCGAAGGGGGCACGATTAACTTAACTGCAAATACAATTGCAGGTGCAAGTTATTCTTGGTCTGGGCCGGCTTCTTTTGTATCTCCATTAGAAGATCCAACTCGTCCCTCATCAACGCCATCAATGTCTGGTACATATAGTGTTACGGCAACAGTTTCAGGTTGTAATTCGCCAGTTGGAACAACAGTAGTAACAGTAAATGCATTACCAGCAGTAAATATATCTGGTCTATCTACAATTTGTGTAGGCAATACAACTAATTTATTGCCGAATGTTGGCGGTACATGGGTTAGCTCTAATGCATCTGTTGCAACAGTAACAAATGCTGGAGTTGTAACTGGCGTTGCTGCAGGTTCTGCCACATTTACATTTACAAATTCAACCACAGGTTGTGTTTCTGCGCCAACAGCTGCGGTAACAGTAAATTCTTTGCCTGCGGTTAGTATAACAGGCTTATCAACAATATGTGCAGGTTCAACAACAACTTTATCTCCAACAACTGGTGGAACATGGGTAAGTAATAATGGTTCAGTAGCAACAGTCACAAATGCAGGGATTGTAACGGGAGTTGCAGCAGGTTCATCAACATTTACATTTACAAATTCAGCAACAACATGTGTTTCTGCGCCAACAGCTGCGGTAACAGTAAATTCGTTGCCTGTGGTTAGTATAACAGGCTTATCAACAATATGTGCAGGTTCAACAACAACTTTATCT
>CAZRUA010000075.1:0-280 GCA_964603125.1 uncultured Flavobacteriaceae bacterium | reverse complement strand
CAACTGGTGGAACATGGGTAAGTAATAATGGTTCAGTAGCAACAGTCACAAATGCTGGAGTTGTAACTGGCGTTGCTGCAGGTTCTGCCACATTTACATTTACAAATTCAACCACAGGTTGTGTTTCTGCGCCAACAGCTGCGGTAACAGTAAATTCTTTGCCTGCGGTTAGTATAACAGGCTTATCAACAATATGTGCAGGTTCAACAACAACTTTATCTCCAACAACTGGTGGAACATGGGTAAGTAATAATGGTTCAGTAGCAACAGTCACAAATGC
>CAZRUA010000074.1:0-18043 GCA_964603125.1 uncultured Flavobacteriaceae bacterium | reverse complement strand
CTAATTACACCAGCTATTATCGTTTCAATTGGTTGTAGTTTTTATGCTGCAGATTTAACAGCTTTAATAAACAAAGGAAGTACGGATAGCGCACCAGTTTTTGCTGTGTTAATGAGTTGTTTTATGGCAGTTTCAACTACTTATATTTTTGGAACACTTTTAACGGCAAACGGTAACCTTAAGCAGCTGAATTTGATGGCTTTAACAGGTATTTGCATTAATATTATACTAAATGTTATTTTAATCCGTTATAACGGAGCTTTAGGTTCGGCTTATTCAGGATTAATCACTCAAAGTTTAACAGCATTGATACAACTTTACTTAGCTAGTAAAATATTTAAATTCAGAGTAAATCATCGTTTGATTGTACTTCTTGTTTTGTTTGTTATCGGGGTGTTGTTAGCTAACTACTTTACGCATAAATTACCTTTCGACTGGAGAATTAACTTTGTAATTATGGCCGGTGTTAGTGGCTTGTGGGCTTTAGCAATAGGCCTAATAAATATAAAATCTATACTACGTTTTGTAAAATATTAATTAAATAAAATGGAAAATTCATTTCAATTTGAGACGCATAAAATTATTCCCATGTTATGGGGTAAAAGAAAAACAATAATTATTGTAGCTGCTATTGCTGCGGTTGTTTCATCGGGAGCCTCATTTTTAATTAAACCAAAGTTTAAATCCAATGCAATCGTTTATCCTGTTAACTTAAGTCCTACATCAGAGGAATCAACAACAGAACAGTTGTTACAGTATTTAGAATCCGATCAAATTAAGGAAACATTGCTGCGTAAAATGGATTTGGGTAAACATTACGGCATTGATACCAATCAAATTGGATACAAAAAGGCATATAATTTATACTGGAAGGAAAACGTAAGTATAGCACCAACTTTATACCAATCAGTTGAAATTAATGTAATTGATGAAGAGCCAGAAATGGCCAAGAAAATTAATGAAGGTATTTTAGCGGCTGTTAATGATTTAATTAAGAATAATAAACGAGCTACTTTAAAGGAATATGTTGTTAATTCAGATAAAGCTTTAGCTAATAGCGATAATAATATAAAAGCCATTGCGGATAGTATGCAAGCTTTAAAGGATAAATACAATATGTTTGATGTTTTGAATCAATCTAAGTATTTGAGTAAGGCATTGGCTGAAGGTAAATCTCCAAGTGCTGACAATCAAAAAACTATTGAAGGTTTAAAAACTAAAGAACATGAGTATACATCATTACGTTGGAAATTTGACGGGAATTTAAGTGTGCGAAATGGATTTATTGATGCAAAACAGAAATATTTATTCGAGTACAACTCTGATTTAACATTCACCAATGTAGTTTCCAAGCCTACTTTGCCTGATGCTAAATGCTACCCAATTCGTTGGTTAATTGTTACGATAGCTACATTAAGTGCTATTGCTTTAGCAGCTATATATTTAATTATTACAAACGCTTCAGTTCGTAAACTTGATTAAATCTTTAAATAATAAGTTACTTTTTTTTGCTTTAATCGTCGCATATATTTTAGGCGATGCTTATGTATTGGTTTATAAAAAGGGTTATTTTTATTTATATAACTTAATTCCATTAGCTATTCTAACAGGTTATTGGGCAATTTATTCCATAAACACTTTAGTTTATCTAATAGTTTTTAGTACTCCACTAGCAATCAGTTTAAGCGAATTAGGAATCAAATCGAGTTTTGGTTTAAGTCTGCCGTCAGAGCCTTTAATGGCTATTGTAATGGTAATTTATATTATAAACGAATTAAGTTTTAAAGTTAGTCCCAAAGCAATTTTAAAGCATCCGCTTACTATTATTATTTTAATACAGTTAAGCTGGATGTTGTTTACTTCCTTTACTAGTCAGGATATCGGAGTTTCAATTAAAGCTTTTATAGCGCGATTATGGTTTGTAATTAGTGGTTACTTTATTTTTACTTTATTAATGAAAGATAAAAAACATATTTACAACTTAATTTATGCTTACAGTTTTTCAATGGCTATTGTTTGTATTATCACTTTAGCTAAGCATGCCTCTTTCAGATTTGACCATAAGATAGCCGATTGGATTGTTTCACCTTTCTATAATGACCATACTGCTTATGGTGCAGCATTAGCAATGTTTATTCCAGTGCATGTAACTTTGTTGTTTTGTAAAGATTTGAAGTTATGGCAACGAAGCTCGAGTATAATCTTGCTAAGTGTGTTTATTGTAGCAATTATTTTATCATTTGCGCGAGCAGGTTGGTTAAGTTTGGTAGTTGTAACAGGTGTTTATGTTTTATTGCGTTTTAGAATTAAGTTTTGGACGATCATAGCCACTCTAGTTACCGGACTTTCTATTTTCTTTATTTTTCAGGATCAAATACTCATAGCTCTTAATCGAAATGACACAGATTCAGAAGGTGATTTTTCGAAAAATATTTCATCTATGAGTAATATTTCAACTGATGCTTCTAACCTAGAGCGATTAAATCGTTGGAGTTGCGCTTACCGTATGTTTCAAGATAGACCAGTACTTGGATTTGGACCAGGAACTTATCAGTTTTTCTATGCGCCATATCAAAAGAGTAATGAAAGAACTATTATAAGTACAAATTTTGGTGATGGAGGAAACTCTCACAGTGAGTATCTCGGCCCACTTTGCGAGCAAGGTGTTTTAGGCTTGGTATTTGTTTTAGCTTTAATTGTTTATGTAGGCTATTTAGGCTTTAAAATGTATTACGAAACCCAAGACCCAAATGTTAGATTATTGATTTTAGGATTGTTTTTGGGAATGCTCACTTATTTTGTACACGGTTTTTTAAATAATTTCCTTGATACAGATAAATTATCATTGCCATATTGGTCTTTTCTTGCAGCTCTAATTAGTTTAGATGTATATCATCGTAAGAATAAACAAGTTACTGTAGCACCTTAATTTTATCTAATGTAATGATAAGGTTTACTCTACTTTCCTTGATTCTACTTTTATCATTCAGTTTAAAATCTCAAAAAGATAGTCTCGAAAAGCGTTTTAAGTTTTTTGGTTTCCCTGTTGCTTTTTATGCTCCAGAAACAAAAATAGGCGTTGGCGTAACTTCCATGTTTAGCTTTAAATTTAAAAACGATAGTTTACAAACTAGGCGACAAAATGTTCAGTTGGGATTTGCTTATACTCAATTGAAACAGGTATTAGTTTACATGCCTATTCAGCTTTGGCTTAAAAACGAGGCTTATAATATTTATGGAGATATTGGTTATTACAAGTATAATTTTAATTATTGGGGAATAGGTAATTCAAAGCAATCGCAAAAAGAACGGTATGATTTAAAATATCCTCATATTCGAATTTCGGCTTTAAAGAGACTCAAGAAATACTGCTATGCAGGTATTAGGTATTCTTATGATAATATTGAAATTACGCGAACAGATTCAGCTGGGGAGTTAAGAACAGGTTTAATAGAGGGGAGCAAAGGAGGCTTGGTAAGTAGCCTTGCAATGGTTTTTAAATGCGACAGCCGCGATAATATTTGGAATGCAAGCAACGGCCAATTTATAGAAGTATGGATTTCTAATGATTCTAAATTTATTGGAAGTGATTTTAAGTTTTCTAAATTTTCTATTGAGTATACAACCTATTTTAAATTAGCCAAAAATCAGGTATTAGCGCTTAATTATTTACAACAAAATGTTTTGGGAAATACGCCTTTTCTGCAATTACCCAATATTGGAGGCGCAAAAAAAATGCGAGGTTATTATGAAGGTAGGTATCGAGACAATAACGTATCTATTTTACAGGCAGAATACCGATTAAAGGTATACAAAAGAGCTGGAGCGGTTGCTTTTGCTGATATTGGCACCTTTTCTAAACGATTTGGCGATTTAGCTAAAGTTTTTAAGTTTACTTATGGTGGAGGTTTACGTTTTGTTTTTGATAAGAAGCAAAATATTAATTTACGCGCGGATATTGGTATTGCGGAAGGAAAGCCCAATTATTATTTCACAATTGCCGAGGCGTTCTAGCTCGAAAATAAATTTAATAAAATAGCTTTGCTCGTTTCAAAAAAATGATTATTTTTGTCCCCTCAAAACGGTAGGTATAGCTCAGTTGGTTAGAGCATCGGTTTGTGGTACCGAGGGTCGTGGGTTCGAATCCCATTACTTACCCTTCAAAAGCGAAATACAGAAATGTGTTTCGCTTTTTTTATGGATAATAAAATTCAGGAGTTTCTACAACATTACTAATGTTTTTTGACCTGTCGTAGATATAAAACTTGTATTTAAAGTATTTGTGGGCATTTAAAGGGCGAAATCTATTTAATTGAACAGTTATTTCACCGTTTAATGATTTGTTTTTAGCTTTTGATTCTAAGCGTTGTGTTCTGTATTTAAAACGTGTTGTATCTATATAGCCTGGAGCTGGTAATGAAATGTATTCTGCATATTGTTTATATATTCCATCGGTATCTTTAAAATAATAATCCATATAGAGGTTATAGTGATATTTACCATCTGCTCCTGTAGGATAAGGGAAATCATCCGAACTTAAGCCAATATCCCCATCTCCATCAGTAAACTTCAATGTGAAAATAGCTGAATCATTATTTAGTACATAAAATTCTTTGTACTCCACATAAGGTTCAGGTGGATATTCGTCTTTCTTAATACAAGCAAAAAACAACAAACTAAAAAAAAGTAGAATTAAAAATTTCTTTTTCATTACAGTATAAAATTAAACAATAATTTTGTTTTTTACAAGATGAATATTTCAAAGCAACAAATATTTTCAATACAATCAAACCAAGAGTTTGAAGAGCTTGCTTTAGAAATTTTTAAGCATCAAATTAAAAAAAATAGAGTTTACAATTCATTTGTTGATTACTTGGGTTGCAACCCTCAAAATATTAGTACTCTAAAGCAAATTCCATTTTTACCCGTTGAGTTTTTTAAATCTAAAAAGGTAATTTCCGAATCAGACGTAACCAAATATATTGAGTTTACAAGTAGTGGTACAACTGGCCAAATTACAAGTACTCACTATGTTTCGGATATTAGTATTTACGTGGAAAGTTTTATAAGTGCTTTTGAAATATTTTACGGAAGTATAAATGATTACGTCATAATTGGGCTGTTGCCAAGTTATTTAGAACGTAAAGGTTCATCGCTTGTTTATATGGTAGATAAGTTAATTCGTGAATCGAATAATGGTAATAGTGGATTTTATTTGAATAATTATGATGAGTTAAAAGAGAAACTGCAGGAATTAAAGTTGGCAAAGCAAAAAACTTTGCTGTTAGGTGTTACATACGCTTTACTTGATTTAGCTGAATTGGATATTGAGTTGGATGATAATTTTATTGTAATGGAAACAGGAGGGATGAAGGGAAAACGCAAGGAAATGCTAAAATATGAATTGCATTCTCATTTAAAAAGTAAGTTGGGAGTTAAGCAAATTCATTCGGAATATGGTATGACAGAGTTATTGTCTCAGGCTTATAGCAAAGGAGATGGGGTTTTCGTATGCCCGCCTTGGATGAAAATTTTGATAAGGGAAATTAATGACCCTTTAAATATTTTACCCAACTCCAAAAATGGTGGCATTAATGTAATTGATTTAGCTAATTTACATTCTTGTAGTTTTATTGCTACTAAAGATTTAGGTAAGCTAAGCAACGATGGAAGTTTTGAAATAATGGGGCGTTTTGATAACAGCGATATTAGAGGTTGTAATTTATTAATTGATTAATATGGAAAATGATTTTTTTGATCAGGTTTATCAAGTAGCTCGATTAATTCCAAAGGGAAGGGTTACAAGTTACGGAGCTATTGCTAAATATTTAAGCGCAGCCAAATCATCTCGAGTGGTTGGTTATGCTATGAATGGGGCTCATCATCAAAAGAAGAAAGTTCCAGCACATCGTGTTGTTAATAGAAATGGAATGCTAACAGGCAAGCATCATTTTGCTACTCCTTATTTGATGCAAGAGTTGTTGGAAAAGGAAGGAATTAAAGTTGAAAATGATAAAATTGTAAATTTTAATAAATATTACTGGGACCCTTCGGTAGAGTTAAGTTTATAGTAGCTCTTATTTTTGAGCTGTTTTCAGTAGATAGGCAGCTATAAATGAGTAAACAATGTTTGGTAACCAAACAGCAAACAGTGGACTCGGAATAACCCCATTTACAGCAAATATGGATGAGACATGCAAGAATAGGATGTAAGTAGCAGCCAATAATAGACCGATAGCAATGTGAATACCAATTCCCCCTCTCATTTTTCTTGATGAAATAGAAACTCCAATTAAGGTAAGAATGAATGTTGCAAATGGTAGTGAGGTTCTCTTGTAATTTTCTACTTCAAATCTTTCTATTCCGTTAGCACCTTTTTCTCTTTCTTTAGCAATAAATTTTTTTAGTTCAGGGTAAGTCATTACGTCAACTTTACTATCAATACGCTGCATGTCTTTTGGAGTAAATTCCATTACCATTCTTTTTGTTGCACCAAAAATCATGCTGTCTCTGTTTGTTCCTGTTTTTTTAACGTTTAAAAATTTCTCGTAATAATTATTAATAATCCATTCATGTTTTATGCTATCCCACATAATATTTTCAGCCTGCAAAAAATAAACTTGTTTGTAATCTACTATTTTTTCAATGGTAAAATTATTAGCTGAATTGTTATGGTTATAATAGTCCTTAATGTAAATATTAGTTCCTTTTGCAATTTGTCTATGAATATTATTTTCTTTGGTTTGATACATGTTATTCATGTATTTATCTTCAAAAGCCTGACGAATAAAGTTTGCCTTTGGCAATAAAAAATGGCTGGAATAAAGACTAAATAAAAAAATCATAGTAGCGCCAATCATATACGGTCGTAAAAACCTAGCATAGCTAATACCACTGCTCAAAATAGCAACGGTTTCGTATCGAGAGGCCATTTTGCTAGTGAAAAAAATTACAGCAATAAAAGTAAATAACGGACTCATTAAATTAATAATGAATGGAATGAAGTTGAGGTAATAATCAAAAATTACTTCATGTTTTGTAGCTTCCATAAAATCATCAATTTTTTCGGAAATATCAAAAATGATGATAATACAGTTAATAAGGAGAATTGAGAAAATGAAAGTCCCGATAAATTTTTTTAATATGTATATGTCGAGTTTCTTTAGCAATTTAAATCTATTAACGTAGGTTTTGAAAAATTAGTATTAGAGAGCCATTAAACCTTCAATTTTAGAAGCTTCAATGTAAACACTAATAATTTCATCAACATTTAAAACAACTTCTTTAGCTGTTATACTAATGTATTTTTTATTCGATGATTCACGATGTGAAATTTGCGCTTCGCTTGAGAATATGGCTTCTAATTTTGCCATTTTTTCATTATTAGCTGGTATTATAAATTTAAACATGTAAACCGTTGGGAAGCTTGTTTTTTCAATTAGCTTGTTTCTAAGCCCTTCAAAATCTTTGTGCATACTACTTGTACCAATAAGCGTAAATAAAATAAATGCCACCTATTACTAAGGCTAAACCTGTAACATTATTTATAATATTCATAAACCTTAGTGTGAGATATTTTTTGATTTTATCTGCTAAATAAGCTTTATACAATTCAACCGATAACACACTTAGTAAGATGGCAATAAAGAATAATATAATTTTAGGAAAAGAATAACCAAAATCAGGGCCAATTGTACTGATATTGGTTAACCATAGAGCCCAAACTGCAGGGTTTAAAAGGTTAAGAAAAAAACCTTTGGTCACCAAAAAAATTGGACTGGGATTAATTAATACTAAACCTCCATCAATTTGTTTTTCTTTTTTCATAAAGAAAACTATGCCAAAAACAATAAGGGCGATACCACTAATTAAACCAAAATAAGCTTTGTTTTGCTCGTCTTCAATGAAGTTGGCAGCGCCAATTGAAAAAAGAAAAGTAACTAAAACCGAAAGTAATAAATCGCTTAAAACAACTCCAATGGCAAAGTAAGCTCCAAATTTAAAACCGTAACGTATTGAAGTGTTTATTAATGTAAAGAAGCCAGGACCAAAGGAAACCGTTAGCACCAAAACAATAATAAAAAACTTAAATACTAACTCCATCATACTAAATTATTATCCTTTAAAAAATTATTCCAATCCTCAAGCATTTTGCCTTTTAGTACTCGTGGAAATTTGTGTTGTGATCCAACTTTACCTTTACTTTTCATGAAATCCATAAATACATGATGCGGTAAAGCTTTTACAAAAATGTCTTTTAACGCTGCACTTCTCTCAACTCTATAATCGTCATTTAATATTTTTAAATGATTATCAATTCGTTGTTTAATATCTTGTTCGTCAACTTCTTTATTTACTGAAATGTACCATTGATGAGCAAATAAACCTGCATAATTAAGAGGTGCAACTGTGTATTCGTTTATTTCTAACTTCAATTCATCAGCTACTAATTTAGTAGCTTTATTCATATTGTCAACACTTAAGTGTTCTCCACATAAACTTAAAAAATGTTTTGTACGCCCAGTAATTATAATTTCAGTATTCTCTACATCTGTGAATTTAATTGTGTCGCCTATCAGGTAACGCCAAGCTCCAGATACTGTTGAAATGATTAAGGCGTATTCTTTATCTACTTCAACTTGGTTGATTGTTAATGCATTTGCATTTGGTTTTAACACACCTTCTTCATCAAAATTCTCATCCGTAAAGGGTATGAATTCATGAAACACACCGTTGTCAGTAACTAGTTTCATAGCCCCTAAATCATTAATACGATTTTGGTAAGCCATAAAACCTTCTGATGCCAAGTAAGTATCTAAATATATAAGCGGTTGAGCGGTTAATTTATTTAATGTATTTAAATAAGGCGAAATAGCCACACCACCATGAACATATATGCGAAGGTTAGGCCACACATCGTGAATGGTTTTTACATTGTAATGTTTGATTATTCTTTCAAACAAAATTTGTATCCAAGCAGGTACGCCACAAATAACACCAATATCCCATTTAGAAGCATTAAGCGTTATATCTGTTAATTTACTTTCCCAATCTTTGTGACGCGAAATCGCAGGACCTGGTTTATAAAAATGTTGAAACCAAAACGGAATATTTCCTGTTGTAATACCGCTTAAATCTCCTTCGTAATAAGTGCCATTGTAGTTTAGGTGGGTACTTCCTCCAATCATTAAAACACCTTTTTCAAAATGTTCCTTTGGAAGATCCATGTTTGCAAGTGATAATGTTTGTCGAACGCTAACTTTGCGTATTGCTTTCAACATATCGCGTGTTACTGGGATATGCTTACTAGATGATTCAGAGGTGCCAGAACTTAAGGCAAAATATTTGATGTGATTAGGCCATGTAACAAAGGGTTCTCCGTTTAAGCTTCTAAACCACCAATTTTTAAACATACTGTTGTAATCATGCAATGGAACTGTGCTACGAAAAGCTTTGATTAAATTCTTTTCTTTTAATAATTCCGAAAAATGATAATGGTCGCCAAAAGCAGTAAATTCAGCCTTTTTGACTAATTTACGTAAAACCTTAGCTTGTTGTTTAAATGCAGTTTGAGCCTTAGGTGTTCGTTTACCTCTAATTTCAATTGCTTTTTTTAATATGCTACCTAGTATTGCCATTTACTTACCAATTCTGAACCTTTTAATTCTGAATCCGAAAATTATTTAATGTATTTAAAATCGTGATTGTTTTTAATGTTTTTAACGCTTTCTAAAATAAGCTTAATAACGTTTTCAACATCGTCTCGATGAACTGATTCAACCGTTGTATGCATATAACGTAGGGCTAGTGAAATTAATGCTGAAGCCACACCGCCATTGCTGTAAGCGAAGGCATCTGTGTCAGTTCCAGTTGCTCTTGAAGCTGCTGCGCGTTGAAAATCTATTTTCTTTTTCTTAGCCGTATCAATAATTAAGTTAAGTAAATTGTTTTGTACAGCCGGACCATAAGTTAAAACAGGGCCTTTTCCACAAGCAATATCTCCGCTTGCAATTTTACTCATCATCGGTGTTTGTGTGCAGTGTGTAACATCTGTAATGATAGCTACATTAGGTTTAATTCGTTGCGTAATCATTTCTGCTCCTCGTAAACCAACTTCTTCCTGAACTGAGTTTACAAAGTATAAACCAAAAGGTAATTTAACTTTTTGCTCTTTTAATAAACGTGCCACTTCTGCAATCATAAAGCCTCCCACGCGGTTATCTAGCGCACGACCTACGAAAAAGTTTTTGTTTAAAATCATAAACTCATCTTCGTAAGTAACAACGCAGCCAACGTGTATACCTAGTTCAGCAACTTCTTTATCAGATTTGCAACCACAATCTAAAAATATATTTTTTAAACTCGGAGCTTCTTCGCGAGCCGCATCACGCACGTGTATAGCTGGCCAGCCAAAAATAGCTTTAACAATTCCTTTATCTGTATGAATATTTACACGCTTACTAGGTGCAATCATATGATCTGAACCACCGTTACGACGCAAGTAAATAAAACCCTCTTTGGTAATGTAATGCACAAACCAACTAATTTCGTCGGCATGGGCTTCAACCACCACCTTGTAAGGCGCAGTAGGGTTAATAACTGCTACGGCTGTGCCATAAGTGTCAACAAAATACTCGTCCGTATAAGGGCGAATATAGTTTAGCCATAATTTCTGACCTTCACTTTCAAATCCAGTTGGAGAAGGGTTATTTAAATAGTTTGTTAAAAAACTAATTGATTTATCGTTTAAAATTGATTTTTCTTTAGCCATATTGATATTTACAAAAGCCTAAAAGTACTAATTTATCGAGAAAATTGGAAGTTTTGGAGGATATTTTAAGTGTTTTTAGTAAATTAAGTTTTTTGTTTCCAGAAAAAGTTATATATTTGCGTCCCTAAAAAAATTATAAAAAAATATTATAATGTTAATTGTACAAGTAAAAGAAGGAGAAACTTTAGAAAAAGCTCTAAAGAAATTTAAAAAGAAGTTTGAAAAAACTGGTGTTGTAAAGCAATTACGTGAGCGTCAAAAGTTCACTAAGCCGTCAATTAAAAACCGTCAAACGGTTATTAAAGCGGTTTACAAGCAAAAATTACAACAAGGTATCGAAGAATAATCTTCTTTTTTAAGAATATTTACCATTAATTACTTTCAATTATGAATTTATATATGTAAATTCGTAGTTGAAAGTAATTTTTTTTTATGGTAAGTGCTGAGATAAATAACTTTATTGAATACCTTAAATTCGAAAAAAAGTATTCAGCACACACATGCCTTTCTTACCAAAATGATTTAAATCAATTTTCTGATTTTGTTCAAACTCAATACGAATTTGATTCGATTTTAGGTGTTAAATCTAGTTTTGTCCGTTCCTGGATTGCTGAATTATCAGCTAATAAACTTGCCAATAGAAGTATTTCCCGTAAAATAAGCTCACTAAAAGGGTTTTATAAATATGCTCTTCGAAATAAACTTATCGTTGAGAATCCATTAAATAAACTACCAGTTATTAAAACAAAGAAGCGTCTGCCAAATTTTGTGGATGAAGATAGCATGAATGAAATGGGCGATGGTGTTTTGGTGAATGGAAAACCAATGTTTGATAATAGTTATAAGGGAATTTTAGATAAACTTATTTTCGAGTTACTTTATCAAACAGGAATTAGACGCAGCGAATTAATCTATTTAAAGGAAAAGAATATTGATGTTTATTCTGGAACAATAAAAGTTTTGGGTAAACGTAATAAAGAACGCATTATTCCTATTGCAAAGGATTTGGTGAAATTAATAGAGGATTATAAAATTGAAAAAGCGAATCTAAATTTTGTTTCAGAGGAATTATTAGTTAGTAGCAAAGGAAAAGTATTAAGCGAAAAATATGTTTATTCATCCATTCATAAAAACTTAAGTTATGTAAGTACATTATCTAAACGCAGCCCCCATGTGTTGCGCCATACATTTGCAACACATATGTTAAACAACGGAAGTGATATAAATGCTGTGAAAGAGTTATTGGGACACGCAAATTTATCAGCAACACAAGTTTATACGCACAATACCGTTGAAAAATTAAAAGCAATTTATTCACAAGCGCACCCTCGCGCATAAAACTAAAAGCCATGACAATTAACATTCAATCATTGCACTTTGATGCAGACAAAAAATTACTAAGTTTTATTGAAGATAAAGTAAATAAACTAACTCAGTTTTACGAAAATATAGTTAGTGCCGAAGTAATGCTGCGTATTGATAAGGCAGATGATAACAAGAATAAAATAACCGAAATTAAATTATTAATTAAAGGAAACGAAATGTTTGCTAAAAAACAATGTGATACTTTTGAAGAAGCAACTGATTTAGCCGCTGCAGCCTTAAAAACACAATTGCAAAAGCATAAAGAAAAAAGTTTAGCTAAGTAAAATTTAAAAAATTAAAGTAAACACCCCAATATGACTCAAGCGGTTGTGTTGGGGTGTTTTATGAATAATAAGTTGATTTAATGAGAAAAAGTATTGTTTTAATGAGTTGCCTTTGTGCAATTTTCTTAATTGCCTGCAAGGGCTCTGTTCAGTATAGAGGAAAATGGAAAGCTATTGATTTAACTGGAGCCAAAAATGAAATTGTATTTGATGCAAAAAGCTTTACGATAAAGGATAGTTCAGGAAATATCAGGAAGTTTGAATACGTGCAGCAATCTGTTAACATTGTAAATTCAGTAGAAACATTTGGGATTAAATTGGGTGATGGAAGAGTATATCAAATTCATTTTCCGATTGCAAAAAATGATAGTTTAGGATTAATTAATGATGCTACAGGAAGTCCAGTTTATACAATTAGTAGAAGTGAATACAAAACATATGATGATATTGTTAAGTTGGAATAATCAATATTTGATTTGGTGCAGCTAGATAGTATGAAAAATTATGACGGGAGAATTTTGTAAAATTTCATATTGCTATTTTCATATTTAATTTGAAAGCGAGTTCTTCAGGATTCTTAACTTTAATAAACTCGAATCTGTATTTGATTTTGATAAGTAATAATTTGTTGGTTCGTATTTTAGTTTCTCTGTTTTGTAAGATTGTAATTTATTACCTTAAAGTTAAGTTCAAAAATGTCACGCTTTTTTATTTTTTCTCAATCCCGTTAATATCAATTTTTATCCATTTACCATTTTTCATAACTTCAGCAATGCCATTGGTAAAATCTGTTGCATTTGAATAGGTGAGAGCTATTACTTCATTTCCTTTATGGTCTATGAAACCAAAATAATATTGTTCAGCTTCTCTTTTCGCAACTCGCGCTAAACCCTCAATAAATGAGATTCCAATTTCGTATTTATGCGGAATAACCGTTTTGCCATTCGCATTAATGTAACCCCACTTATCGTTAAGCCTAGCATTTAGCAATCCATCGCTAAAATCTCCTACATTTTGATATTTACACTCGATTGCAATTTCACCTTTAGTGTTTACAAAACCTACCTTATTCTTTTTTTGCACCTTGGCAAGACCAAACTCATTAAATCTATCAATCAACATGTCGTACTCACAAGGTATAGTCATTTTCCCTGTAGAATCCATTAAGCCACATTTCCCGTCTCTAATAATGTCTGTAAATCCTATATTGAATTGTGACGGCTGTAAGCTAAATTCGTTACTACTGAACTTTACTTTTAAATCTATATCTCTTAATTCGTTGGTATTGCCTTTTCTTGTAATGAATGTCTTATCATTTTTCCATATTAGGTCATATTCTTTTGTTAAAACTTCATTTCCTAAGCTATCTATAAGCCCGAAACTACCTGACCCATTTTTTGACTTACTTCCAATTAAGTAGTAGGGAAAGTATCTGGTTGAAATTTGTGAGAAGCCTAGAACAGATCCAAGTTGTAAGTCAAATGAATTGTGAGTCTTAGATATTGTTAATGATTTTTGAACGGTAAGTAGCTTTGTATTATAGAAGCTTCCGTATTTTTTTACAATTTCACCATTTACATTTCTAAAAAGATACACGTTTGGGAGTGAAGGACCAAGCACCATTTCCCATGTTAAACCTCGCGGCTGAGTTCGTTCTAAATAACTTATCCTTCGATTGTAAGCAGATAAATAATCAATCTCGATCATCTGAATGTCGTTATAAAATTTGTAATAATAAATATCAGGTTCTCCTGTAGGCTCTGATTCTCCTAAATAAGGAGACTGTCCAAAAGAGAATAAAGGAACCAGAAATAAAAAAATAAAAATTGATTTATGCATTTTTTTAATTTAAAGTTGAACTTTTTATTTAGTATCCAGTTATATCATCCTCTTCTTTACGCGGTAATATAAAGGTTTCGGTTTTGTATAGTGTTTGGTTTTTGTCATAATATTTCCATGTTCCTGTTTTCTCTTTGTTTTTATTGTATTGACCTATAATTTGTATCCTTGGAAAATCATATATAGACCTAGAATTCATATCCCAAATTTGTTCGTTAAGTTTTGTAGGAGCGTAATAATGTATTCTTAAATGCGCATAATCTTGTTCGCCATAGCCATAAAAGTCTTGTAGTACGTCATCAGTGTAGGAAATTAGTATTGAATCGTAGCTAGATTTTATTTTCAAATCATCAAACATTTTTACATTCAGAAATAATGCATTGGCGTAATGAGGATAATCTCTACTTAAAATCTCCTGTACTGAATTTGTTTTTAATTTTGGGCGAATTACATTGTATTCCTTGTAATATTTCCAATCACCTTCTTTTTTGTATTCAACTAAGGCAGGAGATGTAAATGATCTGATAGGGCGAAAATCACCACCATAATTAAAGCTTTGGATGCTTGAATAGGATGGAGCAGAACGTGCTGAAATAGACATTGTGTTTAAAGCCGTAAGTTCAATGTTTTGAAACCAAAGTAAGTTACCAGGATTATAAACTTTTTCGTGACCACAAGCTATTAATGAACCGTTAAACGTATATATTTCGGTATAAACCAATGTCGAATCCAAAGGTTTTCTTATATAAGTAAGAGAGTCATCAAAATCGTAATTAGTTTTCGTTATTGCATTTCCATCTTTAAATAATATTTCTTCAATTATTTTTCCATCACGACTAAAGCGTTTGCGGGTCCCGTTTAGTTTGTCGTCTCTCCAGTTTTCAGTTCGGCATAGTAAATTTGTTCCTTGATAATACTCTTTCCATTGCCCAGTTCTTTTTCCTTTTTCATAATAACCAACTATCCAAGGTAAAGTTTCGGAGTAGTTTTGTATCCATTTACCATTTAAAACGCCATTTTCACCTTCTCCCATAAGCCAAACCGACTGCTTTTTACTGTGTTTATTTTTGTCGAAGAAGGCTAGTATTACTTCTGGTTTTTGAGGTATTTCAATTCTGTTGGGATGTGTGAATGCATCCGGCATATAAGAAAAATAGGCGCCTTGAATTAACTTTAACTCTTCTATTGTTAATCCAGAGTTTTTTTGCCATTCAATTACTTCAGGATCTTTTATATCCTTTACCCAAACATAGTTATCTTTAGCAGCTATGCGTTGTGCTAAATTTTCATAACCAGTTTGTTGCATTAGATAGCCTACTGCGCAATGTGTTTGATGTTCGTCGATAAAAACAGGAATTCTTTCGTTGCGGTAATAATTCATAGGAAATTTGCCCTTTGCTCTGTATTCATCTAATAGGTCAATAAGGTGGGCTCTTGATTTTAATTCATCGGAGCTTAAGTTTAAAGTTGGATTACTTCTTAAAATGGGTAATACGCAGCCTAAATGAGCTTGAATATATTCTTTATCGGACTTAAATACTCTTGCATCTCCTTCAGGAGCAATGCTTTTGTAATTTTTCCAATTAAAATTGAATTCGCAAAGTTGTTCATAAAAGCTTTTAGCTGATAATTGCGAAGCAAGTAGAATAACTAGTAGGGAAGTGGCTATTTTTTTCATGTTGATAGTTTTAATTACAACACAAAGATGAAACTTCAATAGTTCGATAAATAGCACTACTTGGTAAACTAGCAGTTTGACTTAGTGAAATAAGTCTTTTTTCTTTTGAATATTTGATTTAAAGAAATCATATCAATCGCAGAGTGAAAATGTAATATTGTAGAGTTGGATTTTAGTATAAGATTAAATCGGGGAGGCTAACAAACAATCCATTAACAAACGTAACACAAACAACAGATGATAGAAACACCTCCCCGAAATTTTTTATTTAGTATTCTGTAGAAAGAGATAAGTATTTTAAGAACTCACTTTTATTTTTTTCTTGCTCAAATACTCCACCATAGTAAGAACTTACTGTAGACGAATTGATGTCCTTAATTCCACGTGACGATACACACATATGCTTGGCATCAATAATTACAGCAACATCCTCGGTGCCTAAAACTTCTTTAAGCTCATTTGCTATTTGCATAGTTAATCTTTCTTGAACTTGAGGACGTTTTGCATAATAACTTACAATACGATTCAATTTTGATAAGCCAATTACTTTACCTGATGAAATATAAGCTAAATGGGCTTTTCCAAATATTGGAACAAAATGATGTTCGCAGTTACTAAAAAAAGTAATATTTTTTTCTACTAGCATTTGATTGTACTTGTAGGTATTGTTAAACAAGGCAATCTTTGGTTTATTTTGAGGATTTAAGCCAGAGAAAATTTCTTCAATATACATTTTTGCAACTCTGTCTGGTGTGCCTTTTAAGCTATCATCACTTAAATCTAAGCCCATAGTTTCCATAATAGCTCTAAAGTGTTTGGCAATTATTGTTTTTTTCTCTTCATCGCTTTTTTCAAAAGCATTTTCAAGCATAGGCGTGTCAATACTTGTTGATATATGTTCGTCACCAATTTCTTCAATACTCAATTCGCTCAAGTCAATTCCGCTGCCATTAAGCTGGGAATTCAACATAATTTCTTTCTGTTTCATATAAAGTAATTTTTAGGGTGTATTTCGATTCAATTTTAGATTTAATGATTTGATAAATTGTTTTTGCAATGTTTTCTGTTGTAGGATTTAAATTGGCAAATTCTACTGTATCTATATTTAAGTTTCTATGGTCGAAACGCTCTAGTATTTCTTCCTTAATGATATCAGATAGTATTTTCGTGTCAATTACATATCCTGTTACAGGGTCAATATCACCAGTTATTTTTACTATGAGTTTATAGTTATGACCATGGTAATTGGGATTATTACACTTGCCAAACAACTTTTGATTCTCTTCAGCACTTAAGTTATCGTTATGTAAGCGATGCGCTGAATTAAAATGTTCTACTCTAAAGATGGACGCTTGTTCGGTCATTTTGTTTAACTTATTTGTTAAAATATTAAACAAAGATAGTAAATTGTTTAATAATTTGATTAAAAAGTTAAACAAAATTTATTTATTTAACATTTAATAGGAATTCAATGGGTGGCTCTTTTAGATTACAGCGTGACGTTTTACTAGATAGGCGTACAAAACTTGGTCAAAGCCCTTATTAATATCGGCCTCAACAAAATCAATTTTGTATTGACCACATTTAAGTTTTAAGTCCTGTGTAAATTCAGCTATTTGTTTGGTATAGCTGTCCTTAATAGTGTTAGGATTTAGTTTCAGTTCTTCGCCCGTTTCCATGTCAATAAAGCGATGTGGACGATTCTCGAAGTCAAAATCTAATTCTGATTTTTTATCTGTTACATGAAATAAAACAACTTCATGTTTTTTATGTTTTAAATGTTGTAAAGCCGAAAAAATAGCTTCGTTATTATTAGCTGAATCAAACATATCGCTAAATAAAACAACTAATGAACGTTTGTGAACTACTTCGGCAATTTGATTTAGTGCATCAACGGCTGAGGTACCTCTTTTGTTTTCGGGTTTATGAGCTTCCATGAGCTTTTCTAGTTCGGCAAACAAAAGCTTGTGATGCATTGGGCTAGCCTTTGCATTTAAATGTAGTTCTATCTGATCGGAAAAAGTGCTTAAACCGATTGCATCTCTTTGTTTCTTTAATAATTCAATTAGAGCTGCACTGGCTTGTATAGCAAAATTAATTTTGTTG
>CAZRUA010000073.1:0-18604 GCA_964603125.1 uncultured Flavobacteriaceae bacterium | reverse complement strand
TCGTTCTGAATTGCTCTTCATCATAATTCAAAATAGTATGAGTTCCCTTTTCAAAGTAATATATTTTCACACTATCAATTTTAGCAGGAATCAATTGCGAATAGGATGCAAAAGCAATAAAAAACAGAATAAATAAAACGACTTTTTTCATAAAAATTAATATCCCAAGTCTCTATGGTTTCCAATCAAACACTAAATACACTTAAATTTACGAAAATTTAGTAAATTAACTATTGTTGTTGTGTTTTTAAGAATTGTGAATCTGAGCTAACGAGTGCCGCACTTTTTTTTCAACTCTTCAGTTCTAATTTTGTTTCGTTCTGTGTAATTATAAATTGGGTGATGTTTTTTACGTTTAGCAACTTTATTATTTTTATAGTAATACCATTTTCCTATCTTTTCTAAATCGTAAAATTTAATTATACAATCTGGTTTCAAGTCCGAAATTGAAGTTGTATCACTATTGAAAAAAGCATCTGAATTATAGATTTTTGCTATCCTTGGCTCCATCGCTTTAAATTGTCCTTTTTCTTGCAGTTGATTACTTACTGAAAACATTTTAAAATTAAAAAGTAAAGAATCTTTTAAATCTCTTTTTAAAACATAATAGTTGGTGCTACATATACATTTACCATTTATACTATCATTAGATTGAAAATATATCCCATTACAATGAATCCCATAAAAAAAATTGGCAAAAATGGTAGAATCTGTTTGCCCTAAACTTGTTTGGAAGAGTGCATAAATAAAAAATAATAGAAGAAAGCCTTTCTTTTGAAACATTTTTATTAATATTCAATGCTATTAACTATAGTTTTTTAACTCGTTTACTTACAATTTTGACTTATCATTAAATCAGCATTATTATATCCTTTTTCTTTTGCGAGATAAAAATCCTTACAGGCTGCATCCTTTAAATTTAACCTTAGTTTCGCTACTCCACGGTTAAAATATGCCTCAGAATAAGTATTCGCATCACTATCTATTACAAAAGTAAAATCGTTCACAGCTTCGTTATATAAACCCGCATTAAATTTAATTGACCCTCTAGATACAACCAATGATAAATTATCTGGGCTTAAATAAATTGCAGTATCCAAATCCTTTATTGCTTCATTATAATCAACAGTCATTGATTTCGCACTCCCCCTTATTCAATATAATTCAGCAATATTTGAATTTATTGCTATAGCCTTATCAAAACACTTTATTGCTTCCGTATATTTAAGCTCAGCCATTTGTTTTTTTCCTAAATCATAATAATAAATTTCATCAATTATGGTGTCTTGCGAAATATTTGGATTTATCTTGGTCGTTTTTTGAGCATTTTCCTCCCTGCTACCACAAGAATTCAAGAATAAAGAGAATGCACAAATTACAATTATTATTACACTAGATTGAAATCTGAGATTTTTTAATTGACTTCGTTTAATAATCATTCTATAGCTTATATAGGTTTCTGTTACGTTTAATTGATATTTACAAGATATAAATCCCAACACCTAATTTGCACATCAGAATTCCAAATCCAATGGAGCGTTACGAACAATATGAAAAGAATTTAAAACTTAGATTTACTTCCTCTGTAGCGAGAAGAACCTTTTTTCTTTTGCTTGATAAACATACCAATTTTAAACTCTAGGGCCATGTATGAATCCTTTTGTTTATCACCACGCTGTGCTCCTGTTCCATCGCCGTTTGGTGCTGTGGCATTTGGTATCTCGTTTAAACTTGGGTCGGCTAAAGCGGCTGCAACGGGTCCTTTTGCTGCTGCAATAGCAGCATTATCGTAATATACTCCGTGAACATCATCAATATAATCGGTAAATGTTTTACGGAAATTATACTCAATACCAATGGTCCATTTTTTATTTATGGCCAAACGCGTTCCAATAGCCAAAGGAATTGAAACAGAAATACGTCGATATTTTCTTGGTCCGCCCGGCAAACCTTGTCCCTCGGTGCCTAGCTTTTGCAAAGCATACCAAGTTCCGTTATACATTGCTTTTGGATTGTAATAAAACATTCCAACCCCACCCGAAACATAAAAGTAGTTGTTATAAGCCTTATAACGACGAATTAAGGTATGTTTTACGTGATAACGATTTCCTTTGTGTTCGTAAATAAAAGCGTACTCAATATTTGTGTTTAATTCAAACACATTTGATTTAAAATGTAAATTTCTGTTATGGCGGAATGGCTCGGCAGTTAACTTATCATTTCCCCATAGTTTTAAATAGGCAAAATCAGTTCTCCAACCAAAATTACGCGAAATACGGTAACGGTAACCTAATGTTGCAGATGGACGTGTTAATGAAAATTCTAAGTCAGCGTAGCTATAATCAGTACCAATTCTATCTTTACCACCTAAATCACCTAAAAAATTGGAAATACCACCGCCTAAATAAATCTCGTGCCTTTCTTTTTTCCAGGCATTCCTCTTCATAAAATATTGTCCGTAGCTGACAAAGGAGAAACAAAAAGTAAACAGTATAAATAAAAATCTCATCTCGGGGCTTAAATAGCTAAATTAATAAAAATTAGCGAAGTAACAGCAAACATTGTTAAAAAAAACCAAAAGAAAACTTTTTGCAGACCGTTAATGTCATCAACTTTATATAGATTTTTAATTTTTTGTATAACTTGTGTCATAGGGCATTATTATTTATTAAAAATAGGCAATATTGAGCTAAAAAAAATGGCTTTTTAGATAAATAACACAGATTTAACGATGAAATAAAAAAGGCTTAATCCTATTCGAATTAAGCCTTTAATAAGTGTTGGAGTTTTATTTATAAGTGTATAACCTCGCCATATGCCGCAGCGGCAGCTTCCATTACTGCCTCGCTCATGGTTGGATGAGGGTGAACTGTTTTAATCAATTCGTGCCCTGTTGTTTCAAGTTTACGAACAGCAACAATTTCAGCAATCATTTCCGTAACATTCGATCCAATCATGTGAGCTCCTAATAATTCGCCATATTTAGCATCAAAAATTAGTTTCACAAAACCATCTTTTGCTCCCGAAGCACTTGCTTTACCGCTTGCTGAGAATGGGAACTTACCAATTTTTAAAGTATATCCTGCTTCCTTAGCAGCTTTTTCGGTATAACCTACACTTGCAATTTCTGGTGTGCAATACGTACAACCCGGAATGTTTTTGTAATCTAATTCCTCTGGGTGGTGACCCGCAATTTTCTCAACACAAATAATTCCTTCGGCACTTGCAACGTGAGCTAAAGCTTGCCCTGGAGTACAGTCTCCAATTGCAAAATATCCCGGAATATTGGTTTGATAAAACTTATCTACCAAAATTTTACCTTTATCAGTAGCAATACCTACCTCTTCTAAACCAATTCCTGTAATGTTTGTTTCGATACCAACAGCAGATAAAACTACCTCAGCTTCTAAAACTACATTACCGGTTTTAGTTTTTACATTTACTTTACTTAAATCACCTTTCGTATCAACGCTCTCAACAGAAGCTTCTGTCATAATTTCAACGCCAATTTTCTTAAATGATTTTTCTAATTGTTTTGATACTTCTTCGTCCTCAACCGGAACAATGTTTGGCATAAACTCAACAATGGTTACTTTAGTTCCCATAGTTGCGTAAAAATAAGCAAACTCAACACCGATAGCGCCAGAACCAACAACTACCAATGATTTAGGTTGTTTTGGTAAGCTCATTGCCTCGCGGTAACCAATAATTTTTTTACCATCTTGTGGTAAGTTTGGTAACTGACGAGAGCGTGCACCGGTTGCTATAATAATGTTTTTAGCTTCGTAAACGGTTACTTTACCATCGGCAGCAGTAACTTCAACTTTTTTACCCGCTTTTACTTTACCAAAACCATTGATAACATCGATTTTGTTTTTCTTCATTAAAAACTGAATTCCTTTGCTCATTCCGTCAGCTACATCGCGGCTGCGTTTGATAACACCAGAAAAATCAGCTTTGATATTATCTGCACTTAAACCATACTCTTTTGCATGATTTAAATATTCAAATACTGAAGCACTTTTTAATAAAGCCTTAGTTGGGATACAACCCCAGTTTAAGCAGATACCTCCAAGGCTTTCCTTTTCGATTACCGCTGTTTTTAAACCTAGTTGCGAAGCGCGAATAGCAGCTACATATCCACCAGGGCCAGTTCCTATAACAATTACATCGTAGTTCATAATACTTTTTTTATTGGGCGATAAATATACGTTTTTAATTTAATTTTTAAGCCTCAGCTTTTGGTTGCTCAGTTGCTTTTCTTAATTCTGCTATTGCTTCATTCACCATTTTTTGTTTGGTTTTGAAATCGGCAATTTTAGCCTTTTCAACATTTACCTTATTTTCGATTTCAGTAATAAAATCGTTTTTACCTTTTGAGCTTTTGAAGAATCCTAAATTGTTTTCGTAAGTACGAATGTTATTATTGATTTCGTCAATTTGTTTTTTCAAATACTCACTTTCCTTACGTAAAGCATTTTCAGGGCTTTCGCTGTTGCTTAACTTATCTACTTTTGATTTAAACATTAAAACAAATTTCTCTTGTTTATTTAAGTTTAAACCATTGTACAATTCATCTAACTTATTGTAAAATGCATCGTTTACGCGTTGTTTCTCTTTAAAAGGAACCATCCCTGCAGCCGTCCATTCCTCGTTAAAAGTGCGTAAAGCTGTTTTATCATTTTGCTCATCGCCTGTTAAGGAGTAAGCTGTAATGCGAGCTAAAATTTCTTCTTTGGCTTTTAAATTCGTTTCAAAACTAGCATCTTGCGCAGAGTAGTGATTTTGTTTTGCTTCAAAAAACGTGTTGCAAGCCTTACGGAAACGTAAAAACAACTTTTGCTCATCGCCACCAGCAGATGGCAAAGCTTTCCAAGAGTTTTGAATTTTAATTAATTTTTCAGAAGTATTTTTCCAATCTGTACTCTCACGTAAATCTTCCGCTTGCTGAATTAGAGCTAACTTCTTCTTTTTAATTTCATCGTACTTGGTTTTTAATACGGCATAAAAATCCTTTTTCTTATCAAAGAAAGAATCGCAAACGTGGCGAAATTCTTTCCAAACCTCGTCTCCAGCTTTCTGTTCGGTACGACCAATCATTTTATATTCAGTTTGCAAAGCAATTAACTCTTCTGTTTTTGCTTTCCATTCCTTTTCATTCTCAGGAGTATGTTCAACAATACCTTTAGCCTTTTCTAATAAAGCTTTTTTAGAAGCTAAATTCGTTTCTCTTACTTCTTCTAAAGCGTTGTAATGAGCTTTTAGTTTAGCGTAAAGTGCATCAACAGCATCGCGGTACTCCACTTTCATTGTTTCCCATTTATCTTGAGGCACAGGCCCAATTTCTTCCCAATCGTTACGGTAAGTTTTAATTAATTGCTCAACATCCTTAATGTTGTTATTATCCGCTAAAGCTTTAAACTTAGCAATTACCTCAACTTTTAAATCGTAATTACGTTTTAAATCGTGATCTTGAAGAGCTTTAAAAATATTTACGTTGTAAAAGAAATCTTCAACAGCCTTGCTATAATCCGCCTGAACTTCTTTGTATTTGTGCGGAGAAACAGCACCTGTTTCTTTCCATTTAGCTTGTAGTTCCTGTAACTTTTTGAATGCACTACCAATGCTTGCATCCATTTTGGTTAAATCACTAATATCTTTAATGATTAACTGTTTAATTTCTAAATTTTTGCTTTGTTCAACGGCAAGTTTTTCTTCGTCTTCTTTTTTACGTTTACGAATTCTTTCGAAAAGTTGAATAATTTTCTCGTCTTCGGCCGATTTAGTAAAGTTAAAGTCGCGCGCTTTTCCGCCTTCATCCACAAATTCCTGCTTTGCAGTTTCAATGTCGATGGTTAGTTGCTTCTCATAATCGCGTTGAAGGTTTTTCGCCAAGTTAGCAACCGCACTGATATCGGATGTAGCCAATATCTCTTCTAATTTAGTAATCAATTCTGTTTTCATTATAGATAAACGTTAATAAATAAAAATGCCATTCATCATGGCAAATAAGGATAACAAAAATAAAATTTTATTTGATATAATGGTATTATTTTTTGATAAACAAATTTGTGTAAAATACCTATGAGAAAAGAGATTTATAAGCTATTCTTTAATGATTTCAAACTCTACTCGGCGGTTTTTTGCCTTTCCTTCTTCGGTATCATTTGTGGCAATAGGTTGCGTGTTTCCATAACCTTTGTAAAACATTTTGTTTTGAACTCCATGTTCAATTAAATACTCAAATACAGCTCTGGCTCGGTCTTCTGAAAGCTTTTGATTTTTTTTAGCCGAACCAGTATTATCACTATGCCCATTAATTTGAATTTGAAAACTAGGATGACGTAATAGATATTGTACAAACTTGTTCAATTCTCCATACGACTCAGGAGTTATATAAGAGCGGGCTTTTTCAAAATTAATTTCTCTTAATGTAATTTTTTCACCCACATGAATATCCTGCTTTACTTGCAAAACCGAGTCTTTTTCGTAAGAACTTCCAACTACCACAATCTTTATCTCATCCTCAGGGTTTTTCATGGCTTTTAGGCTAACATCATCCACAAAATAATAAGCTTCCTTAAAGCCAGGTTTAAAAATATTTAATTTTTGCATTGCCTTACGCGAATCTTCAAAATTACCCAAAGCAATATATTTTTCGCCTCCACCAGCTTGGTAAACACCCGTTATTTTAATCCATTTGTAGCCCCCAATTAAGCTTCCTTTTTTAGCTATTGTATCTACTAAATTTTGTTTCTCAAATCCTTGAAATCCTTTAAAACCGTTTTTACTAAAATAAGCTCCAAACTCCTTTAGGGTTGCATTACTCCAAAAAGCTAAACGTACATAAAACTCTATTTGATATTTTGTACCACGGCGCAATGGCTCGGCTAGCTTAACTTCTAAAAACTCTTTGTATTTTTTTTGATAACGCAATCCAGCATAACATTCACCTGTACGAGCGCCTTTTTGCGCAGCTGTGTCATTAGCCAATGGTTTTTGGTAATAATCCACTGTAGCTATACCTTTCCATGGAATGGCGTTTTTTATGTTATCCGACTTTTTCTTGTAATTCTCAAAACTACCATTAGGACAAATGTTTTTATCAATAATAGTTTGAGAAAAAACCGACGAATTAAACAGTAAAAAACTGATAATTAGCGATTTAGTTACAATTATTTGACGTAAAACCAACATTTACGGCAAAAGTACTTAATTTATGTTAGAATTGAAAGTTTGGCTCTTTTGCAAGAAAAATAAGTTTTTTGCTTATTGTATTAAAATAATTTGATATATTTGCAGCCTTAATTTTAAGAATAGATAATAATAAGACAATGGCAAATCATAAATCATCAGAAAAAAGAATTAGATCAAACGATGCAAAACGTATTGCAAACCGTTACCAAGCTAAATCAACACGTACTGCATTAAAGAAAATTCGTACAACTGAAAACAAAACAGAAGCTGTTACTTTATTACCTAAAGTATCTGCAATGTTAGATAAATTAGCTAAACGTAACATCATTCACAAAAACAAAGCTGCTAATTTGAAATCTCAAATTACAAAGCGCGTTAACGGTTTAAAATAATTTTAAACTTATATTACTCAAACCTCTTTCATGCAAATGGAAGAGGTTTTTTTATGGCTAAATCCTAAGTACAATAAAAGAACTAGCTCAAATGGAAAAAGAAAATCCAAAAAACACTATCAAAGTTTCATTTTACATGAATCAACATGCATACTACAATGGCGAAATTTTATTTAGTGAAGAATTTGAAACGGAAGAAAAATTAAACCTGTTTTTACAAGAGCAAAAGAAAGAGTATCTTGAATTGGTTTATACAATAGAAAAATAAAGCTATAAGATTAAAACTCCGTTTCGTACCATTTATCGATCGGGAAATCGAATTTAAGTGTTACCAAATTCTTTTCGCGCATATCGAAATTCTTTCCAAAAAAAAGATTGTAAGCATAACTTAAGCTAAATCTTCCGAAACCAAAGCCAATCTCTGGTCTTAGGATACCACTTCGCAAACCACTGTTACTTTTTAGGAAAACAAATTGCAGCGGAACAATATGAATTATGCTGTTAACTTCAAACATACTTACTCTAAAGCCTCTTGTGCCATTGGTAACGTTCCATTCGTAACCAACGCTTGGCGAAGAAATGGAAAAAGGTATCAATCTGCTACATTCAGAACATTTTCTTTTCCCAATTGCTAAAGGTATTTTATAACGAGGAGCAAACATACTAAAACTGACATCGAATGCTAAACTTGTTGTATATGCCTGAATAACGCTTAAATGACCACCCATAGCAGTATAGGCAGATTTGTAGCCCAGCTTTTTAATTGCATTAATATCGTTGGTGCTTTTAGTTAATAGAGCAATTTCTTTTTTAATGCAAAACTGATTGGTAGTATCGTATTGCAAGGCTAATTCTAAATCGTTTTGTATAGAAGAAACGATGCTGGGCTCGGACGGATTACGATACTTATAGTAAACCCTATTGATGCGGGCGTGAGTTAAATACAACAAACTAACTTTAGCCTTTGAATACAAGTGCGCCGAATCAATATATTTCTCGGTAGTTTTTAGAATGCTATCTTTACTGCTTTCATTGAAAAAATATCCTTTTGTCTTACAATAATCCAAATGCATATTTAAATTAGTTGTATCGTAATAAACAACTAACTTGTTTTGTTGAGATTGTGCAACAAAATAAATCAAACAAGAAATAACGAATAATAACTTTCTCATTATACAAATCTAATAATCATAATTTCCCATACTAAAAGCAAACTCAATTTTAAAGGTTAAAGGAGCTACTTTAAGTAACTTGTTTGTAATTGAATTTCCATTTGCATCGAACATATATTTGAAGCTTTTATCATCAACACTTTCTGGCGGATCAGACTTAGTCAAGTACAATTTTGATTCACTAAAATTTAAATGTTCCCAGCTGTAAATAGTATAGTTGTAAAAAGCAATAAGACGTAGTTCAAATTTAGGACTTACTGTATAATTAAAGCCTAAATATGCTTTACTTAAAAACATTGTATTGATTATAGATATACTTATTTTATTCGATAAATTCTTACTTTCAAAATAAAAATCAGCTCCATTATTCGATTTTATATCGTTGTATATATCATAACGTATTCCATCAAAACCAAGTTGAAAACCAGTACGAAAGCGCAGAGGTTTCTTATTAATATTAAACAAGCGCTTTTCGTATCCAATTCCTGATCCAATTTCAAACCAGCCCGCGCGCATGTTAAACAAAAGCTGCATATTGAGCGGATTAAATATAAAACCCTTTTTATTTACATGTTCGTACAACCCCAAATCAAGCCCGAAAAGGTTACTTGGTGTTTTCAAATTAAATTGCTGATTTATATTGTTAATTGGAGTTTGATTGTTTAAAATGAAAGTAAAACTGTTAGGGTTAATTTGCAATAGATTATAAGCCACACCTATTTTCATATACTCTCGAAATGAAGGCTTTTGGGAATACAAGCTATTCACAAAAAAGCAAAATGGAATTAATATTGCAATTGAACGTTTCATTTTAATACCTCTGCTAATAAAAAAGACTGCAATTTTCATTACAGTCTTCCTAAAAATTACTTTAAAATTAATTATTGATTAGTACTTCCAGCTTGTAAAACGCCATCTTTTGTTACTTTAAATGATGTACGTCGGTTATGCTGATGTGCTGCTTCTTTTTCCTCTTCAGTTGCCATTTTAGCAATCTCTTCATCTGTAATTAAAGGTTTTGTTTCTCCTAATCCTTCTGAGTGAATTCTATCCTTTACAATACCTTTTTTAATTAAATAATCAACACATGACTTAGCACGAGCAGCACTTAATTTCATATTATAAACATCGCTACCACGTGTATCGGTGTGTGAGTTGATTTCGATATGAATGTTATTATTTAACACCATCATATCATAAATTTTATCTAAAATCTCTAATGATTTAGGACGTAATGTCGCCTTATTTAAATCGTACTCAATCCCTTCAATGGTAATATCGCCTGAAGGAATTTTATTTAAGAAGAAATCTTTTTCAAGATGAGTTGTTTCGGTAATACCTTGTGTGGTTACACTAGCAGCATCAGCGAAGTATTTATTTTTTTGAGCTTTAAAGAAATAATCTTTATCTAATTTTAATTCGCTTGAGTAATAACCCTTTTCATCTGTAATCAACATCACAGGCTCTTCATCATCATGCACATTACGCATTGTTACTAAAGCGCTTGGAATTGGCTCGTTTGTTTCACTATCATAAACAGTACCACTGATATCAACTGTAATAACCTCGTTTTTAAATTCGTAAATGTCATAGCAGTGCCCATCAGGACATGGTTGTCTGTCGCTACTAAAAAAACCATGTTGCTGAACTCTATCCAAAATTAAGTATGCATCATCATAGTTAGAGTTAATAGGTAATCCCATGTTTTTAGGAATATCAAATACTTTATTTTCTGCATCGTAAGAAGATTTGAAAATATCCAAACCTCCTACTCCAACGTGTCCGTTTGAAGCAAAATATAAAGTTGATGAAATAGTATGGAAGAACGGTGAAATTTCGTCACCTACTGTATTAATAGGTTCACCTAAATTAGTTGGTTCGCTAGTTGCTCCACTTTCGTTAATTTCACACACCCATAAATCCATACCACCTTTTCCTCCAGGACGATTAGATGAGAAATACAAACGCGAACCGTCAAAAGAAATAAAAGGATTTTGCGTACGGTATCCTGTCAAGTTAATGTTTTGATTCAATTTCATTGCCTCAAAAAATCTACCATTAAATTCCTTAGCCATATAGATAAACGATTCGTTGTGGTTATCATCTTTCCAACGCGTGTAAAACATAATTCCATCAACCGACATACAACCGCTACCATCATGCAAACCACTATTAACTGGGCGACCGAAATCCTCTGCTTTACACCAGCCAGTATCTGTTAAATGTGTTTGATATAAATCGCATAAATAACGAGAATCTTGCTTATCAGGATTATTTAATATACCTCCTTTACGCGCACTTGTAATGATTAACTTATTTGGACCACCAAAATACATTGGCGCAAAATTAGATGTTCCTGCATTAAACAAAACAGTATCCATTTCGGTAACCACAATTGTTTGGTGAACGTTCTTATCATCTAAAGCATAATAGCAACTCGACATGTGATTTTGAGCTAAACGAGCAAGTGAGTCATTTTTTTCCTTTTGACCAACATACGATTCAAACACATCAATAGCTTCATTATATTTTTTAACTTGCATTAAAGCATAACCATAGTTATACATATCGTCACGATACTTGTAACGTTGAGTACTTTGTTTAAAAAATTGAACCGCTCTTGGATAATCATATGTTTTTTGGTAGCAAGTAGCAATTTGGTGCAACAAATAATCAAAATCCTTCTCAGACATATCCTTTGATTTGATGGTAGAATCTGTAAGCTTTTTGTTATTTAGGTTTGTTAAAGTAATCTCATAAGGATTAACAACACTTTCTAACTTTGTGGTGTCATCAATACTAATTTTATAGTAATGCAATGCTGTTGCATAATCCTTTTTTGCAAATGCCTTTTCAGCTAACTCAAACGATAACATTCGCGACTGAGCAAAACCTAAACTAGAAAGGAAAAGGGTAAATATTGCTAATAGTGTAATTCTCATAATTCTATTTCTGTGTAAAATATATCTTAATTCAGTGCTACTTTAATACTTAAATTCTTGGACAAATTTTAATTACATCCGATTTTTTCTTAATTGGTAAATAAGTAAATGATACTTCAATTGCTCCACGGTATTTAGATACCTCGCGCAGTTTAGAAACATTCATATCATAACCAACTTTAAAAATGTAAGAATCTTTACGTAATCCAATGTAAGCCACTCCAGCATCCTTAACACGTAATAAAGAACCCGCTAGTAAAAACATTTTTTGATTCTTTAAATAAAAGCCGGCATCAATAGCAGCTGTTTGTTCACTAGCGTTGGTTTGTTGCATAATTAACACCTTAGGTATAATGTAAATTAACTCGGTGATATTAAAACGTAAACCTGCATGAACATAGTGACGGATAGGTAATTTGTTATCAACTCCATAAAAAGATTCTTTAGGTTGAGTCAAATTGAAAATTGAATAACCAACAAAAGGATTAAAACGAGATTTTTGACCAGCATAATAATAAAGCACACCAGCATTTACTTGCGGTAAATAAATGGTTTGTCCCGTAAATGCTTCACCAGAAGCAATTGTATTATCAAAACCACCACCATTATAAGTTGTGTATTGATTATTATAACTTAACAAACTATACTCAACAGATTTTTGTTTCAAACCACCTTGAATACCAAAAGTTAAATTACTTTTTTTACCACCATCTAAAGGAACAGTGTAAGCTGCAGAACCTAAGACTTCAAGACTATTAAAATTACCTAAACCTGCACGCATATTCAAAATTTGACCTCCAAATCCCCACTTTCCCTTTGGTGCATCTAAACTTACTAAGGCTGTTGTAAATGGTTTAAAAGCAAAAGCTCTCCATTGATTACGGTATTGAGCATGAGCTCTCCAACTTGCATCAACAACGCCTGTTAAGGCTGGATTTAAATAAATAGGTGCTGCATCATACATAGATAGATGATACTCTTGTGCGTTCATGCGCAAACAAGATAAAAAAGCAAAACTTATTATTATTAATTTCTTCATCATACAATTATCTTAATAAAGTTACGTCACCTGATTTCTTGAATACTTTTCCGTTTAATGATTCAACTTCCATTACCCAAGCATAAACACCAATTGGTTGTTCTACACCATTAAACTTACCATCCCAACCAATACTTTGATCAGTTGATTCAAATATTAGTTGCCCCCAGTTATTATAAACTCTTAATAAAGAAGTTTTAAATGGCCCTCCACGAATTAGCAATACATCATTTTTATTATCTCCATTTGGAGTGAAACCTGTAGGAAGTTGTGGTTCTAAAATAATATCAATTGATTTTGATACTGTATCACTACAACCTAAATTATCAGTTACTGTTAATACAACAACAAAATTATCTTGATAAGAATAAGCATGAGTTGGATTAGGTAAGTTAGAACCATTCTCATCATCAAAATCATAATACCAGTTTACAATAGGCGATGTTCCAGTTGTTAAATCAGTAAACTGAATTGGTTCTAACACCTCAGCTGGATTATTTACTGCACTGAAGTTTGCTACTGGAGATGCATTAACCATTAATGTATCGGTTATTGTTCCAACACAACCAAAAGAAGATGTTGTTGTTAAAGTTATAACCGTTGGACCAGCTGTGTTATAAATGTGAGTTGGATTTTCAAGCGAAGAATGCGCCGAACCATCACCAAAGTCCCAATCCCAATTTACAATTGCCCCATCATTAGAAACAGTTGTATCAAGTAATGTTAATGTGTTGTACTGACAAACAACTGGAGAGTAATAATTAGCTTGTGGCAATTGATACACTGTAATTGGCTTCACAATTGTATCTGTACAACCATTGTTACTTGTAACAATATGTGTAACATTATAAACACCAGGAGCTACGTATGTGTGTGGCTCGTTGATGTTAGTAAACGTTCCTGAAGCATCATCAAAATCCCAAGAGTAATTAGTTAAAGAACCTGCTCCTGCTAAACTATTATCAGCAAAGTTTAAAACATTTCCAACACAATCGTTATTAGCATTGAAATCAGCCGTAGGAGAAGGAATAAAGTTTATAGTTACAATATCGCTTTGTGGAGGACATCCTGTATTACCCGTTGATGTTAATGTAAAGTTAACCGAACCTGTTGCCAAATCAGAAACAGATGGAGTGTAGAATGTATTTAAATTAGTATTTCCTGGATTATAAGTTCCTGAACCATTTGATGTCCAAACACCTGTTGTAGTTGAACCATTAATTGAACCACTTAATATTACCGTTGCATTTTCACAAACATTTTGTGTTAAACCTGCATCAACTTGAGATACACCAATTAAATAAATTCTAACCGTATCTTTAACTGGATTACAATTACCGCCAGTAGATTCCAAATACATATCTACAAATCCATTGGCAACATCACTTGGTCCAAAAGTGTAAATAGTATTTAAACTAGTAGTATTATTAAATGAACCTCCACCAGCTGGTGCAGTCCAAACCCCAGTTCCTGGAATACCACTAATATTACCTGTTAAACTTACCGAAGTTGATGTAATACATAAAGTGTCGTTTACACCTGCATTTACAACAGGAGCTGCTGTAATTAATACTTGTAAGCTATCTTTAACAGCATTACAAATACCATTGTTTTGAGAAGTTAAATACAACATTACCGAACCTAAATTAATATCTGTATTAGAAGGTTGGTAAGTAGTATTGATAGTGTTATTAGGAAAGAAACTTCCTGAACCAGCAGTGCTCCATAAAACGCTATTTGTAAATCCTGTGATGTTACCATTTAATGTAACTAAAGGATTGTTAGCACAAACTGTTGAAATAGCCCCTGCATCTAAAACTGGAGGGTCGATAAAGTTAATTGTTACAGAGTCCGTTGTATTAGGACAACCACTAGAACTGCCTGAAGTGGTATAATACAATGTTACAGTATTATTAGTTAAATCAGTTGGTGATGGCAAGTAAGTAGTTGAAGTACTTCCTGGATTAGAGAATGAACCTCCAGTATTACTTGTCCAAGTTGCACCAGCGGCATAAGAGAATGCACCTGTTAAGGAAATATTACCCATATTATTTTCACAATAGGTAGTTCCATTTCCAGCTTCAGCTACTGGCGATTTAGCAATAGCAACCACTATTGTATCCGTTACTGGATTACAATTTCCGGTTGAAGCTAATACGAAAGTAATTGAAGCTTTTGAAGTATCGTTACCTGCAAGTGTGTATGTAGGTGTAAAACTAGTTGCATTATTAAACGATCCACTTCCATTCAACGTTGTCCAAATACCTGTTGTGGCGCCACCAGAAACGCTTCCGTTTAAATCAATAGAAGTTGCATTAGTACAAATATTTTGATCAGGTCCTGCTTGTGTCCTAACTTTACGAATAAATGAAGATAAATAGTGGTATAAACATCCAGTACTTGCACCACCATTAATAACACCTAATGAGAATAAACCTGTTGAATTTGTAACTAAGTTAGATGAGCTTGCTGCAATTTGCGCTGTAGTATAACTAATTTGCGCTCCTAACCAAGCGCCACCAGTACCCGGAACAGGCGCAAAAGCTGAACCTGGAATTAAAGTTGCGCTTCCGTTTAAAATAAATGAGTTTTCATCTCCCGCTCTGCATAAGATATTTAAAGAAAACTGTTGTGCATTATTACGTGCAAAGCTAACCTGATTAGAACCAGAACAATTTAAAGGTGGCAGAATTGCCTCACCTAGCTCACAACCATAACCCGACATGTGAATAACATAAACTGGTTTATCAGAAACACAATACGTAAGTTGCTGAGTTAAACTAAATGCCCTTGTATCGCCTTGATTTAACAAAACAGTAATTATAGGGTTAACACCATCATTAACAGTAACTGTTGTAAAGTTTTTAGTAGCTGTTACAAAAAAACTTTCATTTGAACCAGCATTTAAAATTCCTTTATTGATGATATACTCGTTTCCAATTACATCAGTAGGAACAATTTGATCTCCCATTAAATCGTAACAACCTCCACCTCCAGAAGGATTAACGGAGTCGTCACTAACTGTTACAGATACTGGTTTATCAGCCACAACTATACTTCCACTTAAATTACTTCCTACTACATTTGTTATTTGAGTAACATTTTGAACCGTATAAACATTTCCCTTTTTCGGAAGGAAAACGCTAAAGGTAACATTAGCCGGGTGTCCAATAATATCGCACCTTGGCGTTATATAAACGGTTGTGCTATCCTCTGAAGCTACAACACAAAATATAGAGTAAGGATCAATACCCGCAATGTTCCTGTTGTTCCATAAGGTTTGAAATGGAGTTACAAACTCAGTACCTAATCCGTTCTGACCCTTTAAGGAATAAGTTTCTGGATTACTTGGATTTAATGAAATGAAGTCGTACACGACTGTAATAGGAAAATCGGAAGAGATTTTAAACCCTGTTCTTAATAATTGATTAGCAGGTTTACTTTCCAAAGAATCTAACAAATGAGATAAATCTTTTGAAAACAAAGAATTGGCTGCTACATTTATTGTTGTATCATAAGTTGAAGCTGGCTGCTGAATTCGAACCACTGTTGGATTTCCGAAAGTTGAAATACGAAATGCCATAGGAATATTTCCATTATGATCAGGAGTAACCCAAGGAGCTGCAAACCAGAACACGGTATCAATTTGCGCACTTACTTTTAAGCCATTGCACAAAAGCGCTGCAAATAAAAATAGTTTTATAATTTTCTTCATACTATATAATGTTATTTATGAATAGTTGATTTAATACTGTTATCAATATCGTGATACTCATCTTCATCAGCGTTTGCTGCTTTCTTTTTAATGAACGAGTAAATTAACATCAATTCATGTGAACCACTATGGTAATTCTTTAAATTAGAATTTCCCATATCGTAAGCATAGCCTACACTAACTTTTTCTTTTACTTTGAATCCTGCTACAACTGAGTAAGAATCATAAACACGAATACTTGCACCTAACCAATATGATTTTTTATAAATTCCTCTTAAAGAAAACTCAACTTGCGATAATGAAGTTGGGCTTGTTGCACGAACCAATAAATTAGGTTGTATTTCAAATTTTTTACCTGCAGTAAAAGTATGTCCAGCACTTAAGTAGTAATAACGAGCCAACTTACTTTGCGAGTTAGTCCAGTTAATTTTATTTCCTGCTATTTGATAAGAAGATAAACCAATGTATGTGCTTCCGCTGTATAACAAAACGCCTGCATTAGCATCAAACACATTAGTTGCTAAAACATTTCCTGTTAAAATATCATCACCAGCATCAGCAACCTTTGCATCATACAAACGAATACGATACTGAATCATCCCAACTGAAAGTCCCATTCCTAAAACCAATTTCTTGTTTAGTTTTACATGGTATGCATAAGACATATAACCTGCAGTGCGCTTTAATAAGCCTGTTTTATCGCTTAAAATTAAACCACCCATAGCCATATTGGTTTTCTTTTTAAATGTACCATATAAGGATAACATTCCAGTTTTTGGAGCATCATCAAAACCTGTCCATTGATTACGGTAATTTAAATTTGCTTGCGTATAAGCCTTTGTGCCAGCTACCGCTGGATTATATGCATAATTGTTTAGCATATAATTACTATACAAGCCTTGCTGCTGAGCTAAAGCACCTAGGCTTATAAAACTCAAAATAAATATATATTTAATTTTTTTCATAAACATCGATTATCGAATTAACAATACAGATCCTTTAATTGGTTCTTTTTCAATTGTTGAACTATTTAAATTAATCACATAGTAATAAGTACCAACCGCTAAAGCTTCGCCTTTGTAAGTTCCGTCCCAAGGATTATTATATCCTGTTGATGCATAAACACGCTCACCCCAACGATTATAAACCTCAATGGTTGCTTGTGGGTAAAGATTATTAATGAAGTTCAATTTCCAAACATCATTTTTTCCATCTCCGTTAGGTGATATAGCATTTGGAATTAATTCTTCCAGCACGGTTGTAACGTTATTAATCACAATAACATCTGAAGTAGAATCAACACAACCATAAGCATCATAAACAAATTGTTCCACTACATAAGTTCCATTACTGGTATATAAGTGTGAAGGGCTAGCGATTGCAGCCGAATCAGTTCCGTTTTCAAATGTCCATAAATAAGAACTTGCATTTGTTGATTGATCGAAGAAATCAGCTTGAGAAGATAAATTTAAACCTGAAGATACGTTGAAGAAGAATCCTGCATTAGGTTTTACTGGAATAAACAAGGTATCAACAAAAGTATCACGACAAGTATGATTTGAAGTTATTGTTAAACTAACAATGTAGTTCCCAGTTAAATTATAATTGTGATTTGGGCTAGGGATAATTGCAAAAGCTCCATCTCCAAAAGCATATTTCCAACTTAAAATATTATCTGGCGTTCCAATAGTTGATTGATCCGTAAATGCAACATTGTAATTATTGTTAATACAAGATAAATTAAAATCAAAGTCAGCAACCGGAACAGGATATACTGTTGCTGGGTGAGTAATAGTATCAGAACATCCAAAACTATTTGTTATAATCAAAGAAGCGTTAAATGTTCCCGCGCTTGAATAAACGTGAGTTGGATTTTGAATTGTATCTGTAGCACCAACTTCACCAAAACTCCAATCATAATCAGTTATAATTCCTGCACCTGGCAATGAACTTTGATTGAAATTGTTAGCTAATCCTTGGCAAACATTTGTATTACTAAACGCTGCAATTGGAGCCTCAACAAAGTTTAATGTTACGTTATCACTAACAGCCAAACAACCTGAGTTATTAGTAGATGTTAAAGTTAATGTTACAGAACCTGAGCTAATTTCAGAAGCTGTTGGGGTATAATGATTTGTTAAGTTTGT
>CAZRUA010000072.1:0-18706 GCA_964603125.1 uncultured Flavobacteriaceae bacterium | reverse complement strand
AATGTTGCTTAGTGCAAATGCAAATGCACAGTTTTCCTTTGCAAACAAAACTTCTAAATTAAGTAATCAAGCTTTTCACAGTGGCTGCGCAGTTGGCGTTGCAGATATGAATGGCGATGGTTTAGATGACATTGTTCGTTTAAATCAAGGACATGATGCTTTTATTGAGTATCAACAAGTTAATGGTCAATACATTTCACAACACATTGCCGATTTTGGAACTGGCTTTGGTGCTTGGGGGATGACGGTAGCCGATGTTGATCATAATGGGTATAAAGACATTTTAGCTGGAGATAACGGTCCTTCGGTTTACATAATGAAAGTGAATGCAACTGGTTTAATGGGCTCTATAGTTGCTTTACCTACATCAAACTTCTTTATGCAAAATGCAAATTTCATGGACGTGAATAATGATGGTTGGGAAGATGTTTTTGCTTGTGATGATAATGCTGAAAGTCATATTTGGGTAAATAACGGTTCAGGTGGATTTACTACTTCAACAATTATCAACTTTAATGTTACGGCAACTGATGATAGTGGAAACTACGGAAGTATTTGGAGTGACTTTGATAATGATGGAGACGTTGATTTATACATTGCTAAATGTCGTCAATCAGTTTCTAGTAATACAGATGGTCGTCGTATCAATGTATTAATGGTAAACAATGGTAACGGAACATACACGTCACAAGCTGCTACTTATGGTATAGCAATTGGCGCACAAACTTGGACAGCTAACTTTGCTGACATTGATAATGATGGTGACTTTGATTTATTATGTACTAACCATGATGTTCCTTCTCAAATTTTAGAAAACGATGGTACTGGTCATTTCACTGACATTACTGCTGGTTCAGGCTTTGTTTTAGCTGGTACACCAATTGAATCAGTTTTAGAAGATTTTGATAACGATGGTTATGTAGATATTTTAATTTCTGGTAGCGATCATGAAATGTTTAGAAACAACCATAACAAAACATTTACAAAAGTGAATGGTTTATTTGATGCTAACAACATGGAGTCTTATGCAATTGGTGATTTAAACCACGATGGTAAAATTGATGTTTACGCAAGTTATGCTAACATTTATACTACACCAACTTCTATAAACGACGCTATTTGGATTAATAATGTGAATAACGGAAACAACTTTTTAACTTTAAATTTAGAAGGTACACAAAGCACAAAAGGTGCTTTAGGTGCTCGTGCATATATATACGGTGCTTGGGGTGTTCAAACACGTGAAGTAAGAGCTTCAGAAAGTTATGGTACAGTAAATACATTTAACTTACATTTTGGTTTAGGTACTGCTACTTCAATTGACTCAGTAGTTGTTAAATGGCCTAAAGGACAAAAAAGTGTAGTAGTTAATCCAGCAATCAATCAGTTTGTAACAATAATTGAAGGTACTTGTGTTTCTCCTGATAACGTAATTAACTATACTGGCTCACCAGTAATTTGTGCATCACAAACTAAAACATTAACGGCAAGCTCAGGAACTGGTTACTCATACTCTTGGACAAATAGTGCAACAACACAAAGCATTAACGCTTCAACTACTGGCGACTATGCTGTAACTATTACTCAAGCGGGTAATGCATGTACAAGTATATCTCCAATTGTTAGTTTAACTGTAGCTCCAGTTGAAACATATAGTATCACTGCAGCTTCCGACACTGTATTTTGTCAAGGTGATAGTGTATTATTAAGCGCATCTAATGGTGGTTTATCATACACATGGTCAAATGGAGGTTCTGGACAAACAACTTATGCTACTACAGCTGGTTCTTATTCAGTTGCTGTTCAAGGCGCATGTCAAGTTTGGAATTCAAACACAATAAACGTAAGTACAAATGCAGCTCCTGCGCCTAGTGCAAGTGATGTAAACATTCCAAGTGCAGGTACTGCAAATTTAACTGCAACAGGTAACAACATGTCGTGGTTTACAACTCCAACAGGTGGTACTGCAGTTGCAACAGGTGCTAACTACACTACACCAGTTGTTTCAACTACTACTACATTCTATGTTCAAGATGAGTATTCTTATGGTGGAAGTTTAGCTAATGTTGGACAAAAAAATCATTCTGGTACAAGCTATAGCGGTTCTACTGCTACAAACGCTAATACATCTTTTAACGTAATTTCTAATTGTACTTTAAAGCGTGTTAAAGTTTATACCGATGCGCCAGGTGTTCGTATCATTGAATTGAAAAATGCAGCTGGTACAGTACTACAAAGCGCTTCAGTTAACATTCCAATGGATTCTTCATGGGTAACTTTAAACTTTAGTTTAACTCCAGGAACTGGATACAGACTAGGTACAAATGCTGCGGCAAACAACACTTTATTGGGTTACAACTCACCGCGTTTAAAACGTAGCACATCAAATGTATCTTATCCTTACAATTTAACTGGATTAGTTTCTATCACTGGTAGCGACCAAGGTTCAACATTATACTACTATTTTTACGATTGGGAAGTAGAAGAAGCTCCAATGGTTTGTGTTAGTCCACGTACTCCAGTTACAGTAACCGTAGGTTCAACTGTAGGTATCAATGATATCACAAATGCAATTAGCTTTAACGCTAATCCAAATCCAGCTCATGATGTAGTTGTATTAAAATGGAATGCAGCAACAAGTGCTGAAACTGTTTTAATGGTTACTGATGTTTTAGGTAAACAAGTTTACTCTGAAAAAATTGGTAATGTAAGCGGAGAGCAAGTAAAATCAATTAATGTAGCTGACTACAAAAAAGGAGTTTACTTTGTAACAATTAAAGTTGGTAGTGAAGAATACCGCAAAAAATTAATTGTAGAATAATCCACTCAATATAATTAATAAAAAGCTGCTTCGGAAACGGAGCAGCTTTTTTGCTTTAATCTAGTGAGCTCATTTTAGTATGAACTATACAATAAGTATTATTTGTACTTTTGGACATCAAAACTCAAAACGAAATACCCAAACGATATTTACACTTAAAAGTAATTCTAAGTGTATTAATGTTTTTGTTACCAACATTTAAAAGCAATGCGCAACAAGCCGCTTATTTTAAATTAGGTGAAGCCCAATTTAAAGGGATACAGATTTACGATGTCATTCAAGATGAAAAACTAAACTATTTGTTTGCTACCAATGAAGGTATTTTTTATTACGATTATTATAATTATGAAAAGTTGGAGTGTGATAAAGCAAAAAGCACTTCTACTTTTGGCTTTGCAAAAGGAATGGATGGAACGATCTATTGCCATAATTTAAACAATCAAATCTTCCAAATAAAAAATAAAAAATTCACTTTACTTTATGAATTGAAGGATGATGAACAAAGCTCTGATATTTCTCTTAGTATAAGTGATTTAGGCGATTTAGTGATTGGGGCAAAAAAAATAATTGTCTTAAATAAAGAAGGGGAATTACTTCAGAAATACAATCAACACTTACATTATCTGAATAAAGTATTTAAAACCAATGACAATAGCCTTATTTTCCATTTAAGTATTTCTGACTCAATACTAGTTTTTAAAAATGGTGCATTTTCGAAACAAAAACTAAACACACCCTTCAATCATAATTTAACCTATCTGAACTTTATACGAATCGGTCAATTAACTTACGCATTAGATTTGAGGACGAAAATTTTGTACGATTTTAACTTCGAAAAACTTACACTGAAGGAAAATGAGCAAAATGAACTATTTAGACAGATAGAGTCCTTTCGAATTTATCAAACAAAAAATGAAGTATGGTTAGCGGGTACTCTGCCTGGTGTTTATATGCTCAACGAAAAAACCAAAACAAAGCAAAATTCAATTTATTACGAAGATTATTATATATCTGACGTGTTTAATGATGCTGAAGGCAATATTCTATTGAGCACCTTTGATGAAGGAGTAATTGTAATTCCCGACATAAACATACCCGATGTAATCAATACATTTAAAAATGATTTAATTAGCTCGCTCAATAGCAATCCTCAAATTGGATTAGTTTTAGGCTCATCAAAGGGTAAACTATATAATTATGCTGAAAATAAATTAAACACAATTATTGATGCTGACAAGCTATCTATCATTACATTGCAAGGAAACATGGATGGTTCATACATGGTATTTGATGATGGTAAAATAAAACTTTATACTACTAAAACAAAAACCACACAAGATGTGACTGAGGCCTCGTTGAAGGATGCAGAATTTATTAGCAACAATAAAATATATTTAGCTACAAATCGAGGTCTTATTTTAATGACAATTAACGAAAAAGGGAAGCCCGAAATTGAACATATAAAAAATCTCTCCTTTAGATTATATAACATTCAGTACGATAAAAAAAACAGACTACTTTATGCATCAAGCACCAGGGGCTTATTTGCGATGGATGAGAATTTTGATACTACTTGTATTAAATTTAATAACGAGGATATTTTCCCTACATCAACCTTTCTTTATAATGATAAAATTTATATAAGCACTAAAAAAAATGGAATTCTAATTTTAGAAAACAAAAAAATTACAGGTTCAATTCTGCCCAATGTTAATGGCAAACCCGAAGTTTTAAAAAAAATAGTTGTTTACAATAATACAATAATCGCAAGCACCTCAAATAGTTTGTATCAACTTGATATGCAAGGAAAACTAATTAGGTCATTACACTCCATTTTTGGTTTTTCCTCCAGTTGGGTATTAGACTTTACATTTCATGAAGGTAATTTATGGGTAAGTCACACAAATGGAGTTCAAAAGTTAAACCTTAATTATATAAATAAAAGCGAAAAAGTTCCAAGTATTAGCCTTAACAAAATTAGTGTTAATGATTTGGATTATAACTCATCATCATCGAATCAATTAAGCAGCGATCAAAGAAAACTGGAATTCATATTATCATCACCAACACTAAGGAATCATGAAACTACTGTTTATCATTATAAACTAATAGGCTACGACACCAAATGGAGTATCAACCCATATCAAGCAAATAAAATAAGCTATAATGCTCTTGCACCAGGAACTTATACCTTTCAAGTAAAAGCTGAGAACCAAGGTGTTTTTAGTAAAGTTGTTCATTTCTCATTTACAATTAACCAACCCATTTATCTAAGATGGTGGTTTATTACTTTATGTATCTTAGCGTTTCTAATTGGCGTTTTTATTCTATATAAATGGCAACTAAATATTCAGAGAAAAAAATCGCAACTTACTAATGAATTGAATGCCTCCAAATTGACCGCCATTCAATCGCAAATGAACCCTCATTTTATTTTCAACTCTTTAAATTCTATACAAGATTTAATTCTTAAAGGGAATATAGAACATTCTTATACTTACATAACTACGTTCTCAAACTTAGTAAGACGAACATTAAACTATTCTGAAAAAGATTTTATTGACTTCGATCAAGAAATTAAATTACTTGAACTCTATTTATCATTAGAAAAATTACGTTTCAAAAAGGACTTTAATTATGAATTGATTTATAAAGACATTGATGATATATTGATACCACCATTGCTGATTCAGCCCTTTATAGAAAATGCTTTAGTGCATGGACTTTTACACAAAGAAGGTGCAAAAAATTTAAAAATAACTTTTACATTAACTGATATCTTGATTTGCACAGTAGAAGATAATGGGGTTGGTAGGGAGAAAGCTAAAGCAATTAAACAAAGACAACATGCCGAACACGAATCCTTTTCAGGTAAAGCAATAAAAAAACGTTTCGAAATTTTAACGAATGTTTTTGAAGGTGAATATGGTTATGTATACGAAGATCTTTATGAAAATGGTGAAGCTATTGGAACTAAAGTAATTTTAATGATACCTGTGAGGCAAAAATTTTAATCCATTGCTAAATAAAACCAGATTGTTACTAAAGAAAGATTAGCAAAACAAAAATTGAACAGTAATTTTACAAAATTGAATTTAATAAAAGCCATAATAGTTGATGATGAAGAAAGTGCAAGAGATGTTCTTGGAAATCTTTTACTCATGTTTTGCCCTAATGTTAGCGTGGTTGCCAAATGCGAGAATGTAGTTCAAGCAGTTGAAGTGATAAAAAAAGAACAGCCCGACTTAGTGTTTTTAGATATAGAAATGCCTAATTATGCGGGTTATGAAATTGTAAACTTCTTTGACAAAATAAATTTTGAAATCATATTTGTAACTGCTTATGACCAATATGCTTTAAGAGCTTTTGAAATTGCAGCTATAGATTATTTACTAAAACCCATAGACATTGATCGACTAAAACTAGCCATTTCCCGTTTATCGCAGCGTCTTAACGTTGAACAACAAGCTCAAAGATTATCATTATTAAGTGATACATTACAAACAAAACAATTAAAAAACATTGTTGTTAGCGATAAAGGTCAGCAACACATCATACCAATCGAACATCTTATTGCTATTGAGGCGCAGGAATCTTATTGCATTCTTCACACTACCGAAAAAAAACATATTGCTAGTAAAAACCTGAAACATTTTGAAACTTTACTCGAATCCTTACCTCAATTTTTTCGGGTACATAAATCTTGGATGATAAATAAAAACTACCTAAGTAATTATTCTAAAACCGACCTCTCCATACAATTGAGTAATGGCTTAAACACCAAATTATCCAAATACAAAAAAGCCGAATTTGAAGCGAGCCTTGTTTCTTAATTTGTCCATTCCTAAACCTTATTGTCTGTTGCTGAAGTAGTTTTCCTTTCTCAAATCATAAGCTATATGTTTGTTCCAAAACAATTTATATAATTATGAAAAAACATTTACTTCTAGCAAGTTTACTAATAAGTTCAATCCCAAATTTCGCACAAAACTTTGATTGGGCTGTAAGCATGGGTGGAGCTTCTAATGATAATGGATACTCTGTTGCAGTAGATGCCTCTGGGAACGTTTATACCACAGGTTCTTTTGAGGGTACTGCTGATTTTGATCCTGGAGTTGGGACATTCAATTTAACTTCTGCCGGTGCCGGTGATATTTTTATAAGTAAATTAGATGCTAGCGGCAATTTTGTTTGGGCAAAAAGCATTGGCGGAACTATCAATGATTACGGGCTATCTGTTGCTGTCGACGCCTCTGGTAATGTTTATACTGCAGGTTACTTTCGAGATATTGCCGATTTTGATCCTAGTGTTGGCACATTTAATTTAGCTTCAGTTAGTAATAGCGATGATGTTTTTATAAGTAAATTAGATGCTAACGGTGATTTTGTGTGGGCTAAAACTTTGGGTGGCTCTAATACTGATAAATGTTCTGGCATAAAGATAGATGCCTCAGGCAATTTATTAATCACTGGTTCTTTTAAAGGTACTGCCGACTTTGATCCAGGTGCTGGTATTTTTAATTTAACATCAGCTGGAATCGATGATGTTTTTGTAAGCAAATTAGATACTAACGGTGATTTTGTGTGGGCAAAAGCCATTGGTGGAACCTCGGCTGATGTCAGTCTAGCAATTGCAGTAGATGCTACAGGAAATGTTTACACTTGTGGTTATTTTACGGGTGCAGTCGACTTTGACCCAGGTGTAGGAACAGACACTTTAACTTCAAGTATTTACAATATTTTTATAAGTAAACTAGATGCGAATGGTAATTTTGTTTGGGCAAAACATATGGTTGGGAGTGGTGATGTAAGCCAAGCCATTGCAGTAGATGCTGCTGGTAATATTTATACTACTGGTTATATGCAAGGCACTACTGATTTTGATCCAGGGGCTGGTACTTTTACTTTAACAGCAGTTGGTGCTTTTGATATTTTTATAAGCAAATTAGATGCTAATGGTGATTTTGTGTGGGCTAAAAGAATGGGGGCATTAAATAATGAAGCCGGTTTAAGTATTGCTGCTGATGCCACTGGAAACGTATATACAAGTGGGTATTTTGGTGATACAGTTGACTTTGACCCAAGTGCTGGAACTACTAATTTAGTAGCACCGGGCGGTAATTACTCCATTTTCATTAGTAAATTAGATGCTAACGGTAATTTTGTTTCAGCTAAAAACATAGGAAATAGCAACGGTAGTTGCGCTAGCTATGCAATAAAATTAGATGCCGCAGATAATATTTATGCCTCGGGTTATTATACTAGCACAACTGATTTCGATCCCAATACAGGAGTATCTAATTTAACTTCACAAGGTAATAATGATGTTTTTGTTCTTAAACTAAGTCCGTCATTAGTAGGTGTTTCAGAATCAAACAACGGATTTAATTTTAATATTTACCCGAATCCTGTAAGTTCAAAACTTACAATAAAGACTGACAATGAAATCCAAACCATTTCTATCTACAATAGTTTAGGCGCATTAGTTCAAACGGAAAAAACAAATAACTTCTCCGTTGAAGCTTTAAGTCCTGGCCTATACATTTTAAACATCAAAACAGAAAAGGGGAATAGCAATGTTCATTTTGTGAAAGAATAATATTTCCTGACAACTTCTAAAAAATCTACTTCATAAAAGCCTGTGCTTTTTGTCCATTGCTAAACCCTATTGTCTGTTGCTGAAGAATTATGCAATACAGCCCCTTATAGCTCTACTTTTACCCAAAATATAGAAACAACATAAAATGAAAAAAACATTATTTAGCCTTATTCTTATCGCATTTGGAATTACAATAAATGCACAAACAACCTATGTAAACATTAATGCGACTGGAGCCAACAATGGGACTTCATGGGCAGATGCTTACACCGATTTACATTCGGCAACTTTTAATACCACATCAGGTGAAATTTGGGTAGCTGCTGGTACATATGTACCAAGTAGATCCTACACAGGAAATATTCCCGCAAATAACCGACAAAAAACTTTTCGTATTCAAAACAATGTACAAGTATATGGCGGTTTTAATGGCACAGAAACCTTATTAAGTCAAAGAAACTGGTCAGTAAATGTAACAACGCTTTCAGCTAATGTTGGCGGTGGTTTATTTGCTTATAATGTAGTTCGTTTTGATGCAAACAATAATACAACAGTACTTGATGGCTTTACCATTAGTCAAGGACAAGCTGGCGGTACTGGTGCAGTAGAAAGATTTGGTGGTGCAATTCACGCAACAACAAATGCCAGCCCTACAATTCGCAATTGCAAATTTTTAAACAATACGGCAAATCAAAGTGGTGGTGCAATATATGCAGCAGGCGGAAGTTTGCAAATTTTTAATTGCGAATTTAAGAATAATGGAACAACTGTATTTGATGGTGGCGCCATTTACTTGACAGGAACAAGCGCTGTAAATATTGGTAATTGCTTATTTGCGAGTAATACCGCTGGACGTCACGCTGCAGCTATTTTAACGATTAACTCCACAACTACAACTGTATTTAATAGTACTTTTGTTAGTAACGTAGGTGGCGCAGGTGGCACAGGAAATGCAATTCTTATCTCTGCAACTACATCAGGAAGTGCTACAGTTAAAAATTGTGTTTTCTACAATAACACTCCAAACGCCAACGATGTAACTTATGGCGCACCAGCTACTTTAAGTATTCAAAATTGTTTTGGTTCAACACTATCAGGTACAAGTATGTCAAATAACATTTCTGGTAATCCAAAATTTACTGATTTTGCAAATGGTGATTTTACCTTATCTTGTGAATCGCCAGCTGTTAATACAGGTGATGCAACAGGATTAACATTACCTACTACCGACTTAAATGGCAATCCAAGAACTTTAAATACAATTGACATGGGTGCTTATGAAAATCAAGTAACCTCAATAAGTGTAAGCGCGAACAAAACTGTAATTTGTGCTGGCGATTATGTTGTTTTACGCGGTTCATGTGATAATGTAGGATACACTTGGAGTAATGGAGTTACCGACAATGTTGCCTTTTACCCAACAGCAACTCAAACTTATACCTGCACAGGAACAGGAAGCTCAACTACAGCAACCATAACGATTGAAGTAGTTAATATTACAAATGAAAATTTAAGCGGACCAACAAACGTATGTGCCGGAACACCTGCAACCATAACCTTAGCAAATTCGGCTAGTGGAGCACAATATTTCTTAAGAGATAATGCAACTGATTATATTGTTGATGGGCCAGTTACAGGAACAGGTTCTGCATTAAATTTTACAACGAACAATCTTTATTCAACAACAACTTATAATATAATAGGAAACTCTAATCCAACTGTAGCACCAGTTGCTGGTGTTGGTCTTGATTTTGATGGTTCAAATGACAAAATTACAACAAACTATTTCTTCCCAACTACAAACAATTTAAGCATTGAAGCTTGGATTTATCCTGAATCTAGCAGTTACGCAAGAATATTAACTAGCTTTAGTGGAGGTGTAAATAATACTTCTGATATAGTTTTCGATACATACAACGCTTCTGCACCAGGAACAAGTTTAAGATTAGTTGTAGGAACATCAACAACAGCAAGCGTTCCGAATGTTTTAACTTTAAACACATGGAGTCATGTGGCAGCAACATTTAATAGTGGTGTAATCACATTTTATGTAAATGGTAATTCAGTTGGAACTTTTACAGTTGCGACAACAACATTATTAACAAACAGCACCCGCTCTTTAACAATTGGAGAAGATTTTAGCCAAGGTCCTGCTTCAGAATATTTCAATGGGAAAATGGATGAGATTAGAATTTGGAAAAGAACACTTACTCAAAGCGAAATTGCTGCCAACATGAACGAATGTTTAACTGGTCCACAAAATCAATTAGAAGTATATTATAAAATGGATGAAGCAACAGGAACCCTTATAAATGATTTTAGTGGCAATGCACATACAGGTACTTTTGTTAATAACACTGCTAATACACATTGGATAACATCAACTCCAGCTTGTAATGAGATACTAACAACATCAACAAGCACAGGCTACGCATTAGATTTTGACGGAACAAATGATATGGTAGTAACAAACTTTAAAATGCCAGCAACTTCTGTATTTAGTATCGAAGGATGGGTTTATCCTCGTTCAACAAATTATGATAGATTATTTTCGAATTATAGTGCGGCAGTTAATGGTAATTTTATAATTGATACTTATAATGCAACACCAAATAACGGAATGGCTTTACGTTTTAATGTTTACGGAACTGGGAATACATTATTTAGCGTAGGTGCTGCAAATGTTTTAACATTAAATGCATGGAATCATGTAGCCTGCACCTTCAGTAATGGCACTATGACAGCTTATGTAAATGGCTTTGAAATTGCAACGGGAACTGCCCCATTTACTTCAATTCCTCAAATTACAAACTATTTATGCTTTGGTGAAGATTTTGTACCAGGAGCTGCTGAATACTTAAATGGTAAACTAGATGAAATACGCGTTTGGAATAAAGCATTGAGCCAAACGGATATTTTGAATAATATGAATATTTGCTTAACAGGAACCGAAACAAATTTATTAGCCTACTATAATTTTGAAGATGGAGCAGGTAGCGTGGTTAGTGATATCACTATCGATGAAAACAATGGTTTAATGCAAAATATGGATGCGAATACAGATTGGGTTGCTGGTAAATTTACATGCGAAACAACATGTAGTTTAGAAATGACACAAACCCTTACAGTGAATGTAACTACTGTTGATAAAACGGTAACTGCGACTTCAAGCTCGGTTAGTGCCAATCAAGTAGGCGCAACTTATCAGTGGTTAGATTGTAATAACGGTTACGCAACTTTATCAGGAGAAACTTCACAGACTCTAAATCCAACTTCAAATGGAAGCTACGCTGTAGCCGTGACATTTAATTCATGCACAGATACTTCAGCTTGCACTGTTTTTAGTACTATTTCGTTACAAGAGCTTGGGACAATTAATTTCAACTTATTCCCTAACCCAACAAATAACGAACTAAACATTACAACAAATGAAAACGTTGAATCAATTGTAATCTACAATCTATTAGGAGAAGTTGTTCAAACAGAAACAAAATCAAAATTCTCTGTTGAACAATTAACTACAGGTGTTTACACGATACAAGTTAAAACAAACAAAGGTATTGGAACAAAAAGGTTCATAAAAAACTAAATAATCCCCATTTATTTAAGGCTGCTCCCAAAAGAGCAGCCTTTTTTATTAATTAAATTTCGTTTAATAACACTAAACCTTAAACACTTTCATAAAATCTTCTTTTTTGTTTGGCGAAACATCAATCATTGTTTTATCACTCATAGTTACTTGTCCGCCTTTACCTTTATTATACTTAACTACATGATTAACATTGATTAAGTGCGATTTGTGAACACGCAAAAAGCCCATATCATTCAGTAATTCTTCGTAGTACTTTAAGGTACGACAAATCATCATTTTAGGGCGATTTAAGAAATAGAAATTAGTAAAATTGTCGTATGCCTCGCAATGCACCACATCTTGCATTTGAACAACTTCAAAACCATCTTGTGTGGGTAAAACAATCTTTTGATTCAATTTATTCTCAGGTTTAATGTTTTCCATTAACACCTTGGTTTGAACCGAACCTTCCTCCTTAGCTTTTATCTTTTTGATCTTTTCAACCGCTGCAACTAACTCATCAATACTCACAGGTTTTAAAATATAATGTGCTGCACTATAATTAAAAGCTTGTATTGCATAGTTATCAAAGGCTGTAACAAAAATTGTTTCAAAATTTATGTCTTCAAATTTTTCCAACAAATCAAAACCATTTCCTTTAGGCATTTCCACATCTAAGAAAACCAAATCAGGACTTACCTTATTGATTAATTCGTATCCTATACTTATGTTTTCCGCTTCACCTTCAATGCTTACATCCTTACAATACTTAGAAATATAATTTCGCAATATATCTCTACTTGTTTGTTCATCATCAATAATTACAGCCTTTATCATAACTATATATTTTTAGGTGGTATAATTAATTCTACTTTTGTACCGCAGTTTTCCTCGTTTGGATATGCATCAGAAATACTTACTTGAATATTTGTTTTAAATAATTCATTCATCACTTTAATTCTGCTTTCAATATTCTGCATGCCCAGTGAGTTTTGCTTCAATTGATTTGCCGTTTTTAACTCACCTGATTTCTTCCTACCAATCCCATTATCTTTAATAATAACCTTTAAATTTCCTTCGTAGATAACAAAATTCAGATCCAGTTTCCCCTTGCTATTCATGTAACGTAAGCCATGCCATACCGCGTTCTCTATATAAGGCTGGATAAGCATTGGAGGAACTTCAAAGTCACTATTCTTCAATTCATCAGCAACTGTGCAAGTGTAATCAAACTTATCACTAAAGCGGGAATGCTCGAGTTGCAAGTACAATTTCAAAGTTTCAATTTCATCATTCAGTTCAATATAATCATGTTTTGAACTATCCATTACCAAACGCATCAGCTTCGAAAAATCACTCAAATAGCGATTTGCCAATCGCTCATCATTTTGAGAAACATAATGATTAACCGAGTTAAGCGCATTAAAAATAAAATGCGGATTCATTTGTCCACGTAATGACTTAAGAGCAAGTAACTGATTTGCCTTCTTCTTTTCACGCGAACTTTTCATAATCATAAACACGGCAAAACCCATAACACACATTGCTATCACAAGTGAGATAATAATAATATTTCGAAATCCTATTTCACCGTCTTTTAAAACCTTATCCTTTTCCAATATTTCTATTGATTTAGCATTCAACTCTCGCTCCTTCTCCAAAAGGTTCATTCGCTGCTGGTTCTCGCCCATTTTAGCGCTTAACTTAATAGCTTCATCTATTTCACGCTGTTTCACATTTTTAATAGAATCTTGTAAGTTAGCGTACTTTGTAAAATACTGTTTCGCCTTATTTTTATCGCCCAATTTTAAATATTCAAATGCAAGTTTTTTGTAGGATTCAGCATTTCCTTCTAAGACAACACTCCAAGTATAAGTACCAGCATTAACTGTATTTCCTATTGCAGTAATCGTTCCTGAACAAACATTTGCATCTGTTGCACTCCAAGTAAAGAAATTTTCGGCCATTTGAATTTGGTTGTTGTTCAAATAAGCATTTCCAATCTCCATTTTTTGTACCGCATTGTTCAAATTATCCATATTTGTGTTATTCAAGGTAACACTTGAATTCCGGACCAAAATTTCATTCGCAATGTCATTTTTCTTTCTATACAAAGCGGCTAAGGCATCATTTATTTGAATTAAAATACCATTCAATTTATTCTTTTCTGCTAATTCCTTTGCTTTCTCATAATTAGAAATAGCAAGCGTTTCATTCCCTTCCTTTTCTGATAGCTTCCCTAAAATAAAATAAGTCTTTGCTTCACCTTCCACATTTTTACTTTTTTGTTCGCTTAGCAAAACTGTGTTTAAAATATCTTGTGCTTCACTCACTTTGTTTTGTTGTAAATATATATCAGCTAAAACCCGCTTTCCATCACACAACTCACTCTCCAATGTAGTTAGCTGTATAGACTTGTTAATAGCAGTAATTGCATCCGAATAATTTTTCAAGTTCAAATAGCACGTTGCTAAACGCTTATAAATTAAATTAAGGTTTGTTTTGTTGTTCTTATTAGAAGATTGTACTTGATTAATTTTGTTATAGATATTGATGCTATTATTGTAATTCTGCGCAGCCAAATCGTTTTGATTCATATTTTGTTGAATATCACCCAAAACAGCATAAGCCTTAGCTTGCTTGTTTTTATCGTTTTTGATCAAACTTTGTTCTATGGCTTTGTTTATGTATTCAATAGCCAACAAAGGATTTTTCTTTGAAAAGATCTCCGCTGAATCCAAATACTGATCTATTCTATCATTCCCAGCCTTATTTACAAATAGAAATTCCTGAGATTGAATATTTGAGGAATTAGTTTGTTGCATGGAACTGGTATTGCTAATAGAATTTTGAGCAAAATTCTTTGCAGTTACCAAAACAGCAAGCACTAAAATCACATATTTATACCTATTCAACATTACAGTACAAACTTAACGAAGATAGTGCCAATAAAAAAATATTTCACCCAGTCTAACAGCCATTTCACTAAGTTTAATTAGAGTTAAACTGGCCTAACATCTAAATTTGTGTGAAAACAAAATGATACAACTTATGAAAAGCAAACTATTCCTCTTATTGGTTTTGCTATTTAGCATATCCATAAAAAGTCAAACTATATTGCGCAAAGCCAACGAAAATAAGGATACCTTATTGCAACGAATAATTGATAAAAAATCGATTATTACAGGAAATACGCTGGAATTCGCACAAAATAAAACTTCTATACTACTTTACTCACAATTACACTTCAAAAGTGCTTTTATCAGTCCCGAAATTTATTCAGGCGAAACCTATACAACGTTTAATTTACTTTATTCGCAAGATGGAACTCATTATACCAACTATATAATAGACACTTTAGCTAAAAATTCCGGCTGTTGCCCTTGTTGGCTGCCCGAAAGAGTTAGTTCCAATTCATTTAAAAACCTCGACAAAGATTCCCTTAAAGAAATAAAAATAATATTAAGGCATGCAGTTCTTCCCACATGCAACTCTGTGGGCTATGATGTAGAAATAAACTACGACGATTTAGAATCCTTCATAGACAAAAGAAAACTTAAAAAAGTAGTACCGAGTAAAAGAATTTTTAATCATTAAAGATTGCCTAATACAGCATTAAAAGCCATATTAGACAATCTTTTTATATTATACTTAGTACACAATTTTAGAACAAGATACGATTACGGCTGAAAGCTTTATCGCATCAAAAATTCGTTCTTCGCTTGTACCCAAATCAATCAAAGAATGTTCATGCGCATTTACACACATTTCGCATCCGTTAATTGCACTTATTGCCAAACTGATTAACTCAAAAAACTCTTTCCCATTAACAGGATTCATCATAATGTTCATTCTCAATCGGGCAGGCAGTTGTTGGTACTTTTCCTTACCTGTAAAATGCCTAAATCGATACAAAACGTTATTACTACTTAATAAAGAAGCGCAAGCAATTGCTTCAGAAATCTCTTCATCAGTAGCACCAAGTTCTTTGCTTTTCTCTGCAAAAAACTTCACAAGTGCTTTATTCCCTTCATTTGACGAAGCCGCCAAAGCCAATAGATGAGTCTCTTTCTCGTTAATATGCTCACTTTTCAAAACACTTCTTACATTCATTTTTAAATCACGTAAATACTTTGAATCTGTTTTCGAAAGTAAATTCAATGTTGAATTCTCGTAATCCGAAGGCAGATTAAATAAATTCACTAATTCAATCGCTGCTTCGCTTTTAATTGTTGTTTCCATCCTGTTTAAATTAAGCTTTAATAGTTTCTTCTCCTTTTTCCCAGTTACATGGGCATAACTCATCTGTTTGTAACGCATCTAACACACGCAATACTTCATCAACACTTCTTCCTACACTTAAATCATATACACTAACCCAACGAATAATGCCTTGCGGATCAACAATAAAAGTAGCACGGTAAGCTACCTTTTCATTCGCTTCCAAAATACCTAATTGTTCAGCTAAAGATTTTGAGGTATCTGCCAACATAGGGAATTTAAGATCTTTTAAATCATTGTGATTATTTCTCCAAGCTGCATGAACAAATTCAGAATCAGTTGACGCCCCAATCAAAACAGCATCTCTATCCTTAAACTCTTCATTGTTTTTATTAAACTCAGCTATTTCCGTTGGGCATACAAACGTAAAATCCTTTGGCCACCAAAACATAACCATCCATTTACCTTGTGCTGTATGGATTTTATTACTTATTGTTTCAAATTCTTTCCCTTTTTGAATTGATACAACAGCTGTTTTTTCAAACGTTGGAAATACACTTCCAATGCTAATTACTCTATTTTCCATTTTTTATATTTTAATTGATTAATAATTTGACGGTACAAAATTGAGAAGATTATATTCATCAATCAAATCAATAATATTTATATTTGTATAAATTTAATTGATATGACATTACAACAATTAGAATACATCATCGCTTTAGACAATCATCGTCATTTTGTGAAAGCAGCTGAAAGCTGTTATGTAACCCAACCTACATTAACAATGCTGATTCAGAAACTAGAAGCGGAAATAGGTGTTAAAATATTTGACAGAAACAGCAAGCCCTTGCAACCTACACCTGTTGGCGAACAAATACTAAGCAAAGCAAGGCAAATTTTGCGAGAGGTAAACTACCTAAAAGCCTTTGTAAGCGATGAAATTGAGTCATTGGAAGGTGAATTTACTATTGGTATTATACCAACGCTAGCACCTTACCTGCTCCCTTTATTTATTGCCCAGTTTGTAAAAACACATCCCAAAACAAAACTTAAAATTAAAGAACTTCAAACCGAACATATCATTGCTGGTATAAATAAAGGAACCATTGATTTAGGGTTAGTGGTGACTCCGTTGAGTGTAAGCTCAATTAGAGAGCTTCCTTTGTTTAACGAACCCTTTTTGCTTTACTTACCCGAAAATCATAATCTAAATAATCACAAGGAAATAAAACAAAGTGATTTAGACAGCAGTGAAATGTTACTAATGGAAGAAGGGCATTGCTTTAGAGAGCAAACCTTGGCCATTTGCCATAACAATAAGAAAAAGAAAACCAAAGGATTTGAATACGAAAGCGGCTCTATTGAAGCCATGAAAGAGTTGGTTAAACAAGGCATGGGTTATACCTTGGTGCCCGAACTTTCTGTAAAAAAAGAAGAACGTAGCAAAAATGTAAAGCGTTTCAAATCACCGGAACCCATTAGAGAAATTAGCATCATTGTACATACCAGTTTTACCAAAGAAGCTTTAATTGAACATTTGCACGAATCTATTGTAAACGCTGTACCCGAGCAGTTTAAGAAAATGAGAAAATTTAAGCGAATCAAATGGAGGTAGTTTGTTGACATTTTTATTACTTTAGTAAAGTTAATGCGCTCACATAAAAAAATATTTCAGGCTTCGCCGAATGTATTTGAATATATTACCATCTCATTTTTGTTTCTAATAACTGTGTTTGGCTATTTTATAGGTCTACATTACATGGTTATTATTGTTTTAGGCTTAATAACATTGATACGTGCCACAGAAATGAACTATCACATTCTTGTATTTGATGACAGATTTATAATTCGTTATTCAAATTTCCTTGGCAAAATGATGACAGTAGATTCAGTTTTTTATTTTAAGGAAGTAATAAAATTTGATTTTCATATTCACAATCAAACTCAAAATGCGGGTCAAACACTTGTTGTTTCAATAGCTACTAAATTAAGAACAAACCGATACAATAGATCTAAAAATGAAATGCCGTTGGCAGAAATAAATATCGAGTATTTGGATGATTTAAGAGAATCGAAAATCAAGAAATTTAGTTTTCACTATTCCGGAAGGAGCTATGAAAAGGCATTTAAACTGATTAAATCAAAAATATAGCCAAAAATTATAAATTAATAGAATTTCCAATCTAGCAATACACTTATGAAAATAAATATCCCCGAACTTATCAATTACAGTATAAGCATTTTAGTAATGATTATTGCAATAATATCAATTAAAAATAAAGCCAAAGAAAATCCTAGTTTAAAAATATTAAACTTTCCCGTTAAGGACCTTTTATTATTCGCTTACTTAGGTCTAGGTTGCTTTCTGATTTTGATATTAACAACAATCACTATAAATTGATTTGAACTTATTACTTTTTGTGGTCCATATAGCTTTAACTTACTCACAAAATCCCCAATCGTCTGGCAATTGCGATGGTTATTGCCCTGG
>CAZRUA010000071.1:0-18979 GCA_964603125.1 uncultured Flavobacteriaceae bacterium | reverse complement strand
AACTCTTTAGGGAAATTTTTATCGTTTTTGATTAAAGTAATGTAAGGTTCAGACTGAGATAATGTACCCAACTCATTGTATGACTTAATTAACCACATCCAAGCTTCGTAACGTTGCTTGCTTTTGTAGGTTGAAGCAACATAATCAAACACCTCAATACCTGAAAAGAATTCACGTTTATAAAAATGCGATTTACCTTTCACAATCCAGTTGTTATCCATCCATTTTCCAGCTTCTGGAATTTCAACTTTTGATTTTTTATCCTTAATGGCATGTCTGTCAATGCAAGTAGAGGCCTTTTTGATTGCCTTTTCCATTTCTGGAAAAATACTTTTACATGTAGTGTTATCGCCGTATATAAATACGGGTAATAACTTCCTATAGTCGTCCTTATGCGACTCTTCCAGTTTTTCTACACCTTCTTCAAAATTAATTGTGGCGTAGTAATAGCCATTAAATCTAGCCGTTAAATTATGGTAACTGCGATTAATTACCTTGTTTTTGTATTGAGTACATCCAACTAAAACAACGGCAATAAAAATATAAATTGACTTATACTGATATATTTTTTTAAAAAACTCTTTCACCTTACAAATACTTTATCCTCTTAGAACGGAGGAAACGTAAAAATAGTATATTTTTGGATTAAAGCCAATAAAATTAGCGTATTTTAGGCTTTTTTAATAGTAAAAACAGAGCTAAATTACGATATTAGCGCCTCAAATAAAATGAGCGAAACAAAGAAAAAACGACAATGGCTGGAAAGGTTGAAAAACCGTTACCGCATGGTTATTTTAAACGATGATACGTTTGAAGAGAAATTTGTTTTGCGTTTAACCCCGCTAGGGATATTAATTTTATTGAGCACTGTAACCATAGTAATGACGGTGCTAGTAATTACCTTAGTTGCCTTTACACCTTTGCGCGAATATATTCCGGGTTATGGTGATATTTCGTTGAGAAATGATATTGAAAATTTAACACTCAGGGCCGATTCGCTTGAAAACACAATGAAAGCGAAGGATTGGTATATACAAAATATAAATAATGTTTTATCAGGAAATTTAGAAGGGAAACCACAAAAACCTTTAAAAGACACCACAAAAGATTACACTAAAATTAATGTAAATCCAACTGGAAAAGACTCGGCTTTGCGCTATGAAATTGAAAACGCAGATAAGTACGCACTTAACCTAACCGACAAAAACAAACCAATTAATAGCATTAGTAGTTTCTTCTTTTACAGCCCTATAAAAGGTATAGTAAGCACTTCATTTAACTTAAGAGAAGAACACTATGGCGTTGATATTGCTGGTAAAGAAAATGAAATTATCAGTGCTACACTCAATGGAACGGTTGTTTTTGCTGGCTATACAGCTAACGATGGATATGTGATACAAATACAACATAGCAATAACCTAATGAGTGTTTACAAACATAATAGTGATTTAACTAAACGTGTTGGTGATTATGTAAAAGCTGGTGAACCCATTGCTATTATTGGCAATACAGGCGAAACAAGTGTAGGCACACATTTACATTTTGAACTTTGGTATAACGGAAATCCTATTAATCCTCAGGATTACATTGCATTTTAAGATTATCTTAAAACAGCAATTCGATTTGCATCAAGCTTTATAAAGATAAATAACAATATGGTGAACGACCATAATGAACTACCGCCATAACTAAAGAATGGCAATGGTATACCAATAACTGGCATTAAACCAATTGTCATTCCCACGTTTACAAATACATGGAAAAACAGCACGCTGGCCACACCATAACCATAAATTCTGCTGAATGGAGAGCGTTGTCTTTCCGCCATCATAATTAACCTCAGCATTAAAATAAGCTCCAAAATTAACACAGTTGTTCCTCCAACGAAGCCCCACTCCTCGCCTACAGTACAAAAAATAAAATCCGTATGCTGTTCAGGTACATAATGCCCCTTGGTTTGGGTACCTTCTAAAAAACCTTTACCTGTTAAACCTCCAGTTGCAATAGCAATTTTCGATTGATTTTCGTTGTAACCTTCTTTCTTTTCGTTAATCTCACCTATGTGAAGCATTACATTAATACGAGTCTTTTGATGCTTTTCCAGTTTATTATAAAAGTAACCTGCTCCATATACCAGTCCGCATGCGGCTATGGAAATAGCTAAAATCAATATTACATTCTTTCTATTTCTTCTCACAAATAAAAACGATAATAGTGCAACACTACCAATAAAAATAAAAATCATGATTGGATTAAACACTAGACCTAAGATTAGCAGTAATATGGCCAACAAGCCAATGATCAAAAAATTTACAGATAAACCCTCACGATACAAGGTAAACACAAAGGCAATAAAAACCAAAGCCAAACCTGTTTCGTCTTGCAATACTTTAATAATAATTAAGGGAAAACCAATAATTAAACCCGCAATAATTGTATTCCGGAAGTTTTGAATAATTGAATTTAAATTGTTTCGTATTTCACCAACCTTTAAATTGGCATTACTCAAAAATTTGGCAAGCGCTAAATTCGCTGCAAACTTCATAAATTCCGCAGGTTGCACACCAAAATCACCAAACCTAAACCAACTTCTACTACCACTTACTTCCCGCCCTAGATAAGGAACTGCAATACAGGCAACCAAAACAATACCGTATATAACATAGGCAAAAGCCGTAATAAAATTAGCTTCCACCATTAAAATTATTAGAGCCAAAACTGCAGATGTACCTATCCAAAGTAGTTGCTTCCCATACTTTTGACTCATGTCGTATATGTAAGGATGCTCTTCGTTATAAGCTGCCGAGTAAACATTTACCCAGCCCAAAAAAACCAATAGCAAATACAATAGAATTGTAAATTTATCTACACCATATAAAAAACTATTTTCCTCTTCTCTGCGCATCCTAAATTAATGGTGTTTTTCTGCAATTACGTTTTTACCTTTTATCAAATCCGCTTCCATCATTCTCTTCTCCATATCCAAACGCTCAACCTTACGTTTAATGTACTTTTCAATCATTAAACTTGTAATAGGCGCTGCCCAAGTACCACCAAAACCAGAGTTCTCAACAATACATGCAATTGCAATTTTAGGATTATCTCTTGGAGCAAATGCTACAAACACTGCATGATCTTTTCCATGAGGGTTTTGAGCTGTTCCTGTTTTACCACAAATAATAATATCTTTCATTTTAGAGGTTGCTGCCGTACCACTTTCAACAACTTTCTGCATTCCATTAATTACATTTTCGTAGTAAACTTGATTTTGAACACATGTAAAATTTTTGGTGGTGTATTTTGAATCAATCGTTTTTTTATCTCCAACACCCTTTACAATGTGAGGCGTATAGTAAAAGCCTTTATTTGCAATTGCACACATTACATTAGCCATTTGTATAGGAACAATAGTTAATTCAGCTTGTCCAATACCCAAGGATACAATAGTGTTTGAGCGCCATCCGTTTTTACCAAAAACCTTGTTATAGTATTTTACACTTGGCACATTCCCAGGTTTTTCATAAGGAATATCATAACCTAACTTACGACCAACACCAAAGCTCATAACACTTTCGCGCCAGTGTTCGTATCCATCAATAAAATTAGGATACTTTTTTTGATCAACTATACTTCTAAAAACATAACTATAGTATGAATTACATGAATATTGAATGGAAGCTGTTAAATCGGCTGCTGGATGACCATGACAAGCAGGTTTACCTCCCATTGGCGGATAACCATGCGCACAAGGATAAACCGTTTTCACGCCAAGTACACCATCGTTTTGACCAATTAAAGCATCAATCAATTTAAAAATAGAACCAGGAGGATACATGGCTTGTGTAGCACGATTGAACAATGGATTATACAATGTATCTTGGTACATCATAGAGAAGTTTTTAGCTCTATCTCTACCCACCAATAAATTTGGGTCGTAGGCTGGTGAGGAAACAATTGCTAAAATCTCTCCAGTAGCTGGCTCAATAGCCACAATACTACCTTTTTTACCTGCCATTAATTTTTCGCCGTAAGCCTGTAACTCAGCATCTAAAGTACAAAATAACTTTTCGCCAGCTACACCTGCTGTATCAAATTTACCATCAGCATAACGTCCAACGTTTTTCCCAAATCTGTTTTGGATAACTAATTTTTTTCCTTTTATACCTCGTAATACTTCTTCGTAACTCTTCTCAATACCACTTGCTCCTGCATAATCTCCTTCTCGATAATAAGGATCCTTTTCCGCTTTCTCCTTACTTACCTCAGAAGTATAACCTAACAAATGTCCCGCCAAAGCATTGGGATACTTACGAATACCAAGCTTCTCAATTCGGAAACCGTTAAAACGATTCATCTTCTCTTGTAGCTTAAAATAAATTTCTTGCGTTAATAATTTCTCAAAAGGAGATTCGCGAACCGAACTATTTCTAACGATTGCATTTTTTATTCGAGCTTTAAATTGATCTTTTGTAATATTTAAAATCTCGCACATGGCCAGAGTATCCGTCCCTTTTACTTCTCTGGGTGTAACCATTAAGTTGTAGGCCAATTCATTTATCACCAATTTTTTTCCATTTCTATCATATATATCACCGCGCGGAGGAATCTCTACAATAGCTTTAATTGCTGATGCTTGTGCACTATATGTATCATCGATAACTTGTAAATAAAATAAACGAATGATATAAATTAAAACGATGAAAATGAAAAAGCCACCAATAATAAATTTTCTATCTCCTAGTTGTTGGTACATTTTTTAATTTATTTACGTTGATTAGCACTTCTATAAAATAAAAACTGAAATAGATATACAAATACAAATGTTACAACCGCACTAGCTAGGGCGCGCAACAAAGTTGAAAAACCATCCGTAAACTTAAACATTTCCAAAAAGAAAAATGCAATATGATGCACTAATAACATTAATCCAGCATACGTTGCAAACCAAGAAAAACCCATATAAGCAACTGTTGGCTTTAAACTTATGTCATAGCCTTCGCGAGGCGACATTAATTTTAAAATATAGTGACGTGCAAAAGCCGTGAAAACACAGGCAGCTGCGTGTATGCCTGGAGGATTAGCGAACATATCCATTGCTAAGCCCAACACCAAACCAATTCCAAGTATTAATAAAGAAGGAGTTTCGAAAGGAAGAATTATCAAAAATAAAATATAGGGATAAGGATTTACATAAGAACCAAAAGGAATATGTGAAATCACTAAACTTTGTAATAACACAAGTAAAATAAACTGAATAATATGTTTTCCAATATCAACTATCATTTTTTCTTACTTAATTGAATTACCTTTTTTAGCGAATCTTCTAACGCTCTTTGTTCAGCTCTTGCAAGATTACTTACTACATATACATAATCTAGCTTAGCAAAATCAGTACTTAGCCTAACTTTTACTGTATTAGAAACACTTCCTGATGGGCGACTATATGATTCTATATTCCCAACAAAAATGCCCGCAGGGAAATAAGAGGTTAAATGACTCGTAACAATTGTATCTCCTTTTTTCATGATAACAGAAGTACCTATATCTTCTAACTGAACATAGTATCTACTTTTTCCATCCCATTTCATTTGTCCAGAAGAACCATCGTTTTTAACTAAACCATTAGATAAAAATTCACTATGCAAAACGGATTGTACAACAGCAAAATTATTTGATACCATTGTAACCACACCTACAATTCCGTTGCTTGTAATAACACCATCATCCTTACTAACTCCTTGCTCAGAACCAATGTTAAGTGTTAAATAGTTGTCACGCTTATTGTATGTGTTATTAATTACACGTCCCAAAATATATCTCCATTTTGCACGATAGAGTGTATCGTTTTTAATAAATTTAGGTTGGGGCAAAACATCAAAAGTGCTTTTTTGCATATTCAACAACTCTACATTCTTCTTAGCTAATCTTTCGTTCTCTTCCTTTAAAGAAAAATATTGAGTAGCATTTGATTGAATTGTATAAACATTTCCTGCTAATGAATTACATGAACTAAAGATTTGTGCGCTTTGATAAGTGCGACTTCTCATAATAATTAAAAAACAAATGACTTCTAAAAACAAAAACGCAAAAAAGAAATGACGCTTGATAATATAGTTTAATAAGTGGCGCATTTATTTTTTATTTATTTCTGATAACAGAATACTATGTTTAAAATATTAAATTAGTTAATCGCGAAGTCAAGAATTTAGTTTGCATAAAACATCTCGACTCCAAAGATGTGAGCAACAAAAATTATTAGCTATATAAAGCTAATGCATCGTAAAGACTATTACTTAATTAAGAATGGGAATTTATGAACATTCTTAAGTGCAATACCAGTTCCGCGCGCAACTGCACGAAGTGGATCTTCGGCAATATGAACAGGTAATTTAGTTTTCATTGAAATACGTCGATCAAGACCGCGTAATAATGAACCACCACCCGCTAAATAAATACCTGTTCTATAAATATCGGCAGATAATTCAGGTGGAGTCATTTCTAATGCGTTTAAAATCGCCTCTTCAATTTTAGAAATTGATTTGTCTAAAGCGTGAGCAATTTCGATATAAGAAACGAAAATTTCTTTTGGAATACCAGTCATTAAATCTCGCCCATGAACAGCGTAATCAGCTGGAGGGTTTTCAATTTCAGTCATAGCGGCACCTACTTCAATTTTAACACGTTCAGCCGAGCGTTCACCAATTAAAATATTATGTTGACGGCGCATGTACTCTTCAATGTTTGCAGTAAAATCGTCACCTGCAATACGAATCGACTTATCACAAACAATACCCCCCAAAGCAATAACGGCAATCTCACTTGTACCACCACCTATATCAATAATCATGTTACCCATTGGTTCCTCTACGTCAATACCCATACCAATAGCTGCTGCCATAGGCTCGTGAATCATGTAAACTTCCTTTGCTCCTGCATGTTCAGCACTATCTCGTACGGCACGTTTCTCAACCTCGGTAATACCTGAAGGAATACAGATAACCATTCTTAAAGAAGGTTGAAACAATCTTCTTCCAGGGTTAATCATTTTTATCATTCCTTTAATCATTTCTTCTGCTGCCTGGAAATCCGCAATTACACCATCCTTTAAAGGACGGATTGTTTTAATATTCTCATGCGTTTTCCCATGCATTTGCTGCGCTTGCTTACCCACTGCAATTACTTTTCCAGTTGTTCTGTCTACAGCAACAATTGAAGGTTCGTCAACTACAACTTTATCATTACTAATAATTAAAGTATTAGCTGTACCTAAGTCAATTGCGATTTCTTGCGATAAAAAATTAAATAAACCCATTCGTTTAAATTTGTCTTAAAATATTAATGTTTAAAATGTCTTGTTCCTGTAAATACCATTGCAATGTTATGAGCATTACAATAATCGATACTATCCTTATCCTTTATTGAACCTCCTGGTTGCACAACTGCTGTAATGCCTGCATTACCTGCAATTTCCACACAATCAGGGAAAGGAAAAAACGCATCAGATGCCATAACAGCACCTTTTAAATCAAAATTAAAGCTCTGTGCTTTTGCAATAGCTTGACGCAAAGCATCAACACGAGATGTTTGACCTGTGCCGCTTGCAAGTAATTGATTGTTTTTAACTAAAACGATTGTATTTGATTTTGTATGCTTTACGAGTTTGTTTGCAAATAATAAATCACGCACCTCATCAGCGCTAGGTTTGCTATTTGTGGCTGGAGCAAAATCGTTTGCCGTTTCCGTTTTTAAATCTTTATCTTGTTCAATAACTCCGTTTAACAAAGTACGGAAGCTTGTGTTACTGAAATGACAAGGTTTTTGAACTAAAATAATTCTATTTGCCTTTACTTTCAAAATATCCAAAGCCTTTGCAGAGTAGGCTGGTGCAATAATTACTTCAAAAAATAGTTTATTTATTTCAGTTGCACTTTCTTCATCAACTTCTTTGTTCGTAATTAAAATTCCACCGAAAGCCGAAGTAGGATCGCCAGCTAAAGCGTCTTTCCAAGCATCTAATAAGCGAGGACGAGAAGCAACTCCACAGGCATTATTGTGTTTTAAGATAGCAAAAGTAGTCTCAGTATAATCAGCAATCAATGCAACTGCCGCATCTACATCAAGCAAATTGTTATATGATAATTCTTTACCATTTAACTTCTCAAACAATTCATCTAAGTTTCCATGGAAGAAACCTTTTTGATGAGGGTTTTCGCCATAACGCAGAACCGAACCACCTGATTGACTTTGGCGGAATAAAGGCAATTGCTCCGTTTGATTGAAATAATTAAAAATAGCTGTATCGTAATGACTACTCATTGCAAAAGCCTTTGCAGCAAAGGTTTTACGGTCACTTAAATCAGATGAACCATTTTTAGTTTCTAATAAATTTAACAATGATGAGTAATCATTTCTAGATGAAACAATAATTACATCATTAAAATTTTTAGCTGCAGCACGTATCAATGAAATGCCACCAATATCAATCTTTTCAATGATATCTTCTTCAGAAGCACCTTTACTTACAGTCTCTTCAAAAGGATATAAATCAACAATAACTAAATCAATGTTTGGAATTTCATGCTTTTCCATTTGAGCTACATCGCTCTCCAATTCACGTCTTCCAAGTATTCCACCAAAAATTTTGGGATGTAAAGTTTTAACTCTTCCGCCTAAAATTTCAGGAAATGAAGTTAATGACTCAACCGCAACAACAGGCACACCAAGGTTTTCAACAAAAGTTTGAGTACCTCCTGTGCTATAAATTGTAACTCCTAATTCGTTCAGTTTTTTAATAACTGGTTCAAGGTTTTCTTTATAAAAAACCGAAATCAATGCGCTCTGTATTTTCTTGCTATTTCCCATGTGTAATTGAAACCGCAAAATTAATGAAATAACAACGCGTAAACCGCACAAAATCATATTGTTGAAAAATGGTGAAAGATGTTAAAAACCTTTAATCCCTTCCCTTTTAAAAACCTCAGTAACCACTTAAATAATTTTGTGATTTCACGTGCTAATAAATCGTAATTTTCGAAAGGAAAACGATATGTTATTTTTAGTTTTATTAAAAGAAAGTTTAATTTTTGCCATAGGTGCGCTTGTGGCAAACAAACTGCGTACTTTTTTGTCGCTATTGGGCATAACCATTGGTATTTTTGCCATTGTAGCGGTTTTTACTGTGGTAGATAGTTTAGAAAGTAACTTGCGTGGAAGCATTGAAACCCTTGGAAATAATGTAGTGTATGTGCAAAAATGGCCTTGGGAATTTGGTGAAGAATATCCTTGGTGGAAATACATGAACCGCCCAGTGCCTAATATTGAAGAATTGGACATTATTAAAAAACGCTCTAAAACTGCTGAAGCTGCAGCTTTTCATGTTGCAACCAGAAAAACAATTAAGTTTAAAAATTACTCCATAGAAAACGCCACTATTACTGGTGGTTCGCACGATTATGAAAAAATTGTTTCGTTTGAAATTGAAGATGGACGTTACTTTACTGATGCCGAATCGGCAGCCGGACGAAATGTTTGCATGATTGGAAATGCCATTGCCCAAGGACTTTTCCCCAATGGTGATTCTCCAATTGGAAAAACAGTAAAGATTTTTGGAAGAAATTTGTTTGTAATTGGAGTGTTTAAAAAAGAAGGGGAAAGCCTATTTGGAAATAGCATGGATGCGCAGGTTTTAGTTCCGCTTGAATTTATTAGCAATTTGGTAGATATGAAAAACGAAAATATTGATCCTTTTATTGCAGTTAGGGCTAAACCTGGCGTTTCCAACGAACAATTAATGGATGAATTAACAGGTTTATTGCGCTCTGAAAGACAAATAAAACCTCTGAATGAAGATGATTTTGCCTTGAATGAAATAAAATTATTATCCAAAGGATTTGACCCTATGTTCGACGGAATAGGCTTTGCCAGCTGGATTATAGGAATGCTAGCCATTTTGGTTGGGGGTTTTGGCATTGCAAATATTATGTTTGTAAGTGTGAAAGAACGTACTAATTTAATTGGAATTCAAAAATCATTGGGAGCCAAAAACTTTTTCATTCTATTTCAATTTTTAAGCGAGAGCATTTTTCTTTCCTTAATTGGCGGTTTAATTGGGCTTTTACTTATTTATATTTTGGTGGCGCTTGTTGGCGACGTTGGAGGAATGCAAATTAAGCTGAGCAGCGGCAATGTTATTTTAGGAATTACTGTAAGTATTTTAATAGGGATAATTAGTGGATTTGTGCCAGCATATAGTGCCAGTCAATTAGACCCAGTAGAAGCTATACGAACCAACTAATGAGTAAAAGACCTTTTATATTAAGCCTAATTTGTGTGCTAGGAATAGCAGGTGTTTGTATTACTTTTCCGGGTGTGTTTTCGCCCAAAATAAAAAAAATTGGCACCTTTATTCCTGCTATTTATGGGCTAATTGTGGCTTTTAATTTTATAAGCTACATTGGGGTTTGGTACTTAAAGCGTTGGGGCGCGCAACTGTTTTTTATTTCCTATTTTAGCCGTATTGCCTTTTTAATTTCCATTGATAAATTTGGTGGGATGCATTTTTTAGACGCTGCCTTCTTAATATGGTATGGCATTACCTTCGCTTATTTTTACCGAAAATTTGGTGTAGGGCTATAATTTAATGAGCTAAAATTCCGTTTAAACACGTAAGAATAAAAATCAAAAATTCTCCATTTTTAAACAAATACAGCCAATATAAAATCAAAAAATTACCTTAAACATGTAAGATTAAAGTAATTTTGATTTTCATTCTCAACTAAACGTTCGCATCTTTGTATCAGATAGTGTTACCGAACGGTGTTTATACAACAGAGGTAATAAGTTAAGAAATTAGGCTAAAAATAATGGGGGTTATTTAGGGCTTAGGCTTAACAAAAAAAGTCTCACTTTACGGTGAGACTTTTTTATTTCACAATTCTATTTTCTCTAGTTAAGGGTTTTAAGTTTACTATTCACTTTCACCTTTTTCTTATTACACATCACAAAAAAAGGATTCTCATTACTTGCGTCGCCTAATTGACTTAGATTAGGCATTACATCCACTTCCAAATAATTAAACTGCTTATTGTCAAAATAAGCTAAACATTGTTTGCCTGCCAATTCAGCTAAAACATAATACCCTGTTGGTGCTTCATGTACTTCTTTAATCACATCAAAAAAAGTTTCCATACGAGCAACCAAATTATCCTTTGTAGTGCTATAAAAATCATAAATTACAACACCTGATAGCTTTCCGTCGCTGTATGAAAAAACTTCTTGACCATCATAGCTTTTAGAAACAGAGTTTTTCATCACGACTTTCATTTCCATATTAGACTTAACTAACCTTACTTCTGTCCCCTCTACCATAGCATAAAAAATACCGTTGTCGGTATAAACTTTGTACAAATGTAAATTAGGAGTGCTTGAAATTAATTTTTCAAACTTTACTTCGCTCCCACTCGTTTGAAGAACAGCCTTAATTGGGTTTTTATCTGAAACTTCATTTAAAACAAAAATTGGATCATTTTCATCAACCGGAATCTCAGCTGGATGCTCCGCAAAAGCAAGAAAACCTGTTAAATTAAAGGTGATTTTTGTGTCAGCAATAACTATCTTATCATGACGATTGATTAATTCACCAAACGCATAACGCACTATGTACATACCATCATAAGCATCAATAATTCTCCAATGCAAACTCTCGTCGGTGCTACCTTTACCCACTGGCATTTCCATTACCAAGTCCAAAGACTCACCATAATATTCAGCTGTAGAATTTCTTTCCACCATGATACACATTCGTTCTTTTCCGGCTTTCTTATCTGTATAAAACAAAAACTCAATGTACTTTGCTTTAAACGATTTTATTAGTTTTTCACCACTGGGATTTTTAAAAACTTCACACAAATAAAAAGTTGAGTCCTGACGCAAACAATAAGTTGTATCTCCATTGAACTCAATTTGAAGGTATTGAAATGGAAGAATTAGCGTTCCTTTGGAGTTAAATAACCCGTAAAATCTGCTTTTATCTTGAACCAAAAAATGTTTGTTCACTACCTCAACATTATTATACCCTACAAAACGATTTGTTTCTTGTCCCTTTAAATCATAAAACAAAATTGAGTCAGAACTTTCTTTAATGCATATTCTATTTAAACTCGTATCAATAGTAGGTTGAATGTAACAATTGAACTGTCGCTGTATTAACTCCCTTCCATCGCTTTTAATCACCACCCACTCATGGGCTGATTCCAACTTTTCCTTTGGTTTTTGAGCAATATAAATAGAATCGTTTAACGACTTTAAATCATGGAATTTCCAATCAGAAATAAAATCGGCCTTTTTAATATCAAAAAGATTCGCCATTCTCATACCATTAAAATACTTTATGCAAATAATGGTGTGCGAACTTGATGTTTCTTCAAACTCATACGAATCGTCAAATGTTTTGATTATATCTTCTGGCCCTGTCTTACGCTTAACTAAAGCATATTTATAAGGCTTTTTCTCATTATAATTTACCTTTTCTAATCTAAAAACATCAGAAGAGGCAATTGTCTTTTGAGCTATAATTGAAATAGAGAAAAAAAGTAGTAGTAAAAATAGAACTATCTTTTTCATGTTTTTAAATTCTGTAATTGTTTAAAATTTATACGTGTAAGTATAAGAATTTATCTTTAAACAACAACAAAATTTAATAATGCAATTATCCTATCATTTTACTTTTATTTTCCTTTAAAAGGTCATGAACGGTATTGAAAATTGCTGTTTCTGAATAACCACATTCTTCCCACAATTCAGCTTGTTCTCCGTGTTCAATAAACTTATCTGGTATACCTAAGCGCTTAACTCGAGCTGAATAGTTGTTATCTGCCATAAACTCAATTACTGCCGAGCCCATACCACCCACAATCGTTCCATCTTCAATAGTAATTACCTTTTTGTATTTAGCAAAAACTTCATGCAACAATTTTTCATCAATAGGTTTAGCAAAACGCATATCATAATGCGCCACATCAATACCTTCTGAAGCCAATTTTTCAATTGATTTTGCTGCTATATTACCAATATGACCTATTGATAAAATACAAACATCCTTACCATCCTTTATTTTTCTTCCCTTTCCTGTTTCAATTTTCTCAAACGGTGTTTTCCACTCTGTCATAACCCCATTACCACGCGGGTAACGAATACTATAAGCACCAGCATTTTCAGGCAGTTGAGCTGAATACATCATATTACGCAACTCTTGCTCGTTCATAGGTGCTGCAACAACCATTTCGGGAATACAACGGAAAAAGGCAATATCATAAGCACCATGGTGGGTTGGTCCATCTGCTCCAACTAAACCACCTCTATCCAAGCAAAATACAACATGTAACTTTTGCAAAGCAACATCATGTATCACTTGGTCATAAGCACGTTGCATAAAAGAAGAATAAATATTACAGAAAGGCACCAAACCTTGACTTGCTAGACCCGCACTAAAAGTTACTGCATGTTGCTCAGCAATACCCACGTCGAAAGCACGTTTTGGCATTGCTTTCATCATAATATTTAGCGAACAACCAGAAGGCATAGCTGGTGTAATACCCATTATTTTTTCGTTTTGTTCAGCCAACTCAACCATTGTGTGTCCAAAAACATCTTGATATTTTGGAGGTTGTGGCGATTTTGGTGTAACTTTTATAATTTCACCCGTATCTTTATTAAACAAACCTGGAGCATGCCATACGGTTGGGTTTCCTTCCTCACTAAACTGAAAACCTTTACCCTTTTGCGTTAAAACATGCAATATTTTTGGTCCAGGAATATCTTTTAAATCGCGCATTAACTTGCTCATGCGCACAACATCATGTCCATCAACAGGTCCAAAATATCGGAATTTAAGTGATTCGAAGAAGTTACTTTGTTTTAAAAGACCCGATTTTAAAGAGCTTTGAACTTTACTAACTATATCTTGCGCTGTGCTACCGAACTTACTTAGTTTACCCAGGTATTTCCAAACCTCATCCTTAACGTTGTTATAAGTATGCGAAGTAGTTATATCTGTTAAATACTCTTTTAAAGCGCCAACATTAGGGTCGATACTCATGCAATTGTCGTTTAAAACAACTAAAATATTAGCGTTTTCAACACCTGCGTGGTTTAAACCTTCAAAAGCCAAACCAGCAGTCATGGCTCCGTCTCCAATAACTGCAATATGATTTTTTGTTTCTTGTTTTAAATATCTAGAAGCTACAGCCATACCTAAAGCTGCACTAATTGAAGTAGAAGAGTGCCCAACCCCGAAAGTATCATAAATACTTTCGCTGCGCTTTGGGAAACCACTTATACCTTTGTAAATACGGTTTGTATGGAAATTATCACGACGTCCAGTTAAAATTTTATGGCCGTAAGCTTGGTGGCCAACATCCCAAACCAATTGATCATCTGGAGTATTAAACACATAGTGTAAAGCTACTGTTAATTCAACAACCCCTAAAGATGCACCAAAGTGGCCTCCTTTTACCGAAACCAAATCAATGATGTATTGACGTAATTCTTTAGATACTTGTTCTAATTGATTTTCGTTTAATAAACGTAAATCTGCTGGCGAATTAATTTTTGCAAGTAACTCTCCTGGTATAAAACCATTTCCTTTTAAAATTTCCATGTACGAATATAAGTAATTTTGTTTAATCTTTTACAAAAAGGTTTAAACAAAATAGAATAATTAAAATTACGACTTTATTTTGAATCTTCGGCTTCTTAAACGAATATTTAGGTTAATTATTGCATCGAGCTTTTTGGTTGGTTTACCAGATTTATTTGGGGTTGGGTATTGGTTCTTCAAATTAAACACAAACTTATCCAATCGCTTTTCTTGTTCCTCTTTCCTGACCACACACATGTATGAATCAAACTCCCCTTCCTCATTCATTTTTGGGAAAATTGGTAAATAAATGATTTTACGTACGCTACTCTCAACAACACAGTAATAATTTGGCTCAATATTAATCTGATTTGAAACCATACCAATACCACCTGAAATAAACATTTCAGATACCAATACATTCCCAGTCATTACCTGAACATATTCTAAATTTGGCTTCAACACGGTTCTTTCGGATATTATATTTCCTTCCTGATCTCTATCAACAAAAACATTTGGTAATGTATCCAGCATTACACTATCTTGATTTGCCACTAAGGAATTAGCTCTTAAAGAATCATTTTGTGAAACAGAATCCCTTTGAATTCTCAAATCAAAAAAATTGGTATCGTTTTGAGCATAACCCTCAAATGCTCTAAAGCCGAGCAAAGCTGCAAAGGCATAACGTAAAGTCCTTTTCGATACCTTTATTCCATAAGGAATAGAATAAACTTGATTTAATTGCTCTGCTTTAAACCTTCCACACTGACCCGCAGGATTATTTTTCAAAAACAAACTAATTTCATCAATCGTTTTGCTTGAAAAATCAATCACTACTTTACTACAAGAGCCGCAGTAGCTTCCTCCATCCAACGGAATCATTTTACTCCAATCCTCTTGGCAAGGATTATTAATTGTGATTTTTACCTTTTTTGAAAACATGAATTTCGATTTAAATCAAATTTAAATCATGCATGCATCATGAAAAAGCAATTAACATTTGTTGGGAGGTTAATAAATGTTAATTCAAATAAAAAATTCTAAGGCTTTCTATTAATCAAATCTATAACCAGCTCTGGCGGTCTTCCTACAATTGCTTTATAGCCTTGTATTACAATAGGTCGCTCTATTAAAGTAGGATTCTCAATTAAAATTTGTATCCACTCTTCGTTTGTAAATTTCTTGTTCTTGAATTTTTTCAAAAACAAATCCTCCTTTTGTCTCACAATATCAAAAGCCTTCAAACCCAATTTCATTAAAACATCTTTCAACTGCTTTTTTGTAATTGTTTCTTTTAAATACTCAACAACTTCAATTTCGCAATTGTTTGCTTCCAATAATGTTTTTGCCTCTCTGCATTTTGAGCAACGCGGGTTATAAAAAATTACAACTGGATCAGATTTCTTCTTTGTCATTTTATTTAATTAATAATTTAGGTTCTAACATATCTAACATTGCGTAACGCACTCCTTCTCTACCTTGCCCGCTATCTTTAAGTCCACCGTAAGGCATGTGGTCAACTCTAAAAGTTGTTATTTCGTTGATTAAAACACTTCCTGTTTCAATAGTGTTGAAAGCAATTCTTTCTTCCTCAATACTATTGGTAAACACAGAGCATTGCAATCCATACCTTGAATCATTTACCATTTCAATCGCATCCTTAAATTCCGAGAATTTCTCGACACAAATAATTGGCCCAAATACTTCTTCCGAGTTTACTTTCATTGATTTATTTGTATTAGTTAAAATGGTAGGTTCAATAAAATTAACCAAGCGTTTTCCTCCACAAATAATTTGAGCACCTTGCTCAACAGCTTCGTTAATCCATAACTCAAGTCGTTGTGCATTTTTAGAATCAATTACTACACTAACGTCAGTGGCTTCATTTAAAGGATTGCCATTCACCAATTTTAATGTTCTTTCTTTTATCAAATTCACAAAACTATCATAAACACTTTCGTGAACATAAAATCTTTGTGCATGAATACAAATTTGCCCGCTATAAGCAAAGGCTGATATAACTAGCTTTTCGAGGTGTGGAACAAAATCAAAATCCTTAGTAATAATTGTTGCAGCATTACCTCCCAACTCCATAATGGATTTTTTCTTACCAGCTAGAGCTTTCAATTTCCAACCTATTTCATCGCTACCCGTAAAACTAAGTAACTTAATTTTATCACTTTTTACAAGCTCTGTTCCTACTTCACGGCTCATTGGTAAAACTGATAAAGCACCTTTTGGTAAATTTGATTTATCAATAATTTCGGCAAGCATCAACATGCTAATTGGAGTTTGACTTGCAGGTTTTAATACAATTGGGCAACCAGCTGCTATTGCTGGAGCTATTTTATGTACGGCTAAGTTCAGAGGAAAATTAAATGGCGAAATACCCGCAACAATACCAACTGGAAAATACTTTACAAATCCTTCCTTGCCTTGTCCAGCTGGTGTCCAATCCAAACTAATGTATTCATTGGGCAAACGTTTACATTCCTCGGCTGCCACTAAAAAAGTTTGTATCACTCGATTCACTTCTGCAATTGCATAGCGCATTGGCTTTGCACTTTCTAAGGCAATCATTGTGGCAAATTCACTAATTTTCTGCTTCACCTCATTAGCTATAAACAGCAGTATTTCTTGCTTTTGAAATGAACTAAGATTCCTCATAACAGGTAGGCTTTGTTCCGCTAAATTTATTGCTTCATTTAACTGTTTTGAATTACATAAATATATTTTCCCAACTAGCTCCTCATTAAATGGATTATTAACGTTTGCGAGAGTTTCGCTCTCTTCAAACATTCCGCCTAAATACAATTTATAAATATTCATACCTTATTAGAATAAAAAATAAAAGTAGCTATTTTGTTTGTGATTAATTAATTTAGCCTAAAATTAAACTTATGCAAAAAATTGCTGTATTTACATCAGGAGGAGACTCTCCTGGAATGAATGCTTGTTTAAGAGCTGTGGTTAGAACAGCCTTACATTATAATATTTCGGTTAACGGGATTTTACATGGGTATGAAGGCATGATTGATGATGAATTCATTGAAATGAATGCCAAATCTGTTTCTAATATTATTCAAAAAGGTGGGACTATTTTAAAAACAGCTAGAAGCAGTCGATTCAGAACCCAAGAAGGAATGCAAATAGCGAAACAAAATTTAGAAAAACACAAAATTGATGGAGTTGTTGTAATTGGTGGTGATGGTAGTTTTACAGGCGCCTTAGAATTTAGCAAATACAGTAACATACCTTTTGTTGGATGCCCAGGTACAATAGATAACGATTTAATAGGTACAGATTTTACAATTGGATACGACACAGCCATTAACACTGTTGTTGATGCAGTTGATAAATTGCGAGATACAGCCGAAAGCCATGATAGAGTTTTTATTGTTGAAGTAATGGGTAGAGATGCTGGATTAATTGCACTAAGAAGTGGAATTGGCGTTGGAGCCGAAGCGATTTTAATGCCCGAAAACAAAAATGATTTACCAAATTTATTAGCTCAATTAGAAAAAGGAAGAAAAGATAAATCGAGTAAAATAATTATGGTTGCTGAAGGCGATGAAAGTGGCGGGGCTTACAACATTGCGAAAATTGTAAAAGAAAAGTTTCCAATGCTTGATGTGAGAGTTACCATTTTAGGCCATATACAACGTGGCGGAGCACCAAGCTGCATGGAACGAGTTAACGCAAGCAGAATGGGATATTCGGCTGTTGAAGCTCTATTACAAGGCAAAAGAAATTGTATGATTGGAATTGTAAATAAAGAAATAACTTATACACCGTTTGAGAATGCAATTAAACACATCGAAACTTTAAATCCGGAGATGCTAAAAATGATGAAAGTTTTAGCATAATGCAATTTATTTATGAAACAAATTATTCGAGCCGACTCTTCACACGCCAATCTTATTGCCACCTTAGGTAAAGTTACGTTTGTTGAATCGCACGGAAATGCTGCTAGCTTGGAAGAATTAAACAACTACGTTAATTTAAAATTTACTGAGGATGTCATTTTAGATGAAATGAAAAACCCTAATGCTGAATTTTATTTGATGTATTACAATGGAGAAATTGCAGGCTTTATGAAAATTATTTTAAATACAGAGTGTCCGTTTTTAGAAGAAAAAAACAACTGTAAATTGGAGCGTTTGTATTTACTAAAGAAATTTTATGGAGAAAAATTAGGCTACACACTTTACAATTTCTTGGTTCAACGTGCTAAGCAAGAGTTAAATGATGCGATTTGGCTTACCGTTTATTACGAAAATGACCGAGCGATAGACTTTTATGAAAAACTAGGTTTTAAAATTTTTGGCGAAATAATGTTTAAGC
>CAZRUA010000070.1:0-19120 GCA_964603125.1 uncultured Flavobacteriaceae bacterium | reverse complement strand
ATTGTCTGATGTGGAGTCGAAAATTGGTAGGCCAACAAATTTTAAAGTAACTGTGCGTGAATTTGAATTTGCAGCAGGTGCTGGATTTGTTATACCAATATTAGGCGAAATGATGCGAATGCCAGGTTTACCAGCTGTGCCTGCATCAGAAGGAATGTACATTGATAGTAATGGTAAAATTTCTGGTTTAAGTTAATTATAATACCACATGATGAAAGCAAAAACACCAAAACAATCGGAAACTATTATGACTGAAGTAGTATGTCCCAATGACACCAACCCAATGGGAATTTTACAAGGAGGAAGATTGGTACAATGGATGGATATTGCCTCTGCAGTTTCGGCTCAAATACATGCGGCACATATTTGTGTTACAGCTTCAATTGACTCGGTTAAATTTAAAGCTCCTGCAAAAGTTGGTGATATTATTACTATTAAAGCAAAAATAACTAGAGCCTTTACTTCATCCATGGAAATAAAAGTAGAAGCTTGGGCGAAAAAAGTAATCAGCCAAAAATCTTACTTAATAAACGAAGCTTATTTTACTTTTGTTGCATTAGATGATTACGCAAATCCAACACCCATAGCTCCTATAAAGCCTGTTACAGCCGAAGAGAAGAAAGAATATACTAACGCTGAAAAAAGAAAAAAACTTCGTTTACAAGAAAACTAAACTTATTATAACAAGGTAGTTGGACAAACATAATCAGTTAACTCAAATTTACCTGTTGATTTAATAGCATTAAAACCACCTGCAATATCAATTAAATTTCTAAAGCCACGTGCTTTAAGTATAGAAATAAAAATCATGGAACGATAGCCCGCAGCGCAGTGAACATAGTACTTTTGATTCTTATCAATTTTACTCATACTATCATTAATAAAATCAAGTGGAGTATTTACAACATCTAAAATATGTTCACTTGCATATTCGCTTGCCTTTCTAACATCCAAAATATTTACTTGTTGAATATCCTTTATTTCGGCCATCTTACTCGCGCTTATCGATTGGATACAATCCGTTTCCTTTTTAGCATTTAACCAAGCTTGGAAGCCACCATCTAAAAAACCCAAAGCATTATCATAACCAACACGAGCCAAACGAGTTATTACCTCAAGCTCTCTTCCAGGATCTGCAACAATTAAAATTTCTTGCTTTACACTTGGTACTAATGTTCCAACCCATGTTGCAAAATTACCATCAATTCCAATATTAATTGAATTAGGTATGAATGCTTTACAAAACTCTTGAGCATTTCTTGTATCAATAACCAAAGCCTGTGTTTCATTTGCTGCTACTTCAAATTCAATAGCTGACAAAGCACGTGTTCCCTTTTTCATAACATTATCAATACTTTCATAACCCTTTATATTCAATAAAACATTTTGAGGAAAATACCCAGGAGGTGGAACCAAACCAGAAAGAATTTCCTTGATAAAATCTTCCTTCGTTAGCTTAGGGTTTAAAGCGTAATTCACTTTTTTTTGATGTCCTAAAGTATCAGTTGTTTCTTTGCTCATGTTTTTACCGCAAGCGCTTCCGGCACCATGATTTGGATAAACAATTAAATTATCATTTAGTGGTATAATTTTATTTCGTAACGAATCGAAAAGATAGCCTGCTAGTTTCTCTTGAGTTAAATCAGCAATAACATGCTGAGCCAAATCGGGCCTTCCAACATCACCAATAAAAAGTGTATCACCAGTAATTAATCCGTGTTCTTTCCCATTCTCATCTATTAACAAATAAGTTGTACTTTCCATAGTGTGACCAGGTGTATGAATCACTTTAACACTATAATTACCTACTTTAAATATTTGACCATCCTCGGCAATAATAGCATTATAAGCAGGTTTTGCAGTTGGGCCAAAAACAATTGCTGCCTCTTCCTTTTTCATTAAATCTAAATGTCCACTCACAAAATCGGCGTGAAAATGTGTTTCGAAAACATACTTTATTTTAGCATTATCCTTTCTAGCTCTATCTATATAAGGCTGCACTTCTCGAAGAGGATCAAATATTGCAGCTTCTCCATTGCTTTCTAAATAATACGCTGCATGCGCAATACAACCGGTATAAATTTGTTCAATTTTCATATTAAAGTTTATTTAATTCATTTACACTTTTAAAAAACCTGTATTCTTCCTCAGCAAATACATTCCAACTCAATTACTTCTTTTTAGGAGGAGAAAGTTTGTATGCCAAATAAATAAATCCTGCGACTAAATGTAACAGAACAACAATAAAAATAATAGTGGATAACATAAATGTACTTTTAAATTACAGCACAAATTTCGGGAGGAGGAAATTAAACTAGTATGAGTAAAATCAGTTTTGCTAGGGATTTTTGTTTTATTTTAGTTGAGAAACTAAAAAGTTTTAGAATTTTTGGGTAATAAAACAAAAAATGTCTGTAAAATTAATTTACAGACATTCTAATTATTCAACATCTATTATTCAATAAATGCAATACTTCCGGGGCAATCCCAAATTATAAAATTAATTTGACTCGGTATATTTTTTAAAACTATTTAAAATAGATTGCCAACCAAACTTTTGCATTTCGATAGGGTTTTCACCTTCAGCTTCAAAAACAATTTTCATTGTGGTTTGATTTTGATTAGCAACAAAATCTATCTCAGCTTTTCTGCCATCGCCCATGGTATAAGCAATTTTCTCATTAGGATTTACCTCATCATAAATTCCCCAGAAGTCAAAACCAAAACTTCCGTCTTTAGCTTCCATACGTGATGAAAATTTCCCACCTGCCTTTAAATCATTTTCGGCCTTTGTTGTGTGCCAATCATCAGAAGCAGTATTCCATTTTACAATATGTTTTGGATTGGTGTATAAATCCCAAACTTTTTCTATCGAGCAATTAATTTTTGCATCGATTGTAATTTTTTCTTTTTTTGTTGATTCCATTTTTAAAATAAATTTATTGAAAACATATTTAATGACGTCTAAGATACATTCCTAATAATCCTCGTCCTCAATTTCAAACTCTGCATCCTTTTCCCAAATTTCCATTTCGCAAGGCTTACAGTTAAATTTAAGTTTATACTCCAGCTCACCTTGTTTTAGCACTAATGGTTCCACTACCTTCTCCCCCATTGTTTCTCGTTGAAATCTAGCGCATTTGCCTAACTCATACTTAACGCAGTACTTTGTTGTCATTACGCGCGACTTGCCTGGATCCCATTGCAACTCAAATGCTTTTTCAATTTCAGTTACTCCGTGTCGTTTATAAAACGCACGTGCCATGTTGTTTGCAACATTGTATGTAAAATCAAGTTGTGATACTGGATAAGGATGGTCAGTCTTTTTAATCTGATATTCTTCTCTATGATACTCTTTTACACGCAGGTCTATTAATTGCTCTAACACAACCCGTCGTATTTCATTTACTTTTGAAATAGGTAAAAACCAGTTTTCAGAAAAACTAACTTCTATACTATCAACTATAAATGGTGTATTCCCAGTTTTAGAAAGATTCTTCTCAATATTTGGAATAACAGATTCTGAACTCCTTGCTACTTCTTTCTCTGCATCTATAGTTGAAACACTTTTGTGTCCATCTTCATCAATAGCAATCAATTCGAAACCATTGGTTGTTTCATTAAATTTTAGTGAAACCCCAATTTTTCTGATTGCACTATCTTCCCGCTCTACCAACTTATTAAATTCAGCATCGGAGTTGCGATAAATCATTGTACCAGGTTTAATTGCCTTAAAAGTATTAGGCACAACCACATTGTTAGCAATAGTATTTACTTGAGCTCCATCCGCTTCTCCCGCTTCATTTATAAAGTAAAGACCATCTCCGTTATTTAACTTTTGATAATTCTCAATCACATACCCATTTGACGTAACTTCTATCAGTTTGCCAATAACCTGTCCTTGTGATTTTGGTGTATCCCATGAACCAATTTTTTCTTTACGCTTGTTTACAAAATAATCTGTGTAACCTCTGTTAAAGCTTCGGTCCATTTCTGGTTCAAAGTTGTAAAAAGTTCTTCCTGAGGAAGCCTTTTGAAATTTATCGTTCCCCTCTAAAAATGCATCCAGCTTTTTTCGCAAGTATGATACATTGTTTTTCACGTATACCATGTCTTTCAAACGCCCTTCAATTTTGAATGAAGTAACACCCACTTCGATTAAACTTGGCAATTGATTACTTAAATCTAAATCCTTAATCGACAATAAATGACTACTTGAAAGCAACTTTTTTCCGGTGCCATCAATTAAATTATAGGGCAGCCTGCAATTTTGAGCACAAGAACCACGATTTGCACTTCTCTCACCATTAGCCACACTCATGTAACAATTGCCACTAAATGAAACACACAATGCTCCTGAAACAAAAAACTCTAATTCAACATCGGTAGCTTCATGAATTTCCTTTATTTGATCGAGATTTAATTCGCGAGCCAAAACAACTCGTTTAATTCCTGCATCTGCTAAAAACTTAACATGCTTGGGATCTCTATTGTTTGCTTGTGTACTAGCATGAATAACAATTGGTGGCAAATCCATTTCAAGAACTGCCATATCTTGAACAATGAGTGCGTCAACGCCTATGTGATATAATTCGTGAATAAGCTTTTTACAATCTTCTAATTCATTGTCATATAAAATAGTGTTTACAACCACAAACACTTGTGCTTTAAACAAATGCGCGTACTCAACAAGCTCAGCTATATCTTCAACCGAATTAGTTGCATTAGAACGGGCTCCAAATTGAGGTGCTCCAATGTAAACTGCATCAGCACCTGCATTAATGGCTGCCATACCTTGTACAAGGTTTTTAGCCGGAGCCAATATTTCTACTTTCTTTTTCATGCTAGTTGCAAATTTCTACAATTATTTGATTGATTCCAAACGATTTAGAATTATAAAACCAATTCTTCAAACAACTTATTTACTGTTAATTCCAAATCATCACATAAACCTGCATGAGGACGAGAAGTTTGAAGTATTGTGCTTTTTACAGCAGTTAACCAACGAAAACGAGAAGGAATATCCATTGCTGCTATTGGCCCACAATTATCAATTCCAAGCGCAATTTTCTCAAACGATTCAAGATTCTTTTTTACCAAATCTATATCCACCTCTTTGCATAAAGCATGCAGCTTATTCTCGTCTAACTTACTTCGTACCGAAATATATTTTTCCCTTTTGCAGAACAAAACAATCCCTACATTGAGAAACTCTTCACGCTCAACCAAAGGAACAATACGGATTATAGCATACTCATATAACAGTTTCTCTTGCATCTTGCGCTTCTTTTGAAAAGTTATCTGAATAATTTACTCTATCCACTAAAAAATTATAGTACACTTCTCGTATCTCCTCTGGAGACTCAAGTGTATCTCTCCACTGCAACCAATCATTTGGAATTAAATCTACAATTGCTCTTATTTTATCTTTAGTTAAAATTGCTTTAAACTCTTCATTCGCCTCCGTTAATAAACTTGCTTGTGGCAACAAAACATGATCTTTTATATAAGCAAAGGCGGAAGTAGCTTTACCCTCTTTTTTCTCCCAAGTATAGTGGAAGTAAAAACTCGAGCCATGATCAATTAACCAAAGTTGTTTATTCCACATCAGCATGTTTGTGTTTCTGAATGTTCTGTCGATGTTCATGATTAAACAATCTAACCAAACAATTTGCGAAGCAAGCTTTGCATCAATAACTGTCGCAACAGGGTCGTAAGTAATAGAACCTGATAAAAAATGCAGTGCTAAATTTAAACCTTGACTTGCTTTAAGCAAATCCTGGATTTCTTCATCGCCTTCTGTTCGTCCAAATGCCTCATCTAAATTAGCAAAAACCAACTCAGGCATTCGCAAACCTAATAAACGAGCAAGCTCACCACCAAGCAATTCAGCAATTAATGTTTTAACACCATGGCCACCACCTCTAAATTTTAAAACATATTTAAAATTATCATCTGCCTCAGCTAATGCAGGAAGTGAACCACCTTCGCGCAAAGGCTGCATGTAACGGGTAACATTAACTGTTCGTATAGAATAAGTACTACTCATTTGTGAATTACAAATATAGCCTTTTAAACCAAAAAAGCTTTAGAATCAAAGACAGTTATACTGAAACAATTTTTTTAACCCAAGTCACAAAATAGATAATTTGAGTTATTTATTTAATTTAGCACAATGGCTCTAATAATAAAAAAATCGCGAATACCTGGTTCTGGAAAAGGATTGTTTACAACTAAAGCTATTAAGAAAGACAGCAAAATTATTGAGTACAGAGGGGAAATAATTGGCTATAAAGAATACAGAAGAAGAGCAAGAAGAGAAGAAGATCATTACTTATTTTATCTAAGGCGCGAACTATGTATTGATGCTATGCATACACCACAATACAAAGCACGCTATGCCAACGATGCTGCTGGCATAACACGTGTAAAAGGACTGAGAAATAATAGTGATTATGGTATTTTTGGCGACAAGTGCTTTATTGTTGCCAATAGAAATATTAAAGCAGGTGAAGAAATTTTTGTAAACTACACTAAACCCTATTGGGATTGTATGAAAAAAAGAATGAAAAGAAAGATTGTTACAAAACGCTAATTCAACTTCTTTTTCAAATTTTCCAAATAACCCGTCCAGCCGCTGCTGCAAGCGTTGCAGCATTCAATTTCTGGCACCAAACCAATGTGTGTAAAACCTACTTTTGTTTTACCATCAATTAAGGAAATTTCAAAACTAATTTTAGTATTTGTCCATTCATCCACCTTACTCAAAAAACTCAGTTTACTTTCTGTAACTAACCAAACTAGTTTCTTGTTTGGTACTAACTCTATTAACTTTTGTCTAGAAAAATGCGCTCCTGCTCCCGCATCAAAAGAAAACTCATCATTTACTTTATTACTAGTACCAATAATCGTTTCATTAAATAATCCCATCCACCAGAGTTCAACATTTAATAATGTTCTAAATACTTCATCTTGGGTTTTAGATGATGTAAAAGTGTACGTATAATTTTCCATTTCTATTTTTTTAATAATGCTACTTGTCCAATATGATATTGGAGGTGATTAGTTCTTCCTATAACAACGTTTAATCTATTTCGGTGAGGTTCTTTTATAAAATCCTCCTCCGATACTGAAGTATGCTTCTCAAACCATTGCTCAGCTGTTAGTTTATTATAGTGATTTGTTAGCTTGGAATTTACTTCATTCCAGATAAGCCTTATTTCCTTAATAGAAGGTATTTCAGCCACAGTTTTATCAGGTTTATATAAAAAAACTTCATCTAAATGGGGATAATTTTGGTTCTCGAAATTCAGCAAGGGCAACATTTTATCATGTACCAAGGCTAAATGTCCCAATAGATAAAGACCTCTGTTTTTCCCAGGAGAAACTTCTCTTTCCAAATCCTCATCACTTAACATATCGAAAAGTTTATTTGCGGCTTCTATTCTCGAATTCCAAGCATCGAGTACTGATTTTACAATTAATTGTTTTGCTTCCATCTTTATACTGGTTTATTATTCAATTTAAATTATGAAGCAAATGTATTCACATTTTATAAGTTTAAGCCTATACAAAATAGACATCTTAGCGGGTTGATTTAGACATTATCAATTTTTATCTTTACTCAAAATTAAAACCGATGAAACATCTAAGTATTATAGTTCCTAATGGTGAAGGAAATAATTTAAGCAGCATAGTGGGCGCATATAAAATATTTTCAAAAGCAAATGAGCATTACCAAAAAAAAACCGGAAAACAATTATTTAAAATTCACTTAGTAGGAATCTCAAAGAAAATTGAATTTTACGGTGGCTTATTTACGGCAAAACCACACTTGAATATTTCTGAAATTGTAAAAACCAACTTAATTATTATCCCATCGTTAAATCATAATTATGAGAAAGCTCTAAGTACCAATAAGAGTTTAATTGAATGGCTTAACAAACAGTATAAAGCAGGCGCTGAAATAGCAAGTATTTGCACAGGGGCATTTATGCTCGCATCAACAGGTTTACTCGATAATAAAAATTGTTCTACACATTGGTCAGCTGCTGAAAAATTCAAAGAAATGTTTCCATCTGTAAATTTAAAAGAAGACAAAATAATAACCGATGAAAAAGGTATATATACAAATGGAGGTGCCTATTCCTTTTTAAACTTAATCATTTATTTAGTTGAAAAATATTACGACAGACAAACTGCCATCTTTTGTTCCAAAGTTTTCCAAATAGAAATGGATAGAAACTCGCAATCCGAATTTGTCATTTTTTCGGGGCAAAAACTGCATGATGATGAATTGGTTAAAAAAGCTCAAACCTATATTGAGAAGAATGCTCATGAAAAAATCTCTATGGAAAATTTATCATCTCGCTTAAACATTGGAAGACGCAGCTTTGATAGGAGATTTATAAAAGCCACAGGTAATACCCCTTTGGAATATTCACAGCGCGTAAAAATAGAATTAGCGAAAAAATCATTTGAAACCAATACAAAAACAATTAATGAAGTAATGTATCAAGTTGGATATACTGATGTGAAAGCGTTTCGTGAGGTGTTTAGAAAAGTAACTGGTCTTTCTCCGTTAGATTATAGGAACAAATACAACAAAGGAAGCTTTCAACCAAAGAAAAAATAAAGCCTGTTTTTACAAAAACTTCTTAAGCCAATCAATAGCTTCAGTTTCCTTATTAAACAATTTAGTAGGGCGAGTTGGTTTCACAATTCTGATGTAAAAATTAGCCAGTATATTAACACCAACACTATCCGAAATAATGGCATCAGCTAAAGAATAAGGAGCTCCTTCCTCTGTTGCCACTAAACTGCGAATGTCATTGCTAATAACTTCAAATGGTGCAGCTGAAATTAAGAAAGGTACTTTTTTGTGGTTTAAAACAATACCTATTTCCTCTACAATTTCCTTATATTTTATAATGGTTATTTTTTCAGCAATCTTAAAATGCAAGTGCATTATTGCATCTTCTCTAAATTTTAAAGAGTATGCATCGAAATCTCTATAATAAAAGTAGTTGTTCATCAAATATCATTAAACTAATTATTTTTAATCACAATAAGACTTTTTATCTGTGCTCATATTTTGCTTACCCCATTTATACATACTATCAATAATCGGAAGTATGCTTTTTCCATAAGGAGTTATTTTATATTCAACTTTAGGAGGTATTTCTGCGTAAATAATTCGTTCTATAATACCATCGTTCTCTAACTCACGTAATTGATTTGTTAGTGTTTGTTTACTAATTTCGGTTATATTTTTCAGTAAAAGGCTGTACCTGTTTCTATCGGTTCTAATCATATGAATAATGCTTGGCTTCCATTTCCCACCAATTATATTCATACAATATACTACAGGGCAATTTCCTGGAGCGAAATCTTTTGTCTTTCTGAGTGCTGTATTTGCCATTAGTCTAAAATTATGGTCTATAAACAAAAAATGTATCTATACTATTAAGTTAGGCAAAGATAGTACTTTTGACATTAAACAATTTAAAATTAAATAACATGAATAGAATTGCAGCAGTTTTCACAATAAATACAGATTTAGTTCCCGAAAATTTTCAAGAAATATTAAAACACGAAAGAGAAGTTATAGCCAATTGGAAAGAAGCGGGTTATTTAGACCATATGTTCTTAAAACAAACCAAAAACGGCGCAGTGCTTATATTTAAAGATATTGATGAAGTAAAAGTAAATGAGTTAATGACAACCTTGCCCCTTTACCAATACAAGCAATCAATAGAACTACTTCCCCTAATTAAGCAGTTTTAATGGAACATTTCCGAAAATAATTTTGCATTGCGTATCTTAATGTGTAATAAATGGCTTAGTTTTTCTGATATTTGAGCTTTAGAAAAACAAATCAATTAAAAAATAAATGGACTCCTTATCGCATATTGTTATTGGTGCTGCAATTGGTGAAACATTTTTAGGAAAGAAAATAGGACGCTGGGGAATGCTATTAGGAGCCATTGCCAAAAGTGTACCTGATTTCGACTTATTTGTAACTGGCTTAACTGATACGCGCGCGTACATGTGTGATCACAGAGCGCATACACATTCCTTGTTTATTGAAGCTATTTATGCCATACCCATAGCATGGTTATTAATGAAATTATTTAAACAAAAAGTTTCCTTTTCAAGAATGTTAGTATTTATGCTGGCTTGCTTATGGGGTCACTCGTTGTTGGATTGGTGCACTAACTTTGGCACCCAATTATTACTGCCATTTACAAATGAAAATTATTCTTTAAACACCCTTGCCATTGTTGATTTATTGTTTACACTGCCCATGTTAATTTTAATATTGGTTGCGCTTTTTCATAGAAAAAATGAGGTACGAAGAGGCAAACTTGCAAGAGCAACTTTGATTTATTGTGTTGCTTATTTGGGGCTAACCTTTATTAACAAAGCACAAGCTGAAAATGTGGTTAAGGAGTCCATTGCAAAAAACAAGCTTCCTGTCACTTCTCATATTACAAATCCAACCATGCTTAATAATATTTTATGGTATGCAGTAGGTAGTAATGATAGCACTGTTTTTATTGGCGAGTTTAGTTTATTACACCAACAAAATTCTATTACATGGCATAGCTATCCACGTAATCAACAATTAATGAAGCAATGCAAAAGCAAAAAAGACATTGAAATATTAAGATGGTTTAGCGACCCTTACACAATAGCTCAGGCTAATGGTGATACGCTTAACATGTATGCTGTAAAATTTGGCAGAACAAACATGCAAGAAAATGAATTGAAAAAAACACTTATTTTTCACTATAAGCTCTATCAAAAAGATGGAAAGGAAATGATGGGCATGGAGCAACCAAATGAAACAAATACTAATATAAAAGAAAGCTTTTCTGATTTATGGGAAAGAATTTGTGGAAGAAGACATTAACTCCGCAAGAAATTTTTTGATATAATTCTCGAATTATTTAAAACTTACACCTGTCATTTCGTTGCACAAAGCCGCCAATTGATTTTGCATACTTAAATCATCTGCCTCAGTGCTATAACGGCTTTGCTTTTGATGGAAAAAATATTTACCATTTACTAAAGCATCTTTATCATTACTTACCGATAGCCAAACCTGCGTTTCATAACCTTTTTGAAGATCATCGGGAGCGCCCTTGCCTCCCATTTTAGTAGGAACCCAACCTGGATGAAGCGCATTAATAAACATGTCGGTCCAATTGCGAGCAAAAAATTTACAAAGCATTAGTACTTGCAATTTCGAATCTGAATATGCTATGCTATTTAAATTAGATTTTAAACTATCAAGTTTAGATTGCCCACCTAAGTGCATATCTGAGCTGACATAAATAATTCGTTTAGGTTTTTCTATCAAGCAGGTTAAAATATATGAAGCTAACACATTCACTGTAAAAATATCTTTTCCTGAGGCTGTATAAACTCCAGCATTATGAATAATAACATCAAACTTCCCTGCATCATTCACCTCCTTTGTTAATTGCTTCGCTTGCTCTATGTCAGATAAATCTGCGACGAATATTTGTTTCGCTCCAGTTATATTTTTAGACACTTCCTCTTTTCGTTCATTATTGCGTGCATGCAAATAAACTTCATTCCCTTTTGCAATAAGCGCTTTAGCCGCTAATAAACCTAAACCATCTGTTGAACCTGTTATAAAAATCTTTGCCATTTTATAGTTATAAATGCTTTCTACTTTGAATACCCAAAATAATCAAAAGCAATTTACACAATTATTCGTTTATGAATCATTTTACATAACCACAGAACAAGTTGGTGCCCCTATTGCAAGATAAGCTTGGAAACAAAAAATCATGCTATAAAAGTAGTCTGCTAATAGTAACCTTTGAGTGAGAAAAAGAATCTTAAATTTAAAACAGATAATACTAATTCTTCGCTTTTTTTACCTTTTTCTTACTTGCCTTCGCATCTTTATTAAACTCTAAACATAAACTCACCCAGTAATCAAAGTCCTTTTGTTTTTTCATTCCTTCTTCAGAAATGAACACATAGCCTTTCATGGGCTTTCCGGTAAAATCCATTTGTCTGCAACCTACTTTTTCAAGAACAATCTCGTCCATCTTCGGGTTAATTCGACACATCATTTCATCTTTAACAACACCTATGCACATTTTTCCATTCACCATAAAGCAAACACCTCCGAACATGTTTTTTTCTTCAACTTGTTTAATGTCAACTAACGATTCTCGTATTCTGTCAACTAATTTTTCATCAAATGCCATAAATAAATTTAGTTCTTTTCTGCATAGGTTTTTAATCCATTCATAAATTTATTTATTCCAGAGTTAAACTGTTTGCCTATCATCATTTTGTCCATTAAAACGCCCAACAAGCCAAATTTAACAGTGTATTCCATAGTTTGTTGCACTATAATAGAGTTTCCTGATTTATGAAAACTGTAGGTATGTTTTAAACCTTTGATTGGAAATGAGCAATCGGTTAATTGATAAGCTAACTCTTCGTTTGGTTTAAATACTGTAATCTTTTCATCAAACCAATTTTTACCATCTTGCATAAGTACTTTGCGTTTTGCTTCAAGTCCCGTTTTGTTTTCAGAAATTAATGTTGCCTTTTTTACTGTTGGATCTGTTTTGTCCAAAAGTTCCAAGTCTGTAAGTACGCTCCAAATTTTTTCTATTGGGGCATGAATTGTTATCTCGTTTATTAATTTTCCCATTTTGTTATTTCATTGAATGAAGTGCAATTTTATTTCCCTCTGTATCTTTAAAATGAGCCATAAAACCATTTCCACCAATTGAGGTTTTCGGTAAAAGAATTTTACCACCTGCTGCTTCAACTTTAGAAAGTGGAACACTTAAATCATCGCCACCATTTAAATAAATTAATACGCCTTTCATAGATGGCTCAAACCCTTCTCCTTGCACAATACCACCGGTAACACCATTTTGCATATCGCCAGGTAAAATTCCATACTTATAAACCGGGTGTGGCATTTCTTGAATTTCAGCTCCTAAAATTGTTGCATAAAATTTTTTTGCTCTTGTGAAATCAGTTACAGGGATTTCAAACCAATTAATTGAATTTTTCATAATTTCTTGTTTTAATTTTAACTTGCGAAAACAAAGTTAAATAATTTAACTTGGAATTTGCAAGTTATTTTGTAAAAAATTATTTTTGCCCTATGAAATCTCACTGCCCAATTAATTATGCGCTTGAACATTTTGGAGATAAGTGGTCATTACTTATTATCCGAGACCTAATGTTTAAAGGGAAACGGCATTACAATGAATTCTTTGAATCAGATGAAAAGGTTTCTACTAGCGTTCTAGGGGATCGTTTAAGAAGTTTAGAAAACGATGGTATCATTACCAAGAGCGAAGATGACGTGAAAAAGTCGCGGATTCGTTATAGTCTGACGGAAAAGGGGATTGCGCTTATGCCTATGTTGATTGAAATGATTGTTTGGAGTGGAGATTTTGATAATAAAACTGCTGCTGGAAAAGACTTTTTAAAAAAAGCTAAAAAGGATAGAGAAGGTCTAATATCAGACCTTAGTAAACAATTAAAAAAGGAACATTTAAAATAGCAACTAAACTGGTATTTTGAAACAATCGCTTCCCGAATTCGAACCATTAACTCCTTGAAAATAACTAGTTTTTTTATTTTAACGATACTTTATCGAACCAAAAACCCCTGATAAATAAGAAATTATCAGGGGTTTTGTATCCCAATCCGCACCAGAAGTTAAGTTCGTTTCTTTCTTTGACATATTTTCTTGTTTAAATTAGCTTAATACAGCTTAAAAATAAGAGTTATACCAATTTTTTACTTTAGTGAGTAAATTAAAATAGCAGAAATAAATAAAAAACTAACGAGGCAATTAATAAGCTCCTATATTAATGAATTTACCTCTAGGAACTCCCAGTACATTTTTTAGAGTATAAGTAGAAAATTGAATTCCTTTACCTAAAAGCGAACTTGTTGATTTTAAATTTAAACCGTCATAAGCGGTTCTGTATATACCATTTGCATTTGTAATTCTACCGATATTAATAAATCCGGGGTCCGTTTTAAAATAATTCCCACTTCCTGTTAAACCTAAGCTTTGATTAGTTGAATTATAATTATTAGAAGCGCGCTGTAGCAAATTATTTTTGAAATTTGAAGTACTATTATTAGCATCTACATAAAAATCCGCGCCCGATACGTCTGCTGAATTACCTGCTTTGTTATCCCAAAAAATATTATTAGTGAAACTACTAACAGCAGATAGATTGATACCTACACCTCCTGTTTGGGGAGCATAATTTTTCACAATACTATTATTAATAAATGTTACGTTACAACCAGCTCCGGCTGCAACAACACCTCCTATAGAGGTTGTTCCATTATTATTGGAAATAACGTTATTTACCAAAGTATCGTAACCTCCCGTCAAAGCAATTCCACCGCCTAAGGAAGCACTGTTCCCATCAACGAAATTATTTTTTACAATATTAATTCCTTCCGTCACACAAATTCCACCTCCGGAAAAATTAGCCTTGTTTTTTATAATTATATTGCTGTCGATAGTAATAGTGTCTTTGTATGTATAAATACCACCTCCAAGAGCTAATAAAGCATTGGCGTAACATTCTTTAATCAAATTACCTGCAATTCTATTATTTTTCCCTTTTTCTATACAAACAGCACCACCAAAACCTGCTGTGTCCTCTGTAAACGTATTATTAGTTATGTTATTTTCAAAACCCTTATCAATACTAATCGCACCTCCATATTGTGCTGACTTATTTTGAGTAAATAAATTATTTTCTATTCTATTTACGCCTCTATATGATATAAGTCCACCGCCACTATAACTACTATAATTTTTTTTAATAGTGCAATTAACTATTAAATTTTTAAAGCCAAACATGGTATATATTCCGCCTCCAAGCGAGTTTCCAATAGGCCTTACCGAATAAAAATTAGTATTACTGTTACTATTGGCATTACCATTAGTTATGGTAAATCCGTCTAAAATAATCCCTTTTCCATGAGCAGAATCTGCAGTAGATAACACCACATGATAAGCATTATCGCTGGTATTATTTGGTATACCAATATCACCGTCTAAAATGGTAATATTATTGTCACTATTCTTATTTCCACCACTGGAAGGAAAGCCACCTTGAACCATTAATCCATCGCGTATATGAAAACAAACAGCTCTATCTTCAGCATCCAACACTTCACCTCCCCACCAAGCAAATAACTTAAAACTAGGTTTATATGTCCCCGATGCTACAAAAATTTCTTTAATGGCAAGGCAGTGTCGTGCGGTAACCAAAGCTTCATCCAAAGTTTTAAATGCTTTTTGCCAGCTACTGCCATCGCCACTTGCAGAAACACTGCTATCAACAAATAAATGTGACCCTGTTGGGCAAACATTGGATTGGAGTTCATAGGCTCCTAAACACGTAATAAATGAACGATGAATACCTAATATATCTTTATTTTCTACAGCATTAGTACCAACATAAATACATGGACTGCTTGCTTTTAAAGAATATGGATTATCTCCAGTGCCTACAAATTGAGGATCACGACCAAACATATTTAGCGAATTTGTGATAATTGTAAAATCGCAAAAATTGGCCGCGGTATAAAAGCTTTTGGCGTTTTGTAATGAGTTGTTAATGATCTGTGTTTTTGGTGAGTTATATACAGCAACATCTGTAGACGGCCTAACGGGCATTCCGTCGTTTTCCCTGTTATCCCAATTGATGTACTGGTTAGCATAAAATATATTGTTTTTTATAGTAGAATTTGAACAATTATTTACAACTACTGTTCCTGTTGATCTTATTGCCTCAATTCTTATATCCTGATGATCTTCAATGGTATTATTATGAAATGTATTGTTGCTTATGACTGTATTACTGCAATTAACAATATTTACGACTCCCTCCACAGGAACTTGATTTTGACTACTTCCTTGGTAATGATTTATATTTCGAATAACACCGTTGTTAACCATGAGGTTATTGTAAATGCATGTATTGTTGCCATTTAATATTTTGATTGGATAATTACAATTAGAAATTTTATTGTTTTTTATGGTATCTGTCGCGTTTATTGACTCTATAACTTGATAGGTTGAATCGAAGATATTATTTGCAATTGTATTACTCCCATTTTTTACTGTTATAGCGGATAAGATATGAAACCCCAAAAATACATTTGCTATGTTTTTAAGTTTTGAAATTTCTTCAATCAACAAAGAACTTCCAATAAACTTATTGTTGTATATTTTATTACTACCATTATTTATTATCTGCAGCCCTTTTATTCCATATATGATTTCAAACCCGTCAACTGTAACACCAATACTTTTATTGTTATTATTTAAAGAACTGTTATTATATAAAAGAGGAACTACTGCAATAGGATTACGAGAATTTTTAAAATCAGCAAAATCCGCGAGATTGAATTTATAATGCTTACTTGAAAGTAAAATAGTTTTATTAGTAGTAACATTTCTTTGTTCAAGTAAATTTTCGGTGCCTGCAAACCCGCCATATAGTTGCACACCATCCTTTATAAAAAATATTTTATTACTATTAGTTAGTTTTAGAGTACTATCATGTGTAGGCAAGTAAGCTCCCTTTTTTACCCAAATTTGGTCTCCAGCCTGAGCAAGAGCCATAGCATAGCCAATACTATTTTTGGCTGTTGCCCAACTAAGTCCACTACCGTTATTATCCTTTTTTCCTGAGTCAACATAGTAAATCTTGTTTTGACTTAATGCTACAGTATGCATTAGGTAAAACATAATAATAAGGCTTAAGCCTTTAAACATTGAATTTGAATTAGGCATAAAAGAATTAGTTAGTGCAACAAATATAATACTTTTAATAAATTAGTTGATGTGAAATAAAGCTATTTAGCTGCTGTCAATGATAATTGAAGCTACAACCTGCCGAGATTAAAACAATTAGCAAATCAGAATCATAAGTCTATATATGAAGTAATAAGAAAGTTCAAGCAAGTATTTTACTGAACCAACAATAAATTAAGTGTAGCAAATTCAATTGAATATTATAGGTAAAAATAAAAATCCTCTAATTACTGAGAGAACCTTGTGCCATGCGGATTGTAAAGTTAGACGAATTTCATGCAATTAGAATTCAAATGAATTCTCTTAGTTGCAAATTGCCCCGTTAATCTTCAATTGCCCATAAACCTTGTTCTCCTACTTTTTGCTACTCCTAATTTCTTTGCCCCGATTTGTTACTGTTAGTGCCCTTGCCAATGCTCAATGAAATGAAAGTTTGAAGCGGAGATTTAGACAATAAAAACAGCTGCCGGAAAGGGTTTTTTACGAAAACCAAGAAAGACAGAGAAGGTTTAATTTCGGAACTGAACAAACAGTTAAGAAAGGAACATTTGAATTAGAAATATAAAATTTCTTTATATTAATTTTCCTAACTCAAACAAATAACTTCTTGAAAATAAACGTTTTTATTTTTTAAGGATACTTTATCAAACCAAAAACCCCTGATAAATAAGGCTTTATCAGGGGTTTTCCGGCATCGTACCCTACGGATTGGATTTATCGAACTTTTTGGATGGTTTTCAGGCAATTAGGATTCTAATGAGCACTCACATTCGGATACCCTAAGCGGCAAAATTTCCAACTTTTGACTTAATACATCTTTAAAGGTAAATGATTTTAATGCTGATTTTTTTATCCCTATCTAACGTGAAACTTGCTTTTGAAAAATTGGGTCGGTTTGTTAATCCGATTGATTGATAATTCGAAAACCCAATTCCTTCGATTGGCAAAATAAATCCTTTGTCTATTTCGCCATTCTCATTTTCATCGTGAAGAATATTTACAGCATACTTACCTATCGGAAGATTGCTAAAGGTTACTTTAGATGATCCATTTTGGATTTTTTCTTTCAATATCTTACAACACTTTTTGTAATCTTCATCGGGAATCGTTCCGTCCTTATTATATAATGCAAACTGGACAATACCTTTCGAGTTTTGTAGACCATTTACTTCCACAGTTAAAGAATAGGTTTCTCCCTTTTGGTTATTAAATGAAGATAAGGTCAATAATGATATGCTGACTAGTGCGAATAAGAGTAGTTGTTTCATTTTAATTCGTTTTTCTATTTGCAATTTTTTCTTTTAATCGGTCTACTAAATAATAAACCATTGGCACCAAATAAACAGTTAATATCAATGATGAAAAAAGTCCACCAATTATTACCCAAGCCAATCCGTTCTTCCATTCACTTGCTGTTCCTTTGCCAAGGGCAATTGGCAACATTCCTATAATCATAGCTATGGTTGTCATTAAGATTGGACGCATACGACCTTTTCCGGCAATTATTAATGCTTCTTTGAAATGTTTTCCCTCCGCCTTCAATTGATTTGTAAAGTCTACAATTAAAATGGCGTTTTTTACTACTAATCCCATGAGCATAATCAATCCAAGCAAAGCAAATAAACTAAGATTGTTTAATGACAAATTCAATGCTAAAAATGCACCAATAGCAGCCACAGGAATTGAAAACAATACCACAAATGGGTAAACGAAACTATCATATAAAGCAACCATGATTAAATAAATCAATAGAAACGAAATCAATAGAACAGAACCCAATGCGCCAAAACTATCATTTTGTCTTTTGATATCACTACCCCAAGTCATTTGAATTTCATCGGGTAAAGGATTGTTTTTAAGATAAGCTACTACATCATCGGCAACTGTTCCCGAAGGTCTGCCAAGTGCGTCAGATGTAAGCGTTACCGCTGGCTGACGATCTTTTCTTTCCAATAAGGATGGGGAATTATCTCGTTCTACCTTTGCAAACTGCGATACTTCTACTGGTAACCCCATTGGATTAACAATTGAGAGGCGTTGTACATCTTCATAGCTTTGTCTACTATAACCGTCAAACCAAATCCGTACAGGATATTCTGTTCCGTTTTCTGTTAATGTTGCATCATCATTGCCGGTAAAAGCTGTTCTTAAATTCATGCCAACATAAGCTGTCGTTAACCCTAATCGTTGCATTTTATCTTTGTCAGGAATTATTTTGTATTCGGGACTTCCTTGTTCTACTGATAAACG
>CAZRUA010000069.1:0-19156 GCA_964603125.1 uncultured Flavobacteriaceae bacterium | reverse complement strand
CAAATTCACAAATGCGTAAAACAATTGCACGCAGATTAACCGAAAGTAAAACAAATGCTCCTCATTTCTACCTAACCATTGAAATAGACATGGATAAGGCTATTGAAGCGAGAACTGCAATTAACGCTGTAAACGAATCTAAAATATCATTTAATGACTTAGTGATTAAAACAGCAGCGGCAGCATTACGCAAACATCCTAAGGTAAATAGTTCTTGGCAAGGAGATAAAATCCGCTACAACAACCACATTCACATTGGTGTTGCGGTAGCAGTAGAAGATGGCTTATTAGTGCCAGTTGTTCGTTTTGCTGACAATAAATCATTGAGTACTATTTCATCCGAAGTAAAAGATTTTGGTAAACGTGCTCGCGAGAAAAAATTACAACCTACTGATTGGGAAGGAAACACATTTACAATTTCTAACTTAGGTATGTTTGGTATTGAAGAATTTACATCAATCATCAACTCACCAGAAGCTTGTATATTATCTGTTGGAGCAATTCGTCAGGTGCCAGTTGTAAAAAATAACGCTGTAGTTCCTGGTAATGTTATGAAAGTAACAATGGCTTGTGATCATAGAAGTGTTGATGGGGCAACTGGAGCTGCATTTTTACAAACATTTAAACAAATGTTAGAGAACCCAGTTATCATTTTAGCGTAATTTAGCTGTATAAATTTAAAATAAAAAGCGTGGTAATTCTACCACGCTTTTTTCATATACTAAAGAATACTATCCCTTAAAAATTGCCCGTATTCCTTTTGTATATGACTGACTGGACTAGCGTATATTACAATTTCATTAGAATAAAATTGCTTTAGAATTTCACCTTCTATTTTATCATAAAGTAACGCTCGAGTAATAAAATATAATCGAACGGTTTGTTTACGTTCATTTAAAGTTAAAACCGTATTTAAATCAATATGTGTTTGAACTGCATATTTCTTCAAAATAACATGGTTTGATATCTCAAGCGCCGCCTGCTCACTATCTTGTATTACATTAAAAACAATCATTGATTACATTTTATAATTTAAATTACCTTGCAAATAAATGATATTTAATACAGCTTTAATATACTTTACCTTATACTCTGCAAGTTTAACTTCGGTCTCTAACCACTTACTTTCACGTGCATTTAAAACAAACAACGAACTTTCACCTCCAATAAATTTTAGCTTTTCTGCTTCTACCAATTGCTTTGAAAACTTTACGTTTGTTGTAGCATTTAATATTTGACTATTTAAGACATCAATATTCTTTTTAAGAAGTTTAATCTTAAAATTTAACTCGTTACTTTTATTTCTTAACTCCAAAGAATTATTCTTTAAATTCAAGTTTGCAATCTTATAATCATTTAAGGAGCTTCTGAATAGCAGAGGAAACGAAAGATTAAGTCCCCACTTATAATTGTTAGAACTAACATTATACTCTGAACCAGATGTAAGAAAATTGTAATTTACATTCAATTTAGGCTTAATCATTTCTTTTTTCAAACGCGATTCAATTGCTAAAACATTTTGAAAAGAATTGTACTTTAATATTACTGGATTATTAATCGTGTCTTGATTTAGAAGGTTGAAATAATTTAAGCTTGCCCTTTCATAATACATATCCAAGCTATCGGAAACAATAATGGAAGATGAAACAGAAGAAATATCGGAAGAAATATTTGCTAATGGCAATAAATCATAGATTGCCTTCTGATTATCGATTGTTGCAGTTTGCAAATCCAACTCACGCGATTGCAAAAATATTAATGCTTCAACCGTATCAACAGCAGGTCGTTCGCCAATGTTGGTCAAATCACGAACTCCGCCCATACGCAAGGTTGCCAAGTTCAAAAAATATTTATTTAATGATACCAGTTTATTGGTAAGCAACCAATCAAAGTATCTCTGCGAAGATTCAAATAGCAAATTATTTATTTGAATATCTTTCTCTGCATTAAAATAGTTAACGTACTCCTTTGTTTTCAAAACATTCGCTCTTCGGTAATCAATTACCAAACCTTGCAGCAAATCAACTTCCAGCCCCATGTACATTAAACCACTTTGTGAGGTCATGCTTTCTGCGTTGATATTAGCTCCAACTCCATAATCATAACCAAACTTTAAATATTGCGATGTAAATAAAGGTTGCTTCACCATGCTATTCAACTCGCTATAATAATTAGTTCCTTTATAAAACTTATTACTATAATTCCCTGCAATTATGGGGTCATATCCACCTCGGGCCGACTTATATTGCAAGTTACCAATCATAGATACGTTATTAGCGCGCTCCATTAAAGGGTTATTTTGAATAACCCTATCCATAAATGTTTCGTACTTAAAAATAATTGGTTCTTGCGAAAAACTTATTCCGCAACTAACTAAATACAAAACCAATGTTAAAGCTATTCTACTCTTTCTTTTTTTCATTTTTCTTGGATGTATTATTATTCTTATAAAAATCTGGCGGAAACCCATTGATTTGTCTCCAAAATTCATACACAAGCGGCACATCGTTTAATAATGCAAAACCTTTAACACCTCCACCAATTTGCAATGCATCAGGCCAAGGTTTACCCGCATTTTTAGCTAAAATTCTAAACTTACCATTATCTGAAATTACTTTATCGTAAGCAACTACTTCTGCGGTATATGAACCATAGCTCACGCCAGGCCATCCCGAAAAAACGAAAGCGGGCCACCCATCAAAAATTAGTTGAACCCTTTGTCCTTCTTTTATTAAAGGTAAATCAATTGGGTTTATGTATAGTTCAACCGCTTGATCGTTTTGCTTTGGAACAAAATTACAAAGAGGACCACCTTCTTTAACTATTTCACCAATACCATTAATATTGGATTTTGTGATATAACCATCCTGAGGCGCTGTTACATAATAATAACTTTTACGCATATTGTAGTTTGCCAACTGATTTTGTAATTTACTTAATGAACCTTCTCCTTCATAAAATAGAGATAAAGCCGAAAACTTATCCGACTCAGCCTTCATTAGCTTTTCAGCATAATCTTGCTTTACGGTATTCATATCAATTTCAGTATTTAACAATTCGCTTTTTGCATTGCTATATTTGCTCTCGCTAGATATTTTTTTTGCTAAAGCTTCTTGTAGCTTTACTTTTCGGTTTTCTAATTCAGTTTTAGAAACCACCCCTTTAACAACTAATTCCTCGTAACGCTTAAACTGCTCATCCGCAACTTTATAATTATTGGCAGCCGAAACATACTCTATACTATCAATAATAACTTTTTGTTTTACTTGCGAAATCTTGTTGCTATTTTGCTGTAACTTCATATTTAAAACCTTTCCGAGTGCATCGATTTGCGAGTTAATTGCATTAATTTTTTGCTCGTATGATTGTAAAGTAGTTTCTTTTGCCTTAACCTGCTGCTCCGACCTGTCAATTAACAGAGGATCAATGTATTCATCTTTAACCTCAGATATAAAAGCAATCGTATCATTTTTCTTTACAAAATCTCCTTCCCTTACAAACCATTTTTCAATTCTACCAGCTATACGGCTTGTAATAAGCTGTGGACGATTTGCAGGATCTAAAGAAGTAATTTTACCAACTGATTCAACATTTTGAGTCCAAGGTAAAAACAGGTTAATAAGGCCCAAAACAACCATAACTACTAAGAATTGCTTTAATCGCTTTGAGTAAGGATGCGTATAAATATTTGAAAAGCTTTTTAACTTATGCGTTTCATTTCTTACGAATGAACTTCCATCCTCCTTACCAAACATTGTTTCAATCTTATAAAGAGAGGTAACCATATCATAGGAAGTTCCTAAACTACTCACAAATTTCTCAACGGAATTAATAACCAAGAAAATAATAATCTCAGAAGCAATAAACTGCCCGATATTTAGCTCACCCGTTTGAACTAAAAAAGCTCCTAAAAACAATAAAATCGAAATGAAAATAATTTTAAAAATTATAATTCCTTTAAATTGTGTTTCAAGTGTATTATAGTATTGTTTACGATTAGCAAAATAATTACTTAAAATATGGTCAGTATGACCTATAAAATCATCGTTACTTGTTTTATCAGAAATTACACTTTTCTGAAACCAATCCATTAATTCATATTTTGAATTTGAGGTTTTTAAATTTGTTTCTAAAGCTCTCTTACCATAATAGTTAACAATAAAATAAAAAACACCTCCTAATAAAATTGTAAATACTAAAAACCATGAACTGTAGGCGGGAAGGAGAATTAGTCCGAAGATTATACTAATAAAAGAAAAAGAAAAATCAAGTAAGATTTTACTAATACCCTTTTGAAGGGTAACTAATTCGAAATACTTATTTATTTTGAATAAAACCGTATCGTTGGATTTTGTACCATGTAAATAATAGCTAATTTTTGAAGCTATATTTCCAAATATTTTTTCTTGCAACGTTTCTGTGATACGCATTTGCCACAATTGAAAAAAGCCAATAAAGGCTACTAAAATAGTGGTTAGCACGCATAACACAACAAGCGAAGTAGAAAAACTTCCTGCCATTACAAAAGTTACAATAGCCTGAATTCCTAAGGGAATCATTAAATACATTAAACCTTGTACAAAAGAAAGTGCGTAAATACTTCTTATTACTTTTCTTTCGGTGTACAACCACGTAAACAATAATTTAAACTTTGTCATTCTCTTTTTTTTGACAAAGATAGTAAAATATATTTAAATAATAGTATTACTATCAATAAGTATTATATTTAAACTATTTGTTATATTTGCACTATCAACCATAAAAGTAAAAATGGAGCTCGACATTAGAATTAAAATGAATGAAAAACTTTTTCTTAAAAATCCCGAAGAATCGGAATTAGGAAGAAGAATTGTAACCCAAGGTATTGCATTAATCAATAAAATAGGGTTTGAGGAGTTTACATTTAAAAAACTATCGGTTGAAATAAAGACAACCGAAGCTAGTATATATAGGTATTTTGAAAACAAACATAGGCTTTTGGTTTATCTCATTAATTGGTATTGGACTTACTTAGAATATAAGGTTGTATTTTCATTGAATAACATTAAAAGCCCAGAAACTAAGCTTAAAACAATTGTTAAAATTTTAGCTGAGGAGTCGGGCTCTAGCCAACTGGTTTCTAATTATATCCCAGAAAAAGAAGCATATAAATTAATTATTTGGGAAGGATCAAAAGCCTATTTAACAAAAAATGTAAGTAAAGACAATAAAGATAGGCTATTTAAGCCCTACAAAGATTTATGTGGAAGAATTGCAGCAATTATTACTGAGTATAATCCTAAATATAAATATCCTCATTCGTTGGCCAGTACATTAATAGAGATGTCGCATACCCAAAGTTTTTTTGCTGATAATTTACCTGCCTTAACTGACTTTGAGAAAAATCCAAGAAAAACAGGAGAATTTTTAGACTCACTATTGTTTAGTTCATTAAAATAATGAGTTAACACATAGCCTTAAAGCATTTGTTGATGAATAATCTTAGATATTTCATAAACGAAATTAGATTTTGTGGCTTCTCCAAAATAAGCCACTTCAATTTCACCTATCTTTAAAGCCCCAAGTTTTTCGATTGCTTTTTGAGAGCGAATATTATTTGCTCCAATATGAAAATGTACTTTCTCAAAAAATTTAAAAGCATAATCTAACATAAGCTTTTTTAAAGAAGGATTGTACTTCCCTCCCCAATGACTTCTTGCAATAAAAGTATAACCAATCAAAACACTGTTAGCCTTTTCATCCACATCATAATATCTTGAGCTACCTATAACTTTCCCGGTTTCATTATCATAAACTAAAAAAGCACCTTTCGATTCCATTGCACCACGGAAAAAATTCTCAAAAACATCTTTCTTATATCTATCCTTATTTGGATGTTGCTCCCAAATTAATGGATCAGATGCAATAGCATATAAAATATCGAAATCGGTTTCCTTCAAAGGTTCAATTCTGATTAATTCGTTTTGTAATATTATATATGTTTGCAATGACATTAAGATAAAGTCATTTTAAGTATATAATTCGTCATCATAACAACAACGGTAGAAATAAAAGCTATCAAAATAATTCGAGCACCATTCTTAAACTTAAATATTAAATGACAAATTGTAAAACCTATCGTAAACATATATGGTAATAAGGCGGGGTGCATAGCAAGGCTTCCAAGAATATCGCCACGTAACAAAAGAATAAATGCCCTCTGCATTCCGCAAGAAGGGCATTCGATTCCTATAGCTGATTTAAAAGAACACGAAAATAAATTTCGTTCCAAAAACTCTATAAAGCTTATTAACATTAATTAAAACATTCTTCTTCCAAAACCACCAGATACTAATCCAATGATTAATAAAATTCCGAAAATCATTATTACTACAGAAAGACAAAGACCTATTATCCCACAGATTCTTCCCGCCTTCATGTTGTTGTATGAACTTTGCGTGTACAATTGAGGATTAGTCTCATAAGCCTTTTTAGCATTACCAGACATTACTAAAGCAATGATCCCTAACACCAAACCCACTAAACCATATGCTATGCATGCGCCAACAATGGATATTATACCTAATACTAAAACACCAGTGGCATTTGGTAAAGGTTGTTGCATTTGATTAACATTAGTACCAAACTGGTTTTGCATTTGCTGATTAATCTGTTGCTCAGAGAAATTGTAGTTATGCGTATTTTGATTTGGGTTACCTTGATTAAAATTAGTATTTGGATTATTCTGATTCGGGTTATTAGAATTGTTGTTTGGGTTAGGTCCAAAATCATTCCAGTTATTGTCGTTTGGTGGGTTATTGTTTTCCATAGTTTATTTTTATTTAATTAAAATCTCCCGAAACCAGAAGAAGCCATACCTGCAAAGAATAAAATCAACACGATAAAGTAAACAAACCATAATGAAGATAATATAGTTCCAATAATTGCACAAATACGGCCCGCCTTCATATTATTATATGAACTTTGAGAGTATAATTGCGGATTAGCCATGTATGCTTTTTTTGCATTATTTGACATAACTAAACCTATAATACCTAGTATCAATCCTGGTATACCATACAACCAACAAAAAACAATTGATAAAATACCTAAAACCAATACTCCAGCGGAATTAGGTAATGGTTGTTGCATTTGATTTACATTGCCACCAAACTGGTTTTGCATTTGTTGATTAATCTGTTGCTCAGAAAAATTATAATTATGTGTATTCTGGTTCCCTTGATTAAAATTCGGGTTAGGATTATTTTGATTGGGATTGTTTTGATTAGGGTTGTTTGTATTGTTATTCGGATTGGGTCCGAAATTATTCCAATTATTGTCGTTAGGTGGGTTATTGTTTTCCATATTAAATTTTTCGACTAAAATAATAAAAAAGCACGAAATTAAATCATTGTTAAGTAATTGCTTTACTTTCTATTTTGGTTAAAATGACTATATTTGCCAGAATTTTAACATTAAATTTAAAATTCAATATGGCAACCGCTCCCTACCTTTCTAAATTTGTTACCGAAGGATTAACTTATGATGATGTTTTACTAGTTCCAGCTTACAGCGAGGTTCTTCCGCGTGAAGTTGAAATTAAGTCGAAATTTACCAAAGGAATAATGCTTAATTCACCAATCGTATCAGCGGCAATGGATACAGTTACTGAACATCGCTTGGCAATTGCTATTGCTCAAGAAGGAGGGATTGGAGTTTTACATAAAAACATGAGTATTGCCGACCAAGCTGAACAGGTTCGTAAAGTAAAACGTAGCGAGAGTGGAATGATTGTAGACCCGGTTACTTTGCAAGAAAACGCAACAATTGCTGATGCCTTAAAATTAATGGCGGAAAACAAAATTGGAGGGATTCCGGTAATTGACAAAAACCACAAACTAGTTGGTATTGTAACTAATAGAGATTTACGTTTTGAAAAAGTGATGTCAAAACCTGTTGTTGAAATAATGACTAAAGAAAACATTATTACAGCAAAGCAAGGCACAAACCTTAAAAAGGCTGAAGACATTTTACAAGAACATAAAATAGAAAAATTGCCTGTAGTTGACGAAAAAGGAAAACTAATTGGATTAATTACTTACAAAGATATTATAAAAACCCGCGTAATGCCTAACGCATGTAAGGATGAAATGGGTCGTTTACGTGTAGCGGCAGCAGTTGGTGTAACACATGACACGATTGAACGCGTGGATGCATTAGTTAATGCGGGTGTTGATGCTATTATTATTGATACAGCTCACGGTCACAGCAAAGGTGTAATTGACATGCTAAAAAAAGTGAAGAAAAAACATGCGAAATTACAAGTAGTTGTTGGTAACATTGCTACGGGAGAAGCAGCATTGGCCTTAGCAAAAGCCGGAGCCGACGCTGTTAAAGTGGGTATTGGTCCAGGTTCAATATGCACAACCCGTGTAATTGCAGGTGTTGGTGTACCGCAATTAACCGCTATTTTAGAAGTTGCTTCAGCATTAAAAGGTAAAAACATTCCTGTTATTGCTGATGGAGGAATTCGTTTTACAGGTGATATTGTAAAGGCTTTAGCAGCAGGAGCAAGTACCGTGATGATGGGTAGCTTATTTGCTGGAGTTGAAGAATCACCAGGTGAAACAATTATTTTCGAAGGAAGAAAATTCAAATCTTATAGAGGTATGGGATCAATTGAGGCTATGCAAAAAGGTTCAAAAGATCGTTATTTCCAGGATATGGAAGATGATATTAAAAAACTAGTTCCGGAAGGAATTTCAGGACGCGTTCCTTACAAAGGCTCATTATCAGAAGTAATGTATCAATTTATTGGTGGCTTAAAAGCTGGTATGGGATACTGCGGAGCAAAAGATGTTACAAAATTACAACAGGCTAAATTTATACGAATCACCGCCGCAGGCGTTAATGAATCACATCCTCATGATGTTGTAATTACTCGTGAAGCACCTAATTATAGCAGAAAATAAAAGCTCAAAAATTAAAAAAGCCATGACTAAAACTCATGGCTTTTTTATTTCTCAAAAAGTTGGTATTCATTGCATAATTAACCCTTTCTTAACTTGCTTTTAAGCGAAATTAAACTTAACTTTATCACATCCAAAACAAGCTATGATAAAACGTTTACTCGCTTTATTTACATTTACAATATTGCTTAGCATTAGTAACAAAACTAATGCGCAATGCACTGTTTACGATGGCAACGGGATAGCTTCGGCTAATCCTGTTTGGATTGGTTGTTCTGGTGCTTCAGCAGCCTTTGTTTTAAACTTGGCTTCCCCTAACAATTATACTGGCGGTTACACTGTTGATTGGGGAGACGGGACAGCTAATACAAGCGGAGCTACTTGGAATGCAAATACACCTTTAGTTCATAATTACGCTGCAGCGGTTGATTCGCATATTGTTGTAATTACTACCGGAAACCCAGCTTGCACAATAACTGGTATAGTTTATCAAGAAAAACCAGTTAATGCATCCATTCAAATTCCATTAGGTGGAGTAACCACTGCTTGCGCGCCTAAAGTTTTACAATTTACTAACTCCAGTACCGATGTTTCTGCAACTACTACATTTTCATGGAATTTTGGTGATGGCAGTCCAATAGAAACATACAACGAAAACAATGTTGGAGTTACAGTTTCACACAACTATTTACCTGGTACTGTAAATTGCCAAACAGTTGTAACCCTTAGTGCCTCAAACCAGTGTACTTTTACAACACCAACAACAGCTCAATTTAATCCTATACAAATTTATGATAAGGATGATGCAAACATTACTCCTTCTGCCTTTGTAAAATGTTGGCCAGACAATACATTTGATTTCACCAATTCTACTAACCGTAATTGTGTGCCTCAAGGAAATATTCAGCAACGCTATGAATATTGGAACTTTGGAGATTATTGGGGATTAGGACACGACTCCATAAAAAACTGGACGGCATGGCCTCCAGCTCTGCCAACAACCATTGCGTATCCAGCAGTTGGCAACTATAATGTAACATTATTAGATAGTAATCTTTGCGGAATTGACACAGTAACACTAACAGTAAGTATTGTTAATGCTCCCACTGCTGGTTTAACAACTCCCATACTAACAAAATGTGCTAACTCAAGTTTTACATTTACAAATACTTCAACCCTTGGTTTTTCATACAAATGGAATTTTGGTGACTCGCCTGCATACACAAATTCAAGTGCAACAACGCAAACACACACATATAATACTGCTGGAACTTACACAGTTTCGGTAGTAGCTTTTATATTTGGAGCCCCCTCAACTTGCAGTGATACCGCTAAAATAGTTATTACTGTGCTTCCAAGACCAACTGCTGATTTTAATGTTACACCAACTCAAGCTTGCGACACAGCAACTGTTTCTGTTGTAAACACTTCAATAACCGCTGTTTCCCAAACATGGACTTACACCGGAGGTTTTACATCAACTGCGGTAACTCCTGCCAATCAATTTTACAACACTACAGGAACCAAGTCAATTAAACTAGTTGTTACAGGAGCAAATGGATGTAAAGACTCAACAACAAAAACAGTTGTTATTCATGCAAGCCCTGTTGCTAATTTCAGTCCGACATCTGCTTGTCAAAACGACTTAACTCAGTTTTCGGACATAAGTACTTCAAGCACTGACCCAATAACTTCGTGGACATGGAGCTTTGGCGATGCAAGTCCAAATTCTAACCTGCAAAACCCAACTCACACTTATACTGCAACTGGAGTTTACACGGTGCAACTAACCGCTAATACTTTTTTGTGCAGCGACACAGAAATTGTAAATGTTACTATACATCCTCTACCTACAGCTTCATATACAAAATCAGCTACTCAATCTTGTACTCCATTGAATGTTAACTTTAATAGTACTTCCGTTGGAGCCTCAACATTTGACTGGAATTTTGGTGATGGTAGCAGTAATTCATCAATTGCCGCACCTTCGCATAGTTTCGTTAATTCCACTGAGCATGATACAACTTTTATTGTTCGTTTAATTGTTACATCTGCCTTTGGTTGCAAGGATACCATAATTGATTCAGTAAAAGTATTTGGCACGCCGCAGGCTTCATTTACAAGTAATGCCATACCAGCATGTGCGCCATTTCCTGTAACATTTACTAATACAACAACTTCAGCTACAACCTATGAATGGCATTTTGGAGATGGAACCGCTAATTCTTCTTTAACAAATCCAACTCATTTATACACCAATCAAACTTTATTTTTACAAGCTTATAACGCTACTTTAGTTGCTACTAATGCTGGAGGTTGTGTAGACTCTATTACTCAAGTAGTACAAGCTTATCCTGAACCGATTTTTGGATTTCAAATGATACCTGATTCAGGTTGTTCACCATTAACTGTAAATTTCCCTGCGGTAGCTGGAGCCGTTCAGTATCAATGGGACTTTGGTGATGGTAATAACTCAACAGGTATTAACCCAACCCACACTTACATTAACAACACTGGCCTAACACAAACTTTTAATGTTGAATTAATTGCAACCAATGCTTTTAGTTGCAGTGACACTACAAATGGAAATGTTGTTGTATTTGGATTACCAACTGCCAATTTTGTTCCAACAACATCTTTAGGTTGTTCTCCATTGATAACAACTTTAAATAACACTTCAATTGGTGCAGCAAATTTCTCATGGGATTTTGATGATGGAAGTCCAACTACGAGTGCAGCTAGCCCACAACACACTTTCACCAACTCGTCAACATCTACTAGTGATACTTCAAAAGTAAAAATGATAGTTACTAGTTTAAATGGATGTAAAGACACGATTATAAAAAACATAATTGTTTACCCTATTGTAGTGGCGGAGTTTGCTGCAGACACTCCTATTTGCGCTCCAGTAGCTGTAGCATTTCAAAATTTAACTTTAGGAGGGAATTCATACAATTGGAATTTTGGAGACGGGAATCTTAGTGGAAACTTCCAACCTACTCACAACTATATTAACCCAGGTCCGGCAACATTAAACTATACAACAGTATTAACAGCCACGTCTTCATTTGGCTGTACCGACACATACTCGCACACTTATGCCATTTTCCCTACCCCAGTAGCCTCATTAACAGCTTCACCTTTATCTCAAACTTACCCTGCAACAACAGTTACGTTTAATAACACTTCCCCTAGTGCTGGAACATACAATAATCAATGGTTTTTTGGAGATACACAAACAAGTTCATTGGTGCAACCAGGAACGCATACCTACTCCACTTGGGGAAATTATGATGTTGAACTTGTTGTTAGCAATACTTATTGCAGTGATACGGCAAGACAAACTGTAACAATAATTCCACCAGTACCTATAGCTAATTTTAAAGGGAAAAAATCTGGATGTAGACCTGTTACATTGAGCTTCACTAACTTGTCGCAATATGCTACCAGTTATTTATGGGATTTTGGAGATGGTTCAGGTTCATCAGTTTTACCGAACCCAACTTACACCTACTATAATCCGGGAACCTTTACGGTTACATTAACTGCAAATGGTCCGGGAGGCACAAACAACATTGTTGGTATTGATAGTGTAACCGTGTATGATTTGCCTGTAGCCGTATTTGTAGCAAACCCAACTGTGATTATAGTTCCTACTGAAGCTGTTCAATTAACTAACCTAAGTCAAAATGCGAATGTTTATGATTGGAACTTTGGAGATGGCAGCACACATAGCACTTTGCCAAACCCAACGCATTACTACGAAACAGCGGGCCAGTACCAAATAACTTTAATAGCAACAAGCCCTGATGGATGCAGAGATACATTTGACCTTCCGAATTTAATTTACGCGCAAGAGAATTCCGAAATACAAGTTCCAAATGCATTTACACCAAATCCATCTGCATCAAACGGAGGTCTTTACGATCCATTAGCTTTAAACAATGATGTGTTTCATCCCGTTATTAGAGGTGTTACAAAATATGAATTAAGTATATTTAACCGCTGGGGAGAATTAATTTTTGAAAGTAAAGACATTAACATTGGCTGGGATGGTTACTACAAGGGTAAGCTATGTCAGCAAGATGTTTATGTTTGGAAAGTTAAAGTTACAACAAATGAAGGTCAGATTCTAAACAAATCGGGCGATGTATTATTAGTTAAATAAAACAATTAAATTAAATGCGAAAGATAGTTACACTCATACTAATTTTAAGTGCAATTTTAAACAGCAGTGTTTTTGCTCAAGGCAAACATACTAAAGATTACAAAGTACAGAACAAAAAGGCTGATATTCTTTTTGATTTTGACGATTTTAAATCGGCTCTACCCTTATATTTAAACTGTTATGCCATTGATAGTTTAAACGAAAAAGTAAATTTAAATATTGGTATTTGTTACTACCACCTGCATACTTTACCTCAAACAATAATTAAATATTTAGAAAAAGCGGATAGAAGTAAAGATCCTGAAGTTCAATACTACGAAGCGCTTGTTTTACATCAATTACATAAGTTTGATGAAGAAATTAATCACTTAAAAATATATTTAAGTTATCCTGCCGCTAAAAGAGAGATAAAAGATATAGAAATTGGAAGAATGATAGAAATTGCCGAAAGAGCAAAAGAATTTTTATCCAGCCCGCATAAAGCAATTATAAAAAACATCGGAAATGTAGTAAACACAAAATACGATGATTACGTACCATTAGTAAATGCTGATGAATCATTGCTATATTTTACTTCACGTAGAGAAGGTTGTAAAGGTGAAAAAGACCCAAATGGAGATTACTACGAAGACATATTTACATCAGAAAAAGTTGATGGGCAATGGACAGCGCCAAAATGTATAAAAGGAAGTATTAACACTGATTCACACGATGCTTGTGTTAGCTTATCTGCTGATGGACAAAGCATGATTATTTATCGCACCAACAAAAAAGACCCTACATCAGGTGATTTGTATATGATTAAATACAATGGAACCGAATGGGGAGAGCCTGAAATACTTGGTGCTCAAATAAACACCCCATATCGCGAACAAAGTGCATGCATAAGCCTTGATAACACAGCCTTATATTTTAGTAGCGATAAACCAGGTGGTCTAGGAGGCAAAGATATATATAGAGTTGTGAAGTTACCAAATGGGAAATGGAGTTTACCTACAAATCTTGGTCCTGGCATAAATACACCATTTGATGAAGATTCACCTTTTATGCATAGTGATGGTAAAACATTATACTTTAGCTCAAAAGGTCATAAGGGAATGGGAATGTATGATATTTACAAAACAACTTATGATGAAGAAACGAAACAATTTTCGGAAGTTGAAAATTTAGGTTACCCAATTAACACAGTAGGAAATGACATTTTCTTTGTCCAAACTACGGATGGCCGACACGGTTATTACTCAAGCTTAAATGAAAATGAAAGCGAAGTTGGTTATGAAAGTGAAGACATCTATTTTATTGATATGCGCTATAGCGAAAATGATTTAAAAGTAATACCAGCCTACGTTTCAGATAATACTGGAAATGCAGTTCAGGCGCATGTTACAGTTTATGAAGCTGGTAGCGATAAAGTAGTTGGCTTATACAATAGTAATGGAGCAACAGGGAAATTTATTTTTGTAGCTAATCCGTTTACTGAATACAAAATTGTTGTAGAAGCAAAGAACTACCAACCAGAAGTAATTAATTACAAAAAGTTAGCAGAAGATAAAAACGATATTGTTGCCGATATCAAAATCACATTGAAAAAAGGATAATTGAAAAATTTTAGAATAAAAATATTTATTGCTTTGTTGGGTGCAATGCTGCATTTTGAATCGAATGCGCAGGACGCTCAGTTTACGCAGTTTTATGCTAATCCAATTTTTCTGAATCCAGCCTTTACAGGAGTAACCTTCGAACATCGATTTGTTTTAAATTATCGAAATCAATGGCCTGGCATTTCAAAAACTTACTCCACTTATGCGGCATCTTACGATTACAATTTAGCTGAAATAAAAAGTGGAATTGGAGGTTATGTTTTTCATGACCGTTCTGGGATTGCACCTTTAGTAACAACTAATGTTGGTTTTTCATACGCCTACCATACCAACATCAATAAATTTACAGAGTTTAGGTCAGGAATTCAATTTTCATTATCATCACGAAATATAGACTATACAAAGCTTACATTAAATGACCAATTTATTACACAAGGCGCAACCACAACAGACCCTTTGATAGTAAGCCTAGAACGTACAAGTTATATTGATGTTAATGCGGGAGCATTAATTAACTCTATTGAATATTGGGGTGGAATTGCTGTTCATCATTTAAATGGCCCTAACGCAAGTTTAAACGGCAGTGACTCTAAATTACCAATGAAATTAAGTTTACATGGAGGTTATCGATTTATACAAGAAAGAAAAAAACAACAATTACTTAAGTACTTTTCATTAGCCGCCAATTACAAACATGAAGCGAAATTTGACCAATTAGACATTGGTGCCTACTATTTTCATATGCCAATAAATTTAGGGATTTGGTATAGAGGACTTCCCTTAAAACATTACCAACCAGGATACAGAAACAGCGATGCATTAAGCATATTACTAGGTTGGGAATTTAAAGAATATGATTTACGAGTTGGTTATAGCTATGACCTAACTTTATCCCGTTTAATTTCTAAATCAGCTGGTTCGCATGAGGTATCCGTTATATACGAAATAGCCAAAAAGAACAAAAGAACAAGAAAGGTTTTAATTTCCTGTCCTAAGTTTTAATTATTACAGATTTCCTGTTATTTCTCAATAAATCTGAAATCCTTTTAACATTTATGCTACTTGCCTATATCCCTCATTTTCTTATATTTGTGGGTCATTTTAAAGTCAAGTGTCGAAAGTAAAATATAAGTTTAACACCAAAAGTTTAACCTACGAAAAAGTTAAAGTTTCGTGGCGCGAACGTGTGTGGAAAATACTTTCGTATTTGGCTACAGGTTTAGTATTCTCAATACTTAGTTTCTTTATAATTACAAAAGTATTGTCATTTGCAACGCCTACCGAAAAGCAAAAAGATAGGGAAGTTCGTAAATTAAAAGATCAGTACGAAAAATTGTTGGATAGAATGAAACTTACCGAAGAGGTTCTCGCGGATTTACAAGAACGTGATAATAATGTGTACCGTGTTATATTTGAAGCGGAACCCATTGATGCTGAAATACGCAAAGGAGGATTTGGCGGAGTTGACAGATACAAACGATTAGAAGGCTATGACAACTCTCAATTAATGATTGAAACGACTAAAGCTTTGGATAAATTATCGAAACAAATTTATATTCAAAGTAAATCTTTTGATGAAGTAATTAAAATGGCGAAAAACAAAGAGCAATTAATTAATTCCATTCCTGCTATTATGCCAATTAGTTCAAAGTTTTTACGTCACGCTCCAGGAGGCTTTGGCTGGAGAACACATCCAATATATAAATCTCAAGAATTTCATCCAGGGATGGACTTTGCAGCACCCGAAGGGACTCCAATTTATGCAACTGGAGATGGAGTTGTTGAACGTGCTGATAACACTGCACAAGGTTACGGAAATCATGTTGTTTTAAATCACAGCTATGGATACCAAACTCTTTACGGACACATGACTAAAATGGCTGTGAAAGTAGGGCAAAAAATTAAACGAGGTCAAGTAATTGGATATGTTGGAAGTACAGGTCTGTCAACAGCACCCCATGTTCACTACGAAGTAATTAAAAACGGTGAAAAGATGAATCCCGTTAACTTCTATTATAACGATTTATCTCCTGAAGAATATCAAATTATGTTGGAATTATCTCAACGTTCAAGCCAATCATTTGACTAAATATTTATGAATTATAAAAAGATTGGTTTTTTTACTGCTGTTTCTGTTGTTATTGCTAATATGATTGGCACTGGTGTTTTCACTAGTTTAGGTTTCCAGGTTGGTGGTATACAAACTAACTTTGCTATTATTATGCTTTGGCTGGTAGGTGGTATAATGGCATTGAGTGGGGCTTTGGTTTATGGCGAAATTGGCGCTGCCTTCCCACAAAACGGTGGAGAGTATAATTTCTTATCAAAAATATATCATCCAATAGTTGGCTTTTTATCTGGCTGGATATCTGTAACATTGGGCTTTGGAGCACCTGTAGCGGCGACCTGCATGGCTTTAGCGGGATACATTTCAAAAGCTTTCCCAAACACCAACTCAACCTTAATTGCAATTGGAATACTATTATTTATTACTTCTTTACATGCTACCAACCTAAGACTAGGAGCTGGATTTCAAAGATATACGACTGCTTTTAAAGTGCTTTTCATTTTATTTTTTGTTATAGTTGGATTTAATTACCATCCGCAACATGTAAGCACCTTTCTTCCACAATCCAATTCATGGAAAGATATATTCTCGAACGAAGCCTTTGCAATTGGTTTATATTGGGTTTCCTACGCCTATTCTGGATGGAATGCTTCGTCTTATATGACAGGCGAAATTGAAAATCCTAAAAAGAATTTACCACGATCACTCTTTGTAGGAACTTTAGTAGTTACAACTTTGTATTTACTATTAAATATGATGTTTTTGTATGTTGCTCCAGTTAGCGCAATAGCGGGACAAAAAGAAGTTGGAGATATTTGCGCTAAATACATTTTTGGTGACACCTACGGTTATTTTATGAGTGTAGCAATTTCTTTGTTACTTGTTTCATCAATAAGTGCAATGGTTTTAGCAGGCCCACGTGTTTCAGCAAAAATTGGTGAAGATTTTAATATTCTAAAATTCTTAGCCGTGAAAAACAAATACAACGTTCCTTACATAGCAGTTTTGTTTCAATCATTCATTTCAATTATTTTAATTTTAACTAATCAATTTGAATTAATCATCAAACTTATTGGATTTAGTTTAACCATATTTACAAGTTTAACTGTATTTGGCATTTTTATTTTAAGATGGAAAATGCCAAGTATTGAACGACCTTATAAAACATGGGGATACCCTATTACACCTATTGTATTTTTAAGTATTAATTCGTGGATACTTTATTATGGCTTTACATCAAACTTACAAGAATCATTGTATGGATTAGCAATAATTGCTGTAGGTGTAATTGTATACTTTATTGGCACACAAAATAAAAAACAGACTATAAATTAAAATGACAAACTTTAGATTGATTGCTTTATTAAGCATTGTAATAGGAATAAGCTCTTGTGGTGGCGATACTAAACCAACTGAGAAAAAAGAAATTAAAACAGACAGCTTAGCAAAAGTTGATACTGTTGTTCTTAAACAAGAAAATACAGAGGAATTAATTTCAAATGATTCGTTGAATGAATTAGCAAGGTTTATAGCAGGTATTGATTTAGCTGATTCCTCAAAAATTTTAAAAGATGCTTTCACTAAGCCAGAATTTAAAACCTTTTCAGCTTCGTTTGAAAAACGTTGGCATACATTTGATTCGAGCCGATTAACTAAATTAAATTCTTTTAGAGATCAAAATATTTCCACAAATGTAGGTGAAACAAAAACTTTGTTTTATCCTTTTTCTGGACCAGATATTTTATACGGCTATACTTTCTTCCCTGAAGCAGATAAGTACGTGATGATGGGCCTTGAGCCTGTTGGTACTTTGCCTATCTACGAAGACATGGGTAATCGAGATTCTTTAAAAAACTATTTTGGAAAAATTAACACATCATTAAACGCAATTTTAAAATTTAGTTTTTTCCGTACTGAAAGCATGAATAAAGACTTGCGCAATAAGGAATTAGATGGAACCTTACATGTACTATTTTTATTTTTAGCTCGTACAGGTAATTCTATAGTTTCGGCTAAACCGCTAGCTATTGACAGCACAGGGAAAGAAGTATGGTTTAACACATTTACTGAGCTACAAAACGCAAATTACAAAAGCAAAGCAATTGAAATTAAATTCTTTGGTAAAGAAAAAGAATTAAAAACGCTTTATTATTTCTCCGTTAATCTTGCTGATGACCATTATAATAAAAACGCAGGAATGCAAAAATGGTTATCGGCAAACGTTACTGACTTTAATACTTATTTAAAAGGCGCTTCTTACCTTTTGCACTATGCTTCTTTTTCTACAATTCGTAATTTCATTCTTGATAACACAAAGCATGTTACACAAGACGATTCTGGAATTGCTTATCGATATTTTGAAAAAAGAGGT
>CAZRUA010000068.1:0-19233 GCA_964603125.1 uncultured Flavobacteriaceae bacterium | reverse complement strand
TGAATTTATGTAAACCATTTTCCGTTCCAATCCCAACTGTAGTATTGTTAGTACAAAGTATAGTGTTTATTTTTTCTTGTAAAAGGCCGCTAAAAACGCCGTATCTAGTTGTTTGTTTTGAGTTTAAGTTATATGTGATGATTCCCGAATTTGTTCCGCACCAAATTATGTTTGAAGCGTCTATCGAAATACAATTAATATATTCAGCATCTGTTTTGAAATTAAATTTCGTAACTACCGAATTATTTATTTGATAAATGTTTCCATTTTCTAGAATGTAGATAACATTGTTTTTTTCAAGAATATGACTTATTGTTTTTTTACCAAATTCTGTAAATCGCTTTATTTTATTGTCTCTTATCATGCAAAGTCCAGAGTCTGTTGCTACATAAAGGTCCTTATTTAGCAGAAGTAAATCATTAATATGATTAGCAGGTAAGCCATTTGTGGTTTTTAGATTAGTGAATTTATTATTTTGAAAAATAGAAAGTCCATTAATTGTTCCTACATAAAGTTTCGAATCTTCTTCCTCGCAAATAGAAGTTACCCAATAATCCGCTAAACCATGACGTGGAGCAAAATTTTTAAATGTTTTACCATCAAATTTGCTTAAACCGCCGTAACCACCACTCCATAAATATCCCTCTTTATCTTGATAAATGGCGTATATCTGAGTGTAAGGCAAACCATTTTCAACATTATAACTTTTAAAATTGTAAGTCTGTGAAAAAGTAAATTTGCAACATAAAATTGCCGCAACAAGAAGCACTTGAATTTTAAGCAGTATATAAATTTGGCTTCTCATAATTTGTTTCGCTAAATGTAAGCCTTAAATATTAAATTTAAAAAAGACTTATAAATAACTGGTACAAAATAGTTCACAACTGGGAGGTTAATTTAAAATGCATTCATCAAAATCAAATTGCCTCTTAACTGTTTCATCCACCTTATGTCCGGTTAAGAGGCAATTGAGTTTTTTCATTGTTTCATGCATTTTTGGGTTTAAGAATTTTTAAACTTTAAACTAATGTTTCAGCTTAGTTTTCGGTCTAACAATTCGTGTTATGAAACAAAATTACAGGCAATTGGCTTCTTTTAGTTCATTGATTAATTTATAATTAACCTGTCTAATTTGGTTGTTTTTATCTTATATATTTGATTTAAAGGTATATACGATTTTTGAAGGGCCTTTTAATTAACATTATAACGAAATATTTGTTCAGATTCATAAATAACAGTTCAAAGGTTTATATTTTAATTTATTTATTTGAAAATCAAATAATTATATGTTTTATTATTAACATGTATAATGATTTTTAATTTTGCAGAAAGTAATTGGTTTTTAGCTTATTGTTTAGTTTACTTGTAAAATTGAACTTTATACTTTTAATCAATAGTTCCGTCAAATGCGCATTAAACAAACCAATCTTGGCAATTTTTATGTCAATTCTTCCTGAATAATAAAAAAGGCACTGTTGGTTAAATATTTGTATCTTCGTTTCCCTCAAATAAAAAAATATATGGTTGGATTTTTAAGCAAACTATTTGGTACAAAGTCGGAAAAAGACATTAAGGCAATTAACCCAATAGTTGATAAGATTAAGAAAGAATATGCTAATTTAAGTTCATTAAGTAACGATCAATTACGCGGTAAATCAGCGGATTTAAAAAAGAAAATACAAGATTATATTTCTGCCGAAACATCAAAAATCGAAACGCTAAAAGCTTCGGTTGAGTCCAACGCTGATATGAATGTGGATGAGAAGGAAAACATCTATAAAGAGATTGATGAAATTGAAAAGGAAATCAATAAGAAAGTAGAAGTTGTTTTAAACGAAATTTTACCCGAAGCTTTCGCTATCTGTAAGGAAACAGCTCGTCGTTTTACCGAATTGAAGGAAATTAAAGTTACTGCTTCAGATATTGATACTAATTATCTAGAGACTCATCCTGATGCGGACAATGTGGTTATTGAAAATGGTCAAGCTACATGGAAAAACAAATGGAATGCTGCAGGTAACGAGGTTGTTTGGAACATGGTTCATTACGATGTGCAGTTGATTGGTGGTATTGTTCTACATCAAGGTAAAATTTCAGAAATGGCAACTGGTGAAGGTAAAACCTTGGTTGCTACTTTGCCTATATTCTTAAATGCACTTGCCGGACGTGGTGTGCACGTTGTAACTGTTAACACATACTTATCTCGTCGTGATAGCGAGTGGAACGCACCTTTATTTGAATTCCATGGGTTAACAGTTGATTGTATTGATAATCATGAACCAAATGGTTTTGATCGTCGTGAAGCTTATTTAGCGGATATTACTTACGGAACAAATAATGAATTTGGTTTCGACTATTTACGTGATAACATGGCTCGTTCTCCAGAAGAATTGGTGCAACGTAAACATAATTACGCTATTGTGGATGAGGTCGATTCAGTTTTAATTGATGATGCTAGAACTCCATTAATTATAAGCGGCCCAACTCCTAAAGGAGATAAGCACGAGTTTAATGAATTAAAACCTCGTATCGAAAAATTGGTTAATGCTCAAAAAACATACTTGCAAACTTGCTTAGCTGATGCTAAACGTTTGATTGCTGAAAAAAACGAGAAGGATGCCGGAATACCTTTATTACGTGCTTTCCGTGGTTTACCAAAAAATGGTGCTTTAATTAAATATTTAAGTGAAACTGGTGTAAGAGCCTTATTACAAAAAACAGAAAACTATTATATGCAGGACCAAAATAAGGAAATGCATAAGATAGATGTTGAGTTGTATTTTGTTATTGATGAAAAAAATAATTCGGTTGAATTAACTGAAAAAGGTATTGATTTAATCACTGCAAATACGGATGATCCTAAGTTCTTCGTTATGCCTAACGTTGGTGAACAAATTGCTGAAATTGAAAAGAGTGCATTGACTGCTGAAGAAAAATTACAACGCAAAGAAGTGTTAATGCAAGAGTTTAGCGTGAAGAGTGAACGTATTCACACAATTACTCAACTTTTAAAAGCATATACATTATTTGAAAAGGATACGGAATACGTAATTGATGGTTCGCAAGTTAAAATTGTTGATGAGCAAACGGGTCGTATTATGGAAGGTCGTCGTTATAGTGATGGCTTACACCAAGCTATTGAGGCTAAGGAAAATGTAAAGATTGAGGCTGCTACACAAACGTATGCTACAATTACTTTACAAAATTATTTCCGTATGTATAATAAATTGGCTGGTATGACGGGTACTGCCGAAACAGAAAGCCAAGAGTTTTATGATATTTATAAATTAGATGTTGTTGTTATTCCTACAAACCGTGGTATTTCGCGTAAGGATGAACAAGATTTAGTTTACAAAACTAAGCGCGAAAAATACAATGCAGTAATTGAAGAAACGGTTCGTTTAGTTAGTTTAGGAAGACCTGTACTTGTTGGTACAACCTCAGTTGAGATTTCTGAATTATTGAGCCGTATGCTTAAACTGAAAAATATTAAGCACAATGTTTTAAATGCTAAGTTGCACCAACGCGAAGCGGAGATTGTGGCTGAGGCTGGTTTAGCGGGAACAGTTACCATTGCAACGAACATGGCTGGTCGTGGTACCGACATTAAGCTAGGGCCAGGAGTAAAAGAAGCAGGTGGTTTAGCAATTATTGGTACTGAGCGTCATGAGAGTCGTCGTGTAGATAGACAGTTACGTGGTCGTGCTGGTCGTCAAGGAGATCCAGGAAGCTCTCAATTCTTTGTGAGTTTAGAAGATAATTTAATGCGTTTATTCGGTAGTGAACGTATTGCTAAAATGATGGACCGCCTTGGATTAAAAGAAGGTGAAGTTATTCAGCATAGCATGATTACCAAATCAATTGAACGTGCTCAGAAAAAAGTGGAAGAAAATAACTTTGGCATTCGTAAACGATTAATCGAGTACGATGATGTTATGAATGCACAACGTGATGTTATATATAAACGTCGTAAAAATGCTTTATTTGGTGAGCGTTTAAGTATTGATATTGCGGATATGATTTTCTCAGTAAGTGATTCAATAGCTCATGAGTATAAGGCAGCGAATGATTTTGAAGAATTTAATTTAGAGTTAATCAAAGTTCTATCAATAGAAAGTCCTGTAACTGAGCAAGAGTTTAATAATATTAAGGCAGAAGAATTGACAGATAAAATATTTGTTGCAGCTGAAAAGCACTACAAAGAAAAATCTGCAGATATATGCAAACGTGTAATGCCTGTTGTTAAAGAAGTTTATGAAAATCCGAATAATACTTACGAAAACATTGTTACACCGTTTACCGATGGTATCAAAACAATGCAAGTAATTGCAAATCTTAAAAAATGTTACGATTCGCAAGGTCGTGAGATGGTATTAAGTTTTGAGAAAGGTGTTAGCTTAAATTTAATTGATGATGCTTGGAAAGAGCATTTACGTGAATTAGATGATTTAAAGCAAGCTGTTCAAAACGCATCATTAGAGCAAAAGGATCCTTTATTGATTTACAAATTAGAATCATATAATTTATTTAAAGATATGATTGCTAAAACAAGTAAGGATACTTTGCAATTCTTAATAAAAGGACATTTACCAGCTCAAAAAGAAGATAGAAACCTACAGGCTAAGTTTATTCAAGAAGAGGCTCCAAAGCCTAAAACAGAAAAACTAACGGAAAGTAGAAGTGAGGAAGATGTTGCTAAAAAGGAAAAACCAAAAGTTCAGCCAATTCGTGTTGAAAAGCAAGTTGGAAGAAATGATCCTTGTCCTTGTGGAAGCGGCAAGAAATACAAGGCTTGTCACGGACAATAGATTTTCGCCATTGCGAGGAACAAAGCAATCTATACAATCAAAGATTGCTTTGTTCCTCGCAATGACGTTTTAATACTATAACTATCTAAAATAATTTAATATCATTCCTTTGAAAGTAACAATAAACATAAAACTACATAATCACGAGTTTGAACAAAACATTGCGGATGATTTTTACGGTGGTGAAGAAACAGATGATAATGTAAAATATTTGTGGGAAGATGAGTTTGAGGTGAAGGGCGATGTTACTAGTTTTAAGATTAAGAATGCAGAGCCTTATGTTTTAAGAGGTTTGTATCCCGATAACAAGGAATTTAATTTTGAGATTAACGATGTTACAATTTGTGAATGCATAAATAATAAAAATCAAGTATCACAATTTGTATTCTCTAAAAAACTTGTAAAATCAACAGATAAAGTGGTTGATGATAAAGGTGATATTACTTTTGAAGTAATATTAAAAGATAAATTACCAATGGAAAATCCTATGGATGGTATTTACATTTTAACGAAGGATTTCCCTAAAGAGTTGTTAGCCCAATAAGCATTTTCGCTTTGTTAAAAAAATACCACAACTACTTTTATTTACACTCCTAAATAAATTAAATTTGTGTAATGGAGTTTTCATCACGATTAATTGAACGAGCGGTTAACGAATTTAGCCAGTTGCCAGGAGTTGGAAAAAAAACAGCTTTGCGCTTTGTTTTGCACTTACTTCGTAAGGATGAAAATAGTGTAGAGAATTTTTCGGATGCAATTTTACGGCTCAGAAAAGATATTTGTTTTTGTAAAAATTGCCATAATATTTCTGATAAAGATATTTGTGAAATTTGTAGTAACGAAAAACGTGATAACTCTACAATTTGCGTCGTTCAAGATGTTAGAGATGTAATGGCAATTGAAAATACAGGTCTATACAAGGGACATTACCACGTTTTAGGAGGAATTATTTCTCCTATGGAAGGCATTGGACCAGGCCATTTAAATATCGATACATTAGTTGAAAAAGTTGCAATGGGCAGCGTTAATGAAATGATAATAGCGCTAAACGCTACTATGGAAGGCGAAACCACAAGCTTCTATATTTTTAAAAAAATAGCTCAATACAATATAGTTACATCAACTATAGCTCGCGGCCTTGCAGTAGGCGATGAACTGGAATATGCTGATGAAGTTACCCTTGGTCGTTCCATTCAAAATCGTATTCCTTATTCTAACCAATTGGTTCGATAAAGCATCAAATAACAAGCCTTTTTTCGCCCAAAAACCTTATATTTACAAGCTAATTAAATAAAGTAGCTTAATCAAATATAAAATATGGAGCCGATAATCGATAAAATTGACCGTGCTTTAATTGAAAAAGAATTGAATGCTGAACGTTTTGTGCGTAAAACTACTAACGGTCATAATTTAGTATATATCATTACTCATTTTGATTCGCCTAATACGATGCGTGAAATTGGCCGTTTGCGTGAAGTTACGTTTAGACATGCAGGTGGTGGGACAGGAAAAAGTAATGACATTGATGAGTTTGACATCTGTGATCATCCTTATAAGCAGCTTATTGTTTGGAATCCCGAGGATAAAGAAATAGTTGGTGGTTATCGTTTTATTTTATGTAAAGATGCTGAATACGAGCATGGGAAAGTAAAATTAGCTACCACTGAATTATTTGATTTTTCTGAGAAGTTTTACAAAGAATATTTACCTTATACAATTGAGTTAGGTCGTTCATTTGTTCAACCAGCTTATCAACCTAGCGAACAATTTAGAAAAGGATTATTTAGTTTGGATAATTTATGGGATGGCTTAGGAGCTGTTGTAGTTGATAATCCTGACCAAAAATATTTTTTCGGGAAAGTAACCATGTACACCGATTATAATTTAGAAGCTAGAGATTTAATACTCTCTTTCTTGAAATATTATTTCCCTGATAAAGATAATTTAGTAAAGCCTATTCACGGCATCGAAATAAAAACGGATGTAAGTGAATTTTTAAAAAGTATTGAAGGCTTATCTTATAAAGATGGGCATACAGTTTTAAACAAAAGAGTAAGAGCTTTAGGTGAGAATATCCCACCTTTAGTAAATACTTATATGAATACATCGCCAAGTATACAAACCTTTGGAACAGCTATAAATCCGGGATTTGGTGGCGTTGAAGAAACGGGTATTTTAATGCCGTTTGATGATATCTATCCAACAAAAAAAGATAGATATTTAAACAGTTACATTCAAGAGTTGAATGAACGCAAAGAAAAAATAAATCAATAAAATGAACATCACTTCTGCCGAATTTATAATTAGCAACCAAAGCTATGATAAATGTCCAGCCCCTACGTTGCCCGAATTTGCTTTTATAGGACGAAGCAATGTGGGTAAATCTTCTCTAATTAACATGTTATGCGGAAGAAACGAGTTGGCTCGAACTTCTCAAACCCCTGGTAAAACACAATTAATCAATCACTTTCTAATCAATAAAAATTGGTATTTAGTTGATTTACCTGGATATGGCTTCGCTAAGGTGTCAAAGTCTGATAGAGAGAAGTTTCAAGATATGATTGAACATTACATTTCTAGAAGAACTAATTTAATTAACACATTTGTTTTAATTGACGTTCGCCACCCAATGCAAAAGGGCGATGCAGAGTTTATGGAATGGATGGGTGAAAATGGATTTCCTTTTACTATAGTTTTTACAAAAGCTGATAAACTTGGTAAAGTAGCTTTGGCGACTAATGTTGCAAACTACGAAAAGCAATTGTTAGAGAAGTGGGAGGAAATTCCAAAATACATTGTTACTTCTGCAGTTGAAAAGAAAGGTAGAGATGAAGTGTTGCAATACATCGAAGAGAATCAGAAATTTTTTAAATCAAAATAGTTTTAAGTTTTTATGTCATATCAAAACGATTTAATTTTAAAGGCAGCTAGAGGAGAAGAAACAGAGCGCACACCAGTATGGTTAATGCGTCAAGCAGGAAGAATTTTACCAGAGTATAGAGCGGTTAGAGCAAAGACAAGTGGTTTTATTGAATTTGTGAAAAACCCTGAATTAGCTGCTGAGGTTACTATACAGCCTGTAGATATTTTAGGAGTTGATGCTGCTATAATATTTTCAGATATTTTGGTAATACCCGAAGCAATGGGATTACCTTACAAGATGATTGAAGCAAAAGGTCCTTGGTTTGAAAAGACAATTACAAATGAAAACGACATTAGTAATTTGCACATTGCAGATGCTGGAGAATTGGATTACGTAATTCAAGCGATTAAATTAAGTAAGCAACAATTAAACAATCGAGTTCCTTTAATTGGTTTTTGCGGAGCACCTTGGACAATATTTTCATACATGGTAGAGGGTAGCGGAAGCAAAACTTTTAGTAAAGCAAAAAAATTTTTGTACACTCAACCTGATGCAGCGCATAAATTACTATCAATGATTACTGATAGTTCAATAAATTATCTAAAAGGGCAAATTGCAGCGGGAGCTGATATGATTCAGTTGTTTGATTCATGGGCTGGTGTTTTAAGTCCGGCACAATACAAACAGTTTGCTATTCCTTACATTTCAAAAATATGTGATGTTATTCAACCTTTGGTGCCTGTTACTGTTTTTGCAAAGGATGCATTCTTCGCAAGAAAAGATTTAGCTCAGTTAAATTGCAATACTATTGGCTTAGATTGGACAATGGATATTGCTGAATCTCGCGCTATTATCGGTGATAACAAAACACTACAGGGTAATGCCGACCCTTGTTTATTGTATGCCGATAGAGATACAATTAAAAAGGAAGCACATAAAATGTTGCAAACTTTTGGTAAAACCAGATACATCGCCAATCTTGGGCATGGACTTTACCCAGATACAGATAAGGATAATGTGAAGTATTTTATTGATTGTATAAAAGAGTACAAACATGGAAACTAAAATTAAAAAACACCCAATAGGTTTATATTATTTGTTTTTCGCCGAGATGTGGGAAAGATTTGGTTATTATTTGATGATAGCAATTTTTACCATGTACCTTGAAGCTGATATTGCAGATAAAGGTTGGGCTATGAGTATGAAAGAATCATCAAGTAAATATGGTACTTTCATTGCGCTGGTTTTTTTAACGCCGTTTCTAGGAGGTATACTTGCAGATAGATTGTTTGGGTATCGAAAGTCGATTATTATTGGTGGTTTGATGATGGGTGTCGGATATTGCTTGATGGCTATTTATGACATGACGATGTTTAATATATCTTGTGGTTTAGTTATTTTAGGAAACGGTTTTTTTAAACCAAATATTTCTACACTATTAGGTAATCTCTACAACGCACCAGAATATAAAGCAAACAAGGATAAAGGCTTTATGTTGTTTTATATGGGAATAAATGTTGGAGCTTTCATTTGTACATTTGTGGCGGCAGCCATGCGTTTTAAGTATGGATGGGGTGGAGCTTTTGTAGCAGCAGGCGTTGGAATGTTTATTGGTATTATTGTTTTTTTACTTGGGAACAAACATTATAAGCATGCTGATGTGCTTAAACCAGCTGAACCTGGCGATCAAAGCTTAACATCAATTGTGCTTACGATTTTTATTCCTGCAATCATTTTCGGTGTAATTGGTTTCTTTTTGCCATTTACAATTTTAGTTGATAAGTCAACAGATGCATTTTTGTTCGCTTGCTTTCCAATTTTATATTACTATGCCAGGATTTACTTCAAAGCAAATGAAGTAGAACGTAAACCACTTTCGGTTTTATATTCTATTTTTTTAGTAGTAATTATTTTTTGGGCAGTGTTTAAGCAAAACGGAACAGCGCTTAATAAATGGGCTAAATTATATAGTGAGAGAGAAATGCCAGCATCTGTTTTGCCACTGGCGGAGCAAATGCATAATGTGGAAAATATGAAGGCTGTGGATAAGGAACGAATAGCTAAAGATGAACAGTTTAGACCAATAATAACACCAGATAAGGACACGATAATGTGCGTTGATTTCCCAGATTATTTTAAAAACATCGACGCTAAAAAGATGCCCCATAAAAATCAAGTTGTAAAACTTATTCCTACAGAACTCACACAGTCGTTTAATGCGGGTTGGGTTATTTTACTTACTTTTCCAATGTTAGGTTTATTTGCTTTTTTACGTAAAAGAAATTGGGAGCCAACAATTCCGAGTAAAATTGCTCTAGGTATTTTAATTTCTGGTTTATCTACTTTGGTAATGGTGGCAGCGGTATATGCTGGTAATAATGGTGCTAATAAAGTTAGTTTACTTTGGTTGGTTGGTACTTATGGTGTAGTAACTGTTGGGGAATTATTTTTAAGCCCAATGGGTTTATCATTGGTTTCGAAACTAGCACCTGTGCGATTCGGAGCTTTAATGATGGGTGGTTGGTTTTTGTCAACCGCTATTGGTAACAAACTAAGTGGAGTTTTAGCATCGTTTTGGGATACTTATGATAATAAGGCAGGTTTCTTCTTATTAAATTTCTTTTTACTTAGCGGGGCTTTCATCATATTATTGTTATTGCTTAAACGTTTGAATAAAATATTTAACGAATACACGAAGTAAAATTTTCGAATAATACTTTATTCTATTATTTTTGTTCCCCCTTGGTTGTCAATACACAAATACATCTTTTTGGTTTTTTAATTAATGAACCAGTAACTGTATTAACGGATATTATTATATCGTTAATGTGTTGGTATTTTGCCTATCGATTAAACTTTAAATCAGATCAACAAAAAATGCTAAGTGCTTGGAAATTATTTATTCTAACACTTGGTATTTCTTCTTTTTTTGGGGGAATCAGTCATGCTTTAACTCCAGATACAGCTGAGCGAGCCTTTTTTAAATTAATACAAAATTTCACCAGTCTTTATAGCAACTACTATTTGTTTTTGGGAATCATTTACATTGGACAGTATAAAGAAATTACAACAAAGCGATTAAAACTTTACACACTAATTCTAATTTTGGTAATAGCAGTTGTAACATATTTTATAAACAAATTTATTGTCATACTTATTTGTAGCGGCATAACGGTAATATTAGGTTTGTTGCAAAATTATAAAGCCCATAAATTAGGATTTAAGGGTTGTGGTAAAATAGCTTTAGGTTTTTTAATATCTGTAGGAGCTATAATTATTTTCTTAGGTAAAATAAGCTTTAGTAAATGGTTTAATCACAACGATTTTTCACATATAGTTGTTATGGCTAGTATTACTTGTATATTTCTTGGCGTAATTGGGCGAACAAGAATTAGTTTAAACGCGTAATAAGATTTCTTTTTTTATTACCTTCACACTTTCATGTTTCAAAGTCTTGAACAAATAGACAGAGATTTATTCTTAAGTTTAAATCATACGCATACTTCTTGGCTAGATGTATTAATGTATTATGCTACTTTACCGTATACGTGGATTCCACTTTACCTTTTTTTGGCGTACCTCATTTATAAGCAAGTTGGCAAAAAGGTTGTAACTGTTGTTTTATTCAGTATAGTATTAATTTTAATTTCTGATCAAAGTAGTAATTTGCTAAAGAAATCAGTAAAACGATATCGCCCTTGTTATAATTTGGAAATTGAGAAGCAAGTGAATGTAGTTGGTGAGTATCCTGGCGGAAAGTATGGTTTTGTTTCTTCTCATGCAGCTAACGTGTTTGCATTAGCAACATTTATGTTTTTTATTTTAAAGAATAGAAAATTAAAACTAGCTTTATTTTTATGGGCCGCTATTGTTTCATATAGTCGTGTTTATGTAGGAGTTCATTACCCAAGCGATATTTTTGTGGGCGGCTTGTTGGGTGTATTAAGCGCTTTGCTCGTTCATGCAGTATTACGAAAAGTAGATTCGGAAGTTTATACGCAATAAAAAAGGTCTCACTAATTAGCGAGACCTTTTTATAGAAAATTCGGTAGTTATTTTTTCTTTTTCTTAGCAACAGGTTTAACTGCTTTTTTCGCTACTTTTTTCGGAGCAACCTTTTTCGCAACCTTTTTCGCAACCTTTTTCGGACTAGCTTTTTTAACTAACTTTTTAGTTACTGGCTTAACTTTTTTAACAACTTTTTTAGCAACTACTTTTTTCTTAGCAGCTGGTTTTACAGTTTTTTTAACTACTTTTTTCGGGGCTACCTTTTTTGTAATTTTCTTAGCAACTGCCTTAATAGTTTTTTTCACTACAACTTTCTTCGCAGCTTTTTTCGGAGCCACTTTTTTAACTGCTTTTTTCACAGCTGGTTTAGTCTTTTTCACAGCTTTTTTCGGCGCAGATTTCACTGCCGCTTTCTTCGGCGCAGCCTTTTTTGTAGTTGATTTAACTGGTTTGCTAACTTTTTTAACTTCAATTTTTTTGGCTACTGGTGCAGGGGCTTTAACCTCTTTTATTGGTTCAGCAGCTTTTTTCACTTTTGGTACATCATCAAAGCTAACATCAGCAATGGTAACTGTTCCGTCGTTTACTTTCTCCTTTTTACCAGTTTTGTTTTCAATAACAGCACATAAAAATTCAAATATTTGCTCAATTGTTCCTAAGCCATAAACTGAGTGAAACTTACTTTGATTTTGGTAGTATTGTTTTAAAGGAGCTGTTTTATTGTTGTATTCATGAATACGATTTCTAATAATATCTTCATTTCTATCATCAGCACGTCCTGATTCTTTGCCTCTTTCTAGTAATCTGCGAGTTAATTCAGCATTATCAACTTCTAAGGCAATCATTAAATGTATTTTAGTTCCTTTTTTTTCTAACAAAGCATCTAAAGCTTCAGCTTGAGCCGTAGTTCTTGGAAATCCATCAAAAATAAATCCTTTTGCATTTGCGTTAGAATCTAATTTTGCCTCAATCATTCCAATCACAATATCATCACTAACTAAATCACCTCTATCCATTATGCTTTTAGCTTGCATTCCTAAGGTAGTTCCTCTAGTAATTTCACTGCGCAAAATATCACCAGTTGATAGGTGAACTAAATCGTACTTATGAATTAGATTTTGAGATTGGGTTCCTTTTCCTGAGCCCGGAGGTCCAAATAATACTATGTTTAACATGGTGCTTTGTTTGTTTATTATTATTTAATTATTGTGCTAAAACGTAAATATCTTTAAGGTTTCTGCCTAAACCATCGTAATCTAATCCATAACCAACAACAAAATCGTTAGGTATTTCCATTCCTACATAATCAACTTTAATATCTTTTTTATATGAATCAGGTTTCATTAAAAACGAAGCAACCTTTATATCGTTTACTCCTTTTTTCTCTAAAACGGCAACTAACTTTTCTAATGTAACACCTGTATCAACTATATCTTCAATGATTACAACATTTCTACCTTTAATTTCTTCACTTAAACCAATTAATTCAGTTACCGAACCTGAGCTACTTGTTCCATGATAAGAAGCAACTTTGATAAATGAAATTTCGGATAAAATATTTACTTCTCTTAATAAGTCAGATGCAAACATAAAAGAGCCATTTAACACTACTAAAAACAAAGGTTTTTTGTTTTCTAAATCAGTGCTAATTTTTTGGGCTACTACTTTAACTGCCTCTAAAATTTTATCAGATGTTATGTATGTTTTAAATTTTTTATCGTGCAGTTGTATGGTTTGCATAATGCTATTTATAAGGCTTACAAATATAAACATTACAAATAAATGTGCAAGTTTTTGGAGTAAAAATCAGTTTTAGATTGGAGTATAATGAAATCGTATAATTCTGTAAATATCTAAGCTTCATAATTCCTTATTTTCCCTATCTTTACCCTCATTATGGCTTTTAATCCTGAAAAATTAAGTGTTGGAATTGTTGGCGGCGGACAACTTGGGCGCATGATTATACAAAGCGCTATTAACTATAATATTCCAATTTCCGTGCTCGATCCAGATGCGGAAGCACCTTGCAAAAATATTGCTAATAATTTCACTAAAGGTAAACTAACAGATTTTGATGCTGTTTATAAATTCGGTAAAAAGCACGATTTAATTACCATCGAAATTGAAAACATCAACATTGAAGCCCTAAAGAAACTAGAAAAGGAGGGTAAGAAGGTTTATCCTCAGGCAAGTGTGGTTGAGCTAATTCAAGATAAAGGTTTGCAAAAAATGTTTTATCAGCGAAATAATATTCCAAGTTGCGATTTCTTTTTAATTGAAAATAAGTCTCAAATTGAAAAATATGCCCAGTATTTTCCATTTTACCAAAAGCTTAGAAAAGGTGGCTATGATGGTAAAGGAGTGGTAAAATTAAAAGACGTGAATGATTTGAGTATGGCTTTTGATGAGCCTTCAGTACTAGAAATGTTTTGCGATTTTGACAAAGAAATTTCTGTTATTGTGGCTCGTAATGAAAGTGGAGAAGTGAAATGCTTTCCTGCGGTTGAGTGTGAGTTTAATCCAGAAGCAAACTTAGTTGAATTTTTATTTTCGCCGGCTAATATTAAGAAATCAATTGAAAAGGAAGCGTATAGATTAGCGATTGAAGTAGCTGAAAAGCTCGGTATTGTTGGTTTATTAGCTGTTGAATTTTTTGTTACAAAAGATGGAAAAGTGTTGGTGAATGAAGTTGCTCCACGCCCTCATAATAGTGGTCATCAAACTATTGAAGGAAATAAAACCTCACAATTTGAACAGCATTTGCGTGCCATATTAAATTTACCTTTGGGTGATACTAGTATAGTTATGCCAAGTGTAATGGTTAATTTGTTGGGCGAAAAAGGTTTTGAAGGCGATGCGCAATACGAAGGAATGGAGGAAGCAGTTGCGATGAGTGGGGTGAATATTCATTTATATGGAAAGAAGAAAACAAAATCATTTCGTAAAATGGGTCATGTTACTATAATTGATGAGGATATGAAGACCGCTAAAGCAAAGGCTTTAAAGGTGAAAAATTTATTAAAATGTAAAGCTTAAAAATATGTCGGCACAAGTAGCAATTATAATGGGTAGTTCTTCGGATTTAAATATCATGAAAGATGCTGCTGAGGTTTTAAAAAAGTTAAATGTTTCCTATGAAATAAATATCGTTTCGGCACATCGTACACCTGAGCGCATGTTCGATTTTGCAAAAGAAGCAGCAAGCAGAGGAATCAAAGTAATTATTGCAGGGGCTGGTGGTGCTGCTCATTTGCCTGGAATGGTGGCTAGTTTAACTGCTTTGCCTGTTATAGGAGTTCCAATTAAATCTAGTAATTCAATCGACGGATGGGACTCTTTATTATCAATTGTTCAAATGCCAAATGGTGTTCCTGTTGCTACTGTTGCTGTTAATGCAGCGCAAAATGCAGGAATCCTAGCCGCTCAAATATTAGGAACTTCAAACGATTCGTTATATAAATCGCTTTGCTCTTTTAAAGAAGAGTTAAAGGAAAAAGTAATGAATAGTTTGAATGAACTAGATAAGTATAAATAAAGATTTATTTAATCAAAGTTGCTTTCAAAGCTAAAGTGTCAATCTTTGGCAAGGTATCGGCAGCAGCAATACTATCAGCTACAAATTTTTCACGAGCTTGTTGCGCTAATAGAGCAACTTGAATAGAGTCGAAAATTTCTTGTTGACGAGCGGCTTTTAAAGAATCAATCACAAATTTTTTGTGCTTTAAAGTCTCATAAGCACTCATCTGTTTGTTTTCACAACCTTTAGTATAAACCAATGAAAACACTAATCCACCAACTATGAATAAAATGGCCAACCATTGCATAGAACTTTGATTTGTTATTGGTTGTTCTGTATTTGAATTTTCTGACATAAAATTGTAGTTATATTTAAGCTAATTTTTTTGAATAATTGGGTTTAATACGTTTACCATCAAACCATAATGATAAACCATAGTAAGATGCACGTTCATTTTCAGAACGATAAGTTTTAAGCTTTCCTCCATTTGCAGCATGACGACTTAATACACGAGCTATTCCAAGTCTAATTTGCGATTCGGTCATACCTTTTACATCAAGTTGCTTTTTTGCTAATGTAATCAATTTCGGTGCTGTATAAAGTTTTTGATTTTTCTCGAACGTACTAAAAACAAAATCGCTCCACATACTATTGCCTGATTCATTTTTTGGTTTTGTTCCAATTGTTTTTAAATCAGCAGGTGCAATTTTAATTTGATTTAAAATTTTAAGGGCCAACTTATTTTGATCAATCTGAATTTGCAGTAATTCTTTAAGTTCTTTAACGAGTTTTTCCATTCGGGGGTTAAATTTTAGCAACCAAATATAGTGAAATTTTAATACAGTAATAATTATTATAGATATTTTTCAGTCCGAATGCATCTATTTTAATAGAATGTCTCAATACATAAAATGAGACATTTAGCGTGATTAAATAAATTTAAAAAGCTATGACTAAAGTCATTTTTACTGTTAAGTCTCTTTTAATATTATTATAAGCATAACTGCCATAGCGGTAAAAGCCTCCAACACCTATGCCAGTTATACCAGATTTAATAATTGTGTTTATTCTTAAGCCGCTTTCAAAATAGCCTTTGTTCAGCATTTTTATGGAGTTGTTAAATATTACATCTACATTATCTAACTTTCCAATCCCCATGTTATGCACCAACTCTAATTCGGGATTAAATTTCTTTCTTAATTTTAAAAATCTTCCAATGTTGTGATTAATAAATATAGAAGCATATTTGCTACTAACAAATTCATTCAATCCCATGGTTTCAAAAGTGTTTCTTGCCGAAATATTAAATCCTTTTAACCAAGAGCCTTTGTTATTATATAAGTAGGTGTAGGGTACTTTACCAAAAACTTGACCCGCATTTATTTGTATACTTTGTTTACCAATATGTTTGAAATAAAAGATTTTGTCAATTTTAACATCAATTTTTGTGAAACTTAAATCACTGGTTCTATTAAAAATAGTGTTGGAAATACTCTTTGAGATATTTAGATTTATAGTGGGGTAATTACTTCCAAGTGAGATTTTATTTCGTGGTGTTTGAATGAATTTCTCCTTGTAAATGAATCTAATACTGCAACCAATTTGGTTACTGTTAATGGTATCTTTAACGCTTGTGTAGTTGTTTTCACTTATTCCAAATCCAATAAAATTACCACGCTTTTCTGAATTTAAGTAAGTAAAAATTTTAAAATATTTAAACATTCTAAATCCTATTCCAGTTTGTATTAATTCCAGCTTATCCTTTTTTCCAACTAAAAAATTTCGATATGTCTCAGTAGTTGAAATATTTTGTCTCACTTCATTAAACTGAACTCCACCTGATTCAATTAAATCTTTTTGATAGGAAGTAGACCATGTTAATTCTGGTTTTTTCCAAAGATAGACTTGCATGTCGGTACCATATTTAAAGGCCTTATCTTTAAAGCCGTATGCCCCATAACCTCCAATTATAAAGTATTTGGATAGTTTTTGGTTAGTATGTAAGCCTAAGCTTAATCTGTAGCCTTCATAGTTATTATAGGCAAGTAATTTATCAATATCTAAATCAAAATACCCTATGGGTAACTTCCCCGATGCAAAAGTCTCAATCCAGAATAATTTTTTGTCAAGATTTTCTGCTTTACCAACGCTGTCAATAACAGTATATGTTTTTTTATCTTTTGATGTTAAGGAGTCAACTCTGAATTGATTCCAAAATTCTTCTTCCTTGTTATTTGAGTTTTTATCAATGCTAAGTTCTACTTCACTAAATAGTTTTTTATCTATTGTTGGATTTAATTTTACATTTTTAATGTATGTTCTACTTACTGCTTTTATTCTGCTATTTGCAGATTTTGGTTTCGAGCCAACGGTAAAGGTTGTATCGCTTACATTTATTGTTTGATAATACCAATCAGCATTAAGTTCAGATGGAAACCAATGATTATTATCAATGAAATCATATTTTTGTTGTATCGAAATTGATACCGTTTTGTCTTGTATACTGGGCTCGGCAATAACATTTTGAAGTCCGAATGTATTTGTATTAATGTAAAGAGTTCCTTTTAAAGCATTATAGTTTTTGTTTATTTTGGGTTGAAATGAAATGACAAACACAGTGTCTTTACCTTGAAAAATAGTGTCTTGCAATAGAAAAAAATAGCGCGATGTACTTCCTTTGCTAATGGGATTTAAATATTTTATTCCAAGTAAGTCTATCTGATCGGGATAAAAACTAAAGCTTTGCATTTGCGTGGCCAATAAACTAAAAGGAGACAATTTGAAGCCAGAAACCCTTGATGCAAGAACTTTCTCGAAGTTTTTATTCGGTGATTTAAAAAATCTTTCGGTTGCCGATTCGGTTAAAAATAAATGTTGCTTAGTAAAAAACTTTTGCGTTTTGGTGAGCTTGCTTGTGTCAAGTGATAAGAGCGAATCATTGTTTGAATTAATCTCGTTTGTCACAAACATTTTGTTGTAAGATGTATATGAAAAGGATGACATTTGTTCAGGGTCGTTGTTATCTTTATTTTTTATACATTGGTTGATGATTCGATGAGCAGGGTTTTCACCTGCTTTTACTACTACTTCATCTATAATTACATCTGTTGATTTGAGTTTGATTTTGTTGTTTTCGTTTGCCTTTAAAACATTTAGTGGTACTGCTTTTTTTTCATATCCTACACAATTAATCAATAATTTTTTGTTTTCAAACTCTTTTTGGAATGTAATTTCAAAGTTGCCGTCAATATCGCAAATGCTTGCTAATTGAGTGTTTTCAATAAAAAGTGTAGCAAAAGGAATTGGGTTTTTATCATAATCTGTTATTTGCCCTTTTAATGTAATTTCTTGAGCAAAAGCAGATGTGTAAATATTAGTAAAAACCAATAGAATTAGTATGTTTTTTATCCATTTCAAGGCAACAAATTACGCAATTATTAACGAAAAATTGTGTATTATTGTGAACGAATATTTTTAAAAGATTATGGCAAAAGTTGCATTAATTACGGGTGTTACAGGACAAGATGGGGCATATCTTGCTGAGCTATTATTAGACAAAGGGTACGTTGTGCACGGGTTGAAGCGTCGAAGCTCTTTGTTTAATACGGATAGGATTGACCATTTATATCAAGATAAGCACGAAAAGAACGTTAATTTCTTTTTGCATTATGGGGATTTGACGGACTCTACTAATTTAATTCGTTTAGTTAAAGATGTTCAGCCCGATGAAATATACAATCTTGCAGCGCAATCTCATGTTAAAGTTTCATTTGAGACACCAGAGTACACTGCAAATGCTGATGCAATTGGTACTTTGCGTTTGTTGGAGGCAATTCGAATTTTGGGTTTAGAAAAGAAAACCCGTTTTTATCAAGCATCAACGTCGGAATTATACGGATTGGTTCAAGAAATTCCACAAAAGGAAACAACTCCGTTTTATCCACGTTCTCCTTATGGAGTGGCGAAGTTATATGCATTTTGGATTACTAAAAATTATCGTGAAGCTTATGGAATGTTTGCTTGTAATGGTATTTTAT
>CAZRUA010000067.1:0-19373 GCA_964603125.1 uncultured Flavobacteriaceae bacterium | reverse complement strand
ACAACAACGCCTTGCTGCTTAATAAATTTGCAAAAGGCAAACAATCGGATACCATAGTTACAGAGGTATTAAATTGTGTCATTTACACCCGTGTAAGCTCAAAAGAGCAAATGGACACAAACCAAAGTCTTGAATGGCAAAAAAAATATTGCGAAGAGTATGCAATCAAAAATAAACTCAACATCAAGGGTTACTTTGGCGGAACTTATGAAAGTGCAAAAAGTGATGAGCGTAAGGAGTTCAACCGGATGCTAAAATTTGTAAAAGCCAGTAAAGAAGAGATAACTTATATCCTTGTTTACAGTTTGGATAGATTTAGCAGAACAGGAGATAGCGCCATTTATATTGCCAGTGAACTAAAGAAAGTTGGTGTTAACATCATGGCTGTTACACAGCCAATAGATACCAATTCACACGCAGGTGCTTTGCAACAAAACATCCAGTTTATTTTCAGCAAATACGATAATGATTTGCGAAGACAAAAAACCATTGACGGCATGCGTGAAAAATTACTTCGTGGAGAATGGATTGGTGTTGCACCCAAAGGTTATAGGTATGTAAAAGGAGCCGAAAAGCAAACCATCATTATCAATGAGCAGGGAGAGTTGGTTCGGCAAGCTTTTGAGTGGCGTGCCAATGGAATGACCTACGATCACATTGTAGAGAAATTAGCGAACTACGGAATGAAAATGCCAAAGCAAACCTTAACAGACACTTTCAGAAATCCTTTTTACTGTGGTTATCTTTCGCATAATCTTCTGAATGGTGAGTTAGCTAAAGGGAAACATCCTCCACTTATAAGCGAGGAATTGTTTTTTAGGGTGAATGAACTTAAGAAAACAGATGGGTTTAAATGCAACAAGGTAAATGACAACTTGCCGCTTCGGGTATTTGTAAAGGATGCAGAAACGGGCGTTCCATTCACTGGCTATCTTGTAAAAAAGAAAGGGCTTTATTACTATAAAGTCAATAAGATTGGAATACACGTCAATAGAAGCGTCAAGATTATGCATTCCAAGTTTCATGAGTTATTATCCCAATATGAGATAAACCCTGCCTATTTGGAGCCTTTAAAGGCGCAATTAGGTTATACTTGGGAAAACCTGACAGAAACCAACACAAGCGAGAAAAAGGGGCTTTCCTTGCAATTACATTCGGCAGAGGAAGAATTCAAAATCCTACGTAAAAGGCATGCTTTAGGGCAGGTAAGTTTGGATGTTTATACAGAGTTTGGCGAGGAAATGGAAAAGAAGGTAAAAGCTATTTCTGAAGAACTAGCAAAATTGGAACAAAATTTATCGAACCCAAAAGAGCTCATCAATTACACCTGCAAAATGGCCTGTAACCTTAGTAAAATGTGGGATTGTGGCGACTTCTACCAAAAACAGATGTTTCAAAACACCATGTTTCCTGCCGGTTTGGGTTATGATGCAAAAATTGAGCATTATCGAACCGCAGAAGTAAATTGCATTTTCTCTCTAATCGCTGATTTATCAAAGGATTGGAGCGAAAATAAAAACGGGACTTCTCAAATTTTTATTGAAAAGTCCCGCTCAGTACCCAGGAGGAGACTCGAACTCCCACGTCTTGCGACATATGCACCTCAAACATACTTGTATACCATTCCAACACCTGGGTATATACTAATTTTATGTAAATTTCGTATATTGCATTGCAAATGTATCAAAAAAAGAAGATTTTTAATACAAACAAAGGCATTTGCCATAAAAAATAAATATAATAAGTGAGGAAAGGTCTTTCTATATTATTTATTGTTTGGAGCACACTCAGTTTTGCCCAAAGGATTGAGCCATCAAAAAAAATGGAAATCGATTCTTCTCAGTTTAATGTAAAAAACTCAAGTTATATTGAACTTGGAGGAAATGGAATTTTATACTCCGTAAATCTCGATAGAATTTTATTGGATAAAAATAAGTTTAGAACAGCACTTAGGGTTGGCTATTCTTTATTACCTAGCAATAGAAGTTTAGACCAATTTTTTGTCGGCGAACATAATTTCCTTTTTGGAAAAGAAAAACATTTTATAGAAACAGGTTTGGGCTTAACTTATTTATACGGAGCTACAACAAGCACACAAAGCTATGCTGATTTAAAACACGATTTAAACCAATATTTTTGGATAAGCAGATTGGGCTATCGATTTCAAAACAAAAAAGATGTTGGTACTATCATACGAGCGGGTATTACGCCAATGGTTTATAATGCAATAGATGAAAATGATTTACAAAAACATGCTCACTTCCTGTTTTGGGCTGGATTTTCAATCGGTGTTAGTTTTTAGAAAATTCCATTAAAATTTGCGCTAACCAACTTTTAGCTTTCCTGTTTATCTTTTTTATAAAACTCTTTTCCTTGTGCGCATAAACTTCATTGTTTACATATCTTACTGCATATTCATAATACTTTTTAGGATACATCCGTTTGAAATCTAAATCTCTATCCGTTGTGGTCTTAAAATCACCCACATTATATAAATTCTCCTCCACTTCTTCGTATAGCCTTGTACCTTTTATAGGATAAGCAACTGTTAATGTAAAAAAATGAGGGTTTGATTTTTTTAAATGCTTAATGGTTTCCTTTATATCAGATTTGGTTTCGCCTGGATAACCCAACATAATAAAAGTTCCTGCTTCAATACCTTGAGCATTAGACTTTATAATCATTTCCGCAACATTACTTACATCAACTCTTCTATCCATAGCATCTATAATTTTTTGCGAACCACTCTCCGCCCCTATCCATACTCTTTTGCATCCGCTTTGTCTTAACAATGCTATTACTTCATCGTTCATTCTATCAGCGCGAGTTATGATTTCGTATGGAATAATTATATTACTCTTTTTTACTTCTGCAGCAAACTCACTTAACCATTTATGGCTTATGGTAAAAACATCATCAACAAACCAAATGATATCTGGATTATATTTTTGCTTAATCAACAGCATTTCTTCTACCACCAAACTAGGCTTTCGCCTTCTGTAAGTTCCACCATATACTGCCCTACTGCACCATTTGCAGGTATACGGACAGCCACGCATTGTACTCAATGACAACATATTGTAGCCATGTTTCTCCTTCCAGATAGCCAGATACTTATGCAGATCAATTTTATTTCTATTTGGAAAAGGAAGAGTGTTAATATCTCTTATTAGAGCCCGCTCAGGGTTTTGAACAAATTCATTTGCGGAAGATAGAAATGCAATCCCAGGAATAGAAAAATCAAATTCATTTTTATTTGAATAAGACTTAACCAAATCCAAACATGTTTCCTCTCCTTCGCCAAAAACAATAATATCTGCTCCAACATTTAAAAAGTTTTTAGCATGGTGCCTCACCTCGGGTCCTCCTAAAATAATTTTAACATGAGTTAAACTATTTTCATTTCTGATAAAATCAATCATCTTAATGACATTAATTTTTGTCATTAAATTGGTATAAATAAAAAGTAAATCAGGCGGTTCAGCTTTAATTTTACTTTTAAACGCATCAAAATTTATAAAGGTTGTATCAATAACAGTATTATCAAACCCATTTTGCTCTAAATAAGATGAAATATAAAGTATACCCAATGGCGCATAAGGACGCACAATATCCTTTTCTTTTTCATCTTCAGCGATAAAGTAAGCATGTGTAAATACTATTTTGGGAATATTACTCAATTAATGGATGATTTACTTTTTAATTTGACAATATAATGATCAGAATAATTGGAAAGCCCTGGAATTAAGCAAAAAAAATTATCCAATTGTCTTAAAACTGAAAGCAGAAATTTACGCTTCGCAAAAAAAGGATTTAAATAAGAAGGAGGTACAAAAAAACCTATAGGTTGCTTGTATACCAATTTATAGTGCTTACTAAATATATCAGCTAATTCATTAGGCGAATAATAGTAGGTCATAAAATCAACTTCGTTAATTGTAGTTGAAACACCATTATTCTCAAGTCTTCTCATTGAATTTTGCTTTTGCTTCTTAAACTTAAAATAAAACCTTTCCCACAAACATTTCCTTCCCATAATTACAAATAAAAGTTCTGTACTACTTTTAGAAATACTATTCAAATCATTACTTAAGTTTCTTAACTCCATTTCAGTAGCACAATTCAATCCGCCAAAATTTGAAAACACCAGAGTTGGCTTTTCCATAGCTCCAATTTCGTTAATAGTATTAAAAGAAGACTGTATAAATTTAGCTTTTGAGTTTCGCTTGTAGCACTCTCCTATCATAGCCTCACTAGCATCTGTTGCCAAAACATTAAAACCCATTTTAGATATCATATCCGCATCATAACCGGTGCCACAATTCAACTCTAATATAAAACTATTCTTTTCTAAACGATTCAGTTCCTTTAACAAATGCTTATACACTTGCTCCCTTTGTACTTTACCAATGGAGCTAAACGTAAAATCAGCATCATAAGATGAAGCGTAATTATCAAATGATTGCCTTTGCATCTTGCTCTAATTTTATCATTTGTTTTTTAATTACAATAGCCGACACTTTATAATATGGAATTAAAAATACTCTTCTATTAAAAAAATTAAATTTACTTAAACTATTTAAACCTTGAGCTAAGCGAAACTTGCGATGAATATATCGGTGCAGGCTTTTATAAAAACCAGACTGGTAAGTATTCGTGAACATCAAATCTAAATCATCACTATCAGTCCAATTTTTCTTTGTTATTAAATCCTGCTTTACTTTTTCATAAAACTTTGTTCCAGGCAAAGGGTAAGAAACCGAAACACCAATATCGTGTGGTAAAAGTCTTTGAACCATTTGAATAGTTTGATTTATATCATTAACCTTTTCATTTAAATACCCGAATTGCAAGAATAAACACGCTTTTATATTTTGTGATTGTAATAACTTAACACTTTGTTCAATTTCATTCACGCTAATACCTTTATCCATAGCATCCAAAATACGCTGAGAGCCACTTTCGGCACCAAGCCAAACCTCTTTACAACCCGATTTAGCCAACAATTCAACAGTATTAGCCTTATTTATTAAATCGGCTCTTGATTGTATTTTATATTCAATCTTCAGATGATTTTCTTCCACCAAATGAGCGAACTCACTCAACCAATCTTCTCTTAAACCAAAAATATCATCAGCAAACCAAACATGAGTAAACCCCCATTTGATTTGCAAGTTTTTAATTTGATTCACTATGTTGGAAGGGGAATGTGTATTGTATCTATTTCCGTAAATTGGTTTTGCACACCAATTGCATTTATATGGACAGCCGCGAGTTGTTACAAAATTTAAAGAGAAATAACCGTGATGTTTTAACCAAATATCTTTGTAAGGTTTAATATCAATTAAATCCCAGGCAGGAAGAGGTAACTTATCCAAATTAGTAATTACATTTCTTTTGTCCGACTTAACAATTCCATTTTCTTCTTTAAAATAAATTCCTTGCACAACATTAAAATCAACTGCTTTATTCTTAAGCGACTCAGTTAAGCTCAATAATGTGTCTTCTCCTTCGCCATAAATTACAAAATCAGCTCCCTTTTCAATGTACAACCCCGCATTATCTGCGGCATCTGAACTACAAACTATAACATAACAATTATTTTGTTTAGCTATTTTTTGCATTTGAAAAGCTGCCTCACGCATATTACTCAAACACATTTTTGTTAAGTAGTTAAATCCATCATCGTAAATAATAAAAAAATCAGGTTTTAACGTCTCTATTGAAGATGCAATCTCGCTTGGTGAATCAGAAAACTGCGTATCAAAAACACTAACGTCATACCCCTTCTCTCGCAGATATGAAGCGGCGTAGAGCGTTCCTAAAGGTGGATAAGGAGAATTATTTTGTAATTGTTTATTATCAAAATGAAGAAAATACGAATGCGTAAACAAAACCTTGTTCATATTACATCATATCAGTTTTATAAGCTATTGCCTTCATTCTTTCATTAACAGCTTCCAACACCTTGGTTTGAAAGCCCTGAGGATGATGCTTTGAAACGTTTTTCTTTGAACGCATATTTAACTCAAACTCCGAATTATTTAAATGAGGGAACTTTCGTTTCCATTTTTTAATAGTAAAATTCAGAAAAACATCATCCATTTTATCACCGAACTTCCCAGATAAAAGCCACTCTAAACTTTTTTTAAACCGTCCTTTCCTACAATCACTTGCTTGTAAATGGCTTATGTTTTTTTGCTGAGGAAAATACTCGAAAGCCCAGTTATTTCGAGTTAAAAAATTCTGAAAATCGTGTGTTCCGAAGGCATTCTTTAGCGTTGCAATTTCTGTAGCAACAAATCTATTTTTATCGGGCACATCCAAATTTTCCGTATCGATAAAGTAATTTACGCAGAAGAATTTCTTTGAGTTGAATAAAAAAATTTTTTTAAATGCGATCAAAAATGTGCGGCAAACCCACAAACGATTGGGTTCTACGATAATAAAGTAATCAACATCCCCATCTTTAGCAATAACTCCTTTAGAAAAAGAACCCGAGAAAGAAACAGATCTAACAAAAGGAAAACCACTGATAAATTTAGCATAGCGATTTGCCTTATTCGAGATCGCAAGCGCTCTGGCTTCCGAATTTAATCTTTCCTCTACACAGTTGCTATCTGAACCTGAATAAAAATAAAATCCTGATTTTTCTTTCAGTATTCCATGAGTTAATAAATTCGCTAATGCACTTTTAACTTCTTCGCTAGTTGTTTTAACATTTGAAAACTCAAAAATTTCATCACTAGTTAATGGATACTTAAATACATCGAAATAAAAAACTGCTTCCATAATGGAAGAAACTAAGATTTGCTCTTTATTTTTTTTGACTTCGACTAAAACTTCAGGCATAATAATTACTAAAATACAAAACCCCTGCTAATTAGCCTAATTTATATTTGCCTATTTTTAAATAGTTGTATCTATTACCTGAAAGATAAAATTCGTTTCCCATTTTACTTTTTTCTTTTCGATACAGCTCATGCTAAAGCCTTTATCTGAAGCCATTTTTTTAATTCTCTCTATCTCACAATTATCCGCCAAAATCATGTAAACTTTAGAATCTTTATGGATCTTTTCTTTCAACTGCGAAAATAATTTTAGAAAATACTCTCCATTTGCACCCGCATTCCAAGCTAGTTGAGAATCATCCTTTATATCAGAAAAAAAATAAGGAGGATTAATTACTATAATATCAAAAACAACATCTTTCACTTCGATGTATATATCCGATAAAATAAACTTAGGTAATTCATTTGGCTTACCGATATTAATATTACGTGATAAATTAATCTTTGCATTTTCAATTGCAAGCGAATTAATATCTACACTTATAACCTTTGCGCCCTTTTTCCATGCTAATAAACTTATAATTCCAGTTCCACAACCCAGCTCAGAAAAAATCTTTCCTTCAAGATGAATTTTTTTTACAAAATCGAATAAATACTCCGAACTAAAAAAATACTTTGGATGAAATACTTGAGGCTTTACTATAACAGAAATACCATCTTTTGAATAAGCACGCTCTTTTCTGAGATATCGCTTTAAAAAGGGTTTATAAAATACAGTATATAGTTTTTTTTGCAACATAATTAAAAACCTTCTTTTTCGGGCTGACGATATTTCCATAAACGATGCAAAGTTTTAATTTCATAAGGAGCTTTAGTGAAATTCACCTTGTATCTCCAAGAGCTAATTGCTCGAATAGTTTTACGCTGAAACGATGACAACCTTACATCTGTTTGCGTTGGGAAATATCCATTCAAAACTGTTTCAAAGTTCTTTATCTTATCAATCATGTATGGTTTAATCCAAGGCGTTAAAGGGTTTTTACGTAAATCAAAATTTTCCCAAGCTGGACTTATCCAATCTTCCAAAACTTCAGGAAACTTAAAACCATTTTTTATAACCTCTTGATACATTTCTGAACCTTTAGTAGGAACAGGGCTGTACAAGTAAATAATAATCTCGGTACTTGGATTAGCTACTTTTACTTTCTTAATAAAACTAATTTCAGCGTCAATTCTTCTATTCACTTCCTCCTCCGATTTAGCGGGTGTTCCTAACACGAAACTATACTCAGGTATAATCTTAAACTTACTTAAACGCTTTGCAAAATCTATAATTTGCTGAGCTGATTGAGTTCCGCCCTTATCCATTTCTTTCAATAATGTATCGTTCCCACTTTCAGCTCCAAAAAATATCATTCTACAGCCAGCCTCATACATCAATTGTAAAGTCTCATCCTTAAATTTATCAATGGTGTCAATCCTCCCCTCACCCCACCAAATCATATTTTCTTTCTTTATTAAATTAGAAAAATCTACGATACGCTTTTCCGATACAAAAAAATTATTGTCATGAAACTCGATTGCATTACCACCATAAGTATCTTTTAACATTTTTACATCCTTGTAAATATTCTCTGCCGATTTACCTTTCCATCTTGCGTTGTATATTGGAACAACAGCACAAAAACTGCAAGTAAAAGGACATCCAAAACTACTATGGTAAGCAATTGTTTTAGAACCCAAATAAGTTTTACCAAGATACTTCTCTATCGGATAAAATGCATTTAATTTCCCATAAGGCAAATCTGGCAATTGATCTTGGTCATAAATAGGATCTTTAGGTGAAATAACAATTTCATCTTTAAGCTTGTAAATTATATTGCTAATACCTTCAAAACTTCTATCCGCAACAAATGCATCCATCAACTTTGGAAAACATTTATCTCCCATTCCATTTACAATAACATCAACAAAGCCTGAATTTAAAACCGAATCGGGTTGGTTGCTTGGAAAATAACCTCCCCAAACAATTTTAATTTTCGCAAACTTTTGTTTAACCAATTTAGAAACTGGAATAGCTTGTTTTAATTGCGGCCCAGGCATTACAGTGATTGCCAAACAAATGTATTCTTCCTTACTTAATAAATCTATAATTTTCTCGATAGGATTGTCTTCCAAATTACCATCAACGATTGTAAAATCGTACAATCCATTAATAGAAGCTGCCACTTGCAAAATACTATTCGGTATTCTTGGTTTTGATTTTGCGGATCGTGGATTAAAGAATAAAATTTTTGACATTGTTGAAGTAAATTTACTCTTTATTTTTTAAAAAAATTGGGTTCCTCTCCTAATTCCTCCCTCACAGATAATGGTACTTTTGCAAACTTTACCTCACTAATACTATCAATATCATTTCTGTTGTACAAATTACCAAGAAAAGGAAATTCTTCGTGTGCATGTGTTTTCAACTTAGAAAGCTTTTGTAATACCTCAGCTTCTGATAAATTCCATTCCAAGGCTAAACGATACACGGAAGGCTCCATAAAACTTATATACATAATTTCACTTAATGCATGATCTTGCAATTTGCTGAAATCAATAAAATTATTTTTTGCTAAGCTTCTTGAAATATCTATTTTCTTCTGGTAGGAAATCATATTGATTTTAAATGAATCTGGATGCAAATAACCACCAATCGCTACATTATCATTATGTATCGTTTGCATGGATGTTTCATGACACCATAAACACTTACTGGGTTTACCGGCTGCTCCGAAAACTTTAGGACTTGAATGAATCAAATTTCCCTTGTCATTGTAAACCGCAAATGCAAATTGATTATTTGCCATAAGCGTCATTGTTTCATAAAGTTTAGCCTTTGCTAATCGGTTCTTAAATACACTGTCGCCTTCAAAAGCAACGAATGTTCTTGAACCTATGTTTAACTTTTTATCATAAATAACAACCCGTTCTCCTTTCGCCACACTCGAATTTGTAACAGCAAACCAAACCGTATCTTCTATAGAATGATTTGAACTAAAACCTGTCAATGTTGGCTCCGCTCCAGTTATTTTATAATAGTGTGGACTTGTATGCAATGTTAAAACAACAAATCGAGCAGCATCAATAGCGCCATAGTGCTTGTATTCTTCCGTGTTTTTTAAACTATCACAAATTACTTTAATAGCGTCAACAGCATCTTTTGAAAATCCAATTTTATCATAATCAAAATCAAATTTACTCTCATCAATGAAATTAAGAGCATTATTAAAATCTTCCTTGCTAAAATTAGCGCCTAAAAAGGACATAGAATATCCAAACGCAATTTTAAAAGTATCCAAATTCTCTGCCTTGTGGGACTTTATCCACCTCAACTTAATCGAATGATTATTGCTTTGCTTGCAAGCTGCAAACAATGTCAAAGTAAATATTATTATGAAAAAATTTCTCATTCTATTTTGCATGAGTACAATTTACTAAAACCGATACCATTCGCTTTATCGCTGAGAAAAAATAATTGTTTATTAAAGTAAACTTTATGCTGTAACACGCTCGTATCTGTTCCTTTGGGGATATCTAAACTTTTAATCGAAGCTATATCAAGGGTATCATCCACAAATAGACCAGTATCTAAACAATTTAAAATTAAACGATTATCATTCAATCTATCTATATTAAACACAATTTGATGCTTATTAACAGCATAGTCTTTTATACTTATGTTATTTGAAGATTGCACAATTCTTGGCAAATAATAAATCATCATCAATATCGAACAAACAGCTAACAACTTGGTATTTATTTTAAAATCACTGGTCGTCACTAAAAGAAACAATAGAAATATTAGTTCAAATCTTAAAAATCTAATCAAGAAAAACTGATTTGTTAATTTATTCATTGGCAAATAGACAATGAACAGCAACAATAGAAACAAACCGACATTTTTATATGAAAATTTAAAAAAAATAGGTAGTACAAATATTAGCAATAACATTGAATAATGATTACTGTATGCTGTAAGTAAAGCAGAAGCTAAAAATATAACTCCAAAACTACTAAAGTCATTTCTAATATTCCTTTTCAGATAATTAATAAGAGTATACAGAATGAAAGTTCCAAAAACAAATAAGCATAAATAGAACCAAATAGAACCTCTTTCCACAACACCTGAATTAGCCAGCATTACATAAAAACTTTGAAAGCCTGAGTATAATGGGTCTGAAATTTCATTCTCGCTCAACCGCGGTAAAACATTAACAAAGTAATTCCAAATAACATCTCCATGGCCCCAAAAAACAGGTAAAATTGAAATAAAAACAAATGCAGTTAATCCCGCAACAACTGCGTTATATCTTTGCCTTACAAAAGGCAATGCTAAAAATAAAATAGGTGTAATTTTTAATGCTGCACATATTGCAATTATCAAAGCAAAAGAATACCAATTACCCTTTTTATATTGCAGAAAAGCAAAAACCAATAAAGCAAATAATAACAAATACGATTGTCCAAATACTATATTTAAGCGCATTGGTAAAAAAACAGCTAGCGGCAATAAAATGATTATCCAACTTTGAGAATAGCTATCCTTTAAAAAATTAAACAAGCGAAAAAGAGCATAAGAAAACAAACCTACACTCAATAAATTAAAAATTAACTTAGCTACGAAAGGTTTAAATAAAATAAATGGCAAATAAAACAAGGCTGTTGCTGGCGGAACTGGAGTATAATTAAGGAAATAAAAATTTTCAAAGCTTTTACCAACTTCTAGATTAAAATCAACTACATTATAAGTTTGTAAACCAAATTTTCCATAAGCGAAAAACTCGCTTCCAAAATAGTAATTACCAAAATCACTTATGGGTACGCTTTTATAGTAAAAGCACATGGAAATTCCATAAAGAAAAATCAAACCGACACTCGCAAAAAGATATTTTTTTTTAGATTTGTTCAACAATTTAATTTAAATCATGTTAATTTTCGGCCTATTTATTTAACTTAGCACAAATCTAATCAAATGCTCAGTATTCAGAAACAAATATTGCTTTTAAGTGAATTTCACTTCAATGAATTTGCCAACTACCTTAAAACATCTAAAGCTGAACTGCCATTTAAATTAATTCATGAAATACGAAATTTTGGTTGGGAACAGCCCGAATCAGAAGTGTTATCAAAACGCATTTACGGTCAATCAGGAGCTAGTGTAAAGGGCAAATTCCTTCAACTTGTTCATCATACGTTTAAATTATCGGGCTTTTTAAGTAGAAATTATCCCGCTTATTTAAAACATAATTTAAATTTAATTGAAGAATACACCAATAAAGGCGATAGAAAAAAAGCTAACTTATTAGCCGAGTATTTACTTGATATTGCAGAAAAAATTGAAGATTTCACCACCCAAATAAATGTTTTAAAATTTCAAGGGCAACAGGCATTTATTACTGAATTTAAAAGTCCAGTAAAATTCCATGAAAAAATTGAAAAATTAATTCATGCTGAATTAAGATTAAATACTTTATACAAATACATTCGCGAAAACCTACATTTTAAAAATAAGGACAATGTATCGGTAAAAACATCTAAAGCTGATTTAAAGTTTTTTGATGAATACTTAGATGATGAATGCTTTTGCATTAAAACCATTGCGAAATTTGGAAAGTATTACCAGTTAAGCTTTCAAAATGACCCGCAGTTCTACGAAAAAAGCACTTTAAAAGAACTTGAAAACCTTGAGAGAGAATTACAAAACAATGCCTTTATTGTATTTCACTTTTTAGATGATTTATTGTTTAAAATAATTGGTCTTAAACTTCAATTAATGGTAAGTACCATGGATACTGAAGGTATGATGAAAGAATCGAGCCGATTAATTGAAGAAAGTTCTAGTTTAAAATTCTGGCAATCGTACATTAATGTTCCCGAAATATTTGCCATTGCTATTCAAGCTAGCCATTATGTTACCAATTATAGTGCTACTTACAAGGCAGATCATTACAAGGAATTACCAGAGGCAATTAAACAAAACATTAATAAACTAAAACAAGTATTAGCTACCGAAATAGAAAAACCTATTTGGAACGAAGGTTATATTATTAAATTAATTAACACGCGTAGTATTTATAGCGGATTATTAATGTTAGGCACGCCTGATGAAGTTAAAAAAGGGATTGATTTAATGGAAGAGACGCTTACATCTTACCAACAGATTCCTTTCCAAAAGTTTTTAGATGGTATGTTTGCAAGCTTGATTATTGGTTACTTTAGCTTACAGCAATACGCAAAAATAAGTGAGTGCTATAAGCGTTATAAAAAATCTACATCAGGTAATAAAGTGAATTTAGAAAACGATATTACTATAAGCGCTTACTATTATGCCTCTCAATGGTTATTAAATGGAAGAAAGCAATACTCCGAAAAACTATTTGCCCTAATCCCTTTATGCGAGGAGAATCCGAATTTAACTGGAGTTAAAACACTTATTTTAGATTTAGCTCAATACTTTAACATTAAATCTTAACTCTTAATTACTACAAATAAAAAAGCCCTTAGCACAATTTACTAAGGGCTTTTTTACTGAATATTATTAATTAAGCTGTAACACCTTTCAAAACTGCTGCCATTGTTTTACCAATAACTGCTGGAGACTCACATACGTGAATTCCACATTCGCGCATAATTGCCATCTTAGCTTCAGCTGTATCATCTTTACCGCCAACAATAGCACCTGCGTGACCCATTGTACGACCTGCAGGAGCAGTTTGACCAGCGATGAAACCTACAACTGGTTTTTTATTTCCGTTAGCTTTAATCCAACGAGCCGCTTCAGCTTCAAGATTTCCACCAATTTCACCAATCATTACAATACCTTCTGTTTCTGGATCATTCATTAATAATTCTACCGCTTCCTTAGTTGTAGTTCCAATGATTGGGTCACCACCAATTCCGATAGCTGTAGTAATACCTAAACCAGCTTTTACAATTTGATCAGCAGCTTCGTAAGTTAAAGTACCTGATTTAGAAACGATACCTACTGTACCTTTTTTGAAAACAAAACCTGGCATAATACCAACTTTAGCTTCATCAGCAGTAATAACACCTGGGCAATTTGGACCTATTAAGCGGCAATTTTTGCTCTTAATAAATTCTTTAGCTGTAATCATATCTTTAACAGGAATGCCTTCAGTAATACAAACAATTACTTTGATACCAGCGTCTGCTGCTTCCATAATTGCATCTGCAGCAAAACCAGCAGGCACAAAAATAATTGAAACATCAGCACCTGTTTTAGTAACCGCATCTTGAACAGTATTAAATACTGGACGATCTAAATGTGTTGAGCCACCTTTACCAGGAGTAACACCACCTACAACATTTCCGCCGTAAGCAATCATTTGTTCAGCATGAAAAGTTCCTTCAGAACCTGTGAAACCTTGAACAATTATCTTTGAATTTTTATTTACTAAAACGCTCATCTCTTATGTTTTTTATTGTGATAAATTTCTTTGCTAATTTATACTTTTTTTTGATACCATTTTTAAATATTTGGTAACTACTTATCCCATTCTTTAACTAAAGCTCATTGCCTTATCCACCATATCAACAGCGCCAATGTATAGCGGAGTTCTTTGGTGCAACTCAGTAATAGGAATTTCCATAATACGCTTATTACCGTCAGTTGCCTTTCCTCCTGCTTGTTCAATAATAAAAGCTAATGGATTACACTCATACAACAAACGTAATTTACCTTTTGGCGATTTAGTTGTTGTTGGATAAATATAAATTCCGCCAACAATTAAGTTACGGTGAATATCAGCAACTCCAGAACCGATATAACGGCTAGAATATGGACGTGAAGTAGCTTTATCTTCTTCTTGGCAGTATTTCAAGTATTTCTTCACTCCATCAGGGAAATGAAGATAATTTCCTTCGTTTATACTGTAAATGTTACCATAAGTTGGTGTTTTCATGTTTGGATGTGACAAACAGAATTCCCCAATACTAGGGTCTAATGTGAAACCATTAACCCCTTTACCTGTGGTGTATACTAACATTGCAGAAGAACCATAAATGATATATCCTGCAGCAACTTGTTCTGTTCCTTGTTGTAAAAAATCTTCAATCGTCCCCGGTCCATTTAATGTTAAACGACGATAAATAGAAAAAATAGTTCCTACCGAAACGTTTACATCGATATTTGAAGAACCATCCAATGGGTCCATTGCCACAACATATTTTGCATTTGTTGAAACCGCATTATCAACTGGAATAATTTCTTCGTTCTCCTCAGATGCAATTGCACAACACTCGCCACCAGCCTTTAAAGCAGCGATAAACTGTTCATTTGCAAAAACATCTAGCTTCTTTACTTTCTCACCTTGAACATTAGTTTCGCCAGTTTCTCCCAATATTTCAACCAATCCTGCCTTATTTACTTCGCGATTCACAATTTTAGCTGCAATACCTATATCGCGCAACAAACGAGATAACTCGCCTTTAGCATAAGGGAAATCATTTTGTTTTTCGATAATAAACTGACCTAATGTTTTTACTTTCATAAGAATTAAATATTTTGATTTATGTTGGAATTAAAAAATAAAAAAGGCGTCTCGAATGAAACGCCTTTTAATATTTAGACTACAAATTAGCTTTATTTGTATGCTGCTCAGGGTCAGCCAATTTCTTTAATGCTTCAGCAACCTCATAAGTACGGTTTTGAAGAATAGAAGTACTAGTTTTTCTTGCTGTTTTAATATCTTTAACTGTAGCAATTTTTTGACCAGTAACTGTAATTACATAAACACCACTTGCACCAATAATTGGCTTAGAAACAGTATTTACTTTTAAACCAGAAGCTGCACCTAAAACTTCAAACTCTTGTCCAGCACCTGGAACATTGTATGAAGCAAATACTAAGCTATCAGCTGTATTAACTTGTAATTTCATTTTAGTAGCTAAAGCAGAAATAGTACCACCTGCATTTTTATTGAATTCATCAACAAATTTAGCAGCCTTTTTCTCTTGAATAACTTTAGTTTTTACCTCATCTTTACAATGAGCTAAGGCTTTAACACCTTTGTTTTTAATTTCAACTAATTTAGCAACTAAGTTAATTTTACTGTTAAATGTAAACACTTCACTTACATCACCTTCTTTAGCGTTATATGCCCAAACAACGATATCTTTAGGGCTATCGATACCTGGAATTTTGTATTCATTCTCTTCTAATTCATCAATAAAACGCTTATTTAATCCTTGATCAGTAACTGCTTTATCAAATTTCTCTTTTGTATTGTTTTCTCCAGCAAACTTATTAGCATCACCAGTTACTTTACTCATTGTTTTTTGACTTGGCTCAATTACACGGCCGATAGTACCAATAGTTAATAACTCAACTTTTGATGAAGAAGCATCCATGATTTCCATCACATGGTAACCAAATTGAGTTTTAACCGATTTAATTTCACCTTTTTTACCAGTAATAGCAAAATCTAAGAACTCAGGAACATATCCATCACCTGGTTTCACCCATCCATAAACACCATTTCTTCCTTTTACATTTACAGTATCAGGATTTGGATTTTGAGGAGTTGGTTGAGGATTTGGAGCTTTTTTTCCACCATCATCACTTAACTTAGCAACTAAATCGTTGAAATTTCCACCCTTTTTAAGAACCTCAACAACGCTATCAGCAGTTTTCTTTGCTGCAGCTGGATCGCGAGGAACTTGATTACCATCAGGTAACATTTTATTGAAACCAATTAAGATGTGACGAACTTTACCTGAGTCATTAACTAATGAACGGTTCATCAATTTAGAAATTTTATATAAACCAGCTTCAATGTAAGGAACCGTAATAAATCCAGGAGCTGCTGTTTTGATAGTTGAATCCATCATTGGAGAAACATCCTTAGCTTTGATTTTAACAATACCCGAACCATTACCAGCCTCAGCTTCTTGAGCAACAAAACTTGAATCATCTGCTTTACCTGGCTCAAGTGCTTTAAAGTTTTTAGTGATGTCTTCTAAATCAGCTTTAATTGCGATAACGTCTTCTGGACTAGCAACTGCATTGAACAATACGTAGTCAATTTTACGAGATGTTTTCTCGTTTTGGTATTGATACAAATGATCGTTGTAATATTTTTGGATTTCATCATCAGTCACAGCAATTGTGCTATCTGCAACCTCAGCATAGTTTTTAGCTACAAACTGAACGTTAAACTTGCTATTTTGATTTTTGTTTTCGTATTCAGCATGTTTAGAAGAAACATATAAACCTTTTTTAATTAAAGCTTGATATTTTTCGTTTAAACGCATATCAACAATGCTTTTTTCAAAATCAGCCCATTGTTTTCTTTGCTTAGCAGCTTGTTCTTGCTCTTCTGGTTTTAAATCCTTTTGAACAGTATTTAAGTCTACTACAAATTTATTCCATTTAGCAACATCTAAAGTACCATCTGGCTTAGCGTATTGAGGAATGATTTGACCAGTTTTAGGATCTTTAATTTGTTGTAAAACCATTTGATGAGGATTACCAATCATTAATTCGTAAATCTCTTCATCAGAAACAGCTAAACCTAAAGCTTCGTATTCACGCTTATTGATTTTGTCAGTAACAATACTTTGCCATGCTTGGTTAACAATTTGTTGTTTTAACTCATCAGGGCTTTGGTTTTGTTGTTGTTGATTTTGTTGATTTTTTTCATACAAATCATAACGCTCTTTAAACTCATCCATTAACACGTCTTGTCCGTAAACTTTACCAACTGCATTATCGTTGGTTCCGAATAAAGAAGTTCCAGAAGTTAATGCTGATTGTACAATAAACAGGATTAAGGCTCCACCTACTACTCCAAGTAATAATCCAGTGTGATTGCGAATTTTTTCTAAAATACTCATAATTATTATAAAATTAGGGTTGCAAATATAAGATTTGAAATCGACTTATTTAAATTTTCGACCCAAAATAAACTACTAAAAATCAATTAGTTAAATAAAAAACACTACTTTGGATACTTTTCGTCGTGGTGTTTTTGCATGCGCTTACGAATTCCCTTTCTAAAGGCAAACATTGCCCCCGCAACCATAGTTGCAATTAAAAAAACGGTTGCATCCTTTTGATCTTTCATTATTAGGCTATAAGTTGTTAAGCATAAGCAAACTATTGCCATTACCATCCATAAAATTTCGCCGTAGCGCATCATTTTAATACGCCATAAAGCGTCTTTTTCCTTGTTATCCATTTTTATTATTTTAACGAATCAGCATCGTTTACTTTTAACTCACCTCTTGGGCGCAAAATTTCATACTCTGTAAAATCATCCTTAGCGATTAAACCATCGCCATGCAAAATTTTTCCGTTTGTTACAATTTGAACATAAGAAGTTGTTCGCACAATTCCCGAATCTTGTTTCCAAATCAAATGCTCGGTTTTCAACTTCTCTCCTTCAGAATTAATTAACTCAACATTATAGTGTACTTCAACTAACTGACTTGCTTCAAAACGCTTGCCTTGATTAGCCGTTAAAGTTGTTTTAACATTGCCCAGTTTATCGTAAAATTTAATATCCAAACCTTTGGGCATATCCTCATATATTTGCGGCACATTGATAGAATAACGATTCATTAAAGGAGCTTTAACCGATAATTGAACGAAACCTGAATCAGTATACTCGGCAAAAAAATCGATAATTGACTCAGTAGGAAAATCAAACTTATTGTCGGTTACAGTTTTTACTTCGGCTGCAGTGTTTTGACTACAAGAGATTAGCCCTATAGAAGCGAATAAAAAAACAACGAAGCCAGATATGTAGTTTTTAATTTTCAATTAATCAAATACATACTTCTTAAACCATCTATCGTTTAAGGTTAAACCAAGGGTAACTTTATAATGATTTTCTTGAACCAAATTATTTTTAACACTACCTACTTGAATGTATTCGAAACCAATATTAAACATAGATAAATTTCTTGTTTCGCGCTGACCTAGAGGGAAACCCAAACCACCTGCAATAGTTAGGGAAGATATTTTAGTACTCTTTAACTCTAAGAAACCATCGCTGTATTTAACACCTGCACGGTAATTAATACGCTTTAAATACTCTCCACTACCCGCATTTCTATTCGGTACATATTGTAATCCTAATCCAAAGCTTTTTGAGTTTTTTAATGTATTTGTATTGTTCAATAATTTAAACTTACTCCAATTGTCTATACCAACATCAACTAAAGCTGTAAACTTTGTACCGTATTTAAACTGCGCTCCGATAACGTGAGCTAAAGGCAAAATAATTTCGCTTGCCGCATTAGATGTATTAATAACAGTATCCTTCACTACCACAAAATCATTAGCACCTAAAGTGTAATTATACGCTAAAGTGTTATACTTTGCCGCTAATTTTGAAACTGGATTAAACGTGTAACCCAAACTTACATGCATTGGATTTTTAAGATGAATTAACTCGTTTGTGCAACGCATTCTCATTAAATCTGGATTAGGAATGGTGTCTAAAATTGAATCGTGTTTATTTCTTTTGTAATTAATAGTAAAATCAATCTGCGCTCCCAACTTAAATTGAAAAC
>CAZRUA010000066.1:0-19408 GCA_964603125.1 uncultured Flavobacteriaceae bacterium | reverse complement strand
GAAAATGTTAATATTGATTTAATTGACCATTTTGAAAAAGTAACTGATAGAGAAGCAGCTATCATGACCCGCAGAATAACCAAAGAAGAAGGTATTTTTGTTGGTAATAGTGCTGGTTCGGCAATGGCTGGTTTGATGCAAATGAAAGATATGTTTAAGCCAGGTGATGTAGTTGTAGTTATTTTCCATGATCATGGTACACGTTACTTAGGTAAAATGTTTAATGACGATTGGATGCGCGATCGTGGTTTCTTAGAAATTAAAAAACCAAAAGCTTTAGATTTAATTGCAACACATAAAAATCAAAAATTAGTTTCTGTATCATTTGACTCGCCAATTAACGAAGCTGTGCAACTGATGACAAAATTCAACATTTCACAAATACCTGTAATAAAAGGCACTGAATTTGTTGGAGCTTTAAATGATACTCATGTATTTTCGAAATTATTAGAAAACGGAAATTTACGTGAAGCTACTGTTGAATCATTAATGCAAAAACCTTTTCCGTTTGTTGATACCAATACTAGCTTAGAAGATGTATCAAAACTAATTACAAAAGAAAATAATGCTGTATTAGTGAAAGATTTGGCTGGTAGCACACATATTATTACAAAGCATGATGTTATTAACGCTATTTCTAATTAGTTATTAGTAACAACTAATACCCATTTAAATTTATTATTATGAAGAAAATTTTAATTCCAGTTGCATTACTTTTACAATTAAATGTTTTTGCACAAGACGAAGCTCCAAAAAATTGGTTTAACCTTGACCCTACTGCTGACAAGGTTTATGGAGTTAGTACTGAAAAAACTTATGCAGAGCTTTTAAAAGGACGAAAATCAAAAACTGTTATTGTTGGTGTTATCGACTCAGGTGTTGATTTTGATCACGAAGATTTAAAAGATGTAATGTGGACCAACGAAAAGGAAATTCCAGGAAACGGAATTGACGATGATAAAAATGGCTACATTGATGATATTCATGGATGGAGCTTTTTAGGTGGCAAGGATGGAAAAAACATTAACCTTGAAAATTTGGAGATTGTGCGTTTGATACGTGATATGAAACCAAAATTTGAAGGTAAAAACGAAAGTGATTTCAAAGGCGCTGATAAAAAAGAATTTCACCGTTACCAATCATTAAAAATAGCTTACGAGAAAAAACTTGCTGGTGAAAAAGCACAGTTAAAGCAAATTCAATTGATTTACGATTTGATGGTGAAGTTGAATGATGATGTGAAAAAATCATTAGGAGTTGAAAAAGTTACTGCGGTAGAACTAGAAAAATTTGAAGCGAAAGATCCTCAACAAACCATGTTAAAAGCTGCATTTATGGGCGCTTTAGAAGGTGACATGACTTTAGATTTTTTAATTGATGATACAAAAGAAGGTTTAAATCATTTTAAAGAAAGTGTTGACTATAATTTAAACATGGATTTTAATCCGCGTAAAGATATTATTGGCGATGATGAAAAAAACAGTTATGAAAGAAACTATGGTAGTAATGATGTAAAAGGTCCGGATTGTTTGCATGGTACACACGTTGCAGGTATAATTGCCGCTTCACGTAACAACAATTTAGGAATTAGCGGTGTTGCTGATAACGTAAAAATCATGGCAATTAGAGCTATACCTAATGGTGATGAAAGAGATAAAGACGTTGCTAATGCTATTTTATATGCTGTTGACAATGGCGCAACTATTATTAATATGAGCTTTGGAAAAGCTTATAGCTATGATAAAGCTGCTGTTGATGCTGCGGTGAAATATGCGGAGAAAAAGGGAGTATTATTTATTCATGCAGCTGGTAATGATCACAATGACATTGACACTGCTGCTCATTATCCTTGTAAAAAATACGAAAAGAAAAAAGGCGCAAAAAATTGGTTAGATGTAGGTGCATCAAGCTGGGAAACAGGCGAGAATATTCCTGCCACTTTTAGTAACTATGGTAAAAAATTAGTTGATGTTTTTGCACCAGGTGTTGACATTTACTCATGTAAACCTTACGATAATTCATATATTAACGAGAGTGGCACTAGCATGGCTTGCCCTGTTACAGCAGGTGTTGCAGCTGTATTAAAATCTTATTTCCCTGAATTATCAGCGAAACAAATTAAAAAAATAATCATTGAATCTTCTTTAAAAGATTATAAAGAGCAAGAGGTAAATCGTCCCGGAACAAAAAATAAAGTTCCATTCAAAAATTTATCTAACTCAGGTGGTATTGTTAACTTATACAGTGCAGTTAAAATGGCATTAACAATGGTGAAATAAAATTAATTTTCCTTTAAAAAGCCCTTTGTTTGAATAAACAAAGGGCTTTTTATTTACCTTTAAATAAAAAAAATTAACCGAACACTACATATACCTAAAGCTAAATTCTTTAAAACAGAAATAGCACCAACTAGAAATATCGGCTTAGATATTCTACGAACACTTTGTGTAATTATAGTTGTCTTTAATCATAGTAATAACATTTTAGGCAAATATGTAAGCTTTTATAAATATAGCTTTCCAATTGGATGCTTTGCGCAAGACGTGTTCTTCTCTTTGAGTGGTTTTTTAATTTGTAACCAACTAATAAAATATTTTCAAAATGATTTCAGTCGTAATCAACTGATCTCTTTCTACAAGAATAGGTGGTTAAGAACAATTCCTTTTTATATTTTCTTTGTTCTGCTAAATTATTGCTTGTATCTATTCCTTTACAAAAACTCAAATCTCAATTATCTAAAAACCGATTTTAATCTATTTCGATATTTAACTTTCACTCAAAATTTAACAAGTACTCATTCAAGTTTTTTTCCCGAAGTATGGCCATTACCCATAGAAGAGTGGTCGTATTTACTACTCCCACTTCCATTCTTTGTATTAAGTACTTTCAAAAAGAATAATTTAGATATGGTTATTTCGGCACTTATAATTGCTTTAGGTTTAATTATAGCAATGCGAATAAACTATATTTACTCCAACAGCCCTGAACAAGATTGGGAACTAAGAAAAGTTGTTATTTATAGACTTGACGCTATTCTATATGGGGCGATATTGGCTATTCTTTGCAAACAATATTCTGAATTCTTTATTAAGTACAAAAATGTTTTAATTCTCATTGGTTGTTTAAGCGGAGTATTAATAAACGAATTACTATTTAAAACCTACAATACAAACTATAATATCCTTTTATTCATTGCAAGTCCGCTTACTTCTTGTTTACTTGTTCCATACTTTTATTACACACAATTTAATATTTCAAAAACTACCAAACTTAGCACCCATATCAGTGTGATAAGTTATAGTATTTTATTATGTCATTTGTATTTTATACAATTTTCATTGTTATCTATCTTCAACATTAATAGCTTTGCTTCAGCTAATATTATAACATTAGCTTATTTCATTATTGTTGTGTTATTTTCAACATTATTTTATAATGTAATTGAACGTCCAATTCTGCTTTTACGAAAGAAATAGCCATGCAAAAAAGTAAAAACATATTCACTTGGATAATTCTTGCTGCAAGCATAATTATTTTATTTTTAAGTTTTTACCGCATGAACAAGGCAAACATTAGTTCGTATAATTTAGATTTAAGAAATAGAGTTGTTGGGACCAGGCTAATTGGAAACGAAAGTGATATTTACCATCTTAAATGTTACGGAAAAATCTCAGAAAAGTATCTCATTCCAAACTCCGATACTACTGCAAAGTATAACTATATTACCTCTACACCAGCCTATTTATTAATTCTAAAACCATTAAGCAAATTAAGTTACGATACTCTAAAAAAAGTTTGGTTTTATATTAATTACTTCTTATTAATAATCTGTGCATTTGTGTTTTTATATTTTGAAAGAAAGCACGAAAAAAAATATTGGCAACACATACTTGTTATATCGCTCACACTAATTTCTGGGGCTTGGTATTTAAATATACTACTAGGTCAAAACTATATTGTTTTTGTATTATTCCTGTGCATACTATTTGCTCTGATTCAAAAAGAAAGTGCTATTAGATTTTTATTATTTGGAATAGTAATAGGATTATCTTCATGGATAAGATTTCCATTTATACTTATTACAATACCATTTTTAATACAATTCAATAAAAAGATTTTGACAGGATTGTTATTAGGCTTAACCTTTGGTTCTTTACTATTCTATTTTTCGGGGTATCAAAAAGACTGGAAAGATTACTCTAAATCAGCCATTGAATGGGCCGAAAATCAGAACATTCAGACAAAAAACACTTTTAACAATACCAGCATAAGAACGGAAAATGTATTGTTTAATGAAATACAAAATTCAGAAACTATCCATAAATATGTTCAATTAGAAAACAGTTCAATACGTAGAATTTTATTCACCAAATTCGGTATTCAAACACCAGCCTACTTACTTATAATACTACTAATTTTATTATTGTTAAGTATTTTACTATTCCTTAAAAAAGAAATGAGCCAATTTAACTCGCTTCAATTATTGTTGATTGGAAGTGTTTTTATGCTCTTATTTGATTTCTTTTCACCTGTGACTCGTTCAGCCTATCACGCAATATTGTGGTTGTTTCCCTTATTACTATTTGCGAATTTATACGATTGGTCAAAACTACCCAAATTGACTATAACTCTAATTGCGATAGGATTGTTTTTAAACTTAGGAGAAATCAAAATATTCCCTTACAGCTACATATTAGGTGAAATGCTTTACATAGGAGTTATTATCTACACATTAAAATTTGCAAAAAGCAGAAATTTGCATTAAACCAATTTTATTTCAATCCCTTATAAAAAGCGTAAAACGATTCGCTTTCCCAATCAATTGCACCCACTTTTTCGTAAATCAATTTTCCTTCCTCATTTACAATATACGTTACCGGAATGGAATAAATCTTAATTTCATCAAAACCTTTGTTTAAACGTAAAAAAGTAAAAGGGTAATTTCTCGAATTTTTAAATTGAACTAGTTTCTCCTGAGTTTCATCTGTAATGGCAATCACCTCTGCATCGGCATACTTAGTGGCCTTAACAGCATTCATTGTTTTCATCTCTTGTAAGCAATCTCTGCACCACGAGGCATAGTAAGATATAATTAAACGTTTCCCAACGAATTTTTGTAAATCAACACGCTCGTTGTTTTCATTATATACCTCTTGTTTCAGTAAATCAATTGTAGGAGCTACACGATACTTCTTATACAAATAAAAGCCAACTAAGGCGCTACAAACAATAAAAATTACTGGAACAATTAATTTACTTTTCATTAAAATCCAATTGGTTTTTTATTAGCTCCAAAACTATTTTTAAGAGCTAACATTTTTATAGCAGTAACTGCTGCTTCATCTCCTTTGTTTCCATGCTTACCGCCTGCTCTATCCAAAGCTTGTTCCATAGTATTAGGAGTTAAAACACCAAAAATAAAAGGCTTTTTATAGATAGTATTTAAATTGGTTATACCTTGAGCAACAGAGTTACATATAAAATCAAAATGTTTCGTATCGCCTTGTATCACACAACCAATGCATATAATAGCATCACAATTTTCATGTTCAACTAAATATTGTCCACCTAAAGTTAATTCAAAAGCACCGGGAACTGTTTTAATTATAATGTCTTTTTCATCAACACCAGCTTTCAACAACGTTTTTTCTGCGCCATCTGTTAATGCTTTTGTTACTTCATAATTCCATTCTGCCATTACAATTCCAAATCGCATTCCTTTAGCCGAAGGAATATCTGAACCTTCAACAACAGATAAATTCTTTAATTCACTTGCCATTATTGTTTAATTTTTGGTTTATTACCATGAATACATTTACCATTACCAGCCAAACTTTGGCATTTGCCATAAAAATTTAAACTGTGGTTTACTATGGTAGATTGAAAAATTTCTCCTGCTAAATGTTGGATTTGTTGTAAACGAGGGTCACAAAATTCAAATACATGTTCACAATCTTGACAAATAAGGTGATCATGTTGTTTAAACATGTAAGCACGTTCAAACTGAGAAATATTTTTACCAAATTGGTGTTTAATCAACAAATTGGCATCCAACAAAATTTCGATGGTATTATACAAAGTAGCCCTACTAACACGGTACTTCTTATTCTTCATCATCACATACAAGCCTTCTACATCAAAGTGTCCTTCATGCGAATAGATTTCACTTAAAATAGCAAATCGTTCCGATGTTTTTCGATGCCCATGCGCTTCTAAATAATCTGAAAAAATCTTACGAACTGTTTCCTTAATCTCCTCACTAACCATTACACTTATTTTGTTTTAGCATTTGTATCTAATTTATTCATCGCCATCATTTCCTTCATACTGCGTTGCATACCTTCGGCAGAACCATCCAAGAAAATAACATTACCTTTTCCATTTTCAGCAAAATGCTTAATACTCTCGGTCCACATACTGAATAAAATAAATGATGGATCTAAATTAGATGATTGCATTTCTTTAGCTGCAACCGACATACCTTTTGCAACTTCCTCTCTAAACAAAGCAATACCTTGTCCACGCAATTGCGCTGCTTCTCTTTCGGCTGTAGCACTAATTTTTATAGCATTACCTTCAGCTTCGGCAGCCTTAGTCTTTGTAATTAACAATGCCTGACCTTCATTTTCAGCAGCGGCTTTTAAGTTGTTACTTGCAACCACCTTACTCATACTGCGCATTACTTCCTCATCAAAGTTAATATCATTGATTTGTAAATCAATCAAATGATAACCCCATTGTTCTAGAGTTTTATCCATTTGTTCTTTTACATCTTCCACAATTTCTCTACGTAATGATAAAACCTCTGATTGCTTTTTAGTAGCCACAAACCCTCTAATAGAACCTTCTACTGAGCGAACAAGTGCTTGCATAAAGTTTCTTTCATCCACAAACTTAAAAGCAACATTCTTAATTGTTTCCTCCTGTTGGTCTAATGCAGAATAAAGCAACATAGCTGTAAAATTTACATTTGCTTGATCACTTGTAGTAGCTTGAAATCCAAGTTCAGCACTGCGATTTTGAATAGATATCTTTTTATGAACTCTTTCAATAAAAGGTATCTTCATGTTTAATCCAGGCATTAATATACGTCGGTATTTACCGAATATAGTTATTACAGCAACTGTTCCTTGATTAACGGTTGTAAACGATAAGAAAAGCACTAAAACCACTAGTACTACTGGGATAATGTATAAAGGTATCATGTTAAATATTTTTTTCTAAAGTAAGGTTTTTTTAGCAGATAGCAATTGCCTTAAACGAAATTTAATCAATTTTAACTCAGTTAAAAAGCCTTTCAAATACAAAAAGCCACGTATCTTTGCACTTTATATTTTTATGTCGAATTACGCTAAATGGTTTGGTGGAGCAATTGGTTGGGCCTTTTGGGGACCAATTGGAGCTGCAATTGGTTTTGTAATAGGTTCGGTTATTGACAGTGCCTCGGTTACAGTTTACAAAGGAAATTCGTTTGATAATACAGGTTTTGGACAAAGACAAAAAACTACTGCTGGAGATTTTGCAGCAAGTTTAATGGTTCTTTCGGCTGCTGTGATGAAAAGCGATGGCAAAACCATGAAAAGTGAATTGGAATTTGTCCGTGCATTTTTAGAAGCTAACTTCGGAAAAGAAGTTGCTAATGAACAAATAAAACTTTTAGGAGAACTATTAAAAAAAGAAATTCCCTTACAAGAAGTTTGTGTGCAAATAAGAACTAACATGCCAATTAGCGCACGTTTGCAATTACTGCATTATTTATTTGGAATTTCAAAGGCGGATGGTGATGTAAATAATCACGAAATAAACGTAATTGAACAAATTGCCAATTACTTAAACATTAGCAAAAGCGATTCTGATTCAATAAAAGCAATGTATTACCGCGATACAACAAGTGATTATAGAATTTTAGAAGTTGAACCTAGTTGTACTGATGATGAGTTAAAAAAAGCTTATCGTAGAATGGCTATGAAATATCATCCTGACAAAGTAGCTGGTATGGGTGAAAGTGTTGAAAAATCGGCTCATGACAAGTTTAGAAAAGTACAGGAAGCTTACGAAAATATTAAGAAAAAAAGAGGTATCAACTAAATGAAAAAGAAATTAAGTATTGCTTTAATAGTAGCGAGTTTTATTACAACACTTTTTAGCTGTAAAAAAGCTGAACGTCAGATTACTGTTGAGAAAGCAGCTGGAACAAACAAGCTAAAATTGTTTGACAAAGTTTACGTTAATCTTCCGGAAGAACATGAAAGTGGCTACATGTGGATGATGCAAAATGATTTAGACAAAAGCATTGTAGATTACAAAGGCAGCAATTGGCACGGAGCTTCCAACCCAAATGTTGATTTTCATTTTGAAGCCATTTATCCTGGTAAAACTCAAATTACCCTATTTAAAGCCAAACACTTTGATACAACAGCTATAAAAACGTTTGTTTTTGAAGTGGAAGAGTAATTCCAAACTATTAGCTGTATATTTGGATAAAATAATTTACTTCACTTAATCCTTATACATGCCTTTTTCAAAACTAGGTTTATCTACGGAGCTTTTACAAGCTATTTCTGATCTTAATTACACGCAAGCCTACCCTATTCAAGCACAAGCTATTCCTGCTATTTTAGAAGGAAAAGATATTTTAGGTATTGCCCAAACAGGCTCAGGAAAAACAGCTTCATTTGCTTTACCAATTTTACAACAATTTCAATCGTTAAAAGCTGGAAAAAATCGTCATGTGCGTGCATTGATTTTAGTCCCTACACGTGAACTAGCTATACAGGTTAACGATGTTTTTAAAAGTCTTAGTACTCATTTAACTCCAAAAATAAAAAGCTTAGCCGTTTATGGTGGTGTGTCCATTAACCCACAAATGATGGGCTTACAAGGTGTTGAAATACTAGTAGCAACACCCGGACGCTTACTCGAATTGGTTGGCTCTAACTCTGTTTCCTTATCAGCTGTTAAAATGTTGGTGTTGGACGAAGCCGATAAAATGTTGAATTTGGGTTTTGCGGAAGAGATGGCAATGATTTTTGATTTACTTCCCAAAACACGCCAAAACCTTTTATTTTCAGCTACTTTAAGTGATGACTTAAATAATATCCATAAAAATTTACTTCATAATCCAGTTGTCATAAAAGTGGAGGAAGAGGTTAAAAACATTGATTTGATTCAGCAATATGCTTACTATGTTTCTAACGAAAAAAAAGGCCCGCTATTAAGACATTTGATTAATGATAAAAACATGAAACAAGTTTTAGTATTTACATCATCCGTGCAAAGAGCCGATGCAGTAACTTTAAAGCTTCGTCAAAATAATATTTTTGCTTATGCCATACACAGTAAAAAAAGTCAGGAAGCACGAAATCAAGCTTTAAACGATTTTAAATCGGGCAAACTAAAAGTTTTGGTTGCAACGGATTTAATGTCGCGTGGTATAGACATAAAATTTTTACCCTATGTGATAAATTATGAATTACCTCGTTCTCCAAAAGATTATATCCATCGTATTGGTAGAACAGGAAGAGCCGAAGCCTCAGGAGAAGCCATTTCATTGGTTAGTCCGGATGAAGAGCATCACTTTAAAGTAATTCAGAAAAAAATGGGAAAGCCCGTTACCATGATTGATGGAAATGCAATTCACTTTGCACCTGAAGCTAAAAAGAAGAATTAACGCAGAAAAAGAATTGATTACTAACACTGATTTAGCTCATAAATCACTAAATAAAAGGTCTATTTTATAAATAATCTTATAACTTTGCCGCTCAAGAAAATTTCATTTAAACAATACTTCTTATGTCAATTAGTCAAAAACTTAAAGATCGCTGCGGTGACCAATGTGAATTATGTAATGCTGAAACAGCTGTACACGAATATACTGTAAGCCCTAAAAACGACGACTCAATTGACAATCAGGTTGCATTATGTACCACTTGTTTAAATGCAATTGATGATACAGAAGCTGCTTTTCACTGGCGCTGTTTAGAGGGAAGCATTTGGAATCCAGAAGCAAGTGTTCAAGCTTTGAGCTACCGTATTTTAAATAAGTTTAAAGATCAAGATTGGGCAAGTAACTTAATTAACTCGGTTGATTTAGACGAAGCTACCATACAATGGGCCATGAGTGCTTTTGAGGTTGCTGCAGTTCACAAAGATGCTTTTGGTAACGTGCTTGAAAATGGCGACAATGTTGTTCTAACTCAATTGCTAAACGTTAAAGGAACCAGTTTTTCAGCTTCAAAAGGAACTGTTGTTAAACGTATAAAATTAGTTCATGATAATACCGAACAAATTGAAGGTAAAATCAATGATCAAACGATTGTTATTTTAACCAAGTTTGTAAAGAAGTCGTAATTCAGATTAATTAAACTATCCTCTTCTATTGCCTATTAAACAAAATAATGGTTTAATAAGTATTTCTGCTATTTAACTTTTTGGTATAAAGGTTGAATTCATTTACTAGAATCACATTATAGTCCCATGCTTTCATTTCCAAATTAAAATGACAAATTAAGCCTACTATAATTATTGGCTGAATATGTCCTTTTATTGTCTTAAATTAGACCTAAAATCAATCTAATTTTACAGCAATGAAAACAGCGAAAAATACTTCAACCCAAATACTATTTGTTATTCCACCAAATGCAAATATGTTCGACTTTTCGAGTGCGGCTCAAGTTTTTCATGAAGCAAAAGAACATGGCTTAAATTTAAGTTTAAACTACTGTTCTTATGAAAATAATCTTACAAGCTCAACCAAAGTGCCTATTGGAAAGGTTGAGTCCTACAAAAACTACAAAGTAAAAAAAGGTGACTATATCTTTATAGCTAGCGCTGATATAAACTACATACTTTCACCTAAACTTAAATTAGATAACCATTTTATTAATTGGATAAAAGAAGCCTATAATGAAGGTGCTCATATCTGTGCGTTGTGTTTAGGAGCTTTTTTACTTGGAAAAACAGACTTATTAGATGGCTTAAATTGTACCACACACTGGAAAAGAACATCCGAATTTAAACAGATGTATCCTTTTGCTAAAGTTCATGAAAATATAATTTATATTGAAGACCAACGTATCATTACAAGTGCAGGCGCAACTTCGGGAATTGACGTGGCTTTATATGTTTTAAGCAAAATTTCTAATGAATACTTTACTTCTATGATTGCCCGTGAATTGGTTATCTATAATCGCCGGAACGGTTCTTCACCACAAAAAAGTGCATTGCTCAATTACCGCAACCACATGCATGCAGGTATTCATAAAGTGCAAGAATGGTTATACCACAACCTAAACGAAAAAGTAAACATGCCGGATTTAGCAGAAATAGCTATGATGAGCGAAAGAAACTTTACACGTGTATTTAAAAAAGAAACACAATTAACCGTAAACGAATACATAACCCTACTAAGAAAAGAAAAAATAAGCGAATTGATTAAACAACCTGATTTATCGCGCGAACAAATAGCTAAACAATGCGGGATACAAAGCGTACGACACTTAAATAGACTAATGCATGCGAATTAAAAAAGATTATCAAAAGAGACCAATACGCTTTTTGGAGCTTTATCAACACAATGATTGGACTATCAAAATATATAGCATTTCAGTAAATAGTGAATATGTGCAGAATGGACATGTTATAAATGCAAAACTTCAACTCGATACTTGGCTTCAAAACACAAAGCTATATGATTTAGAGACTTACAAAACTGCAACTTTAATATTGCACGAAGGAAAAGAAGGTTGTTTTGCTATTATTAATTGGTGGATTGATGAAAACATGTTACAGCTTTATGCCTATTTAGCTAGTAATGAAAAACCAACTGAGTTCAAGTTGTTTTCAAACAATGGGATTATCACTTGCGTTTGGGAAATGGCTGTGCTTTGGTATGATAGAAATGCTTGGGTAGAAAACATTTTAATGAAATCGAACACACCAGATATACAAGCATATTTAAACGCACAATTAAACACGGATATTTAATATGAACTACACGATTCGAAAAGCCAAAGCCAGCGATATAGAAGAAATTATTCAACTTTGCATTGAACACGCTGTTTATGAAGAAGCTGAATATTTTCCCATTGGCAAAGCTGAAAAACTAGCTAACTATTTATTTTCGAGTGAACCTCGCTTGTTTTGCTTAATTGCAGAAAGCGAAGGAAAAGCAATTGGATATGCAACTTACATGTTTGAATTCTCTACTTGGGAAGCAGAGTTTTATGCACACATGGACTGCCTGTATTTACAAGAGCATGCAAGAGGTTTAGGTATTGGTGAAGAACTAGTGAAAGAAATTGCCAAAGCAGCTAAAGAAAAAGGTTGCGTTTTAATTCAATGGCAAACGCCCGTTTTTAATACTAGAGCTATAAAGTTTTATCATCGCATGGGTGCAAGCTCCAAAGAAAAAGTGAGACTTTATTTAGATGATAAAGCCATGAATAATTTAATTCAAAAATCATGAGAAAAGTTCTTCTAGTAATATTAAGTTGTTTGCTACTCAATAATACCATTGAGGCTCAACTTGTGGATAGTTTACACAAAAACATAAAAACAAATTGGATGCGAGTTCGCAACATTGACATCAAGCATATAAAGCTCGATTTACAATTTGACTCCCCAAAAAAACAAGCCTAGGGAACGGCCACTATAACGTTAAGCCTATTCAATGCTAGTAAACAAGTTTTTCTAGACGCAGCTTTTTTAAGTATTAACAGCGTAAACTTAAACAGTAGTAATCTAAAATTCAATTACACTAACGAAAAAGCAAATGATAATTTAGAAATACTGTTGGATAGAGAATACAAAGCAAATGAAGACCTTGTTTTAACAATTGATTACAGAAGCAATTGGTATAACGAAATAGACCCAATGAATTTAGGCGGTAGCAATGGAAAAGGCATACGCTTTATTGAACCCACAGTAGCTGAACCTAAAAGGAAATATCAAATTTGGTCAATGGGTGAGCCTGAAGGAAATAGATATTGGTTCCCATGCTATGATGCGCCAAACGATTTAAGAACCACAGAGTTTATTGCTACGGTTGAAAATAAATTTACTGTAGTTTCAAACGGCTTGTTAATTAGTACAAAAGAAAACACCAATGGTACTAAAACCTTTCATTGGAAAACAGATCTTCCCTACTCCAACCATCAAACAGCCTTTGTAATAGGTGAATTTGCTGATGTAAAACAAAACTACAACGGTATTGAACTTCACAATTACTGCAATAATGATGAAGTAGAAGCTACAAAAGCTAGCGTGGAAAGATTACCTGATATGATAAAATATTTTACGGAAGTAACAGGTCAAAAATTTCCTTACTCTTCTTATTCTCAAGTTTTTGTACAAGACATACCTTGGGGTGTTACTGGTCCGGGATTAGCAATACAAACCGAAAACATGATTGATGATTATGGAACGCATGCTGATTTTTATTACTTATGGGATGGCTTAGAAGGAGAATCACTTGCTCAACAATGGTTTGGAAATTATGTAAGCACGAGCAATTGGGCTGATATTTGGCTGAGCAAAGCATTTGGTAGATACTTCTCTAACCTATATGATGAGCAGAAAAATGGAAAAGATGAGTTTTTAATTTACCAACACAGCACATTCGATCATGGATATTATTTTAATGATTGGGCTAATGGTGTAAAACAACCCGTGATTAATAAAAGCTATGATGACTTAGATGCATTTGTAGGTAGTAATCATCCTTACTTTCATGGTTCATCGGTACTGCACATGTTACGCAAACACTTGGGGGAAGAAAACTGGTGGAAAGCTATTCGCCTTTATTTAAAAAACAACCAAACAAAACTAAGCAATACCGAAGACTTTAGAAAAGCTATAGAAGAAGTTAGCGGCGAACCTATGGACTGGTTCTTTGAGCAATGGTTGTATAAAATGGGACATCCTGTTTTTACTATCACAAAAAGCTACGATGCAAAAACTCAGCAATTAAAATTACAAGTTACTCAAACACAAAAAATAGATAAAGAAAACATTGACCCGCAAGTAGATTTCTTTAAAGGAAAAATAGCTATTGAAATTGACAACAAAATAGAAACTGTAACGCTAGAAGCTAAAGCTGAAAACACATTCACATTTAACTGCTTGCAAGAACCAAAATTGATAAACTTTGATTATGAAGGAACTTGGGTGAAAGAAATGACTTTTGCTAAAAGTAAAGAAGAGTTAATATATCAATTATTAAACGACAAAGATATATTAGGTCGTCAATGGGCTTTGAATGAACTAGCTGCATTAGCGAGCGATGACAAAACAAGTAAACAAGTAACAGAAGAAATTTACAGCGCTTTCAGAAATTTAATTGCAAGCAATGTATATTGGCGTTTAAAAGTAAATACACTAAGTCAGTTGCGAACTTTACTTTTCACTAATAATCCAAAGCTAGAATTAGATAAAGCCACCACTACTCTATTACTTCAGCTTATCAAAACAGAAAGCTCTTGGTTAAAAACAAGTGCTGTTACCTTTTTAGGTTTCACAAAAAACAAAAAGTATGCTGATATATACATACAATGTTTTAATGATAAAAGCGATAGAGTGATTAATGCGGCTGCAAATGCCTTAGGCAAAAGCAAAAGTCCGAAAGCCTTTGACACATTGGTAAAACTAAAAGATAAACCTTCATGGAAAAGTCAAAGTTTAATTAGCTCTTTAAATGGTTTGAAAGAATTGGGCGACCCAAAAGGTGCTGAAATAGCTTTGAGCGCTTTAGCCGACTTAAGTATTCCTCGTTGGACATTAACAACCCCTGTTTGGGATTATAGAATTGCAGCTGTTCAAACATTGCTAGCTTTAGGAAAGCAAGCAGAAACCTATGACTTAATAAAAACCCGTTTAACGCTTGCTTTGGAAACAAACAATGTTCATGATATTTTTAATAATGTTTACCTAATTGTAAGCATTGCGGATAAACGCGGACAAGAACTATTTGATAAGCTAAAAGAAAAGTATAAAAACGATGAAACCATTTTAAGTGCTGTAACGCAATATGAACAACAATTTAAAGATGCTATTAAACAATAAAAAATCGCAAATTATATACATATAAAACAAATTCATACCTTAACCCTATAAAACCAATACCATGAAAAAAGCACAAATTAATCCAATGCCTGAGTATTTTGACCGCTACATCAACAAAACAGACGATGTAACTTTACTTGAAGCCCTAAACATTAGCCTAACAGAATTGGAAAACCTCACTATGGACAAATACAAAGCTATTGGCGATAAAGTATATGCTCCAGGCAAATGGACCATTAAAGATTTGTTTCAACACATATTAGATACCGAGCGCATATTTTGCTACCGCGCTTTAGCCATTAGCCGCGGTGAAGAACAAAAACTTCTTTCATACGATGAAGATTTATACGCTAAAAATGCACATGCAACTAACCGTAACTTAGATGAAATCATCAACGAATTAAAACTGGTACGCCAAACTAGCATTGCTCTTTTCAAATCATTTACTCCTGAAATGCTTTTAAAAACTGGAGAAGGTTTTAAAGGTAAATACTCTGTATTAGCTATTGGTTTTATGTTGCCTGGGCACCAACGTTGGCATGTTGATGTGATTAAGGAGAGGTATTGGGAATTGGGTTAAACAATACTCTCCCCATTCTCATTAAGTGTTAAGGCATCGCTCATAAAATCTAAAAAAGGTCGAGCGCATTGGTATACCTGACAAACCTTTGTGACAAAATTAGAACTAAGCACCTCTTCATCGGTAAAATCATGGCGAAGCAAAAATTGTTTATAGCGCAATAATTTTATAGCTTCATGGTTTTTATCGTAGCCACGGGGAGCTGATGTTAATTGCTCGCCACGCATTTCGCCAAAAGTCTTCTTAAAGGTTTTGTTGTTTAAAATGGTTTCAAAAGCTTCGTGGTTAAATTCAAACTCGTTTCTAATGCGTTTCATATCATCAGCATTGGGTCCCCAAAAACCAATCATTACTCTACTATTACCAGGTTGAATGTTGAAATAATAACTACCACGCAATTGTTTGGTAGCACGCTTTAGTATTCCACTCCAATGTGTGTTATAAGGGGTTTTATCTTTCGAGAAACGTACATCTTTATATATTCGGAATAAAGCCTTTTTACCACTTTCCGTTTCAATCCTATCTTGCTTATTCATTTCCGCTATCAAGGCATCTGCAAAAGTAATCAAGCTAGCTTGAGCGTCAACAAATTTATTTTTGTTTTCATTAAACCAATCGCGGTTATTGTTTTTAGCAAGTACTTTTAAAAAATCAAGGGATTGTTTTTGTATAGCGGTTTTCATTTATGCCAGTGGAATTAGAAAACGAAGATACAAAGTGTTTTAAACAAATAATGATAAAACCGCTATTTCATAAAAAGGAGGCTGTTTCAAAAGTAGCCCTCGGTCCTGCTGAATTTTTCGCCGCAGCGTATCAGCATCTATGTAAGGGTTTATTTTACTACGTTCTAGATTCTGATCCCGATTTTTCAATCGGGACAGAATTACGGTAAAATTTACTTTTGAGACAGCCTTTTTTTAGTCTAATTCTCTTTAATTATCTTTTTAATTAAAGTTCCATTTGTAGTTTCTAACTGAATAAAGTAAATTCCATTTTCAATAGAAGATAAATCCAACTTAATTTGTGCTTGTGTATTGTTTAATTGCTGAGTGTAAATGGTTTTACCTAACATATCAACTAAATATAGTTTAGTACAATTTAAATTTGATATTTCAACTGTAACAATCCCTTTACTTGGATTAGGATACACTTTTATATTACGATCAACATTTACATTAGCTATACCTATTGAATTAATATTAACACAAGCTGATGTGTCAGAACATGCCCCTACCGTAACTACTACAGCAAAATTACCATTTGCTGTTGCTGTAAATGATTGATTGGTTTCACCAGAAATAGCTTGGCCTGAATTATCGCAATCAATCCATTGATAAGATGCCCCTGATTGATTAGCTGTAATCGTTTCAGCGCTTACTGAAGTTGTATTATCAATTGCATTTTCAATAGTTAAGTTTGTAGTTACCGTTGAATCGCAACCATTTACTGCTGTTAATACATCCGTGTAAACACCACTTGTATTGTATGTATTAGAACCAACCGTATATGATTGCCCTGCGCATAAAGTTATTGTTTGCGAATTTACAATTGCATTAGGTTCAGTAACGACAATACTTGTTGACGAAGTACATCCGTGAAAATCAGTAACAGTGTAATTGTAAGTACCTGCAGACTCATTATAAACTCCTATTCCTGTATAAGGAATTGAACCACCTGTAGCGGAAACAGTTATATCTGAGTTCTCGCCATTACAAAGAATAGCAGTAGATGTAGCATTTGCAACCAATACATCCGGCTCAACCAAAGAGACTATTATAGAATCTGAACAACCAAAAGTATTTGTAACTATGCACTTATAATCTCCGCCACAAACGCTAGTTGCCGATTCGGTTGTACTTATTGCAGGTGACCAAGTATAAGTGAATATATGAGTAGGGTCATTTGCTTCAACTGAAATTGCACCATCACATGCTCCATTACAACTAACAGCAGTTTGCGGGCCAGGTAAAATTGTTGGGGGTAAATACATGTTAACTACAGTCAATGTAGAGAATGAACAACCGTTAGCATCTGTAATTGTACAAGTATGATTACCAATAGCTAAATTATTTGCGGTTGCATTTGTTTCGCCTGATGGAGACCAACTGTATGTGTATGTTGGTGAACCGCCACTTACTATAACACTTGCAGTACCTGTATTAGCATTGCAATTAGTATTAGTAGATGAAATTACTGCGGAAAGATTCGAAGGTTCAGAAATATTAAATGCTTGGGTTAAAACACAAGAATTAGCATCTGTAATTTCATAAGACCATGAGCCTGCAATTAAATTTGAAACTGAATCAGTACCATTACCAGTTAAATTGGTTGGATTCCATAAATATGTATATGGTGCTACACCTCCAATTACATCAAGGGATGCCGTTCCATTATTTCCTCCATTACATGAAACATTTGTTGTGCTTACTACTGAAGTAATTTGACTTGGTTGAGACAAGCCAAATGATTCTTGTACTGAACATCCATTTGCATCTGTAATTGTGCATGAATATGCAGTGCTGGCATTCAATCCTGTAATTGTTGGTGTACCTTCACCTATTGGTGTACCAGGCTCCCAATCATAAGTATATCCGGCTGTTCCGCCTGCTACATTAACTGTGGCAGAACCATTAGCTCCACCAAAACAAGTAACATCAGTTTGACTTGGATTTGCAAACATAGGAGCGGGACTTGTTATTGTGAAAACTTGAGTTGCGGTACATGCATTTGCATCTGTTACGGTACACGTGAGTGTTCCTGCTCCCAAATTACTAACATTTGTTGTGCCATTACCCGTAGGTGAACCTGGTGACCAGTTGTATGTATATGAACCAGCTCCACCTGAGGCATTATTAACGCTTGCTGTTCCTGTATTAAACCCATTACATAATAGGTTTGTTTGTGAAGCTGCAGTGAGTGTTAATGCACTTGGTTGAGTAATAGTAAATACTTGTGAAGCAGTACAAGAATTTAAATCAGTCACTGTGCATGTCCAGCTACCTGCGGTTAAATCTGATACTGCATTTGTACCATCTCCGTTGGGGTTACCTGGTGTCCAATTGTAAGTGTAAAATGAAGAACCTCCACTTACATTTACAGAGGCAGAACCGGTAGTTGCTCCATTACAAAGTACATTACTTTGACCTAAAGATGAAACGACAAGGGCTGTTGGTGCGGTAATGTTGAATGTATTTTGTGCTGTACAAGAGTTTGCGTCAGTAACAGTGCATGTCCATGTACCAGCAGTTAATCCCGTAACTGAAACACTTCCATCTCCGGTTGGATTGCCAGGTGTCCAGTTATATGTGTAACCACCTGCACCGCCTGTTGGAGTGTTGATTGAAGCTGCGCCATTTGAACCACCAAAACAAGAAATATTTGTTTGTGATGCAGCAGTAACTGAAATTGCTGTTGGTGCGGTTATATTAAATGTAGTTTGTGCTGTACAAGAATTTGCATCAGTAACAGTACATGTCCAAGTACCAGCAGTTAAGCCTGTAACAGAAACAGTTCCATCACCAGTTGGGTTGCCTGGTGTCCAGTTATATGTGTAACCACCTGCACCGCCAGTTGGAGTGTTGATTGATGCAGCTCCGTTTGAACCACCAAAGCAAGAAACATTTGTTTGCGATAAAGCAGTTACAGAAATTGCTGTTGGAACAGTAATATTGAAAGTTGTTTGCGCTGTACAAGAATTTGCATCAGTAACTGTGCATGTCCAAGTACCAGCAGTTAAGCCTGTAACAGAAACAGTTCCATCACCAGTAG
>CAZRUA010000065.1:0-19461 GCA_964603125.1 uncultured Flavobacteriaceae bacterium | reverse complement strand
ATCCGTAACTTGAGCACCACGAGCACGCATTGCCGTAAAGGCCTCGTGACCAGGAGTATCTAAGAAAGTAATTGATTTACCTGAATCTATTTGTACTTTGTATGCAGCAATATGCTGAGTGATACCACCTGCTTCACCTGCAATTACATTTGATTTACGAATAAAGTCAAGCAACGATGTTTTACCATGATCTACGTGACCCATTACAGTTACTACTGGCGGGCAATCAATTAAATCCTCCTCTTTATCTTGCTCTTCTTCAACAGTAACTTGCGCTTCAACAGTAATGAATTCAACTTTGTATCCAAACTCTTCACAAACAATTGAAATCGTTTCAGCATCTAATCGTTGGTTAATCGAAACGAATAAACCAAGCGACATACATGTAGAAATAATATTATTTACAGGTACATTCATCATTTGAGCTAAGTTATTAGCCGAAACGAATTCAGTAACTTTTAATGTTTGTTTTTCTGCTGCTTCTGCTTCTGCTTCTTTATCCAAACGCTCACGAACCTCATCACGCTTCTCTCTTCTGTATTTAGATGTTTTTGATTTACCGCCTTGATTACTTAGGCGTGCAAGCGTTTCTTTAATTTGTGCTTGAATCTCCTCATCTGTTAAAGCAGGGCGAGCTGTATCTTTTTTACGATTATCTTTTAAACGCTCTTTGTGCTTATCGCGCGCAATCGTTGCTTGTTGTTTACCAACTGTTTTAATTTCAGATTGAGAAACAACACCTTTTTTAATACGCTTACGTTTATTCTTGTTTTCCTTGCTATGCGCAGGATTAGAACTAGGTTTCTTATCAACAGGTAAAACAATATTTCCTAAAATTTTAGGACCTTCAAGTTTTGTAATTTTTGTTGCTAAGAAATCTTCCTTAGGTAATTCAGGAGTTGCAGGAGTTTCAACCTCAGGTACTTTCACCTCTTCAACTATTTCTACAACAGGTTCTTCAACAACCTCTTCTTTTTTAGCTTTACCTTTTTTAGCTGTAGCTTTCTGCTCTTCCTTCTCAGCCTCTTTCTCCTTTTTAGTTTTCTTATCTGGTTTTGTTTTTGAATTGATAGAATCCAAATCAATTTTAGATACTACTTTCAAATTTAAACCTGAATCAACTTTCTTTGGAGCTTCAACTTCTTCGGAAACTTTTTCTTCTTTTGCAGAAGGAGCTTCTTGCTTCACTTCAACTTCTTTCTTCACCTCAACTTTAGGTAAAGTTAAGTCCTTGATAATGATTTCTTCAGCTTCCTTCTCAACTTTTTTAGAAGCCAATTTAATTTCATCCAAAACAATGGTTTCTTTTTTAACCTTAATGCTTTGTGAAACCTGCTGTGCTTCTTCCTTAGCAAACTTGTCGCTTTGGAATTCTTTCATCAACAATCGATATTCCTCATCGCCAATTTTTGCATTGGGATTGTTTTCTATTTTAAAACCTTTAGTACCTAAAAAGTCTAACACTGTACCTACTGACAGGTTAAACTCTTTAGCTACTTTGCTCAATCGCATTGTTTTGTTATCCGACATGTGTATGGTCTCGATTTTTTAATTTAATTTAATTACAATTTATCTTCCCCTCAATCAATTTTTATTTTAGTCTTCAAACTCAGATGCTAATATTGCTCTAACTTCAGCAATAGTTTCATCGTTTAATGAAGTACGACGCTTTAATTCATCATCCGATAATTCTAAAACGCTACGAGCTGTATCACATCCAATATTCTTTAATTCCTCTAAAATATCATCAGCAATTTCATCAGCAAATTCTACTAAGTCAACATCATCCATATCAGTATCAGCATCTTCAACATCACGGTAAACATCAATTTCGTAACCAGTTAATTTACCAGCCAATTTAATATTATAACCACCTTTACCAATTGCCAAAGAAACTTGATCTGGCTTTAAATAAACATCTGCACGCTTATTTTCTTCATCAATTTTAATTGAAGTAATTTTTGCTGGACTTAAAGCACGTTGAATGTATAAGTTAGCATTGTTTGTATAATTGATTACGTCAATGTTTTCATTCTTCAACTCGCGCACAATACCGTGGATACGAGAACCTTTCATACCAACACAAGCACCAACTGGGTCAATACGTTCATCGTAAGATTCAACAGCAACTTTAGCACGCTCACCTGGTTCACGAACAATTTTCTTAATAGTAATTAAACCATCAAAAATTTCAGGTACTTCGTTTTCAAATAATTTTTCTAAGAAAGATGGTGCTGTACGAGACAAGATAATAACTGGAGTTCCGTTACGCATATCAACTTTATAAACTACAGCCTTAGCGTTATCTCCTTTTTTAAAGAAGTCAGTTGGAATTTGTTCTGTTTTAGGTAAAATCAACTCATTTCCTTCATCATCAATTAACAACAATTCCTTTTTCCAAATTTGGTAAACCTCAGCTGTAATAACATCTCCAACACGCTCTTTGTATTTGTTGTAAATTTCATTTTTCTCCAGTTCCAAAATCTTTTGCACTAAATTTTGACGTACTGCTAATACTGCACGACGTCCAAAATCATCTAACTTAACAGGCTCTGTTAATTCTTCACCTACTTCAAAATCAGGCTCAACCTTTTGCGCATCTGATAAACTAATATGCTTGTTTTCATCATAATCAAAAGAATCTTCAGCAAATTCATCATCAACTATCGTACGATTTTTCCAAATCTCAATATCCCCTTTATCAGGATTTACGATGATATCGAAGTTTTTATCCGAACCATATTTTTTAATTAACATACTTCTGAAAACATCCTCAATGATGCTCATTAATGTAACTCGATCTACGTTCTTAATATCTTTGAATTCCGAAAACGATCCAATAAGATTTTCGCTTTGCATTGCCATGACTTTTGTTATTTAAATGAAATGATTAATTTGGTTTCTTTTATTTCTGATTTATTTATTTTTATTTGTTCTGTTACAGTTTCTTTTCCTTTGCCAATTTTTTTATTCTCTCTTCGCGTTTCTTCAAGTGTTAAAACATCATTTTTAAAATCAATAATAACACCTGTATGCTTTGTACCATCAGCCTTAACAACACTTGCGTTTCGACCAATATTTTTTATATATTGTTGTTCCATCTTTAAAGGAGCTTCAGCACCTGGTGATGAAACAACCAATTCGAAATCTTCTTTCTCCCTATCTAAACTTTTCTCAATATGTCTGCTAACATCAATACAATCATTAATACCTAAGCCGCTTGTTCTGTCAATTAAAACTTCAATCTTATTTCCAGATTTAACTTTTGCTTCAACAATAAAAATGTCTGTACCTGATATTTTTTCGTTTACTAGTTTTTGTATTTGATCAACTGCTATCATACTTTTTTAAAATAAATGAGGGGACTTTCTGTCCCCTCATTTTTACAACTCATATTTTGCGGATACAAATATACGGCAAACATTTTAATAAACCAAATACAATAAACTTGACTTTTATCGTTATTATTTATTAAATTAGCTATACAAAACCCCTGTTAATCGACTTGAACTACACTCGAGTTGAAAAAGCTCTAAAAAGCTATGTATAATTAAATAGGTCTTTTAATTATACCACAAAAATAACCATTTAATAATCAACAAAATGGAACGTATTTTTTTAAACAAAACAACAAACCAAAGCAAAGCTATTTTTACTTTGTTGTTTGTGGGGTTGAGCGTTTTGGTCAATGCTCAGCAAAATTCAGAGGTTAAAACGGAAACGAACGTTGACGACCTTTTAAATTCAAACTTAGCACACTGGTTATTGGGCATTATTTTTACTGCTGCCTTTGCCGTTTTAGTGTATTTGATGGTTAAGGATAAGAAGAAAAAAGAAAGAATCGCCAGAAACAACCTTCAAAAAACACAGTCGCTAAAAGACAATCATAGAAGAAAAAACGGAACAAGAATTCAAACTAGTTAGAAAAAAAACATATCTAACTATTAATGAGGAACATACATAGGTTTTTCTTTGTTCTTTTTGTCTCTTTTCACATCATCTAAGTCGTTTTTCTCGTTTTTAATATCGATGTCGGGTGTATACTGCCACTTACCTTTCTTATACACAAAAGCATCGTAACTAAAATCAGGGCCATAAAATTGAAATTGCCCTTCCAACATAGGGTCTTTAGGAGCTAAATGATCAAAAACAATGCGTGTACCTTTTTCGTGGTATTTACAAGACATTACTAGCTCTGCCGAATACTGAAACATAACCCGTTTTGGAAATTTTTGAGGGATTTTCGTAAAAACATCTTTCCCAAAAACTGGTGTACCATCGGGTTTAAAACTTAAAATATCGATAAACTTTCTTGTTACAATATTATCGTTACCATCCCAAGCAATTAAAGTATAATAATCCTCGCAAGGAATTATTTTATTGTAAAGCATTCCAAACCACTTGGTGTTATCGCCAACATAGGTTTCGGGATTTGCTACTCCTGCCGATTTATCCGTTAAAGGATAAAGCTCATAATGCTTGGTTTTGGGATGCATTGCTTGTAAAAAACCAAAATAAAAATAGGAACCATTTTTATGTTCAATATCCCAAGTAATTATCCGAAACTTTGCATCGGGCGAAGTTAATCTAGAAACATCTTTTATAGAGTCGAATGGATAATGAAATGATAAATCATTGGATAAAATATCGTCCCACATATCTACAAAACGCTTATTCAGCTTGAATTTTATGGAATCCACCTTTTCACTATAAATTTTTTTAGCCAAAAAATTTAAACTGTCCTCGTACATCCTAAAATAAGATACTTCCTTTTCGCTAAGTTTTTGAGCTTGACCAAAAACAATAGAAAAAAGACAGACAACAAAAGATATTTTTTTTAGCATAGTCATTTGAACGAAGGTAAGGTTAAAAAGTTACAAAGCTATTCATAAATAATGCCAATTTATAATTGATTAACGTTAAAAATTGTAATTTAGCCGAAAGCAAAAACAAAATGAAAAAGATACTTGCATTACTATTTGTAACTATAGCTTTTGGATTAAAAGCTCAGGATATTGTTGGGAAATGGAAAACCATTGACGACGAAACAAACAAACCACGCTCGGTTGTGGAAATATGGAAAGATAATAATGGTGTTTACTATGGAAGAATTTTAAAAATATTCTTTAATGAAACTGAAAATAAAAATCCAAAATGTACCAAGTGCGACGAAAAAGACCCTAGATACAACCAACCAACAATTGGAATGATCATTATCAGAAACATGAAGAAAGATGGCACAGAATTTAGCGGAGGCTATATTTTAGATCCTAAAAAAGGTTCGGATTATGAATGTAAAATGTGGTTAGAAAACGGAAATCTTAAAGTAAGAGGTTATTTAGGATGGTTTTTTAGAACACAAACTTGGTTACCTTACAAAGAGTAGTAATAAAACTATTCACACACGGATGCAAACTACACAGATTGATTTAGAATCAACAAAATTATTCTCTTCTCTTTTTACTAATTACATTAAGAGCTGGGATACTTTAAAAAGCTATTATAAGTATGAACCTTCGTTTGAAGGTGTTATTTCCGCTACAAAAAATTGGGTGTTCAACTCATCACATCGTGAGGTTTTAGTTGATGCCATTTTAAAACAAAATCAGAATGTAAACTTATCTGAGCTTAGCAAAAAAAATATTGAAAGTTTAAGTAATGATGGCACCTTTTCAATAGCAACAGGGCATCAACTTTGTTTATTCACTGGTCCACTGTACTTTATTATCAAAATTCTATCAGTTATAAATTATTGCGAAGAACTAAACAATAAACAACATGATTTTAAATATGTACCTGTTTATTGGATGGCAAGCGAAGACCATGATTTTGATGAGATTAACAACGCTACTATTTTTGGCAAAAAAGTAATATGGAATAAAACCCAATCTGGTGCGGTTGGAGAAATGAACACAGAAACAATAAATCAAGCTCTGCAAGATTTTAAAGCCATATTAGGCGAATCAGAAAACGCAAAAAAACTAATTCAACTATTTGAAAAAGTTTATTTATCTTATTCAAATTATGCTGAAGCAACCAAGCATTTAGTGAACGAATTGTTTGGGAACTTCGGACTAGTTATCGTTGATGGTAATGATAAAAATTTAAAAAAATTATTTAAAAACGAAATCAAGAACGAACTTTTAAAACAAACCAATTTCAACCTAGTTAACGAAACAAACAGTAGTTTAGAGGTATTAGGTTATAAAACCCAAGTAAGCCCGCGTGAAATAAATTTATTTTATAAAATTCCCAATTCGAGAGAAAGAATTGTTTTAGAAAATGGCACTTATAAAGTTTTAAATACAGAATTTAGTTTCAGCGAAAAAGAAATTCTAGAGGAGCTTGAAAATAACGTTGAACGTTTTAGTCCCAATGTTGTTACTCGCCCACTCTATCAGCAAAGTATTTTGCCTAACATTGCTTATGTTGGTGGGCCAGGAGAATTGGCTTACTGGTTACAATACAAAAAAATGTTCGAGGCAAACAACATTGAATTTCCAGTTTTAGTACCGCGTAAATTTTGCTTGCTTTACGATGTTAATTCAAAAAACAAACTAAATAAATTTGACATAAAGATTGAAGATGTTTTTGATAGCGAAGAGTCATTAAAGAAAAAAATAATAGCTAACGAAGCTGAAGCTTTTAATTTACAAAATGACAAAGATGCTTTTAGCACTCAAATGGATAGTATTAAAGAAAAAATAAAGGCCATTGATAAAAGCTTAGAAGGAACGGTAGATGCGGAAAAACAAAAATTACTCAATAGCATTGCAAGTCTTGAACAGAAAGTGAATAAAAGTTTGAAACAGAAATTTGAAACAGAAATTAATCAAGTACTTAATATTAAACGCAAACTATTCCCAGAAGGTGTGCCACAAGAAAGAGTTGAAAATTTCGCCAGCTTTTATCTCAAAAACTCGAATTTTATTGGTGATTTAAAACAAGCCATTAATACAGGAATTGACAATAAAGATTATTTACTAATTGAAAGCGCTTGATAGAAACAATTGAAAATAATAATCTGCAAGTAAGCATAAAAAGCTTTGGTGCAGAGTTATGTTCTATTAAAGCTAAATCAAATCAGCATGAGTACATTTGGCAGGCCAATGAAAATGTTTGGGCTCGCCATGCACCCAACTTATTTCCTGTTGTAGGGAAATTAAAAGATAATTCATATGAATATCAAGAGAAAAATTACACATTAACTCAACATGGTTTTGCGCGCGATAAAGAATTTACTCTAATTGAAAAAACTAATAACACCTTAGTATTTGAGCTTTGTGCTAATGAAGAAACATTAAAACTATTTCCGTTTCATTTTAGTTTTCAAATTAAATATACTTTAAATAACAATAGTTTATTCATTGAGTATAAAGTTTTCAATCCTGACAATACTGATTTACTTTTTTCGGTTGGAGCGCACCCTGCTTTCAATTTAAATGCGAACAACTATAACGATTATAGTATAATTTTTGAAAAGAAAGAAGTAGAAAAGCGCTATTTAATAGGAAATGGATTGATAACGGATAAACAAGAGAGTATCATTGAAGAAAATAAAATTAGCTTAACCGAAACACTTTTTGATAAAGATGCTTTAGTTTTTAAAAACCTCAACTCAAATTCACTTACCATAAAAAATAAAAGCTTAGATTACTTAAAAGTTAGTTGGGAAAACATGCCGTTTTTAGGTATTTGGTCAAAAGCAAAATGCAAAGATTTCGTTTGTATTGAACCTTGGGCAGGGATTGCCGATTCAGTAAATCACAACAAAATGTTTGATAAAAAAGAAGGGCTAATTACTTTAAAACCAGAAGAGAACTTTTGTTGCTCTTATACAATTGATTTAATTCAATTCTAAAAAACATAGGAATAACCTATGTAAGGTATTGGCCTAAAAAACACACCCGTTTGATTTCCACTTCCAAAAGCACTATTAGAAAGCATTAAATTAAAAATTCCAAACGACCAAGTCCTATCTTCCCTTCTAATAGTTCTAATTCCAATACCCAACAAACCTGTTTTAATTTGAGGAGCTGCGATTAATTCAGCATTAAAAGCTATTTTATCATTTAAACATTTAGCCAAAGCTGCATTAAACCAATATCCAAATTCGCTTGAATATGCAGCATTAGCTCCGTAATTATTAAACGTAGCAAACACATTACCTACTCCACCACCAACACTGTAATTTGCTTGCGCATCTCCAAAAGTAATTTTAGGGGTTGCTCCTATAACAATTGGTCGTTTACTATTTGCGTTGTAATTACCATATATCCAAGTTCCAAAAACAACATCACCTCCAACATACATTCTATCACCCACCTCGAAACTTGTCCTTAAATAAACATCAATTGGAGCTAAGCCAACAACACCAAGACCTACCGCGAAATTTTTATTTATATTGTAATTTAAAGAATTGTATATACCATAATGCATATTACCTCTTAATTCACCTTCTTCAAAGGGCAATGCATTAGGAGTAGCTATATAAGAACCATAATGAACATTATCTCCTAAATCTTCTTTTTTCTTATTCTTCTTCGTCTTTTTATAAGAATTCTCGTCGTACAATTGAATTGTACTTATATCCGCCTTATTAATAAAAACATTAGTACTTCTATTACGATCATGAATAACAATTTCACGTTCATTTTCATCAACAATAAGTCCTATAAACTCATTACCATTAGCTGTAGTAACATAGTATATTTTACTATTACTGTAGCTTGGCACAAATGCACTATCTTTTTTCAGGAAAGTGCCCGTTTGTGCATTTAAATATGGAGCTAAACCAAAAATAAAAAAGAAAATTGCGAAATAAAATTTCAACTTATTCATACTTATGTTTTTTAGTTAAACGCAAAACTTTAAAAATTATTATAGAGCATAATCACTCAAATACTCAAAAGCTTTACACAGCTTCCCATCCGCACAAATAGATGCTCTATCAATTATTTTATCTTTATCTTCAATAAAAATACTAGGTAATACACGTTCCATTAAATCCTTACCAAAATCATCACTAGCATCACGCGGCAACTCACATGGTAAATTATCCACAGCCATTACACAAATTGTATCCGTATTAAATGGCACATCTTCTTTATCAGTATCTGGATTGTATCCGTAAAACGGATTAGCAATTGTACTAGCTCTTAATGTGGTAGGAACACTTCCATCAATATCACAAGTAATATCAGCTACAACACTTATTTTAAAATCCGCAGCCTTCATGTCATCAGTAGAAAACATTTTAGGCGAGCGTGGATCCCAAAAATGAGCAGAAATATATATATCGGTTGCTTTGGTAAAGGGTAAAAACTTAGAGTTAAAATGCTCAGGATGCTTAAAAAAGTCGTGTAAATCAAAATTATGATCACCTTCACGTTCAACATAATCACGAGGATTTAACTGACAATATACTGGCTCACGAAATGATGCCATTAAAAACTCCTCAGGAGTAACTTTTCTGATGCGCAAAGCACTTAGTGTTTCAATAGCACCGTTTGCTACACGTCCGCCACCAGTTAGTGCAATTTTAATATTAGGTAATTTAACACGCTTTAATTCTTCTTCCATTTCGGCTCTATCGCGGCAAAGGTTAGCTGGTTTAATATGAAACAAATCATATTTACGACCGTAACCTAAAATACCGTTGTATGCCCCTACAATACCCGCATAACGACCAAAACCAATAATACGATTACCATTAACATCCGTTAAAGTTTCGTAGTCAATCATTTGAATTTTCTTTTCAATTAAAGTGTGCATTAACTTTTGGTTATGCGGTTGCTTTTTAATGGTATGAGAAAAGAAGAAATATTTTTTATTAGGAATTAGTTTTTCCTTAGGAACTTCCTTAACGCCCATCAACACATCACACTGAGAAAGATCCTCTTGTAATGTTAAACCAAAAGCACGGTATTCATCATCTGAATAGCAGCGAATAGCACTAGGTTGAATATATATTTCAAGATTTGGATACTTTTTAAGTAAATCAGCACAAATAAGTGGAGTTAAAGGAACGCGTTTATCTGGTGGAGATTTCTCTTCGCGCAGAACGCCTAATTTTAATTTTTGCATAAAATAATTTTGTCCAAAGATACATTTTTGAGTGTAGAATAAAGAATTATGAATATAGAATTATTGAACAATAGAAACTTGGCTATTCATAAGGATTTTATGCGTAAATTTGCACTATCTTAAGTTAAATTAACTTATTGATGTTCTTTGAAAATACTGGGCCCGTTTTTGGTTTTGACAGCGAGCGCGATTGTGGTGTAAGCAGGTGGTGCGTTGTGAATATGGCACCTTAAAATCAACTCTCAAAATTTTATCTGGCGAAGAGAATTCTTACGCTATGGCTGCTTAATCTAAGATTAATCAACCTTTGCAAACCTCGTAGCGTCTTTGCTTAGCGACGAGATCTTTGCATCATAAATTAGCAAATTGTTTTGGTGATGATGTTAGCTAAAACAATATTAGCATCTAAGTTTAAGTTTGGTATGTAATTGCACCTATCTTAAATCGAAAACCAAGCAAATACTAAACTTGTAGAAAGCGCTTCAATACCTTGTTTGGACGGCGGTTCGAATCCGCCCGGGTCCACAATTCAAATTTAAAGTTTTTTTTTACTATCGCGTTTATTTAAATCATCTAAAGAGATTGTTTTATGTTTAAAACATAAACAAGCTTCTGTTATTTATAAAACAATTAGCTTCTTACTCATTGGTCCCATTTCAGTATAAAAGCGAACATAGTAAACACCTCTTTCAAGCTGCTCGATATTGACCATTCGTTTTAGCTCAGACTTTTCGGGTATGAAACTCAAATGTAAATTTCCACTCAAATCAACTAATTCAATTCTTTTAACGTTCATCATCTTATTCCACTCAAGCAAAGTATTTCCCGAAGCAGGATTAGGATAAACTCGCACAAGCTTTTCTGCTTCATTAAAGTTCTTAACATGAAGTACAGGGTTGGTGACGGTTTTAACATTTGAGTAAGAAATATCCGAAGAGCCATCACAAGCACTGTTCGGTAAAAATAAAATCCGATACGAACTACTGTCAGCTAAAGAATAGTTAGTGTGATTTGTGCTTGTTATAGTAGTTGAAAGATTCCCCAATATTGAAGTTGTAGGAAAACCTCCCAAACTATCCCAAACAAATTTACAAATTGAAGCGGAGTTCGCTAAATTTGTGTAAGGTTGCCAGGCAAGTGTATAATAACCATTCGACACATTAGGAGTAACATTTAAAAGAGCTGTCGTTGCATCGGCGCTCGTATTAGTTTCAAATAAAAAAAAATCAATAGCGGATATGGAATAGATGTATTGTTGGGTATTCACATCTACTGCAATATCGTCATAAACAGGCGAAGCATCGTAATCAACAGAAGCTATTTTATCATAACCTCCAAAAACATTTTTCCTATAAATATAAAAGCTATCAATATCGTTAAGTGCAGGTTTATTCCACCTTACTTTAATATAAGTAGCTGTTGCTGAATCAACAGTAACGTTACAAATTTCAGGTAGCCACGAAGATTGTGAAAAAACATTCATCCCAATACAAACAAAAACTAAAATCAAAAATTTAGGTAAAACTCTTTTCATATATAACAAGTATTAATATTCTAATTATTAAATTATACAACTCTTTCATATTCATCTGCAAACTATCTTAATAAGCAAAAGCGAACATGATTTAATTATTCTTTTTCCAGATACTTAATAAAACAAAAATAGATAATATTGAATTTAAACACTGTAAACAAACCACTCCAAAACGACATTTTTTTTCATTCTCTTTTTTTAATGTAATTATATAAAGACATTTGACTAAGCAAAACCATTTTTTATGATAAAAAAATCACTTCTCATCATCACATTAATTGTATTAGGTAAATTTTCTTTCGGACAAAGTATATCAGCTGGGAAAGATTATTCATTGTATATATGTCCTAATGGTACAGTCAAGGTCTGGGGAAATAACCATAGAAGTAAATTAGGTTTAGGCAGTGAAGCAGCTAGTATTAAATTACCAACAACAATTCCTAACCTCAACAATGTTATAGCTGTATCCGCAGGAAGAACACTTTCTTTATTTTTAAAAGCTGATGGAACAGTTTGGCATAGTGGCAATTTCGAATCTAGCTTTACAGAAAATTGGATAGTGCCGACTCAGATTACTGGCCTATCGGGGATAACAAAAATTTCATCAGGCGACAATCATGCCTTATTTCTAAAAAATGACGGTACTGTATGGGCGTATGGATTTAATAATGATGGACAACTAGGCGTCGGTCCCGGAACTAATTCAGAAATTACTCCTGTTCAAATAACAAGTCTATCGAATGTTGTTGATATACAGGCATCCTACGGTATTTCCTTATTTATTAAAAACGATGGCACAGTTTGGGTTTGTGGTTCAAACAAACAATTAGTTTTTGAAAGTGTAGTTGGAACAGATGTAAGTATATATTATCCAACCCAAATACCTTCATTATCGAATGTAGTAGATGTTTCCATCGGTTTATTTTCTTGTTTGTATTTAAAAAGTGACGGTACTGTTTGGTACACAGGTACATTTGACTTTACAACTAAAGCAGTGAATCCAACTAAAATAAACCCATTAAATGGGATAACCGCAATTGAAAGTGGAGGGCACAGCAATTTATTCCTTAAAAATGATGGAACTGTTTGGGCTCTTGGAGATAATAAATCTTCTCAGTTAGGATCAGACAATGGTCTTTCAACTACACCCCATCAAATTGGTGGTCTTACAAACATTTCTTCATTTTCAGTTGGTAAAGCCTACTTTGACCAAAATTTTGGTTTCGGCGAATTTCCTATTTCGGTTCAGGCTAACCATACTTTATTCTTAAAAAACGACGGGACAGTTTTATCATGTGGGGATAATACTTATGGACAGATAGGCAATGGTACCGTAGTTAGCGCAAATAGTCCTGTAATTATCAATAACATTTGTGTTCCTCCCACCCCACCACAAGTAAACTTCAGCAATTTCCCAACCAGTTTATGTGTAGGCAGCAACATTAACATAGAGCCTGAAATTTCAGGTTCTTTACCTGATGTTAATTTCACAGTCGACAACTCCATTAATGTTACAGCACCTAAAAATATTGCGAAAAATAGCCATGCAGTATTTGTGTTAGATGGTGCTAACCACATTATGCGTTATAATTTAAACGGTAGTTTGCAATACACGTATAATGCTGCATCAACCTTCACTGGATTAACCGCTTTCGCTCCGGATGAAAGTGACAATGTATGGATATTTAACTCGGTTAATCAACGTTTGGTTCGTTTAGGTCCTGGAGGCGCTACTGATACAAGTTCAATTACGGGTTTCCCATTATGGAATGGATTAAATGTAACTGATATGACTTTTGCAGATGTGCCTTTAATAGAAAATTTAATGGTAGTTGATACATCAGGCAATGGCGATTTAATTACCAGCTATGATGTAAACAACTCTGACCCTTTTTCAAACAATCAACTAAGTCTTGCAGATTCTACATTTACAATGGCCAATCACAAAAAAATAACATCTATTGCTTTTGATAATAATTTATATGCCGAAAGACGTTTACTATCAGCTGATCCGCAACATAACATTTTATGGCAGCGCCGTTTTACAGGCGGAAACTGGTTTAATAGCGCCAGACCTTTAGTTGATACAGCAAGCACCAGTGGTTTGAAACTTGATTTTATTGATACCGATACAACTGCTAAATTAGATAGTTATAGTACTTCAATTATTACTACAAGCTCTTCAACAAAAAACATTATTGGTATAGTTTGGACGAATACAAGTCCAAACGGCGAATCAACAAGTTATTTGGACACCACGCTATTAGCTCCAATAGTAACACAGGCTCCTGTTGGAATTGTGAATGCTTCTTCTGGTAATATGCCACAATTTTGGATTGCAGATAAAGGTTTAAACAAACTATTACGTGTGCAAATGGTAACTTATCGTTTAACACCAAGTTTACCTCCGGGATTAAAATTTAGTACATTAAGTGGGCAGGTTGAAGGAAGTCCAACAACTGTTATGGCCCCACAAACATACCAGCTTATTGTAAATAATGGTCTTGGCAGCGACACAACTTATTTTACATTTGGAGTTACACCAACATTGCCACCAAGTAATACTCCGGGCACAGCTTCTACCACCGGAACACACAATGATGGTTTAACAATAAAATATTACGATCCAAATAATTGCTCTAAGCTTATTGAAATTGCAGATTCAATCGGTGGAACTTCGCCAGGAAGATCAGAAATTTCTCAAACCGTTTACCCATTGGTTAGCGTAATTGCTAATGATAGTTTAATCAGAAGGGTAAATCAAATTCGTGCAGATAACCAAGATGCATTAACTGTTAATATAAAACTTTATTACACTTATCAGGACATACAAGCATTTAATTCGTCGCGTGGTTCTGCCTTATTAAGCAACGACACGGTTGGCGGTACTATGCAAATGGCAGTATTGCAAATGCATGATAGACCTGATGGAAGTAAAGAACCTATAATCCACAGCCCAATTACAGCAACATGGTCAAACACCGATCATTACTGGGTAGCAACTGTTCCAGTAACTAAATTCAGTGAGTTTTACGGAAGCGACATAGGAACATTAAACACGTTTGATTGTTCAAACACAGGTGCCGACACCTTAAGCGTGCCAAACAGTTATTATGTTTGGAATTATGATACCTTGTTTGCAAATGGTGATTATGTTGATACGCTTATCAACCAAACTGGGTGCGATAGTATTACTTCTTTACACTTAACATTAAGCCCTATAGGCATTAACGAAGCATCAGTAGGAATCGGTTATGCTATATTTCCTAACCCAAACAATGGAGTGTTTACTATTATTAATTCATCAACAGTAAATGCTGCCAGAAAAGTAAAAGTCTTAAATGTATTAGGAAATATTGTTTATACCTGCAATTTAAATGGAACCAATAAGGTAGATATTTCTCAGTACGAATCAGGCATTTATTTTATTGTGATTGAAACCGATAATAAACCATTTATTACAAGAATAATTAAACAGTAAAAATATATAGATTAATCACATTAAATAATATGCAACAAACAAAGGCGGCTAAATTAGCCGCCTTTGTTTGCTTTGCTTAAATATAGAATTTAAAACACTCAAATCATTTTAATTGAAAGAAGATGGTGAAACACCAAACTCTTCCTTAAACCTTGCCGAAAATTTACTAGGATTCTCATACCCCAGTAACTTTGCAACTTCTTTTACAGGTTGCTTTTTCTGAGAAATAAGTTCGTGGGCTAATTGCATTTGATGATAACTATAAAACTGATACAGAGTTTTATTATGAACTGTTTTAAAATCAGATTTAAGCTTTGTAGCAGAAACGCCTATTTTATTAGCCACCTCTTCAATACCCGGAAAGTTAGTAATTAAATTATCCAACAAAATCTTTTCCGTGCGCTGTACAAATTTCCTATCCTTATCAGATAGTTTAAAATGATTTTCACTCAAATCTTCTTTTGCTAAATTGCTATTAAAAGCTTTAAAAAAATCGGCTACTAAATCGGCTACTTTTTTTCCTTTTAATGAATTATCTTGCTGTAGAAGAAGTTCAAGAAAAGCATTATAAAAATAATTACTACCCGAATCGTTATCAGCAATTAACAAGTATCTATTTTCCGATTCAATAAATTGCTCAAAATCTTTGTACTTATTATTGTTGGCGCCAAAAAACTTCTCCTTTAGCCATTTTTCAGTAAAATATATGGTGATATTTTTTTCTTTAGAATCTTTAAAATGATAATCAGAAAGTGCAGTGCCTGTTTTAAAAACCGACCAAGTTTTATCGGTTAAGAGCATTCCATTTACCAACATCGACTTGCTCTTAATTGTCTTCTCCCTGTAGTGCAAGTTAATAAAATGAAAATCCATTGGTAAATTTTTATCATAAAGATTTTTCATTAATTGATTTTTCCTATACTCCAAATCAGACACATAAATCCACAAGCCTGGATCTAATTCATAATAATAAAGTTGTACTTTAAGAAATGGAGTATCAGCATGTAACAGTTTCTTTTCTCTGTTATGCTTACAAAAAGGCATTTTATCAAAACTCTCAACCATTGTGTACGGAGAGTTAGCTAAGTTAGACAATTGAAAAAAACCGTTTTTATAGGTAACAGCATAACGTCTAAACTTTATAAACCATGAGTTTAATTTAGATAAATAATTTTCCGCTATCATAATATTTACTACCTATAAAATTAATAATCTAATCGAAATCAACAACTCCAAAACGACATTTTTTTTCAATTAATTGTTTTCCATCTAGCATTATTTGATTTTTGTTAAATAAAAATAAGACATATTTAAACACAAAAGAAACCATGAAAAAAGCCCTATTTTTAATCTTAGCCACTATTTTTTCAATTAGCCTAACTCAAGCTACTACCAAAATAGTAACCAATCATAACGATTCAGGTCCTGGCTCGTTGCGAGGCGTAATTGCAACAGCTTCTAATAATGATACTATCATATTTAACCTTCCCGCACCCGACACGATTAAGCTTGTGAGCGGACCTATTACTATTAATAATTTTATTCATATATCAGGGCCTGGTGCATCTAACTTGGCGATTGACGGAAATAATAACTCTCAAATTTTTAATCCTGCTGCAAATTTTGAATTAAGTGGGCTTACATTACAAAACGCTTTAAGCAACAGTGGCGGAGGCTTATTTTACATCGGAAGTAGCCAACAAGTTATAGCAACCAATTGCACTTTCAAAGGAAACCATTCGACTACAATCGGAGGAGCGTTCCACAATATGGGAATATTAAAATTATTTAGTTGCAATATAATTGGAAACAATAGTAATGGAATTGGAGGCGCAATTTATAATTATGGTAACTTAACCATTACAGATTGTATCATTTCTAGTAATATTTCTGGTGCAGATGGCGGGGCCATTTATGGTGAAACCGGCAGCACTACAATTATCGATGGTTCTTCAATTTCCTCCAACAGCTCTCAGGCAAAAGGTGGTGCCGTTTTCAGCAGTAGCACTTTAAAAATAAATAACTCAACATTACTAAATAATAATTCCAGTTCTGATGGAGGTGGAATATATGGAGGCGGTCCTACAGTATTAAAAAATAGTTCAATAATTTACAATAACTCCTCAGGAAAAGGTGGAGGAATACACAATGGCACATCATCGCCTAATATTACAAATTGCATTATATCAGGCAATGTATCAACATATGATGGGGGTGGGATTTACTCAAATTCCAATTTAAATTTAAGTAAATCAACTGTTACTAATAATTCTTCCTCATCAAATGGCGGTGGTATTTTTACCGCAAACTCTAACGCTAACATAAGCGCGAGTACCATCTCAGGGAATACAGCAGGGATTTTTGGAGGTGGTTTTTATTGTAATGGAGGCAATACTTATTTAACAAACTGTACAATTTCGGGCAATACCAGTTCCTCAGGGGGAGGGCTTGGTTTATTTGCATTAGGGTCAACATTGGAGCTATTTAATTGCACTGTTGCAAATAATGGAGTTGGTGAGTCGGGACAAGGTAATGGTATTTTTGTAATAGATACATTATCTAGTTCTATTAACATAACACTTACCAATACGATATTTTCCAATGCAGGGTCAAATATCGCTTCTGATGGAACTTATTTTATAACGTCTAATGGCCATAACATATGCAGTGATAACACAATGGCAACATCTTTAAACAACACTGGCGACATGAATAATACTAATCCAATGTTAGATGTACTTGCAAACAACGGAGGAAGTACCCAAACTCATGCCCTGTTATGCGGAAGTCCTGCAATAAATGCAGGAACATCTGCTGGAGCTCCTATAAACGACCAAAGAGACAGTGCCCGTGTTGGCAATGTTGATATTGGAGCATTTGAAGTTACAATTGCTAATTACTTCCCAACAACATCTTTAACAACTATTGTTAATTGCGGTGATTACACATGGAATGGAAACACTTATACAACAACAGGAATATATACAGATACAATTCCTAATCTTGCCGGCTGCGATAGTATTATGACACTTGATTTAACAATAAACAACACAACATCATTTCAAAGTGCAACGGTTTGTTCTAGCTATTTATGGAATGGCACAAACTACACAACAAGTGGTGTGTACGTAGATACAATTCCTAATGCGATTGGTTGTGATAGTATCATGACATTAAATCTTACAATAGTTAATTACCCTGTGGTAACTACAAATGTTAATAGCACCACAATAACTGCCGATGAAATTGGAGCAAGCTACCAATGGATAGATTGCGATAATGGAAACACTGCAATAGCAGGAGAAACCAACCAAAGTTTTACTGCAACCGCTAACGGTAATTATGCCGTAATTATAAATAACGGAAGCTGTAGCGACACAAGTGCTTGTGTTAGTATTACAACTGTTGGCATAAACTCCTATTCTTATAACTCAGAATATAAAATATGGCCAAATCCTAGCAACGGCATTTTTACGGTTGAAGCAAAGGATGAAATTAATTCAATTGTAATAAGCAATTCCTTAGGCCAAACAGTTTTTACTTCAACAAATAAAACCAATCGCCAATTAATTGATTTAAGTAAAGAAGCGAAAGGGGTTTACTATTTAGAATATAAAACTGATAAAAATACTTTTGCAAAAAAGCTATTTATTCAATAGTAAACCAAAATTTTCGAAACAGAAAAGTAAACTCAGTAATTTAAATTACATTTATAGTTTCCTTATTTTTAGTTGAGCCGAACATTTATTACAGAATTATTTGCAGCGGTGTTGCAAATAGTTCTGTAACTTTAAACGAGTTGCAAAACGTCTTAAATTTTGTTTGAATTTCTTATCCTTGTACAAACTAATTCCTTTTTGTTGGCGTCCAAATGTTGGATTCAATTCCCCAACACCAAACAAAAAAACCTTTTAGTAAAGCAAGATTCATCATCACAAAATGAGATAGATACTTAATAAAGCCTATCTCTATCTCGAAGCTTTTAAGTAATTTATCTAATAAAGGTGAAAAGACAAATAAAAGAAGTCCAATAAAAACTAGCGCAAAGTACAATGATTCAATTCCTAAGTAAAAACTTGAAGCTAGCATTGCCAAAATAAAAAATGGCCCTTTCCAACGTAAAACTTTGTGCGATAAAAATGCAAATGAAACTCCACTAAAAGGTTTTAAAAACATAGCTTTAAAATACCATAGGTTTTGAAAATTACCGGCTGAAATTCTTGCTTTACGTTTAAACTCTACCTCTTGAGAATCACCTGCGTCTTCGATACAAGTGGCATCAGTATCAAACAAAACTTTTTTGCCTTTTTGCAAACTTTTCATGCCTTGAAAAAAATCATCAACAATAAAATTACTGGGC
>CAZRUA010000064.1:0-20146 GCA_964603125.1 uncultured Flavobacteriaceae bacterium | reverse complement strand
CATTTGTAAACCTAAACCATATAAAAATATTTGTTTCACATCTTTTTTACTGCTGTTGCTTAGTCCAATACTTCCGTAAAATTTAACATGACTGGGTCCATCGTCCTCAGCGGGTAAATAGTTCGAGTAAAGTAAATAATCGATTACAACACCGGTAAAAATTCCTATACTGTCTCTTTCAATAGGCTGGAAATATTGCCCGCCAATACCTGGATGGAACCAACTTTCTCCATCATCGTATTTTTTTGTGCTAGTAGTAATCACAGGTTTCCCTTCATTCAATATTTTATCGGTTAATGTTTTCTTCATTTGTGTTTTCGAGCGATTGGTTAAATGAAAATTAACACTAGCATTTATAAATTTACCTTGCAAAGCTTCACGATTGTTGGTAGGGTAACGGTAACCTGCTAAAATGCTACAATGGAATTTACGACCAAAGTAGGGGTGAATACCAAACATTGGCGATAAAACCAAGGCACTACCATCTTCCTTTTTATTAAAGTAACCCAGCTCCATACCAAAAATAGGAATTGCAAAATCTCGTTTCGGGTTTTTTTCTAAGCTTAGTAATAAACCTAACTGGGTATTAAAAATATGTTGATGATTTTTTTCGCTATTTAAAATTCCCACGCTTCCATAAAATTTCACATGGGATGGACCATAGCTTTCTGATTGATGCGTGGCATTTACAAAACTTATTTCAGGCACTATTCCAAAATACCCGCCTGTTGTATCACTGGTTTTTGGTCGGAAATAGGTAAAGGTAAGACCAGGTGTGTAATAGGTGTCAAATTCGTGCATATCATAACTCACCTTTTTTTCGGCGTAGTCGTCAAATGAAATAAATTTATAACTGCCATATTTATTTAGAGCATCAATTTTTTCTTTTATGTTGTAAGGCGAATAGAAATTGGTTTTGTAATTAGAGTAGGAGCTAAGGTTATTTTCAAAATCTTTGTCAACGTATAAACCTGGTAAAAATAAAACATCTATCTTTTTTACGTATTTATTAAACCACCAAACAGAATCGTTTTTAAATGATTCTAGTAAGGTGTAATATTTGTTAGTACCATAAGGTTTTTCACTGATTAAATAGTCGTAAATGCTTTTTGAAACGTAATATTTATTGTATTTAGTGTAATTGGTGCTACTATAAATACTTACACTATCGGCTTTAAAGTATTCCTCGTAGGTTAAATTACGGCCATTAAATTCAACTTGGTTGGGACCAATCCATTTGAGTGTTTTTTCAACTTGTGCTTGTGTTATGCTTGAAAAAGAGTTTAATAAGATTAATGAAATTAATCTATAAATTGATTTTTTGTTTATTACCATGTGCTTAGTTTTCGCATAGTAAATATACAAAATATTATGTTGTTTAGTTTGGTAAGATAGTATGTTGTTTCCAGTAAATTTTAGCCACGAACAAAGGAATAAAATGTATCCATTATTCGTGGCTATTTACTTTAAAACCTAACTTGCTGGTTTATTCAAAAACTTCAGAGCATAAGTTTTACCTGAATTGAATAAAGCCGTTTTTTGATCATTGGTAAGTTTAAAATTGGTTGGAGAGATTCCTAAATTATCAATAATGATGGAGCGTTTCTCTTCATCTGGATCGTGCATAAAGTTCACAACCTGCGCATCAAGCATGGTTTGCACTAAGCTACTGATGTATTGCACAAAATGGCCGGTTGTTAAATCACTAGCAACAGTTGGTACGCTTAAATTTGCTAAGAATAAACCAAGAGTATTAGGATTTGCCTCGCCGTTGGTATCAAATATTGTTATAGGGTAATTGTAAATCATACCACCATCAACGTAAATGTGGTTATCAGGATTGTTGTTGCTAAACTGCCAAGCTTCAAAAAATAAAGGAATCGACATGGATGCACGAACGGCTTCAGCTACAATTACATTGGGTGTTGCAGTAGTTGAAAATTCGCGTAAGCCTTTTATGTTTAAGTCAGATGCAAACACATGAAGCTCTTTACAGCCTTTACTTGCAAAATCAGCAAAAGTAGAATTTCCGTTTAGCCCTAAACCAGCATTGCTGATTTGTGTTTTCATCCAATTTAAAAAAGCATCTCCTTCGTAAAAGCCATATTTTCTAATAACGTGCAAACCATCCAATATTTTATTGCCATCTTCAAACGATTTGAAATCAGTTTGATTAACAATATTGCTGATTTGTGCCGAGTTGTAATTTAAACTAACTAAAGCGGCTGTTATAGCTCCGGCAGAGGTTCCGGCAACGCGTTTTATATTTTGAAGAACATTTTTTTCTTCTAATGCTTCAATGGCTCCTGCGTATGCAATTCCTAGCACACCGCCACCTTTAAATACTAAGTTTTCGATTGTGTTTGACATAAATGTTAAGTTTTAGTTTACACCACAAGTATATGAAATGTTTAGCGGAAAAGAAAATATAAACGAAAATTTAGTATTAGATTTAAGTAAAGTCTTTACTTTTTTAATTGCTTCGTTGGATAGCCAAATAAAAACCAATTTTAAACGAACGTATGGTGTTAATGTTTTGATTAAATAAAACACCACTAATTTGCTTAAATGCAGCACTTGATAGCTCAACACCTAGGCCGCGATAAAAATAACGTATTGATAACGACATGCCGTGTCCTCTTATTACATCTTTAAATGTTTCTGTATTTAAATCGTTTTCAATGCTTGTGGTAAATGTGTTGCTTGTTATGTTGTAGGAAGGAAATAATTCAAGGTAGTTTTGTTGGTCAATAAAATAACGGTATCCAACACCAAAACTAGTTAAGTTGGATTTTACATTGGCTTTTATAATGCAGCTTTGGTTTTGTGGTGTATTGGTTTGTGTGTTGATATAAATGGAGTTTCCTGAGCCAATTTCTTTTTTTGATGTTGAACCAAAAATTCGATTAAACGAAGCATTGATGAAAAGGTTCTTTGATTTGAAAAGCGAACCTTGAAGTTCAACTCCTAAGCCACCTCGCTTTATCTTGCGAGAGATAGGCATGTTAAAATCTGTACTTTTTAAAATTAGATTTGGGTCGCTACTGGTTTTATCGTTCTCATAAGTATGTGAGTAGTTTGTGGTATCAAATGTAACTTGAGCAAAATCCGAGATAGCTCTCGCCATGATTCTGAAATGTGGTACATTGTATTGATGCACAGATTTAAAATCCGTATAAAAAATATTGTTTTCCGATTCGAGGCTTTTATCAATGAGTTTTACTCGCTTCATTATTCCCAAAGCTTTACTTCTAAAGTCCATGCCTACACCTAGGGTTGTTGGATAATTTACCGAAACCACATTTGAACTTTTGCTCCTTTCCATTAGCGCTATTTCTTTTCTTATGGACACTGTAAGACTTTTTCTTCGGAATCCAATACGAGCTGAGGAACAATAAAAAGTATTAAAAACGTTTAGTCTTTTTGTTTCTAACACATCGGTATTTAGTAAGTGCAATTCTTCTTTTTGAAATTGAATGATATTCACTCCCAGATCTAGTTCAACAAATAAGTTTGATTTCTTAAATGGATATTCATACCCCAAATGACCTTTAGTAGAATTGTCGTATAAGTTAAAAATACTGGTGTTTTCGGATGTTTTGCTACCCACACGCATCCCCGTAAAGCGATTATTAATTCCCATGTAAAATCTTTGGGTGAACTTATAGTTCCCGTAAACTTCAATTGAAAATACGTTGGCTTTGGTTTTATCGTATTTATATTTTTGTAATGAACTGATATTGTATAAATCGGATTTTATCGAATCATTCGTTAATAAAGGATTGGCTAGACTCACTTCTTCATCTAAACCCCATAAAATTAAATTAAAACCAACATGCGCAAATTGTGCGCGTGCGGTAAAATTTAAAAGGAGTAAAAAAAGTAATAGCCTCATTTTAATCTAATGTTGTTAAATAAGTTTTCCGAACGTGTTGTAGGAATTTGTTTCCCATTCGTTAATTCCTCTACTTTGGTTGTGATGTAAAACTGTAATTCATCCAGCATAATCATATTATCTAAATTGTAGTCGGCTCTATTACGTTTAAACGATTGTTTAATGCAGTAAGTAAAAATTCCATTGTTGTATTTATTACTCTCCAGAGCAAACTGAGTTCCCATAGATGCCCCTATGATTGAAATTCCATTTTGATTGCTATTGATGGCAAAAAGCTCTTTGGAAATAAGTAAACTCAATTCGTTCTGACTTAATTCTTCGGTTGCACTCATTCCTCTAAATATTATTTTTCCGTGCGAAGTGGTGTTATTTTTAACATTGTTTGTTTTTACTTCTGTTTTTTCAATGTCGCCGCTGTGGCAGGCATCAATTAATAGGAGCTTGTTTCGCGACGCGCATTTGTTTAAAGCCAATTCCAAACTGTCGTATGAAATGGAATTGTTTTTAGGATTAATAAAATCAGTTTCGTGAGTAGCCAAATAATAATCGTAGTTCATATCCAACAAGCCATGCCCCGCATAAAAGAATATCACCACATCGTTTTTCTTCGCTAAGCTTAGCAGTTTTTTAATATCGTTTAATGAGGAAGCCGTAACTTTTTCGTCTGTTATTTCTAAAGTGTTGATGTTGGAATACAGTTTTTTACTCTTAAATAAAGAAACAATATCCTTAGAATCTTTATTGGCATAATTTAAGTTTTTGGTGGTGTCTTTAAAACGAGCGGCACCTAGGCTGATTAAATACAAATTGGGTTTTGTTTTTAGTTCGCAGCGTTCGGTTAAATATATTTTGTTGGAATAAGTTCCTTCTAAATCGGTAGCGTAAATTTCGATGCTATTTAAGCCGTTTCGGAGTAAAAGTTTGTAGTCTAGTTCAATTGTTTCGTTGTTGTGTTTTAAATCAAGTACTTCGTTTACTCCATTTATATTGATAACAATTTGCTGTGCAACACAATTGCTCTGAGTTGTTTTTAGGTGCAGCGCCAAAGTATCTTGCGAAATGTGATTTTTTTGAAATTCGAGTTTTATGTTTTTGTCGCTGGAAAGATTTAAGGAAGAAACTTTCTTTATTTTTTTGTAGCAATGTTCCAAAGCCTTTGTGTAAAGCGAATCGTGCTGAGGGAAAACACTGTTTACTATATCGGGTCGGTTAAAATAACTGTCAACGGTTTCGTGAGCTATGATTTTTGAATGAACAGAATAGTTCAAATTTTTAATCATGTTTTTTGTTCCAAAATAATATCCCTCGCCGTTTTGGTGTAGGTATAAAGTTGGACTTATAATTATACTACTGAATAAAAATTTACCTGTTTTTAAGTCCCAGTTGTAGAGTTTACTCTTTGTTGAAACCGTTACGTATTTATAGCTTTCGTTAATGCTAATATTGGTTATGCTATTGTTTAGTTTTGTTTCAATAAGTTTTACGGGCCACTCACTTGCAATTTCAATATTATTGTTTTTGTTTACCCAAGCTTTAATTGTTGCAATTGAATCTTTTAGTTTATCGCTAGCTTTGCGCATAAAGCTTAGTCGTGGGTTGTGCGAACTTAATATTGCATCTGAAGCGGATTTGTCTTCCAAAATAAAAGTGCGGAAGTTGTTTTTAAAATCCCAGATGCAATTAATGTGCGCACCGGTTATAAGCTTGGCTTCTTTAGAAATAGGAATAAAGAAATTATTTTTAGGTGTAATGTAATACGTGTAATAAAGAAGAGTGTTGTCAACCACGCTATCTATATTCACATAAAAAGTTTCTAAGCCATATTTAAATGCATTGTTTCGGGTGCTATTGGTAAAAGTTAAGGGCATGGTTTTTATTTTATGCAGCTTGAAATCGTAGCATATAATAGAGTTTTTGTTGGCGATAAATAGATAATCACCGTCTTTTGAATATTTAATGGATTCAATGTCTAGCGGACGAACACCTTTAAAACGCGGACTTATCTCGTTGGTTTTAGTGTTATACAAAAGTATAGACCCATCTTCTAAACCAATAGCCATTTCGTTGCGCACCTCGCACGAACTTAAAAAACTAATCTCACCTGCATTAAATTTTATTCTACGTAAATGATTTCCGTTTAAGTGCGAAGAGAGTAATTTGCGCTGCAAGTAGCTGCTATAAATTTTGTTGTTTAAGATGGTGAAACAAGCAAAGTAATTTGTTTTTTGTTGGTAAAGTAATTTGTATTTATAGTTTAGTGAATCGCCTTTTTGCTTGGTGTAGAGCAATATGTTTTTCTTGTCAATCGAGAAAACCGAATCTCCACGAATAATGTTTCTTTTATCCGCATAAAACATAGGGAGTTTTTTAAACGATTTATCAATGTAGTTTAAATCTTGGTTTAATTCGATGCAATGAGCTTGTGTGTTGACAATTTCAATTTTGTTTTTAGCTAAAATGTGTATGGCTCTTGTGGTACCAAAATTTTTAAGAACATCATTTATTTCGCTAATATGTATTTCTTTAAGTAAGGTATTGTTCAGGTAATCCCAGGTTTCGAGTTTGCCTGTGGCGTAAAGCACCAGCAATTGATTAGTAAAAGCATTGAATTTAAAATCGACCAAGCTATCATTACTTAGCTCATTGATAACACTTATTTTTTTACCACTTTCAACATCCCAAACCACAATTTGATTACTGTTTTTTTCGGAAGAAAATAGGTACTCTCCGTTTTGAGAAAAAACAAGGTTGTTAATAGCGTTTACATGCCTGGCTTGTAAAATATACTGTATATCTTGCCCATGCAGCTTTATGCTGGATAGGGATACAGTTATTATAAGCGCCAAAAACCTCATTGTATTTTTCAATTTTTAGCGAAGATACAATGTTTTAGGATATTTTTTCGCCACTTGCAGAAGTGATGTTTAAAAACCAAACACCAGGTGCAACCCTTCATATCCGTTATGCTAGCATCACTAAAGAAGGCTTAGGAAACTATAGTGCTGCTAAAAGTATAATGGTGGTTTAGTCTATTGTCAAGCTGAACTCGTTTCAGCATCTACCAAAGCAAAACCCCGAGGATGCGCTCTCGGGGTTTTTGGCTTTGTAATGGTGAGGTGTTTGGGTAACGGTTTGGAGTTCGTGTGGGAGTTCAGGCCATGAAACTCTCAATCTAGACAAAAGTTTGGTGGGGGAGCTCAACTTCAATTTTACATTTCGAGGCCAATTGAGGCAACACGCTGTTGTAAGCTGCCTTTCCGTCTGTCGTGTTTATTTCTCTGTGGATTTTGGTCTGTCTTTGTGCGTTGACTTTTTTATATTTTTTAGTGGTGGTCTGTGCGTTGAAAAAATATAAATTTACCACCAAACGAGTGGGCTAAATTTAGTCCTTACTCCATTTCATATTTAAGACCCATTTAGTATGTTGTCCGATTTTATATAAAGTTTTCTTTTGTCTGTTGTCATGCCCAAGGCAATTAATTAATTCCTCATCAGCCCATTTTAAATATTCGGTGTCACCGGCATTCAATAGTTGAAGTAATTCTGCTTCTTGTGATGGAGTTGGTATTAAGTCTAACACATCATATTGAAGAATTTCACAACAATCCCAGCCAGGAGTTTTCTTTATAGGTGTTGTAACTGTCCCAACAAAATTATAATTAATATACGGAAAATTTTGTCTCGAAAGTACCTGAGCTTTTCCGTCAACAAGTTCTTCGTAAAATTCTCTCCAATGTGAGATTTCACGGTCTTTACCTTTGTTAAACCAGTCAATAAATTTTATTGACTTTTTTGCTGGAATAAATAGGGCGAAATCGTCTTTCATTAAGCCAGTTGTTTGTAATTTCAGGTCGTCTCTCGCCTCAAACTCACTCTGCAAAAAAGCTTGTGTTTGTTGATGCCTCTTATATTTGCCCCCAACTAATTGATAATGATTCCAGTTAGAATTTTTCACTAGTAAATACTTGTCATTTATTTTAATTCGGTACTGATATGACATAGAAAAGCGAATACTCTTACCTCTTAAAGCCAAATAGTAACAATGTGAGACAAGTTTAAGTCTGTTCCAGTTAGAATAAATATCGTAACCCAATTCAACGATTATTAGAGTAATAACTAGAATCAATCCGTTGCCAACAAATTCAGGACGTAATTCGTCACTTGCGAAATTTTTACCAATTAAAATGAATATAGTGGCTGCTACTATTTGTAAAATGTACTTCATATAATTTGAGGACTAGGTTTTATGTTTTTAATTGTGCTACAGAGAATTTCAAACGTAAGTGGTTTGTCAGGAAAGCTACTAGCAATTGCTTCTGGTAATATCTTTAATCGAATGTCAGAAAATGAATATCCTAAATCATTATTTTCTGGACTTGTTAAATCTGCAAGTTCTTGTAATTCTTTTTTTGTGAATTCAATACCTGTTAGGCTTTTTTCAAAAAGGTCTTTTCGTTCTTGCTCATTTGGTCTTTCAAATTCTAAAATTACTGCTGCCCTTCTTACAATTGCTTCATCAATGAAATGGAGTCGATTAGTAGACATAAAAATTACTGCTCTACCTTTTAAATCTCGAATTTCATCAATTTTTTGAATTAAGGTGTTTACCGCTGCTTTCTCTTCTTGATGCATTTGCATAGTTGAACGAGTGGTTGCAATTGCATCGGCTTCGTCAATGAGCAAAAAGGCAAGTCTGTTTTTCCCCGCTTGCTTTTTCAATTCGGCAAATGCGTCATTTACCAAATTCCCCATCTGACCATGAAGACCTTCACCTCTGACCCTTGTGCTTAATTTTAGAAAAAAACCTTCCCTTTTCAACTCTCTGACCATTCTGTCCGCTATTGCTTCGGCAGAAACAGTTTTCCCTGTCCCAGCATCACCCGCTAAAATTATTAATGGATAACGTTCTGTTAGCTGTTCGATTACTGGTAGTTCAAGTCGGTGAAATTTTTTGCTCCAAGCCTTTAATCCCTCTTGGTCAAGAAGTAACTTTAGATTTCCATATATTCTTTGAAACTTCGTTTCAAAGCCAATTAAATTGGCAGTTCGTTCTTTTATTCCAGAATTTGGAAGATCAATTGTGTTATCAAATATTGATGCCATTATTTAAAGTTTTCTTTTTTTAGTTCGTATCCTTTACTTGCATATAATTGGGCGTCATCTTTTGATAAATGACTGTATGAATTGTCAAAATCTAATCTTCCCCAACTACACCTGAAATTGTTTGTTGTCATAAAACTATTACGTTGTTCCTCTGTTTTATTTGCCCAGTTTTTTGTGAAGTTTACGGCAACTCTTAGTTCCGTGTTGGGTAAATTTTGCCAATCATTATTATTCCCTGCTCTATCGCTTTGATTTGCTTTTCCGTTCTCATCGACTCTATATCGCACTGCTTTTATAGGTTTTTTATTTGAATCAACTAATGCAATATCTACGTAGTCAAGATTTTTGGTTTCTGCCCAAATTAAAATATCATTTATAAAAGCTTCAACTTCATTTATTGTTTTTTTTCCTGTCCTTGCAGCAATCATTCTGAAATCGGCACTAAAGCCTTCAAAAGTTTTTCTAATATCGGTAACTGTGTAGGTGCCAGTATTTGTATATGTATTGTACATAATTAGTATTCTTTAGTTATGTTAAATTTAGGTCCAAACACATGTTTCCATTCTTCAATTGTATCACCTTCGCCAATTTTTGACTGAGCAATAAATAAAGAATCAAAAGCATCGTTTGCTTCATTAATTATCTCTTTCCAAATTGTATTATCAAGTTTTTTGGCAGAGTTATTATCATTATTCGTTGGGTCTGCGACATAGATAGCAGTATCAAATGTTGATGGTACTGTATTTATCGCATCCTTGAATTTAATTATTGGAAAATTTGGGTCACTTACAAAACGAAAAAATCTTATGATTCCAGATTCAATATCATTTTCAATACCTTCTGTGAGCTCCAAATGGGAAACGATTAATTCTATAACAAACGAAGAAAGTCCAGGTTCGTCAACAACAGGTTTCAATTCCTTATAATTTTTCCACCACTTTATTGCTCTAACAATAGAAGTAAAGGACATGTTTTTTTCTTTTCTCTCTTTTGCAAAAGCTAATTGTTTCGTAACACTAGTAATATATCTTTTTCCTCCTCCACCTCTTTGAGGCTGATAAACATATTCACTTGTATTTGAAATAGGAACAACAGGAACAATATCAAGTTCTAGGCCAGTACCACTGAATGTAATTTTAATTGATTTTGTATTTCCTTCAGCATCGACATCTCGGTCAATATCCTTGTTTGGATAAATTTCTTTGAGGTATTCAACAATGAAGTCATGTAGTTTTTTTAAGTCATCCTTTAAACTTTCATCCCCTTCAACGTAAAGAACTAAATCAATATCTATTGGATTTTCACCTGTTGGTCTTAGAATAGTTCGTTTTTTCCAAGAACCAGCTAGAAGATATTTTGTAACCTTCATCCCAGTTCTTTTATCATCCTTGATTTTCTTCTCTAGGCTTTCCTTAAGGTTATTTATTTGGTCTCGATATTTCTGCATATTCTCCTCTTTGAGCTTTATGCGACCAATAAAATTTTGCAATTGCGTATTAGTTAACTTCATAAGTTTTTATTTGTAAATTATTAAACCAAATAATACAATGGTCAAGTTGTCAGTCACAAACAATTTATTGTTTGGTTGCACAAAATTAAATCTGGTGTTTTTGTGTCGGCAATTGTAAAGAAAAAACACCTCTTTTAATTTTGTGAAGGGTTGGCTGTCGATATGTTTTTCCTGTCTGCTCATTGTTGAACTGTCTGTTTTTTAGGGTTACTTGTGACGGTTTCGGGCATTGCGTTGGTGGGCTTTTGAAACCATAAACTGTCTGCCAGAACCAACGTTTATTAATTGCTCAAATGGTTCTAATCATACTATCCGCCCATTAACGCAAAACCCGTGTTAGCAGGCTGGCTTTATTCTATTACAGTTCCTTTAGATCTATATTCGTTTGGCGTCTTTGTTGTCGGAAACGCAACGGGTATTTTAAATTTAAGTTTATTGGAATTGCTCACATTAGTTTCGTTTTTGCTGTCCAAGCCTACACTAGCAAAATTTAAAACTGTCAATTTTCCACCGCCACCTTCTGCGTTTTTTTCGTCTACAGAAACTAAAATTTCAAAGTCCAATTCTTGTGTATAGCGCCAACCGTCTGCGCGCAATATTTTTTCACCCGATTTACCAGTCTCAAGTTTTTCTGGATTAATAATAACTCCTTTGTCTGTAAGTTCTTTTTGCGCTTCTATGATTCCATTCGCAATTGAACTAATTGCGTTTTTTATAAAGTCTTTTAATTCCATATTTAAATTTTATTTTCCAAATCTCCAAGATAACATATACCCAAAAACTGTCCCGAACATTACGCCAAAAGAACCTTTGTCTATATACTCATGGTCGACAAGCCAAATAAGTGATCCAATTAAAAAAACAGCTACAACAAGAGTTATCACTGTCTCGATTAAGTATGTCCATTTTGTTTGGTACCTAAACAATTTTAATAGTTCACTAATTTCTTTATGATTGAGTAAGTATTTAACCTTGTCCCAAAATTCTTTTTCGCCAAATTTTGAGGTGTCTGTTTTGTTTTCATTTTCCATAGTGTGTCGTTTATTTTTTTTCGGCCTCTTTAAGCTCACCACTAGCTTGTATATAGTAGCTAAAAAACCACCTCTTTTGTGTTTCTCCAGCTGTATTAGAGTAATTTTTTACCAATGTTAGTATTGCTACCAACATTGGTATTTTTTTTTAAGATATAATTGGGTAATTATACTTTTGTAAACCATTGTCCTATTTGCGAACCAATGTTGGTGCTGTATTCGCCAGTAGCCGAACTGTTGGCTGCTGGTGGTGGTTGTTGCGGGTATAGTTTACCTTTTCCATCCATAAACACCAATTGCTTATTAGGTAAGTTTTGGAAAATAATAACAAACGATGATCCACCATAATGAAACATTCCCATTTCATCGCCCTTTTTAACCACCGCATTTTTTTTCATTTTTTTATCAAATTTTACGGTCGAAACTTCGCTCATACCCAATGGTATGCAACACACGTTACCATAATCTTTTGTTTCTATCACAATAATGCCTCTTGCGTTCGCCTCGGCTAAATAAGGTAAGGATGCTGTGGTGGCTCCGCCGTAATCAGGCAACACTAGTTTGCTAAAAAAGCAGCCAGGTATTACCATAGGGTCAAATAACACTTTGCCATTTACAGGCACCCACCAGCGATGAAAATTGTAAGGATTTAAATAGGTTTGAAATACATAACCGCCTTCAAACATTTCGGCTAATTTGTATTGCTTTAGTAGTTTATCTTGTTTTGCATCGGTAGAGCTAAAAATATCGTCGATAGAATAAGGCATGCCTTTTAACCAAAACACATCTTTGCGTTGCACCTGTGGCTGCCAGCAAAACAATGAGCCGTCATTAGGGCAACACACCACTTGATTGGATTTGGGAGCTGCAATGGGGCGCTCTTTTGTTGGGTTTTTAAATTCGCGGGTAAAAAACGAGTCCCACGATTTCCAATAGGGTAATTTTTCGGAATCTTTTTTCCAAATCGGAAACTTATATTGATTTTTTGCTGTTTCGGTTAACCACTGAAAGTTCTCTGTTGCAAAGCCAGCAGCCGATGCCGGCGACTCTAAAAACTTTGACCACTCGTGTAATATAGCCTGCATTTTGTCGTTAAACATAGGCAAACGCAACAAGGTACTTCCACCCAAGGTGGCATCAATACCCACAATAATGGCCGAAAATGGTAAGCCCACTAAATCGTTATTAATAAATTGCGGTGGAGTAGTAAGAATGGTATTAAATGCATTCAACAACACATCCAAGCTTGGAATAGCTGGAATAGGCGCTTGATTGCTGCTTTGATGCGCCTCTAGCACATTGGCATTTTGCTGAAAGGCAGTTTTGGCTAAATAACTTAGCACTTCATCTTTCTCAATCATGGTTTTAAGTGCCCTAATGCTTGGCGAAAGTTTTTTGGGTTTAGCATCTAAGATGCTTTTAAAAAACTGTTGAAAGGATTCGCGTTTGTGATCGGGTAGCCAGCCGCTTTGCACAGGAAAGGCCACTGAATAATGTGTTTGCATAATGAATTCTTTTGTGCCTACTCTTTAATCGGATTTTCGGCATTCTCCGGTTTTATATTTAGTTCAATTAATGTGTTGCGAGATTTTTTTATAATTAATACACTTACATTATTTAAAATGGAAATACATCTTTCCTGTAAACGCCAACAGCTATTGGAGATGTTTCGTCAAAGGAGAATATGTAAAGAGGTTGACCGTAACTTGGGTCGTGTATTGGCCAGTGCAATGTTAAGCCATTAAATGCTTGTGTATAGCCTGCAGCTCTTAATAAATCAGTAGCTTCCGAAATATCCATAGCAATAGGCCAAGGAATAACTTCGCCACCTGTTGGAGATTGTGAGTAAATTGGACTTCCAAAATTACCCCATTCACCTTCGGTTTGAATGTTTATGCAGGCTGGAACTTTCCCATCACCAAAGTTAAAATCCCAATCAGTAATGTCGTGAGGATTTGTTGTGGAGTCTCCATTTAATTTACCAATTGCCCCACGGAAGGATGCATTAGGATAAGCTTGAGTTACGGTTTTAATGGCTATTGTTGTTAGCCCAATAAAGTTTAGTTGTGATTGTTTCATGGGTTTAGGTTTTAGTTGTGTTTAATAAGTGTTAGTTTATTTTGCCTGTATTGCTTTGCTTAATTGTTTTTGGGTTTGGTTTGCATTACGTTTTTCTTGTAATTTATTGATGTATTCGGTAAATGGAATATCAAAACCAATATTAACGAAGCTATGTGTCTTTATATAATTCCAGTTTTGAGAGCCAATTATTGGCACACCCCAACTTATATTCATATCTAATGCGTTATAAAAACTTAGTCCTGTTCCAACTCCTACCAAAGGCATATTAAAACTTTTGTTTGTTTTGGCATTCGTTAGATTATACAATAACCCCGAACCGTAAGCTAACAAATGCCAATTACTTATAGCCGGCTCTTTTGGAGGGGTAATCTTTGTATACTCTTTACACCCAACTTTGTAGGTTTCGCCTGGGTTTCTGGTTTTCCAAAAATTCCAATCCCATAGTTTGTATTTAACTCCAATTTTCTCACCGGCAAATGATAAATTGCGCACAACTGAACTGTCTTTCATCACGAAATCCCTATTGAAAAAAGCATTATTCATTCCCACAGTCAAATTCAATTGCCAACGGCGCATTTTATATGGTTTAATGCTTTGTAGTTTTACTAAAAAGCTTTCAACGTTAAAACTGAGTACTTCCTTATTATTTTCGTTCTTCTCAATTATTGTATAATCTTTAACAAAGGAAACCACAGTCCCCATAGCATTCTTAATTTTATCATCAGGCATTATTTCTGTAACCTCTGATAATAGATTCAGATATTCTGAAATTGTTTTTGCATTGTTAAACTGGTAAAGTTTTGAAGCTAGCAATATAAATTTTTCTGCTTTATCAAAGTTTAGTTTGAAATCGCTGGAAGACCTGATTTGATTTGATATTAAGTTGCATACAATTTTTAGTGAATCAATTAGTTTTATTATGTCTTCTTGCCTGTAACTTTGTTTTTCTAATTCGGGAATAAACTCATTGTTAATTGAAAAAAGTATATCCGATAAAATAGCTGAATTAAATTTTCCAGTGTGACTCTTAATATAACTCTCAGCCTTGTTTATGTATAAACTAATTTTTGCAAGTGTAACTTTATCATTTACCAAAGTTGAGTCAATTCGAAACGTAGTCGCATTTCTGTAATCCATATTACCTAACTTTTTAATAATTGTATCAAATTCCTTTTTAATATTTACAAATAAGTTATCCTTAATAAAACTTGATTCTGTTTTAATCATACCAACTGATTCAAACAAATCAATGTCATTTTTTCTATATGTTAACTCATCCACTAAATATTTAATTTGGCCAATATGATTAGTAATAACAGCTAATGTATTACACATGTCTTTATAAACCTTTTCTGTCTTTTCAATTTTTACGGAATCTATTGCGGATCTTTCGTAATCTTTAATTAAATTTTGGTACTTTGTTGGTAATTTTTTTAGTTGTTTTGAGCTTAATCCTGTTGCAGGATCCGTAACACTATCTTCTAACAAACGCAGATACTCATTTTTATATTGGTAAGTTTCCGAATATGAGATTTGCATCAAGCCCAATTGTTTTAACTTTTCGTCATGCCTAACAGCTTCGCTTGCCATATCAATTAATAGAGCCAAAAATTTCACAGCTTCGCTATCCGAAAAAACATCATCGTTATCTCTTTTATAATCTACAATTTGCTTCAAAAGCTCTTTTAATGTGATTTTTTGGGAATCTGATACTTTTATAAAACCCATATTTTTGCATAGTTCAACGAACTGAGTTTTACTGGAGCCGCTTAAATTATTCAGGTAATAGTCTAAAAATGTAGTCACAAAAACGAGATTAACGGTATTCTCCATGATTTTTTTTGTACGTACATTTTGGTCTTTTTCCATCACTAATTCTCGCACCACATTATCCGTGTATGAATAAATGGTACCGCCGGCATTTTCAACCTTAGCCAAAAAAGTATTTTGGATCAGTTTTGTTTTGACTTCCTTTTGTTTTTCCGCTACAATCTCCATTATTAATTGTGCATCTAATGTTCCTTTTGCGAAGGAAAAGCCATCTAAGCCAATTTGCAAGGTTGGAGCTTTGGCTTCTAAATCTGTTTGGCTTGTTGCTTGTTTGGTGTAAACCGTTAAGATGAAGAGTAGAAAGTAAAGTTTTTTCATAATCAGGGGTTTGTTTTCTCCAAACATAATCAACCTCCTTCATCCAAAAAAACAGCTACTACTTGGTTTAGGCCTTATTAACAGGTTTATTAACCAAGTAGTACTACTTGGATGAGCAGGTAGTACTACTTGGAAAAAGGCAGGTAGTACTACTTGGTTTTTTAAGTAAAGTGTTGATAATCAAGTTTTGTTTTGGAAGGAGTTTTTACCTAAATATTGAGCAGTTTTGAAGCCCAAAAAGATATGAACATTGTAAAATATTATTAGATTTAATATTGCCTTGATGTTTTTTTAACGCAGGTTTGTGTTTGTTGATGATAGGAGGGAGGTGCTAATAACATCCCCCTAGCCTTCCCGAATCCATTTCGGGACAGGCTCTTCAAAGGGGGAATTGTATTTGATTTTGCTTCGTTGTAAATAAATGCTATTTTTAATTTATAATTATAATCTATTCAATGATGAGAAAGTTATTTTTTATTTTGCCTTTGGCAATATTTGTTTCTTGCGCTAAACAACAAGATACCACTTTGGTAAACGATTTTTTTATGTTTACCTCAAGTAATCAAGTCCAAAAATTTATGGATAAATATTCCATGGCTGATTTAAGCAATGGTGAGGGTAAGTTCATCCAGTCGGCTGACACTTTAATTAACGTGAAGAAATTTAAAAACGATAGCGGTGCAGATAAGTTTTATCTTACATTAAGTGTTTCGCATATTAATAAAGAAAAACGAGATGAGATTGCCGCTTTGTACAAAGCTAAATTTAATCTTACTAGCGCAGTAGCTAAAGATGGCAGCGATACTGAAACCTACGAAACGCCCGCCTTTACTTTTGAGTTTTTAAAGTCGAATGAATTAAGCATTGATGCTTACGAGAAATAATTGAAGGGCTTGTTTTTTCAAAACATTTTTAATCATCAATTATCAATGCTAAATTTTCAATATTGATCATTGATAATTGAAAAATGAAAATTTAAAATGGAATTTGCTTTTTCAAAACTTCATCAACGGAAGCGCTCTCAGAGCTTTTCGTAAGACTTGTTCAGAGAAACGTAAATTCAAAGAATTGGATTCTATATTGTTTTACTTTTTTTCTTGATAAAAAAAGTAACCAAAAAATCAAGTGACGGCAAAAGCAATAGCTCTCTTTGATTTTGTAAGATTAGCTAATTGCTCGTTCTTCGAGCCTCGCAACGTAAGCTAATCTAACAAAAACAAATTCACATGCCATGCTGCATCGCGCCGTCACATGGCTAACACACAGTATATTGTTGGAAGATTAATAGGTTGTAGTTAGTAGGTATCACAGAAACATTGCCCAGAACTTAATTTGAAAATTATCTGGTTACATTCTTTAAAAACTTAGGTGCGCTTAGGTGTCTTAGGTGGTTCAATAAATTAGCTTTGAATTAAACTGTAAAATTTACATGTCTTAAAAAACTGATAAACAGTAATTGGTATGAGAATTATCTGCTTACATGCTTTATAAAACTTAGGTGCGCTTATGTGTCTTAGGTGGTTCAATAAATTAGCTTTGAATTTAGCACAACGGTTTTGTGTGAAACACTTTGGTTATGTATGTTTTGTATTTATTAATCTTTAAGTATTCTAACAAAATCAGTAGATTTCTTTCGTGTTTTTAAGTTAAATCGAAATACAATTAAATCACTTCACTTTATTAAAAGGCAGTTTCTTTAACCAATCTGGGTTTAATAAATTCAAACCAATTAAAAGTAATAAAGGTAGCAAAGGTGCTTTGTACCTTACTATGGCACCTGCAACGGGCGTGGTGTAACCAATGATTAAAAATAAAAACAACACGCTAAACACACAAAGCCATAATACATTTGTTTTTATTTGATTCAACTTTGCTAGAAAAATACAAAGTATAAGAAATCCTAAAATCATTATATTTTCAAGACTTGCAATTTTCTCAAACATACTGCCTTTTATATTTAATGGTTTTGTTAAGCAATTGTAAATAGCTTGTGGCGCAACTTTTATAAACGAAGTATAATTGGCTTCTAGTTTTTTAATGCGAATAATACTTCCTGCTTTGGGTAAATCCCAAACTAAATGATACTGTGCGGTATCTAAACTGTTTTTAATGTATAAGGTGTCGTCTAAATAGGGTGTGCGCCAGTAATAATAATAACTGTTGGCTTTAATTCTAAATTGTTGTGGAGAAGAATTAGCATCAATGGTATCTAAAAACTTTTTGTTTTCGGGAGCAATTCGGACAAAATTATAATCGTTTTGTAAAAATACTCCTCCTTCGGCAACATTAATAAAATCGTGTTGTTTCATGACAAACGATTCTAAAATACTTTTTTCTTTTATTTGGTTACTAATGGTAATACCCAAAACAATTAAACCAAAATTGCAGATAAGGTAAGTAACAAGACTTAGTTTTTTCACTTGAATTTTTTCTACTATAAAGTAAGCTATTAGCGAAGGAAACAAAACCACTAGTAAATAGTATTTGTTTACCAATAATAAAAATATAGCCAAAGCAACGAGTAATAGATTTTTAAGAGCATTCCCTTCTTTGTGCGTAAAACGAAAGAAACCGTAAAATAAAAAACCTAGTGCTAAAAAAAGTAAACCTTCTTTTAAAACACCACTTCCCCAAAGTAATACACTTGGACTAAAACAGATCAATAAAAAGGAAAGAAGCTCTTTACCTTTAAAAAAACGTTTAAAAGCTTTGTAAAGTGCTGCCAAACCTATTAATGAAAGAAAGCACATAAAAACAGTGTGTACATGAAAACTTCCAAAGGAGAACAACATCACAATAGCGTTGAAACGAATGATGGTGTGGTTATCATTATACATCAAGGTGTCGAATCTCCTTGTCCAGTGATTCATATGAGCATAATAGGTTTCGTTAAAATGTTGATTATCGTTACCAATGCCCGTAATCATTTTAAGATAATCTAATGGAGATTCAAAAGCGGCTTTGTAAATGATTTTCGAGTCGTCGTAGTATTTAAAAATATCAGCGGTATTTCTGTCGGTGTAATAAGCGGTGTAAATATAAGTGAGTGCAAAGCCTGCTATTAGTTTAGCGGCAAAACTTATCAATATCCATTTACGCGATACAACATCGTCTTCAAAAAAATTTACTTTTAAAATGATAAACGAGAAAACAATTATGTATAGCGCTGCAATGATCACTCAGAAAGATGTTTGTAATCGTTAGGACCTTTTTTCTCTAAGTATCGCTCGGGGTGAGGCAATTCTGTAAAACCAAATTGAGTGTATAAGCCATGTGCATCTAAAGTAGCTAATAAAAATTTGCGTATATCTTTAAAGTCAGGATATTCTAAAACTGCTTTCATGAGCATTTTGCTTAAGCCTTTTTTTCTATGCTCTGTTAAAACAAAAACATCACATAAGTATGCAAATGAAGTGTAATCAGTGATTACTCTTGCGTAAGCTACTTGTTTTTTATCAAGGGTATAAACTCCAAAATTCAACGAATGGTTAATTCTTTTTTCAACCAAACTCATCGGAATTCCTTCAGCCCAATAGCTTTCGTTAGCCAAATAATGTTGAATCATGGTTTTATCCAACATAAATTTATCGGTTGATATGAAGTAGTTTTCCTTGTTCATTTGTATTTGATATTCTTTATCTAACTTTTAAATCTTGCTTCTTAAATCTTGCTTCCCAGCGCTCACAACTTTTAGTCTTACTTCTTGAATCCTAGGAACCATAAATTTTCTCAACTAATTATTCGATACCACAGCTAAATTCTTTCCATTTCCACTTATTGCAAAACGAGTTATTTTCTTAATTCCAAAACTCGATAAATCGCATAACTCTAACCATGTAGCCAAGTTTTTGTCGTAACGCATTAATTTACTTCCTTCCGATTTAATTAAACCAATTCCTCTTTCCCAAATAAAATCTTCGTTTTCGGTGCCTGTTACACAAAGTAATTCCGATTTTTTTACCACACTATTGTATAATCTAACTTCGTTTTTATCACCGTTTTTCATCACATAAAAAAACTCATTTTTGTAGTGTGTGGGTTTAAATGCACGAGTAGGAGAGTTGCACAACCAATTGTCCTTATTGCTGCTTAGTTGGTAAGCGTGTAAAGAATGTGGAGCGGTTAGTTTATAAAACAACATACTATCGTTTGATAACCAAGCGTAGTAACCAATTGAATCTTGTAAAGGAGTAATTACTTTTTGATTTTGACCGTTTAAATCAAATGTCCAAACACGTTGTGTACTGTCTTCTTCCACCATAACAACCGATATGTTTTTTTTATCAGGTGTAAGCATAGGCGAATACTCGCTGGTTTTAGTATTGGTAACTTGAATGGTTTTTTTTTGTCTTAATGGTGTATTTGTATATGTCTGCC
>CAZRUA010000063.1:0-21052 GCA_964603125.1 uncultured Flavobacteriaceae bacterium | reverse complement strand
TTAATTACTTTAAAAAAGGTTTCTTGGAATATATCTTCGGTTAATTCCTTGTCACGAATTACCATGTATATCGACGAGTAAATTTTACGTTTATGACGGTGAACCAAAATAGCTAAAGCTTCTTCGTTTCCCTTAATATAATTACGTACTAATTGATTATCGTCCAATTGTTGAATTGACATGAGCTACACTGTTTACTTGTTTGTAATTGTTAAATTAAAAAGTAAGAGTGTATTCTATCGGACGTGTTTTTTTATTGGTTAATGTATTACAATAATAAGAAGTTTTTTTGAAACCACCAAATTATTTTATGAAAAAAGTTTAATTAATTGGGCTAATCGTCTTAACTATATTTTCAATTTTACCTTCGTAATCCTTAAAAATAGTGGGTTTTGCCCAAATAAACATGGTGTAATAAGTATTACCAAATCTGCTTTTTAATTGCCAAACCTTATAGTCTTTAAACCTGTTTTCACCGCCAGTAGTAGTGAATTTTGAAGTAAATCTAGTCCATAATAAACTGTTTGTTTTTAAACTGTCGCCATCCTCAACTGGCACAAAGCGATATTGCCAGGCACCTCTACGTTTTTCTACATTTTGTCCTTTTTTATCACTAGGGTATATTACCATATGAATGTAGTCATAGTCGTCTCCATTGGGTATCTTAAAAATATCCATGGTTCCGGCGCATTTACATACGCTGCTTTTCCCAGCATCTTCCCAATTGGCTGATCCAAATTCAACATGTTTCCATGTTTTAGGAACCGTGTAAGAAAATTTAAAATCTTTTAAAGTATAAGTAGTGTCCTGAGCTAAGCTTTTGATTGCTACAAAACTCAAAAATAAAATGTAAAATTTCTTCATAATTTAGTGTCTTTGAACTGCCTTCTTAACCAAAATTCAAGCCAATTTATAAATAATTTCTCTAAAAATCAACTTCTTAATGTCATCTTGTCATTTTAGGTTCAATGGCATAGGCTTTGACTTTGCGCCAATGTTAATTAAAATTAAACAGAATTATGAGCGCAACAGGCAAAATTAATGTACAAACGGAAAATATATTTCCAATTATTAAGAAGTTCCTATACAGTGATAATGAAATTTTTCTTCGCGAATTAGTAAGTAACGCGGTAGATGCAACCCAAAAACTAAAAACCTTAGCCGCTTTGGGCGAGTTTAAAGGTGAAATTGGTGACAGTAAAGTTGAGGTTGAGGTAAATAAAAAGGATAAAACCATTGTTATTCGTGATAAAGGTATTGGAATGACAAAGGATGAGGTTGAAAAATACATCACTCAAATTGCGTTTAGTGGGGCAGAGGAGTTTGTGCAAAAATATAAGGATAAGGCTGAGGCAAATGCTATGATTGGACATTTTGGTTTAGGTTTTTATTCGGCTTTTATGGTGGCAAAAAAAGTGGAAATTTTCTCTTTATCGTTTAAAGATGGAGCACAAGGTGTTCATTGGACTTGCGATGGTAGCCCTGAATATACTATTGAAGCTAAAGATAAGGCTGAACGCGGAACAAACATTGTTTTGCACGTTGCAGATGATAGTGAGGAATTTTTGGAAGATTTTAAAATTGAAGAGTTATTAAACAAATACTGTAAGTTTTTACCAGTTGAAATTAAGTTTGGTACAAAAAAGAAATTTGTTGACGATGAAGAAAACAAAGATGAAGAAGGAAAACCAAAATCTAAAGAGATTGAAGTTGATAATATCATCAATAATCCAACTCCAGCTTGGACTAAAAAACCAACTGAATTAACGGACGAAGATTATAAGAATTTTTACCGCGAATTGTATCCAATGCAATTTGAAGATCCTTTATTCAACATTCATTTAAATGTTGATTATCCTTTTAATTTAACGGGTATTTTATTTTTCCCTAAAATTTCAAATAAGTTTGAACCACCAAAAGATAAAATTCAATTATACTGTAACCAAGTTTTTGTGACAGATAATGTTGAAAATATAGTTCCTGATTTTTTAACTCTTTTGCGCGGTGTAATTGATAGTCCAGATATACCTTTAAATGTTAGTCGTAGTTATTTACAAGCAGATGGAAATGTGAAAAAGATTTCGGCGCACATTACAAAAAAGGTAGCTGATAAGTTAGAGGAGATATTTAAAAAAGACCGACCAGATTTTGAAAAGAAATGGGATGATATTAAGCTGTTTGTGGAGTATGGAATGCTGAGCGACGAGAAGTTCAGTGAAAAGGCACAAAAGTTTGCTCTTGTAAAAAATCACGATGGTAAGTTATTTACATTTGAAGAGTATGAAAATCAAGTAAAACCTGTTCAAACGGATAAGGACAATAAAGTGATTTATTTATACACCACAAATATAGATGAACAATATAGTTATATAAAAGCTGCGAAAGATAGAGGGTATGATGTTTTGGTAATGGATGGTCCTTTTGATTCGCACTTTATTAATCACATGGAGAGTAAATTAAAAGATACTCAATTTGTGCGTGTTGATGCAGATACTGTAGATAAGTTAATTAAGAAAGAAGAAGCTCAACCAAGTAAGCTAAGCGAAGAACAGCAAAATGCTTATAAACCAGTTGTAGAGGGCGTTGTACCAAAGGAGAAGTTTACCGTGCATTTTGGAAGTTTAAGTGAGAAGGATGCCCCAATGATGATTACTCGCCCTGAGTTTATGCGTCGTATGAAGGATATGAGCGCAATGGGTGGTGGAGGAATGAATTTTTATGGTTCATTACCTGATATGTATAATTTGGTTGTAAATAGTAATCACCCTTTAATTAGTAAAATTATTGCTGAAGCTGATGTTGAAAAACAAAAGCAACTAACCAAACAGGCAACTGATTTAGCAATGCTTTCTCAAGGATTATTAAAGGGAGAAGAGTTGACTAATTTTATTAGTCGTTCAGTTGAGATGATTAAATAAGCTGATGCGAAATTCGAGATCGGTTTTATTAAGTTTTCTTTTTGCTATACAATTATTTTTTGGGCAAAACTTGTGTGCGCAAGTTTTGCCCATTATTGATAATGGTTTTTTAAGTACACAAGCTTGGGGTGCCGCAATTCACCCTTCTGGTAAATTTATTGTAAGGGCTGATAGAACCACCATTCATGCTTATGATAGATTCAACAATATGTTGTTTCAGTCTTTTCAGACTCAATGTATAGCTAGCACTCTTTTTTTTACAGCTAATGGTAATTATTTAATTGTTGCAACCACGGGTGAAATAGGTGAATTATGTAATAGAACGATAGTTTACAATTTCAAAACAGGTAAAGAGATTCTTAATCTGCAAGGTTTTCCCATTAAAAGCTTAACCAGTGATAATCTGGTTTATGTTGTATGTCAAAGTGATAAAAATGATAGTACCGATGTTTATAACGAATTGTTGGTTATCGATGTTGAAAAATTAAATAAGCTAAAGGAGAATCAACGTATATCAAGTGGATTTACCAAATCGGATTTGGGGAAAGTCGAAAGAAAGAGGTATGATTTTATTAGCACCTCTTTTAATCAATTGATAGTAGATTCTCTTTTAATTCAATCAACAGGGCAAGATTTAGTCATGTATAATTTGAATACTGGTGCTGATTTTGATACTATTGGTTCCGTTAAAATATTTGGTTACAATTATTTTCCTAATGAAAAAAAGATTTTTTTTACTCCTATTGATCGATCGGATTATTACAGAAGTTACAATTTTAAAACACATACTAAAAGAACAACTAATCTAAATGCATATTCCAAAGACCATGTCCTTTTTCTAAATGATTCAATGGTTTATAGCATAAACGTTTATCAAGAGTTAAGAAGCTATAGCGGTGTACCCTATAATTGCAGCGTGGATAAGTATAATTTAAATGGTTTCGAATATTATCCGAAGCAATTTATTTTATTGGATACGCTTATTTATGATCTCTTTACCTCTGAGCAAACCTATTATTCTGAAGTTTTAAGTCAGCATAAATTGGTTTTGCATAATCGTACGCATTTAATCGATTTAAATACCTTTACATCTAAACCATATCGAACATCTATCGATACTACATTAATACATCCTGGAACATTAAGTTTTAAGCCAGCTAGTGATAGTTTTTTGTGTTTTAATAATTACAATTGGGATATAGCTGGTAATGTTAGAATTACGGAAAGAAACTATTTAACCAATTTATCTTCTACCTCAGTTTATCTGGATACTTTGGAAGATTTTGCTTCGTCTAGTTCATGGATAGTAGAGGCCATGTTAAGAAATCATGGGAAGTTAGATTTTGAAAGAGTTAATTTTCCATTAAGTTCAAAAGGTCAAAAAGAATCTGATGACATGCGTATTGGTGTATTGAGTCAAAATTATTGGGATTGCAGTACAAGCAGGAAGTATATTCATTTGAAAAAGTATAAAGGAGATTTTTATTTGTCAACTATGGGAGATAAGTACATGATTAGTAGCCAACTTCATTATATGAAACGCGACGATTGGGATGCCAAAAGCATGTTTAGTGAAATTTACACGGAGAAATTTTTAAATAGTTTGGTTCAATTAAATAGTTATTTACCAATGCATGTATTGCCTTTTAGATTGCAAGAGGCACATGAAAATCCAGATTTCTTTAAAAAGGAAAAATTGGAAATGAAAATTTCGGTTGATGATCCGAAGAAAGCCAAGGGAGACTTTTTATTTAATCCCATTAGCGATAAACAGCTGGTTTATTTTTTGAGTAAGGAGCGTGCCAAGGAAAAGTATATTTTAAATTTGTTTAAGACTTACATCGATGGAAAGGGAACATATACTGTTAATACGCTAAACTGTTCGGCTGTGCCAGACTTAACTTATTCGGGTATTATTCCCGAGAACGATGTTTACTTTTACGATTTGACTTTTCCGTTTAGTTCAAAAAGAAATGTTTCAATTAATTATGCGCATGGTGAAATTAAATTCTTGGATCTGTCTGGTGATTGGATTACGAAATCTTCTTTTTATAAAAACAGTGAATTTATTCATGTAACACGAGAGGGATATTATTACGCTTCAAAAAACAAATTGAACAAAATTTCTATTCAGTATGGTGATAAGGTTTATCCTCTTGAACAATTTGATTTGAAGTATAACCGCCCTGATTTGGTATTGAAAGAGTTAGGAAGTAAGGATACTACTTTGATGCAGTTGTACCACAAAGCTTATTTAAAGCGACTTAAAAAGTTAGGCTTCACGGAAGATATGTTGAAAGAGGATTTTCATTTGCCACAGATTAAAATATTGAATTTTGAGAACCTACCTTCAATAACAAGTAATTCGGAAGTAGAATTAAATCTAAATTTAAGTGATTCGAAGTATAACTTTGAGCGACTAAATGTTTTGGTAAATAATGTTCCAGTGTTCGGTACTTTAGGTATTGATTTGAGACAAGAGAAGACTTCTGATTTAAACAAGTCAATTAAGGTACAATTAGCAGAAGGGAAAAATTTGATTCAGTTATCTGTTTTAAATCAAGCTGGTGCTGAAAGTTATAAGGAAAACGTTGTAATTGTAAAGAATTCTAGAGATACCATTAAACCCAATTTGTATTTGATAACAATAGGTGATAGTAAGTATAAGGACAGCAGATATAATTTAACATATGCTTCCAAGGATGCTAATGATATTAAGCAATTGCTTCTTACAAATGCAACTGGGGTTTATGCTGAGGTTTTTAGCAGAACTTTGGTGGACGAGCAAATTACCATTGAAAATATTCTTAGTTTAAAGGAGTTGTTAGCTAAAGCAAAATTGAATGATGTTGTCTTATTAACAATTGCTGGGCATGGTGTTTTGGATAAGGACTTGAATTATTATTTGGCAACTTATAATATGGATTTTAATAAGCCAGAAATTGGTGGTATGCCCTATGAGAAATTAGAAGATTTGTTGGATGGGATAGCTCCATTGAAAAAAGTAATTTTAATTGACGCATGTCATAGCGGAGAAATTGATAAAGATGAAGTTGAGCAATTGGTTGTCAATAATAGCGACAGCAAATCAGATATTAAATTTAGAAATGCAGGGGCGGGTATTAAATCCAATACAAATGGTTTGCAAAGCACCTCCAATTTAATGAATGAATTATTCTCTGATTTGAGAAAGGGAACAGGAGCTTCGGTATTTGCATCTGCTGGTGGAGCTGAGTTGGCAATGGAAAGTGAAACTTGGAAAAATGGATTGTTTACGTATTGTTTTTTGGAAGGATTGAAGAATATGAGCGCAGATATAAATGGAGATGGAAAAATTATGTTCAGTGAATTACAAAGTTATATAAGGGAAAGAGTTATACTACTCAGTAATGGAATACAGCAACCTAATGCAAGAATGGAAAACTCCATTATGGATTTTAGAATTTGGTAACATGGACTTCAAGTTTTATCTAATTTTTGGTGTTATAAATCTACTTGCATATTTCATGATGGTTTATGATAAGCTGCAAGCTAAACGAAATGCAGCTAGAATACCTGAAAGAGTTTTGTTTTTTCTTGCTTTTTTTATGGGAGCTTTAGGTATTTATTTAGGAATGAAGTGGCCTGTTTATCATAAAAGTGCTAAACCCTCATTTCGCTTAGGAATACCGATCTTAATGATTTTGAATGCAGTGGTAATTTTTTATCTGAGTTCTAAAATTGTTGTCTCAACTGTTTCCTTGTTTAGTTTATTAAGTTGTCAGTTATTTATTTATTGGTCATTAACTCTTTCGTCTTCGTAAAGTTCGGGAAATTGTTATAATGCCAATTCGCAATTACTTTGCAATCTTTCATTAAAATCAAGCCTGGATTACTTCTAATCATCGTTTTAAGAACTACACCATCTGCGTTAGCAAAATCATACAAAGCGTTATAATCGTGCTTATAAGTGTTTATTTGTTCGGCTGAGGAAGCTGAAAGTGCAGTTATTTTAATTTTGTTTTTTGTAGCTAATTCGTAAAACTCATTTATTTTATTGTGCAAATCTTTATCATTGCTAGCCTTTGTAACATCATAGCTAATAATTAAAAAATTATAGTTTGGATTTTTTAATATGCTATCTGTTATAGTATTACCTTCTAAGTCTTTAATTTCTAAATCGCTTATTGTAGGCGCGTTTTCAGCTTCTTTTACTTTTTTGTTTTTGGTATCAACCCATTTGTAATTTAAAGTATCTTTCCAAGGATAGTTTTTGGTGTTAAATTCCTCATCTTTCCCTGTTTTTAAATTTTTATAAATAAGCACCGATTCGTAAACGGCAGGTTTATAATTTGGTCCCGCCACCATTTGTTCGCAAATGTTTTTACCTGGTGCATAATCACGGAAATCAAAAACAGGTAAGTTTCTATATGTGTGAATTGGAAACCAAACTGCGGCAATTAATCCAATAGCAAATAGCGCTAAATTAAATCGATCTCCGACAAAAGGATTAATGTTTTCTTTTCCTGCAAATAAAATGGTAATGGAAACAAGCAGAATAATATCCTTCCAAAAGCTTTCCCAAGGCTCTAACTTTAAAAAATCTCCAAAACAACCGCAATGAGTTACTTTGTTGTAACATGCCGAGTAAAATGTTAAGAAGGTAAAGAAAATAATTTGAGCTAGCAGCAACCAAAGCGTTAAGTTTCTTTTGAACCCAATTAAAAGCATAAAACCTAAAATCATTTCCGAAACACATATTATACCAGCAAGTAAAGTGGCGTGATTGTGAAAGAAATCGCATGTTCCAGTTAAAAAGTTTGCATTACCTTCACCGTAAATCGAAATGAAATCACCTTTAAATACTTCAAAATATTCTTCTAACTTATAACTGAAACCAATGGTATCATTAGCCTTTATGAATCCAGAGAAAATAAAAAGTCCACCGACTAAAAACCTAAAAATATGTGTTACAACTACATATTGTTCTATAATATGAGACAGGTTTATAATTAATAGTAAAGAAACTAAAATGCTCCCGGTTATCCATTTTTCAAGGCAAGGTGGGCAAATATAAAATATACCTGCTGCCAAACCCGCCGACCAAATAAACTTAAAGATTTTGCTATCGAGTACTTTACGCATAAATTTAATAGCAATGCTATTTAAACAATAATTAGTTTGTGAGCTTTATTAATGCAAATACAGAGTAGTTAATCATGTCCATATAGTTTGCATCAATCCCTTCTGATATAATAGTTTTTCCCTTATTATCTTCAATTTGTTTCACGCGTAATATCTTCATCAAGATTAAATCTGTTAAAGATGAAACACGCATGTCTCTCCAAGCTTCGCCATAGTCATGGTTTTTATCTTCCATTAACTTCTTGGTTTGAGCTATGTATTTTTCGTATAACGATGCAGTTTCGTCATAAGGAAGTTCGGTTCGTGGGTCGTTTTCTAGTTCGATTTGAATAAGCGCAATTGCACAGTAGTTAATAATACCAATGTATTCGCCTTTAATATCGTCGGCAACTTTTTGATCGCCTTTTTGTTCAATACTTCTTATTCGTTGAGCTTTTATAAATATTTGATCTGTTAATGATGTGGTTCTTAAAATACGCCATGCTGTTCCGTAATCCTTCATTTTTTTTAAGAAGATATCTTTACATATCTTTATAGCCGCATCATATTGTTGTGTTGTATTCATACTTTATAAATGAGCTTACAAGATACGAAATATTTGAATTTGGAATATAACAGTCCTAATGGCAGAATCATAAAATTTGCTAACCCTTTGGTTATGGGAATTGTTAATATTACGGATGATTCGTTTTATGATGGTGGTTTGGTTAAAACCAAAGAGGATTTTATTAAAAGGTTGGATAAACATTTAACAGAAGGAGCTGATATTATTGATATTGGTGCAATGTCTTCAAAACCTGGAGCAATAGAATTACCTTTGGAGCTGGAATTGGAAAGGATAAAAGATGCCTTGAATTGGATTAGAGAAATTAATAAAAGTGTTTTGGTTTCGGTTGATACTTATAGGGCAGAGGTGGCAGAGGAAGCTATTAAGCAAGACGCTGATATAATTAATGATATAAGTGCAGGAAACTTTGATGCGAATATGATTGATGTTGTTGCTAAGTACAATTGCCCGTATATTATGATGCATATGAAGGGTAAGCCGAAAAACATGCAAAACAACCCTAGTTACAATAATGTGGTTGAAGAAGTGAAAGCGTTTTTCGAGAGTAAAATAGCGGATTTTAGAGCTAAATTGTGCAAGCAACTTATTATAGATTTGGGTTATGGCTTTGGAAAAACGATAGAACATAATTATGAATTACTTAACAAACAAGCTCAATTCGCAGATTTCGGATTACCTATTTTAACGGGTATTTCGCGAAAATCGATGATTTATAAATTACTAAACATTACACCGGCCGAAGCTTTAAACGGAACAAGTGTTTTAAATACAATTGCTTTGCAAAATGCCGCTTCTATATTACGGGTTCATGATGTTAAAGAGGCCAAAGAAGTAATACGATTATTAAATCATTAACATCATTTAATAATTTCGTGTAATCAATTAATTTGATTAGGTTTATATTTGAATTGGAGTATTCGAAAATCCTTAAGAGTAGATAAATTAAAAACTAAAACTAAAATGAAACTAAAACAATTATTATTAGCAGGTGCAGCTTGTTTAATGGTTAACATTGCTGTAGCACAAGATTTAAGAAAAGGCGGTTCAAGCTTTGGTAAAATTGAGTCGAATGGTGATGTGAGAATTAATGGTAGTGTAAAGGGTAAGTTCGAATCAAATGGCGATATACGCGTAAACGGAAGTGTGAAAGGGAAGATTGAATCTAACGGTGATATTCGCAAGAATGGCTCTGTTGTGGGTAAAGTGGAATCGAATGGTGATGTTAGAATTAACGGAAGTGTTGTTGGTAAAATTGAAAGCAATGGCGATGTTAGAAAAAACGGAAGCGTTATTGGTTCAGCTAGCGGAGTTAAAAAAGAACAAGCAGCTGTAATGTTTTTCTTTGATTTCTTTTAGTTACAAATAGAGTAATAAAAAAGGCCGTGAAAAACTTCACGGCCTTTTTTATTGAAAATACTTTTATTTACTTGGATTGTTTAAATCCAATAAGTAATACAGCACAGCCTGAGCCAGATGTGGCATTGTTTAATTTTGCAGTAATGGTTACATCAATTGATGATTTAACTTTAAAATCCCAATATGGAGAATTGTTTTGGTCTTTATTACTGAATAATAAATGTTGTTCTTGATCATAAATTTCGAAAATTAAATTACCGTCAGTTAAGCCAGAACAAGCAGCTAATCTGTATGTTGTTCCACCAAAAAAAGTTGTTTTAAATTCAGCTGTTTCAGATGGGTCTAATAAAAAAGCTCTGTATTGTTGACCATCAGAAATAAAAGATGAAATAATGTGTTTTGCACAAACATTGGCAATTGTATCGCACTGTGCATTTGCTTTATTACCTAAAAAAAGTAAACCTAGTGCAACGATAAACGATTTGAAATATAATTTGTTCATAGAATTTTCTTTAATAAGTTAATTAAGCTTTATCAGCGTTTACAATTTTGTTACGAATAGCTTCAATTTTAGCTGTAATTTCAGCTACTTGCTCTTTAGTAATAGTAATGCTAGTTTTTGAGTTTAAAGTTGTTGTTTTAGCATTAGCATCAGTTGTTGGCGCTTCGTAAACATACTTATACTCTATTTTGTCATATACTTTTGCTAAATCTGTTAAGCTAGCAACTAGTGAAGTTACTTCAGTATCCGCTTTGTACATATCATCGCTTAATATTTTAATAATACTATTTAATGATTGTTTTTGTTCGGCGATACGTTCTTTTATTGGCGTACTTTCTTTTTGTTTATTTACATCACATGCAAAGAATAAACTCTCAATCCATCCACCTGCTAAAATTAATGTACTAACATTTTGACGATCTCCTTGTTTTAAATACGCATCACTTTGGCGGTATGCAATACCAACTAAAGCAAGTAAACTATCTTTAACAGTAATATTGTCGTTAAAGCGTTTCATAGTTGATTCATCAAACGCAGCAGTAACATCTAATTTTTTAGCAAGATTAAATACACTTGTTAAATATTTTGTTGCGTCTGTTGAATTGTTGTATAAAGTTACATAACCTAAATCAGCACCGTAAATACCAAGGTTTAAAGCTTTTGATGATTCAGTGATGTATTTCTCTTGATTAGCAACAGGATTCAATAAATCTTTGTTGTAAGCAGCTCCGCTAGATTGGATCAAAGATGCAGTTTGAACAGGAGATGGAATACTAAAAAGTTGTCCTTTGATGTTTAATACACCATTTGTTTCAACTTTTCCTGAATCATCAGGTAAATTCTCTCCCGGTTCTTTAGGTGTATCTCCTCCACCACAACTTACAATAAGTAATGATAAGGCTAAACCTAAGGTAGTAGTTTTAAGTGTTTGTAGGCTTTTAAGTGTCATATGCGTTTAATTTTCTGTTTTTAAAAAACAATGCAAGTAAGTAAAAAAAAACCACATGGCAAAACGGATTATTATCAGTTAAAATACTGATAATCAATAATTAAAGTAGAATTAACTTGTTAAAAAAAGTTTATTTTCACTTATGTAGCTAATAATTTTATCCGTAGCTCCAATGTTTGTTTCTACATAGTTTTTCGAAATTATAGATTTTTGCTTCTGGAGTTCTTCGTTTTCAATCAATCGTTTTAATTCTAGGAGTAGATTATTTGAATTTGTAATTGAAACCGCAGCTTTTAATTCTATAAGTTCTTTGGCTTCGTTAAATTTGGTGTAATTAGGTCCAAATAATATTGGGGTGCCAAAAGTAGCTGCTTCTAAAATATTGTGAATTCCTTTACCAAATCCTCCACCAATGAATGAAACAGTTGCGTATTGATAAAGCGATGATAATAGACCAATTTGATTTACAATTAGAATGTTTGCATCATTGTCAATTTTTGTATCGGTTATCTTTGTGAAAGAAATGGATTTGTTCTCAGATTTTATGATTGAAACAAGTTGATTGATATTGTTTTCTTCAATGTTGTGAGGGACAATTATGATTTTTAAATTCTGAAAATCTAATTTTGAAATAGCATTTAAAAGCTCTGTTTCATCAGCAGGCCAAGTGCTTCCGCAAACAATTGTTTTTTTATTTTGAAGGAAGCTTTCGATATTCTCATAGCGTTGAATGTTTGAGGATTGGTCAAAAACCCTATCGAACCTGGTGTCGCCAGCTATGTTGCAATTTTGAACGCCTATTTGATTTAAAAGTTTTAAGGAATTTTTTTCTTGAACAAAAATGTAATTATAGGTGTTTAAAGCATTCCGGAAAATTTGTCCGTACCATTTGAAAAAGTGTTGATTCTCTCTAAAAATGGCTGAAATTAGAATAGCAGGAATTTGCTGCTGTTTAATAATCGAAAGATAGTTTAACCAGAACTCATATTTTACAAAAATAATGCATTGAGGTTTTACTATACTTAAAAAGCGTGTTGCGTTTTTTCTTGTGTCGAGAGGTAAGTAGTAAACCCAGTCAGCCTGATTATAATTCCTTCTAATTTCATATCCCGACGGAGAGAAAAAAGTAAGTAGTATTTTTTGTTGAGGATTTTGCTTTTTTATTTTTTCAATTACTGGTCTACCTTGCTCAAATTCGCCAAGACTAGCGCAATGAATCCATATGACGTTTTTTCGATTTTTTAAATCTTTTTCAAGTCTTTCAAAAATGTTTTTTCTACCTCTAAGCCATTTTTTTGCTTTTGAATTAAAGCTCGAAGCAATGAAAATGCCTAAGTAATAAAAGCGTATTGCTAAGTTGTAAAAAAACATAATTAGTAATAGTAGGATGAATTACTTCTTTTACCATAGATAGGTAGCAACCAACCAGCTCTAATTCCAACTAAAAAATCAAAACGTTTTGTATTATCAGTTGTCATCGTGTCGTACTGATAACCTCTTATTCCTTGGGTAAATCCTTCAAAAATCTCTAAACCATAGTAAAAGTTTACCATTCGCTTATTACTTAAATACATATAACCAATATATTGCTTTAAGCATAAGCCACCCGTAAGCCTATCATATCCTTTTTTGCCATCACCTTCTAATTGCGTTAATGTTTTTTTTACGTCGTATAATTTTGTTTTGTGCTGCATGTAGCCAGCACCAAGCGTTACCACAATTCCACAGTTTTTGTTAGGTGAATATTTTGGAAATATCTTTCCTATCTCTGCAGTTGCAGTCCAGCCGCGCTCCATAATTTTTAATTGAGCATTATTACCGTTTTTATCAGTAATCGACCCATCTGGATTACGCATGTTGGTTAAAACATCTTCTTTGGTTTTATTAGCAAAAAAATAATTCCCTTCAAAACCAATTAAAAAATTTGATTTTGTTTTAAATAAAAAAGGCATTCCAACATTTAAACTTGGTTTGTACCTAACCGCCAAATCAGCAAAAGGAATTTGTCCACTTATATGTAAACCAATTAAAGGCACTGAAACCAGGGAGTCTTTAACATTTACCTGAGACTTAACTGTTAGGCTAAATGCTAATAGAAGTATGACGATTATTTTTTGCATAGATAAATAACGAAGTTTATTCTTCTTTATTTTGATACATATCTTTTTTACTGCCCGAATAAAGTTCAAACTTATTAAATCTGCATTCTAAAGCACCATTAAATAGTTTTATTTTTCTTGTAGGGCGAAGTCCCACAAATTTAAGTGCTTCTATATCACTACTAATCATCCATGCAGTAAAATTGGTAAAATCCTTTTTAAACTTATCTCCAATTTTTTTATAAAAATCTTTCATATCACCATCTTTATCCATACGTTCACCGTAAGGGGGATTCATGATAATAAAACCTCTTTCGGTTTCTGGTGTGTAATCAAAAAAGTCGCTTGCAACAAATTTTATTTCATCATCAAGTTTAGCACTTTTAGCATTTTCTTTAGCTTTTTTTATTACGTTTCTCGAAATATCACATCCAATTAAATTTAATTTATGATCAGTAATTTTATTGATTGCTGCTTCATAAATAGTATCCCATAAAGTTTCATCATAATCTTTCCAACGCATAAAACCATATTCCTGACGGTAGTAACCTGGAGGAATATTGTTAGCAATCATTGCCGCTTCAGTTAATATGGTGCCCGATCCACACATTGGGTCTAATAACGGAATATGTCTTTCCCAGCCGCTCAACATTACCATTCCTGCAGCCAAAACTTCATTTAATGGAGCAAGATTAGTGTCTTCTCTGTACCCACGTTTATATAAAGATGGCCCGCTACTATCTAAAAACAAAGTAACTTCATCTCTAAAAATATGTACATAAAACTTAACAGTAGGTCTTTGTAAATCAACGCTAGGTCTAGTTCCAACTTTTTTTCTAAACTGATCAACTATTGCATCTTTTGTTTTTTGCGAAACATATTGTGTGTGATTAAAGTTATCTGAATTAATTGTAGAGAAAATGGCAAGTGTATCATCCTTGTCCATAAATTGCGAAAAATCGATATTCGACATTCCATCATACAATTGTTGGTCGGTTTTTGCGTAAAATTCTGCAACCGGAACCAGAATTTTCATTGCGGTTCGTAGTTGTAAATTAGCTTTGTATAAAAAACCTTTATCGCCTTCAAAGCTAACAGCGCGGTTAGCAGGTTTTATGTTTTTTGCTCCTAGCCTTAACAATTCTTTTTCTAACAATTCTTCCATACCAAAAAGTGTGGTAGCAATCATTTCAAAATCTTCGTTGTTCTCTTCTTTTTTCTTGTCTAAATCTCTCAAAGTATATTATTTATTCGGTTCAAAATTATTTATGTTTGTTTTCCAAAGCTCAGGAATTTCAATAGTTTGGTGGTTTTGATAATTTACACAAACCAAAACACTTTTTGCAAAAACACATTCAATCCAATTTTCTCCATCTTTTTTTAAAAGGTAATTGGTCATATCAAAACTTTTGGTTCCAATACGCGTAATACCAGTGTAAACTTTTATTTCGTCTTCTAAAAATACCGGCTTCGCGTAATCTATTTCTGTACGAGCTATTATTAAACCTGTCTTTTCCCAGTCATTTTCTTTGCGTAAAACAGTGTTAAAATAATCTACACGGGCTGTTTCAAAATAGGATAAATAAACAGCGTTGTTTACGTGACCCAATTTATCAATGTCTACAAATCTAATTTGAATAGGGGTAATATGTTTTAAATTTTTGTACTGCATTTTAAAGCTGCAAATATACATTTTAAAGTTGAAGGAAACACTATAATGTCTTGATTTAGAAATCGATAAAAAGCGTTAAAATCTGATGATTCAGTGTATGAGCAAGCAGCAATATTCGTATTTTTGAATCAAATTTAAAACAGGAAACTATGCCTATAAAAATGTCAAAAGACGACAACGATGGTTATGATGGAAACCAAGATTTTGGTAATGATGGTAATCGTGGGGGCGGTGGAGGTGGAGGATTTCCGGGCGGAAACCTAATTGGAATGTTATTGCCTTTATTGTTTAGATACCCAAAGTTATTAATTGTTGTAATAATTTTAGGTGGCGGATTTTATTTGTATAACAATAATTGTTCGGGTGCAAAAGGCCATGCTGAAAGACCAAAATCTTCGCATACTTATGCTGCGGGTTGTGAAATGAAACGTGAAGTTTATGACAGTGCTGAGGTTTTTGCGGCACTCGATCCTTCGTCAATTAATTTGCCTGAAGCAGTTAGTTTAGAAAAATATTGTCCAACACCTATGAACCAAGGTCAACAGGGTTCTTGCGTAGGTTGGGGGAGTACTTACAATGCACGCACTATACTAGAGGCTGTGGCAACAGGTAAGGATCCTAATTCAATCGCTTTCAGCCCTTCGTTTACGTATAATCAAATTGGATTAGAGGGATGTCAAGGCGCATACATTAATAATGCGATGGACGAATTGACGCAAACAGGTTCGATTGCATTAGCGAAATTCCCGTATGATGAAAATACTTGCGAGAAAAAACCAAATCAATACGAATTACAAGATGCTGCAAAGTATAGAATGAAGGGCTATGCTCGTTTAACTTTAAAAGGTGATGAGTACACTATTGATGTGAATGCAATGCGCCAATGTTTGGCAAATAATGCGCCTGTGGTAATAGGAATGAGTGTTGGCGGAAGTTTTATGCAAGAAATGGAAGGTAAGGCAACTTGGGTTCCAACAAATAGTGATTATAGCAAAAGCGGGTTTGGAGGACACTGTATGTGTGTTATTGCTTATGACGATTTTGGCGGTGAAGATGGCAAAGGAGCATTTATGTTGGCAAATAGCTGGGGACCAGCATGGGGTAAAAATGGTAAAGCTTGGGTTGGATATAAGGATTTTGCTTTTTTTACTAACGAAGCCTATGCAATGTATCCATTAACTAGTTCTGTAAATCAAAATAAATTGAGCTGCTCTGTTGCACTATTAAAAAAAGACACAAAACAAGTAATTAATTTGGTTGATAGAGGTAACAATACTTTTGGAACTCAAACGCCTTTAAAAGTTGGAGATAAATTTAAAATGGAATTAACCAATAATATTGAATGCTACATTTATGTTTTGGGTAAAGAATTAGATAATTCTTGTTTAACATTGTTCCCTTATACTCCAAAGCATTCGTCATATTGTGGTGTTACTGGGGTGCGTTTATTTCCGCGTGATTATAGCTTTGAAGTGGATAGTCAAGGTGGGAATAGAGATTATATGTGCGTGCTAATTTCTAAAATTCCACTAGATTATAAAAAAATTACGAGTGATGTTAGTGCTGCTAAAAATCCTGACTTCAGAGCAAGCGTGTTGAAGGTAATTGGAGATAATTACGCTCAAGGAGTTAATTTTTCGAGCAATGCTAAAGTTTCATTTCAAACTGAAATTAAGGAAGGTGGTATAGTTCCTGTATTTATAGAGGTTGATAAGTAACGGATGCAACATGTTAATTCTGGAAACCAAGTCGTTAAGGCTTGGTTTCTTTGTTTTTTAGCATTAAATTTGTATAGCTTATAAAAACAATTTTATGATATTATCCCCAAATCTATTTAAGACATCTATGTTTAGCTGTAGTAAGTTTGTTTTACTATTTGTAGTAATTCAAGTTTTTACTTTTCAAGGCAAAGCTCAAAACTGCAAGAATAATTACGTAAATAATAAGTTTGGATTGGAAATTTGTAATAAAGACAAATGGGAAATAAAAGAAGATAACCAGTATCTAAAGTTCAAGAAAGAAAATATTGTAATATCTGTTTTTGCAGAACAAAGCGATGATACAGCAAGTGTTAAAAGTACATTAAAGGCTATTAATGAGAAGCCACGTTACAAAAAGCTTGAAATTATTAAGGAGGAAAGTGTTAAAGTAGATGGGATTAATACATTATATTCTATTGCCCACGCTCCATACTTAACCAAGGAAGCGGGTGATCAGCGCGATGTCTATAGTTTAAATTCAGTGGTTTTATTTAATGGGTTGAAGTATACTTTTAATACCGATTGTTATACTGCTTTTTATAAAGTTTCTGAAGAAAGATTGTTGAAGTTGTTGACTCAAATAAAATTAATTAATCCTTTAAAAGACAGTTTAACAAAAGTTGATAAAGATTCGTTAAATATTTTTGGTAATCGATTGTTTCAATCAATTAAAAGCAATAATGTTGCTGCATTAAAAGGAATACTTATTGCGCCTGAGAAAATAAAAAATGCATACTCAGTTTATCTTCGTGATGAAGATATGAAACAAAAGCAATTGGCCGCTGCTGATGAAAATTGGAATAGTGTTTTGGCCCGGAATGTTAAGGTGAGTGAAACTCAATTGCTTTCAATAAATAAGAAAGGATTGGATGTTGGAATTGACTGGTCTAAGGCGGTTCTTGAAAGTTTTAGTTTTGAAGCTAGATACAAAACGTTAGATATTAAAAGTGTAAATGCGAAATTATCTTTTAAATATAACAACAGAAGGTTTCTGGTTTTGATAAGAGATATAATGCTTTGCCCGGATGGTTGGTATATAACGGAAATGACCAAAGGTTTGCAAGAGGTTGATTAATAAACAGCTTAATGAAAAAGTTTAATCAACTGTTTAATTACTTTATTTCAATGCTTATTTTAGGCATTCTTTTCAAAGTAATGCATTGGCCTGGAGCAAATCCAATGATGAGTGTTGCATTTTTAGGAATTGGTATTGTTAAAACAATAAAGTTTGTTTATTCAAATCCTAAACAAAATATTGATTATTTTGAGTTTATTTTGGTTGTTTCTTGGTGTTTAGGTGGCATATTTATTATCAATCATTGGCCTTACAAAAGTTTTTTTCAAACAATAACAAGTTTAAGTTTTATTATTTGGCTAATACTTCAATTGTCTAGTTATTACAATGGAGGAAAAGGAATAAGTGATAATAAATCAAAGCGTTTGTTGCCAAGTGTTTCAGGAAAGAACGTTGTTTGGGGAATTTGCACTGTTGTTATTGTTTTGGGAGCTATTTTTAAAATTATGCATTTTTCTGGCTCCGCTTTTTTATTAATTTTCGGTATGTTGCTAGCAGCCATAATTTTTTTAATCGATTCAATTAGAAAGGATAGAGATGAGTAATTTAGAAATGTTAAAGGAAGCCGAATTAAAGGCCGAAACTTTATTTAATAGAATAGAGGAGTTACATTTGGTTGTTGCTGGTAAAAGCGAAAAACAATTGAATACGGAGGTTTTTGATTTAGCATTTCAGTTGTTTGGAATTAAAAAGTACTGGCACAAACGAATCGTGCGCTCGGGCAAAAACACTTTATGTCCTTATAAGGAAAATCCACCCGATTTGGTTTTGCAAAATGACGATATTTTATTTTTCGATTTCGGACCAGTTTTCGAAGATTGGGAGGCTGATTATGGGAGAACCTATGTGGTAGGTGAAAACAAAGATAAACTTAAATTGGCTAAGGATGCTGAGTTGGCGTGGCAGGAAGGCTGTGCGTTTTATTTGGCCAATGAGGAAACCTTAACAGGAGCTGAGTTTTACAATTACACAAAGCAATTAGCTTTAAAATATGGTTGGGAGTATGGCAACGAACATTGCGGGCATTTAGTTGGTAATTTTCCACATGAGCAGATTATTGGTGAAGAGCGCATACATGATATCCATCCCGAACACGCTGAGTGGATGAGCAATAAGGATAAAAATCGGAATGAACGCTTTTGGATTTATGAAATTCATTTAGTGAATACTGAACTGGAAATAGGATCATTTGTTGAACGAATGTTAAGATAGTATGGTTAGTTTTAAAGATTTTCAGAAGATGTGCCTTGCATTGCCGGGTTGTAGCGAAGAACCTCATTTTGAAAAAATGTCATTTAGAGTGAAGAAAAAAATAGTTGCAACCTATGATGATAAGAATAAAAGAGCTTGTGTTAAGTTAACAATCGAACAACAAGATTTATTTTCCTTGCATGATAAGGAAGCTATTTATCCTGTCCCTAATTCATGGGGTAAACAAGGTTGGACTTTTATTGATTTAAAGCTGATTAGAAAAGATGTTTTAAACGATATTTTGAAAAGTGCTTATGATACTGTAAATGCCGTTAAAAAAAAGTAAGTATGAATTTTGAGAATTATAGGTTGAGATTGATAAACAATGCTGATGCTGTTTTGTATTTTGACTTTATAGAAGCTAACCGCGAACGCGTGATTCACTACTTTCCGAATACGAATTCGAAAACCACAACTTTAGAAGAAACAAAGTTATTGTTGCAGGAGCGTGATAATTTACATTTATCAAAAGAGTTTTATAATTATGCATTGTTCGATTTAGACGCAAACAAAATAGTGGCTTCAATTTTTTTGAAAAGTATTGATTGGAAAATTGGGAAGTGCGAAATGGGTTATTTTATTGACGCTAGATACGAAGGGAAGGGCTTGGTGAGCAAAGTAGTTAAATTGCTAATTAAAACAGCTTTCGAGGATTTAGAACTTAACAAGGTATATTTGCGAATTGAACCTAGTAATGAGTCAAGCAAACGTGTAGCTGAAAGAAATGGTTTCACCTTAGAAGGCAAACTAAGAAGTGATTTTATGACCAGTGATGGAAAACGAATTGATTGTTTGTATTATGGTTTAATCAAGAGTGACGTTCTTTAATTATCCGCCTTACGTTTTGTTTGTATGGCTTCTATTATTGGAAATATGTTGAGTATGCCGTAATTAAAGATATGTTCACTTCCGTTATCTAATGTTATAATTGCTTTGTTGGCGAGAACTTTTTTTTCAAAGCGAATTGCTTGAATGCGTTCCTTGTCAATAATTAAGTATTGTTTTTCGTTCCAATTTTGTAGTAATGAGGTGTCAATTAATTCTTTTGATTTCCCGTCAAATGGCGCATCATACAGCAAGCGTTTGTTTGTTACCGTTAGCTTTCCACTGTACTTTGCGCCATTTTTATTCGAGTAAATGAGGCTCCAGATATTAATGATAAATTCTTTAGTATTCATTTATAAATTAATTGTTTTATTTAAGCTTTGCTCCATCAAAAATGAAAACACCATATACTCCATCTTTATCCCTTAAAGCATCTAATGGATACTTTGCGTCACCTTCCTGAATAGCTGAGTAATCTTGAACATACAATTCACCAAATTTCCCGTAACCAACGTAGTCGCGTCTTAAAGTTCCACCCGCAAATCGATACGAACCGTCTTTATCTTTAAAGGCAAAGTAAAAAACATGATTTCCCATTTTGCAAGTAGGTATATTTGTATTAGCATCGTTTAATGTTCTGAAATCATCTACACCATCGGGTTTGTCAAATGTTAAGTTTATTATTTCAGTTGTCCCGTATTTTTGTTTTAAAAGGGCAATGATTTTTGCGTTCGAATTCTCAGGGTTTTTATAACCTATGTTTTTTCCTTTTTGAAAGCACAATGGTAAAGGAAGTGTTTTTGCTGTTTCAATGCCAATTTTAACGTTTCGTTTTAAACCATTATTCTTCGCATTGGTTGATGCAGAGCTATTGTAATCAAATAATTCGGTTTGTTTATCATTGTGAAGATCATTTGAGTCAATGCTGAAATTCGATACAGATTCAAGTCCGC
>CAZRUA010000062.1:18809-21064 GCA_964603125.1 uncultured Flavobacteriaceae bacterium | reverse complement strand
GTTAGTGAACAAGCTATGACAACGTTCTTGAATTTGATTGCATCAGAACCTGATATTTGTAGAGTTCCAATTATGATTGACTCTTCTAAATGGAGTGTTATCGAAGCTGGTTTAAAATGTGTGCAAGGTAAAGCAATTGTAAACTCAATTTCATTAAAAGAAGGAGAAGAGAAATTCATTGAGCAAGCATTAAAAATTAAACAATATGGTGCTGCAGTTATTGTAATGGCTTTTGATGAAGTTGGTCAGGCGGATACCTTGGAGCGTCGCAAGGAAATTTGTAAGCGCGCTTATGATATATTGGTTGATAAGGTTCATTTTCCAGCACAAGATATTATTTTCGACCCTAATATTTTCCCTGTAGCAACTGGGATGGAAGAGCATCGCTTAAATGCTTTGGACTTTTTTAATTCAACAAAATGGATTAAAGAAAATTTACCTTATGCAAAAGTAAGCGGAGGAGTTAGTAATGTGTCTTTCTCATTTAGAGGGAATGATCATGTTCGCGAAGCAATACACTCTGCCTTTTTGTTCCATGCTATTAAAAACGGAATGGACATGGGTATAGTTAATCCAGCGCAATTGGTTGTTTACGATGATATTGATAAAACATTATTAGAACTTGTTGAAGATGTTTTGTTAAACAGAAGAGATGATGCAACCGAAAGATTAGTGGAACATGCTGAATCACTAAAAGGAATTACAAAAGAGAAAACCGAGAAGGATGAGGAATGGAGAAAAGGAACTGTTGAAGAAAGATTAAGTTATGCTTTGGTGAAAGGAATTGTTGAACACATTGATGCTGATACGGAAGAGGCTCGCCAGAAGTTAGGCCGACCTTTGCATGTTATTGAAGGCCCGTTAATGGACGGAATGAATGTGGTTGGAGATTTGTTTGGAAGTGGTAAAATGTTTTTGCCTCAGGTTGTAAAAAGTGCGCGTGTAATGAAAAAGGCAGTAGCTTATTTAGAGCCTTATTTGTTAAAGGAGAAGGAAGATAATGCAAAGGCTGGAATTGTGGGTGATGGAAGAACAAATGCTGGTAAAATTTTAATGGCAACTGTAAAGGGTGATGTGCATGATATTGGAAAGAATATTGTGGGTGTTGTGCTAGCTTGTAACAATTATGAGATCATTGATTTAGGCGTGATGGTTTCTTGTGATAAAATTTTAGAGGAAGCTAAAAAGCATAATGTAGATGTTATTGGTTTGAGTGGTTTGATTACTCCTTCGCTTGATGAAATGGTTCATGTGGCAAAGGAAATGGAACGTTTGAATTTTAAAACACCATTATTAATTGGTGGAGCTACTACATCTAAAGTGCATACAGCAGTTAAAATCGCGCAAAATTATTCGGGACCTGTAGTTCATGTGAATGATGCAAGTAAGTCCGTTCCCGTTGCTAGTAGCTTAATTTCAGAAGAATTGCGAGGGGCATTTATGGGAGAAATTAATAAGGATTATGAACGTGTTCGCGAACAAAATAAAAATGCACAATCTCAAAATAAGTTTTTATCCATTGAAGAAGCACGTCAAAACAAGTTTCCTATCGATTGGAATAAAACAGAAATTGTGAAACCTAGTTTTATTGGAACTAAAGTTTTTGAAAATTATGATTTAAAAGAAATTGCAGAATATATTGATTGGACTCCTTTCTTTATTTCATGGGAAATGAAGGGTTCTTATCCTAAAATTTTAAACGACCCTGAAAGAGGTGCAGAAGCTACTAAGCTTTTTAACGATGCTCAGGCTATGTTAAACAAAATTATTTCGGAAAAATGGTTAAGTGCAAAAGCAGTAATAGGTATTTATCCTGCTAACACGGTTAATACAGATGATACTGAAGTGTATGATGATAAAGGTACAAAGCTTTGTACTTTCCATTCTATTCGCCAACAAAGTAAAAAGCCTGCGGGTCAATATAATGTTGCTTTATCTGATTTTGTTAAACCTAAAAATGGAATAGCATCGCCAACAGATTATATCGGGGCTTTTGCTTTAAGCACAGGTTTTGGAATCGACGCTCATGTTGCACGTTTCGAAGCAGATCACGATGATTATAGTTCAATCATGCTTAAAGCATTAGCAGATAGATTAGCAGAAGCTTTTGCTGAGTTAATGCATAAAAAAGTTCGTAAGGAGTTTTGGGGATACGCTAAAAACGAATCTTTAGCAAACGAAGATTTAATAAAAGAAGAGTATGCTGGTATTCGCCCTGCACCTCGCCGAAACGCTCGAGCAGCGACTCCATCTCG
>CAZRUA010000062.1:0-18799 GCA_964603125.1 uncultured Flavobacteriaceae bacterium | reverse complement strand
TTCGCCCTGCACCAGGTTACCCAGCGCAGCCAGATCATACAGAAAAGCTTACTATTTGGAAATTGTTAGATGTTGAAAAAAACACAGGTATTGTTTTAACAGATAGTTTAGCAATGGTCCCTACAGCTGCAGTTAGCGGTTTATATTTTGGACATGAACAGTCGCATTATTTTGGTGTGGGTAAAATAACAAAAGATCAAGTAGAAGATTATGCGAAACGCAAAGGAATTGAATTTTCAGTTGCTGAACGTTGGTTGGGTCCTGTTTTAAATTATTAGAACAATTTGTATATTTACTTTGTAATGTTTTAATCCTTATTTAACTATGAAAGCATTTGATAGAGAAAAGTACACCATGATTATTCGTGATAACTTATTAATTGAATTTAAAGTTAAGAAGGGAGCAAAATTGGATGCTGCGGATGTTTGGGATAGTAGAGAGCTATCCGTAAAGTATATGCCTGGAAAGAAGTTTTTTGTGCTAATGGAAAGCGAAGGGGATTTAGATGTTACAGTTGATGGAAGAAGGGCAGGAGCTTCTGAAGAATATTCAAGGCATGTTGCCGCGCTTGCTTTATGCAGTAATCGACTACACGAAACAATACTAGGTAATTTGTTTTTAAAGATTAATCGTCCAATAGTGCCTACAAAGTTTTTTGATAACCGAGATAAGGCAATTGAGTGGTTAAGAAATAAAATGGTGCAATAAATTATTTAATAATATTTATTTTTTGTTTTATTGTTTCATTTGTGTTTGTATTTCTTATCTCAATAAGATAAAGTCCTTGGTTTAGCTGACTACACAAAATAGCATTTTCATTTAGATTTAATTTTCCTTTTATTAGTTGTTTTCCTTCTGTTGTGAAAATAGTGTATTCGTAATTTTCTGAATTAGGTAAAACTATATTGATTATTCCATTGCTTGGATTTGGAAATATCTTAATTTCCTTTACGCTATTTTTTTCTATTAAACCAATTGGACTATTTTGAATGAATACTACCATCGAATCATTGGCTGTATTACCTGCGGCATCTTCTATATGAACTCTAATAATATATCCTCCATCTGGAAAATTCACCGTATTAAAATACTCAAGAGAATCTAAATTGTTTATGGTATCGTTTCCATCACTGCTGCTTACGTTGTGAAAAAAGTCTCGCGTATTATAATTCCCAGTTGAGAAACAAGTGTTATCTCTTGAGTATATAGTGTTAATTAAAAACGTACTATATGTGCTTGGTCCATAAACATCGGTTGGGAAATTATACTCATAACTAAAGTGGTTAAAAAGAATTACTGATGGCATGCCATAGGGCGATAAATTATAACTTACTTTATTTACATCAATATTCCAGGTGGAGTTTACATTATCATAAAATTTAGAAATAATTCGCACTTTTCCATGTAAATTATTTGGTGGCAAATAAGTTTGACCAGAGTCTTTAAAAGCAAAAGCATCCGCATTAATTGTTTTCTCAAAAATAGGTGCGGTGGTATCTCTAATAGTTGATATGAGTGTTAATGGGTTTTCATAGGTCCACCAATTCCCAGCCCATGTTAAACCTATATCATATATCTTAGCGAAATGGCAATGAACAAAACCATTTACTGGAAAATTAACTAATACCGCTAATGTATCACTTTCCATAATCGAATCACCAACCGCATAAGGTATGCTGGTTTCCTCCAAATGGGCATAAAGATAACCTGATGATTGATTACTGGTGTTGTTGTCGGCAATAGCAACTCTCCAATGAAATTGGGCACTAGTTGTTAAAATTGCTTTTATATACCCTTTTTTTACGGATGAAACAGGTTGCTGGTCATATCCAAACAAATCTACTCCTGGATGAGTGTATATGGCTCCAAAACTATATTCTTGAATTTCAGAATAGCTATTACCTATACCTTGATAAACAGTGTCTAAATCATAATTAAGTGGGTCGCGAATAGAATTAATTTGTTTATTTAAACCTACCGCCTTTTTAACTCCATTGCTTCTTAGTTTGAGCGTGTTATTGTTAATTGAATTAAAGTTTAGTAAATCATTTGTTTTTAAGAGTTCAAAAATGAAGCTTCCTTTTTTCTCTTCCTTAGTGCTGATGAATAAATCCGAATTTTTTACTTTAATCTCAAAAATTCTTTTGCCTGTGAGTTCAAGTAATTGTTCTAGTTTATTTTCTGTAATTTTAAAAAGCTTAGCCTTAGTAGTAATTATAAAATCTGATTTGTAATTCAGTATAGTATAAACCGCTTCTTGAATAGGAATATTTAGGTCGTTAATGTTGATGGAATTACTCTCTTCATTGTAATAGCAAATTTCACCTTGATTGTTAATTGCAAATACGGTACTTTTTTTATGTTTGGTGATTTTGAATGTGTTTAAATTTAAAGCATTGGTAAACTCACCATCAAAAAAAGCAGCAAATGTTTTGTTAGGGGATAGCTTAAAATTTATAGTTTGTTTAAATAATTGTGAATCTACTTCTTTTCCTTTTTTATTGTAAACTCGAATTGCAGCACCAGTGTTTTCGTAGCAACCATCTAATGTTAAATAACCACCTTTAATTTCAAAAACCGAGTTACCTTTTAATTTCAAGTTGTTGATTGTGCAAAACACTTCATTGTTAGATAAACTATTTACAGTGTAATTAGTTTTTTCTTCTATGTCTATAATATGCCCAAATCTATTTAATTCTTGAGCTACAATATTATTTGCGACAATGGCAAGTAAAAGGATAATGAGTTTTTTCATTAGGTAATTTATATTATTTATTTCCCCATCTATAACTATCATTTTCTAATCCCGCTAAATCAATTACTCTGTCAATCACAGTTGAAGCTAATTCTTCAATTGTTTTGGGCATACTATAAAAACTAGGCGAAGCAGGACAAATAATTCCTCCGGCCTCGGTAATTGTTTTCATGTTGTTAATATGAATTAAGCTTAATGGAGTATCACGCGTAACTAAAATGAGTTTTCTTCTTTCTTTTAAAATAACATCAGCAGCTCTTGATGTTAAATCATTGCTAATGCCTGAAGCAATGCGAGCTAAAGTTCCCATGCTGCATGGACATATTATCATTGTGTTGTATTTAGCTGAGCCTGATGCGAAGGGCGCAAAAAAATCATTTTTGTTATAAATTTTAAAAGGAAGTTTTGAGTAATCATCATTCCCTAGCTCGTGTTTCCAAACGTCTTTTGCGTTGTCGCTCATCACTAAACCAACATCTTCAATTTGATTTTGTAGTAAAACTAATTTGTTTAATAAAACTTTAGCATATATCGACCCACTTGCGCCTGTTACGGCTATTACTATTTTATGTTTTGCCATTAGTTGCTTGTTTTCTTGTTGATAATATAGTTTAATGATAGGCACAAATTATTAGTATAGAAGCCAGGTTTTAACACTCTGCTCATGAAATTATTGTAATAGAAATTTGCAACGGTTAGAGTTCTAATTGGGATTATCGAATAGGAGATTCTTGTTCCTGCAATCCAATTTTCATTCAACTTTAAATTTAAGCCAATATTATATGAAATATCTAGTTTTCTAAAAGGGATGTTTAAAACCCCAGCATTACTCTCTTCGTAACTTTTGAATAGGTATGCTGCACTAGCACCAATTTCTAATTTGTATTTTTTGATATTGTGTTTTAGTAAAAAAGGCACTTCAACATAGTTAAGTCTAAGTTTGTAAAAATTATAATCTCCTTTTTCAGGATCAATGTTTTTACGAGCTCCTTTCTGAATGTAAGTTAAACCAAATTCAAATTCGTTTTTTTCAGAGAAGGCTCGGTTGATATATATTCCGCCGTTTGGCCCTACTTTATTATAGCCGCTTTGGTTATCCCCATCTATTTGATTTCCCACTAAACCTAAGGAGAATAGCGGACGGAAATAGTAATTACTTTGCGCTAATATTTTTTGGTTCCAACCAATAAAAATTAGTGCAATATAAAAGGCAATTATTTTTTGTTTCGTTTTCAAATAAAGAACCCCGAAATTTTTCGGGGTTTAAAATTATACAGTTAATATTTCTTTTTCTTTTTGTTCTAAGTGTTTTTCACATTTAGCAGAATATTCATCGGTCAGTTTTTGAATTTTTGTTTCAGCGTCTTTGGCTTCATCTTCAGGTAAACCGCTTTTTTGAGCTAATTTAACTTTTTCCATTGCTTCTTTTCTAGCAGCTCTTAAGCCCACTTTAGCATCTTCAGCCTCTTGTTTGGCTTTCTTAACCAAATCTTTACGACGTTCTTCTGTTAATGGTGGAACGATAATGCGAATTAATATACCATCGTTTTGTGGGTTAAAACCTAAATTAGCAATCTGAATAGCTTTTTCAATAGGAGTTAACATACTTTTTTCCCAAGGTTGTATTACCAAAGTTCTTGCATCTTGCGTATTTATGTTAGCAACGTTACTCAATGGAGTTTTTGCACCATAATAATCCACCAATACATTTTCAAGCATACCAGGATTAGCTTTTCCTGCACGTACTTTTTGTAATTCACTTTCTAGGTGGCTAATGCTTTTTTCCATGTGGCTCTTAGCATTTTCCATTATAGGTTTCAATAATTCGTTCATTGTTGTAATTTTTATTTCGTAGCAAAAGTAATAAAAAATGCTTCAAAAGGGAAGTTTAAAATCGGATTTCTATGGATATTTCAGTAATATTGCAAATATGCCACAAGATATTATCATAAATAAAAATGTTATTGCTCCGGGCGAAAACAAACAGATTATTTTAAATACCTACGAACTTCCAACGCAAACTAAAATGGAAATTCCGGTTTATGTTTTTAGAAGTGTAAATGATGGGCCAACCATATTGCTTAGTGCAGGAATGCATGGTGACGAAACAAATGGTGTTGAAATTATTAGGAAAATAATTAACCGCGAAGAAGTAAATAATTTAAAGTGTGGAACTTTAATTGCCTTGCCAATTATTAATATAGTATCGTTTTTATTTGGATCACGCGATTTGCCTGATGGACGTGATATGAATAGGTGTTTTCCGGGAAACAAAAACGGTTCGTTAGGAAGTAGAATTGCTTATGATATTATGAAACACATTATTCCGCTGATTGATTGCGGTGTTGATTTTCATACTGGCGGTTCTAAAATAAATAATTACCCACAAATTAGATGCGTTTTCGATTTTCATGACAATTTGGAGCTTGCTCATTGTTTTTCGGCTCCTTTAACAATCGATTCGACTTACAGAGAGGGAACTATGCGAAAAGAGGCCTCCAAAAAGGGTAAATGTATTTTGGTTTATGAAGGTGGCGAAAGTATGCGGTTTGATTACAGAGCCATAAACGAAGGTTTAAACGGTTGTTTACGACTTTTAAGCAGTAAGGGAATGATAGATGCTAAAGTGCCCAATAATCACAGTGTTAAAATTAGAAAGGATACTTGGTTAAGAGCTAAAAATTCAGGATTATTTCATACGAATGCAGCAAACGGTTCTTACGTAAATAAAGGCGACATAATTGGTGTTATTTGTAATCCTTACGGAAAGTTTGATGAGAAGATTATTGCTCCTAATGATGCATATATAGTTGGGGTGAACAATCAGCCTGTTGTGAATGAGGGTGATGCTTTAATTCATTTGGGTATGGAAAATACCCCATAGTTTGGAGTTGGATTTTTAACAAATTTTAGGTGTTATTTCGACGCATTTTATTCGTAAATTTGTAGTGTAAAAAAACAACAATAATTATGGAAAATTTTAATAGAGGTACTAATTTTACTACCTTTTCAACTACAACAACTACAGCTAAAGATAAATCTTTATTGGTGTCTACTTTTGCTTGGATGTTTTTGGCTTTAGTTATATCTGCGGTAGCTTCTTTTGCGTTTGCTGCGGTGCCTTCACTAAGTGATCTATTATTTGTGAAAAGCCCTTTTGACGAAAGTAAGATAATAGGAGTAAAAACTTTATGGTATGTTTTTGCATTCAGTCCGATAGTTATTGTTCTGGTAATGAATTTTGGATTTAACAAGCTATCATATTTTGCTTTGGTTGCTTTGTTTTTGGGATATTCATTGTTGATGGGTATTAGTCTTTCAACAATATTTTTGAAATATAAAATGGCAACAATTGGCTATGTATTTCTTTCAACTGCTGGTATTTTTGGATTGATGGCTTTATTAGGAGCAACAACAAAAACGGATTTGTCTAAAATGGGTACAATAATGATGTTTGCACTTTTAGGTGTAATAGTTATGTCATTAGTTAATTACTTTATTCAGAGCTCAGGTCTAGATTTTATTTTATCTATTGTTTGTGTTGTTATATTTACAGGTTTAGCGGCATATCACACTCAAAATTTAAAAAACATGAGTGAGTATAATGATGGTTCAGTACAAATGAAAAAACTGGGAATATTAAGTGCTTTAAACTTGTATGTTACATTTATAAATCTTTTCTTAACCTTGTTAAGATTGTTTGGAAACAGAGATTAACAATGAAATTATATAAGAAACTAGTTATTTTAATTGCCACAGGAAGTTTAATTTCTTGTGGCAATTTAGTTTTAAAGGAAGGCGATATTGCTGTAAAGTACAACGATAAAATGGTTACTGAGCAGAAAAAGATAATCGCAGTGCACAATATATACAATGAGCGCAGTTATAACGCATCAATTGATTCCGTTGATTTGTTGTATAACAATCTTGTTTCACAAATTAAAAGTAGTATCGAGGTGATAAAAAAGATGGGTGCTTTTAAACAAGATTCCTCAATGAAAGTATCGTGTTTGAATTACTTTGATGAATATTTGAATGTTGCTAATAACGAGTATTATGAGCTTACAAAATGGTATAAAACACCCTATGATAGTTTAAACTACGATGCTGAAGTTGCTCGTATTGATTCAACAATAAAAGCTGGTGATGAAAAGATTGAGAATTATCGTTTAAGCTTTGAGGCAGTTCAAAAAGCTTGGGGTTATCGTCATAATGTTAGAATATTGGATAGCGAATAGCTTATTTCGTCACAAAGTCGTATCGCCCAGTAACTTTTGTTTTAGCCTTTTTATCACCTATCGAAAAAATGGCATAATACTTTTCTCCTGATTTCATCTTTTCTGAAGTAGATAAATCTAATGATAGTAAATCTTTTACATCAGATTCATTTACACCAGTAGCATCATAATCTTTAAATAGGTCTTTAAATTCATTCACCAAGATGTTTTTATCGTTGAATAAACTGATATTCGCATCTATCCAAACTTTACCATCTACTGCCGAAAAGCCATTTAATCCAGTACAATACGAGTGAATTACATCGCCTGGATTAATTTCATTTCTGAAGTTCCCATACTTTAAGTTATTAATACAAAAGAAAAAACCATCACTTTTCAAGCCTTCTTCTTTGTATGTTAAACCTGGCGTAGGAACCATTGAAAAATTATCTGAATAAGTAACCTTAGCTGTGGACAATTTATCTTTAATAGTGAAAACTACTTTGTAGTTGTTATTCATTTTTAATGGAGTTCGGCATATTAAACTTAATAGTAAGTTCTCTGAAAAAATTTCAACGGGCATACCATCTTTGTATTCTTCATCAAAAAGTTTATCTAAATTAACTAATTTGTTATTTAGTGAATCGAAAACTTGTATGCTTGCATCAAGAAACACTTTACCTTTCTCAGCCTTAAAACCCGAAGTTTTTTTAAAGATTACTGTAAAAGTTGAACCAAATGGCACTTTATTGTTACTTAGTTTTGTATCTCCTAGCATTAAATCAATTGATTCAACTTTAGAGTTTTCGCACACTAATGGCGATGGTTTTGCTATTTCTTTTGTTTTTCCGGGTTCTGATGAACATGCAACAAATAAAAGAGCAACGATTGGAGTAATGATTTTTTTAAGCATATTTTTATTTTACTATCATGAATAATGTAAAGAGCAAAACAATTACGGTTGCAAAAGTTATGGCAAAAGTAAATTTTTGTAATCTTTTTTTGTCAAACACTTGTCTTTCTTTTGTTTTAATTTGGCGAAAGAACAAAGCAATTTCTTTTCTAAATAAAATGCTTATACCAATGTAAGGAACAGCCATTAAAAATAAGATCCCCGTATTTAAACCAGCAGCTAAAGATTTTGTTCCTTTTTCTAATTCACTTTCAGCAGCAGCTTTGCACATGGCGCATTGAGCAGAAAGATTAGCGCTAAACAAAACAAAAAGTAATGTTATTGCAACTACAATATAAAAAGTATTTCTTTTTTTAGATGTAGGCATAGTAGGGTGATATCATTAAGTAAACAACTACACCAGTAATAGTTACATATAACCAAATAGGATAGCTAAATCGTGTAAGTTTTTTATGTTTTTCAACTTGATTGGTAAGACCAAAATAAAAGGAAAGCAAAACTAAAGGCATTACTATTGCAGCAAGAAAAATGTGCGAAAGTAAAATAACTAAATAAATTGGTTTAATACCAGAAACAGCAGCAGCCTCGGCTTCCTCTAAAATTCTGTTGCGGTTACTATCACCATAAAATGTGTCGGGAATAAAATAATGAGCAGTTACATAAGATAATAAAAACAAAGTTGAAAGTGTAAAAGCAGTTAAGTTTAGTTTTTTATGTAGAGCAATATTTTTTTTCTTTATCGCTAATAGAGATAAGATTAAAAGTATGGTACATGTTCCATTTAAAATTGCATTTAACTTTGGTAAGAAATAAATAAAATCAGGTATATAGCTTGGTTGTCCTAATAATTTTCGGTTTAAAATAATAACTAATGCAAATACTAAAATTGAAGCCGCTAAAATTATTCGAAATGCTTTTTTATCGTTCATAAAATTATTTTCTTGATTCTACTGTTGTTGTTTGTGTGGTTGGTCCTAAGTTAGGTTCTGATTTATTAACGCCTAAAGGTTTCATTGCTGGTGCGAAACGTTCTTCACTATATTTTGCTGTTGAACCATCGTTTAAAACTTCATCTGCGCGATTAGCAACTACATGCCAAGTAAACTTAACATTTGATTTACCGTTTAAAAGTTCCTTTACATCAAATCCATTGGCTGATTTATTCGTAACAAATACACCATTACAATCCCCTTCTAATTGAATAAAAACTCGCAAAGGGTGTTTATCATTAACAGCTATATTTTTGCTAAATATAGGGTCGAGATTGATATGAGCTGAACCATTAATAATTTCACCTGATCCATAATCTTCAAATAAATTTTCAGGAGCTTCAGGCGCACTCATTAATACGTTTTCGTTATAGTTGTTTTTAATGGTTGTATTAACTGTTCCAAATCCTTCTATTTTACGAACAGTACCTGCAGCCGAAACAGCACCTATAAATGAATAAGCATTTATATTCGTATAAAAATATCCACCAGCTCTATCTAATCCATTAGTAGTTGAATCTTGTACAACGCGACCATAAACCCCAATTTGTTTCCCCGAAAAAGCTCCACCCGAGCCTGCAAGTAAATAGTAAATGCCCGGGCCATTATTACCTGCGCCAGTAACACCAGTGCCTGCTGCTGCGCTATTAAATCCAGCTACACCTTGAAAATTTAAATTGTTTGATAAACCATAAACACCATCGCCACTTGCCAAAGCACGACCGTAAACGCCAGCGCCACTGTTGGTTACTTCACCAAAAGTACCGTAGCTGTTTGAGCCCGAATTGAAACCTGCTAAACCTATACTGTTATTAGCAACACTTTGTCCTCTTACAGCAACACCTGTAGCCGATGTGCCTAAATAGTTTCCAAACACACCATTACCACCATTGTTACCAAAACTTTCGCCGTAAACTCCCGACCCGCTTGTTCCTGGGTTAGTGTTAGAATTAAAACCATAAACACCTTGTCCGCCATTTGCATCGTTTTGTCCGTATAAACCGGCGCCAGCACTGCTATTAGCATAGCCACTAATAGCATAATTACCTAAAGCACTTGTATTGCTTGTTCCATTTGATGTGTTATTCGCGTAAGACGAAAAAACGTCGCCGTTATTAATTGCAATATTATTGATTACCCAATTACCAGCACTTTGCATACGAGCACGTTCGGTATTATTGCTTATAAATGTTACATGATTATTTGTTGTTGAACCCATGCTTCCAAGAGCTGTGTTTGCATTACCTCCAACTAACCAAGCTTGTTGTGTTGAAGTGACAGCTGTTCCTGTGCTTGGTGTAACTGTTACTGTACCAGTAGGATTGAAATTAGTTGAGCTTAAAGTCCAAGTATTTCCTGGAGTTCCAGCTGGACCTTTACAGTCTAATGTGTTAAATTGTCCGTCTGAGTTAATGTCTTCTGATGGGTCGTTAACTCCATTCGCATTTAAATCCCAACAGTTTAAACCATTTGTTCCGTTAGTACCATTTACACCGTTTACGCCATTTGTACCATTAATCCCGTTTGCACCAGCTACACCAGCTGGACCTTGCGGTCCTTGTGGTCCTTGAGGCCCCTGTGGGCCAACACCAGGGCACATTGATTGCCAAGTTGTAGTTGCAGAAATATAATAGTAAAAGCAATCTACGCTTGAATCATAAACCAACAATCCATTTGCAGGAGATGGTATTGCTAAACGTTGCGCGGTTGTTACGCGCGGCACGAGCACACCTTTGTTGTTTGCCGTAACATCTAAAGCCGAAGAGGCGTCAGGAGTTGTGGTACCTATACCAACGTTGTTTTGTGCAAAAACGAAATTGCTAATAATAGCACATAGTGCAATCAGAAATATTTTTTTAGTATTCATGTCGTAAAAATAAGCGACATAAATTTACGTATTAATTGGCTGTCTCTAAAATTTATTTTAGCTGTAAAATCAACAATTTTAGCAGCTAAATCTTGATTTTAAGCCTTTTTTGAAAAAATGCATTTGAAATGACAATTGCATTTGTAGAATGTTAAAAAAAGTAAGGTGTAAAATTTAATTTGATTCATAGGAAGTTTAAGATTTTGTTTCTTTCCAAGTTTTGTAAATATCTTGCTGTTTTGGACGGTTAGCTGGAATTTCTGTTAGCGGTTCGCAGGGTTTTAATGTATCGTAACAATCTTTTGGTAATTGCTGATATAAAGCTGTACCCTTTGTTTTCCATGCTATCATTTCATCACTTACATCTTTTACAATTTTTGCTGGATTTCCAACAATAACTTTTCTTGCTTCAAATACACTGTTGGCAGGCACAAAACATAAAGCGCCTATAACGCAGTTATCACCAATTTCCACATTATCCATTACAACAGCATTCATTCCTACTAAAACATTTTTTCCAATTGTTCCTCCATGTATAATAGCTCCGTGTCCAATATGAGCCGATTCTTTTAATGTTACAGTAACTCCTGGAAACATATGAATAGTGCAGTTTTCTTGTACATTGCAACCATCTTCAATTATTATTTCGCCCCAATCACCTCTAATTGCAGCTCCGGGTCCAACGTATACATTTTTTCCAATGATAACATTACCAGTTACTGTTGCGTTAGGGTGGATAAATGAGCTAGGATGTATTACGGGCTTATAGCCGTTGAATTCGAAAATGTTAGCCATTGGATTTAATTTCTTTACCTGTTTTATCGATTTTAAAATTACGATTTTCTTTTAATACACTTGCTGTGCCATCACCAAAACTTGTAATGTTGTCGAATTGAGCTTTAATAATAATTTCACCTTTCGTATTTATATAACCAAATTTTTCCCCTTGTTTAAACCAAGCCATTCCGTCGGAAAAAGGTCCCAAATCATCAAATTTACAAGGTATAACTTCTTTTCCTTGATTGTTAAAATATCCCCACTTGTTGTTTTGTTGAAGCAATGCGTTTCCACTCTCATCAAAATAGGAAGCAATACTTGGATTAATTGGGTTTGCAAATGTTTTGTAATTGCTAAATTTAAAATCAATTACTATTTCTCCTTTTTTATTTATAAAGCCAAATTTGTTTTTTAATCCAACGGCTGCAATTCCGCTGTAAAAATTGTCGGCTTGCGTGTATTTTTTATTTATTGCTTGTTTGCCTGTTTTGTCAATAAAATAGCAGCTTGTATCACCTAATACACCTTTTCTAACCGCACAAAGTCCTTCCGAAAAATCACGCACTTCATCATATATAAATGGAATAACCTCTTTACCATCTTTATTAATAAAACCATATTTACCAGTAAATTCTTCTTCTTTGTAATCACCTTTGCCAACTGCAGCAAGGCCTTCCGTAAAGTTGTGAGCATCGGCATAAATATAGTTTATTACTAGTTCACCTTTTTTGTTTGCATAGCCCCATTTACCTGAAACCAAAAAATAATCTTCTACTTTGCCTTTTCCTACACGCGCAAGGTTTTCACTAAACTCTAAAGCAAAATCGAATTTGGCTGGAACAATTAATTTCCCATCATGACTTTCAAAGCCATATTTACCATTAACTTCAACAGGATAGAGTAGGATGTTATTGTAAGAGGTATCGTTGATGTTCTGTTTTGATTCCTCCTGTTTTTTTGTGTTGTTATTGTTGCAGGAAATGAACAGTAAAATGAATATAGTTGTAATAAATTTAAATTTCATTAAAACTATTTTTTTGCTGTAGATTTCTTAACTCCCGATTTTGTTTCTGTTTTTTTAGAGGGTGTAACTTTTGTATCTGATGCAGTAGTTGTACTTGGTGTAATATTTTGTTGCGGATTTTTTGACTTAATATAATCTTCCCATTTAGTATTGAGATAAACATTGTCTCCAAAATAATGAAGTATGTTATTCATCGCTGTGTTGGGGATGTAGAATGGAATCATATCTACTACATTTTGATTTTCGTCCAAAATAGATAAAGCAGGTAAGGCAAAACCGTTTTTTGAAATAGGAGCGCATATCTGGTGGAATGGGTAGTTTTGAGCTCTAGGGTTTACATAGGTGGTATTTTTAAAAACAATAGTATCAGTACTCTCGGCATCAAAATTCACTAAGTAAAAATTATTATTGATATAATCTATATAACTCGAATCCGGATACACCATTTTGTTCATTACTTTGCATGTATTGCAAAAACTTGCGCTAACATCAACTAATAATTTTTTTGGTTTAATTTTTTGCAATGCTAAAGCTTCGTTAAATGTATGCCATTTTAATTTTGAGTTAGCCTTTGTTGTATCATAAAATGTAGCTTGAAAATTTTTATTAAAATCTTCGTAATTACTGCTTCTGAAAGCATTTTCAAGTGTATAAACTAATAAAGGTTCAATTTGTTTGTTTTCTAAATAACCTTGAGAAACAAAGTTAAATTGGTAATTGTTATTCACTAATACAGTAGAAGGGTACATTAATTTCCCGTTCAATAATTTAACAGCTAATTGATGTGTACTTCTTTTAGTAGAATCGGGATTGATGTAAACTTGTCCGTTATATACTATAGTGTCGTGCGTTTCAGCATCAAATTTAACAGGATAAAAATAAGTATTAATGTAATTGGCTAAGCCTTGCTGAGAGTAAGTTGTAGCCTCCATTTTTTTACACCAGCCACACCAATCGGTATAAAAATCAATTAAAAATGGTTTTGCATTTTTTTTGTTTAATTCTTGCGCTTGTTCAATAGTTAACCAATTTACTAAGCTACCGTGTGGTTGCTGAATTTGAATTTGTGCATTTGATTTAAATGCAATGGTTATAGCTAATATTAATAGAGGAATTTTCTTAAAAATCATAAGCAAATTTACGAAATTGTAATATAAAATTGGTAATAGGATAAATGTTAAAAAAAGCCAAAATTGCTTAACGACAAAGTTGAATTGTGCCTTTTGTATCTAAGCTTTCACTTATTCCGGCACTACTGTATTCCGTTTTAATTACAAAATAAAAAGTACCCGCTTCGCACTCTAAACCGCTTGTATCATGGCCATCCCATTTTCGGCGAGGTTGTTCGCTTTCAAAAACTTTAATGCCCCATCTGTTAAAAATGGTCAATGAGTATGATGTGTAAGTAATGTCTTCTGGTAAATTTCCAATAGTAACGCTCCAAGTATCATTTACATTATCATAATTGGGAGTAAACACGTTTGGTATATTTACGGGAATAGTGTTTTGACCTACTGCTAAATTGTAAGTACCTATAAGCGTAAAGAATAATATTACTAGTGTTTTTTTCATTTAATTCGATACTAAATTACAAAATTTAATTGAAACATGAAACTTGGGTTAATGTATAAATTTTCGCCAAAAGCTTAGTTCTTTTTCGTCGGTAAATACGCCATGTTCAGAGCTTCTTACATCCTCAATACTATAAAATGCGGTTGGATTATGTAGATGTATTAAATTTATGACTTCGTTTTTGTTTTTTCTTTTCACAATCATAAAAATTAGTTTCACTGGGCCTTGGGAACCTTGTCCATCAATAATAGTAACTCCATGATGTTGATTTTGAAGACTCTCAGTAAGTTTGGTTACATCTTGATTAGTAATTATTCGTATCATTTGCATACCTAGGGCCAAGCGCTCTTCAATTTTCATTCCGGTAAAAGTTCCCATTGCAAAACCAGCTGCCCATGCAAAAAAGCAGGCAACGTTGTGTAAGTTGTTAAATACTTGGCGCATTGCAATTAGCCAAATCAACACCTCTACAAAACCTAAGAATGGAACTATTTTTTTGAAACCTTTTGATACAAAAATATGACGAAGTGTAGCTAAGGTCACATCGGCCAAACGTGAAACAAATATTAGTAAGGGTAGTATTACCCAATTAAAGTAATCGAAGGTTGCAAAACTCATCAAATACAAAGCAAAAGAAATTTTGCTTAGCTAATAAATGTTAAAATCTTAGTTTTCAAACCCCTTTTGTTTAAATCCTTTAACCTTATTGTAATACTTACGTAGTAATAATGCGGAAATTTGCACTTTATGGTTGAAGAAAATGTAATACTTGAAAAACCAAAACGTAATTGGTGGCGTATTATCAGAAAAACTTTTTTCTGGTTATTTGGTACTGCATTTTTTTTATTGCTTTCTGCCATACTTCTAGTTTGGATTTTTGAAGATGAAGTGAAGGAAAGAATAGTTTCTGAATTAAATAAATACTTGGCTACCGAAATTATAGTTGATGGAAAAAACATTGAATTGACCATTATTAAAACCTTTCCAAATGCAGCCATTGAATTTAATGATGTGATGGCCTATGAAGCCTTAAAAAAGGAAAAAAAGGACACTTTGTTTACGGCTGAAAATATTTCTTTGCAGTTTAATGTGATGGATATTTTTAATAAAAATTATACCATTAAAAAAGTAGCGTGTAACTCTATTGATTTAAATTTAAAAGTCGACTCTAAGGGCAATCCTAATTTTATTATTTGGAAAACAGATTCATCAAGCAGTTCCAACGATTCGGTTTCATTTAAGTTGGAAGAGGTTAGTTTAACCAATATTAAGTTTAAGTACCGTAATAAAAAATTAGCTCAAAAAATTGTTGCAAATATAGATGAGGCAAGCATTAGTGGTAGTTTTGAAAATGAGGATTACACTCTCACCAGTGATGGTAAAATTAAAGTAACGGAACTCAATTTTGAGAAGAGAAATTATTTAAAGAATAAACTCTTAAAATATAAATTTGATGTTGATGTCAGTAACAATTCTTACAAAATTAAGGATTCAAAATTCTTTATTAATGACTTATCTTTAATTGTAAACGGGAGCATCACAAAAACAAATTCTAGCCCATGGTTTGCCAATATCAATGCAAAAGGCGATAATATTGACATAGCTCAAACCTTGAGTTTATTGCCCGAGTCTCAACAAGAAAAGGTAAAGGATTACTCGAGCGAAGGAAATTTTAATTTTGACGGAATAATTAAAACTTATATAAGTGATACCGCCGATGTTTTTATTGATGCTAATTTCGGAGTAAATGGTGGAACTCTTTTACATAAACAAAGTGGTAGCAAATTAAGTAATATTAATCTTGTTGGAAGTTACTCCAAAAACAAGAAACAACCAGAAACATTAATTCTAAAAGGAATTAGGGCTAACTTAAATTCTAATTCTATAGCCGCTGATTGTTCGATTATTGATTTTAATAACCCAAATGTTGACATAACGTGTAAGGCAAATATTAATTTGCAGGAATTGACAAATTTTTATCCTATTGATACTATTCAAAGTTTGAAAGGGCAGGCCGATGCTGATTTTGCAATTAAAGGGAATATCAATAAATTAAAAAGTGATTTGTCGGATCCAAGTAATTCGGCAACTGGGATAATTAACATAAGCAATTTGGAGTTGATGTTTAAGAATGATAAACAAAGCTTTGTAATGCCTCAAGGCAAGCTTACTTTGCAAAATAATAATCTCACTACCGAGAATGTTAAAATTGTTTTTGGAAGTAGCGATGCAGAGCTAAGCGGAACATGTTCGAATTTTATCCCTTGGGTATTAAAGCCAGAACAGCTTTTGGTTATTAGCGCAAATGTTAAAAGTAATTTAGTTTCATTGGATGAGATAATGGCAGCTGATGCTAGTACTTCAAGCGGTTCGACTAATTTTAGTTTAAGTAATTTTCTAGATCTTAATTTGATAGTGGAAGTTGGTAAAACGCAATTGGGTAAGTTTTCGGCGACTGATATTCAAGGCAAAGTAATTGTTAAGAATCAAAAGATGTTGGCTCAATCCTTAAACCTGAAGGCAATGGGAGGATCAATAAGTTTGGATGGAATGTTAGACGCTAGCCTAGCGAATCAAATAGAAATAAAAGGCTCAGCAACTTTAAGTGATTTAAATGCAAAGCAAGTTTTTTACCAGATGAATAATTTTGGGCAAACTACCTTGGAGGATAAACACATTAAAGGTACTTTAAATTCTAATGTTGATTTTAGTTCGCAATGGAGTAAAGCTTTAGTTTGTGACTTTTCAAAATTAGTGGCAAATTGTAATCTAACTATAAATAATGGCGAATTAATTGATTTTAAGCCGCTAGAAAGCCTTTCAAAATATGTTGAATTAAAAGAATTACAGCATATTAAGTTTAGCACCTTAAGCAGTTCTATTGTAATTAAAGATAAGGTAATTGATATTTCTAAAACAAAGGTTAGTAATTCGGCTTTAAACTTGGATATATACGGAAAACATTATTTTGATAACAGAATTGACTATCACGTTAAATTACTTTTAAGTGAAGTTTTAGCAAAACGTCCTGGTAAACAAAAGGAATTGGATGAGGAATTGGCTTTGGTTGAAAATGACCCTGAAAATAAACGCTGTGTATATCTTACTATAACAGGTACTGTTGATAATCCTATAATTAAGTATGATAGAAAAGGAATGAAGCAAAAGATTAAGGAAGATATTAAAGAAGAAAAGCAAAATCTAAAAGCTATTTTAAACGAGGAGTTCGGTTTATTTAAGAAGGATAGTGCTATAATTAAAAAGAAAAAAGAAGAAAAGGTAAAAGCTGAACAAAAGTTTAAAGTGGATTTTAGTGGAAAAGATGCTGATAAAAAGAAGGAAATAATCGACGAGGATGACGATGATTTTTAAAAAAATGATTTAGCTTCGCTGGCATGTTTTGTAAATTGATTTTTAATTTTTCTTTTCTAATAATTTTTTTTAATTTTAGCTCAAGCTTCGCACAAGCTGATTTCACTGAGGTTAACGAAGATGAATCTATCTACTCTGTAGCCGATGAAATGCCTAGTTTTCCGGGCGGAAAGGATTCGTTAAATAAGTTCATTCAAAAAAATCTTTTGTATCCTAGCGAACTTGCTTTTAATAATTTTCGTGCTACAGTTTATGTAAGTTTCATTGTGGGTAAAACAGGCTTATTAGAGAATATTCAAATTTTGCGTGGTTCGGGCGTTCAAAAGGTTGATGAAGAAGCAAAACGTTTAATTAAAATAATGCCTAAATGGAAACCCGGCAGAAATAGTAATCAGGCTGTTAGAGTTATTCAATATCTCCCTATTAAATTCGAAAGTTAATTTCAAAAATTATACTATTCAAGATTTTGTCTTCCAAAGCCTAAATGAATCATTTTTAGGCTTTTTTTGTGTTTTATTCACATTTTAGCACTCAAAAAAAATGTTAATTGGGCTTTGTTTCCCCTATTATTTACAAGGGAATTACTAATTTTGAGTTCCTTAAAAAAACGGTATGATTGACGTAAAAGAAATAAACGAAAGAATACAACGTGAAAGTGCGTTTGTTGATTTACTAAGTTCTGAAATGGACAAAGTAATAGTTGGCCAAAAACACATGGTTGAACGATTGTTGATTGGCTTATTGTCTAACGGGCATATTTTGTTAGAAGGTGTACCAGGTTTAGCTAAGACTTTAGCTATTAATACACTTTCAAAATGTGTTGACGCACAATTTAGTCGTATTCAGTTTACGCCCGATTTGTTGCCTGCGGATTTAGTAGGTACTATGATTTACAATCAAAAGCGTGAAGAGTTTACAATTAAGAAAGGACCTATTTTTGCGAATTTTATTTTGGCTGATGAGATAAATCGTGCGCCAGCAAAGGTTCAAAGTGCTTTGCTTGAAGCTATGCAAGAAAAGCAAGTAACAATTGGTGAGCAAACATTTCAGCTGCCAAATCCGTTTTTAGTTTTAGCAACACAAAACCCTGTTGAGCAAGAAGGAACTTATCCTTTGCCAGAAGCTCAAGTAGATCGTTTTATGTTAAAGGTGGTAATCACTTACCCAACCCGTGAGGACGAAAGAAGAATTATCACTTCTAATTTAGCACAAGGCGGAATGCCTAGTCCAAATAAAATTATTTCTCCCGAAGATATCATCAAAGCTCGTAATGTTGTGAAGGATGTGTACATGGATGAAAAAATTGAGCGTTA
>CAZRUA010000061.1:0-21078 GCA_964603125.1 uncultured Flavobacteriaceae bacterium | reverse complement strand
GCACTCACCAAGGGCATTAAATAACTCAATCTTTTTTATGCTTTCGTTACTTTGCAAAAATAATTGACTAGAAGTTGGATTTGGAAACACATTAACTTTTGTTGTAAAGCTTAAGTTTTCAGCAATTCCTGTTGCAACACAATTCACTGCTAAATAAGTTGGAGCTACTTGATAAGCAAATGCCCCTGTAGCATTTGGGCAACGCTCATAGGAAACATTTGCGCTTTGCGCAGGAAATGCAAGCAATTCCAAAACATTTCCGTTAGCATACGATAACATTAAATCTTCGCCTGCAGCAGTTAATTTAAAATTAGCATGCAAACCGCTTTGAGTTGTGTCGTTATCAGCCCAAACCACTTGATAAGCATAAGGAGCTAGAATTGTATTATCAGGGAATCTCCATTTCAATGGAGTCAGTGCATCATCTGACAAATAAAGGTTACTTAAATTAATGTAATTCCCCGTATTATTATATAGCTCAATCCAATCTGAATAAGACCCTGATGGATCTTGAACTGTTGCATTATTTACTGCCATAAATTCATTAATTACTAATTCTCCGGCACCTAATGTTGAATAGCTAGCATTTATTGTATAAAACTCATGTTCAGCGCGTACTGGAGAAAAAATTCCTGCATTATTATTCTCAGCATAAATATAATATTGTATGAAGGAACTTGTTACCGAGATACTAGCACCATAAACATTATCGCCCGAAGCTCCATCACCATGTGCTCCATCATCATACATCAATACACGCACAAAAGGCTTATCAATAGCATATCTATAACCAAGATAAACAGCATTGGTATTTGTGTTTACTACATTTGCTGTTATTGATACTGTTGAATTTAAAACAGGATTTAATGGCGCATTATTTATAGCTGATATCGTTGGTTGAGTTGCTGTAAAATCTGCTTGAGACATTAAATAAGTATTACGAGCATTCATTAAATTTGTTAAACCTGGTGCACTAGTCATACCCGATGCTACGTCGGTAGTTAAATTATTTTGGTATTGTGTATACGTATAAAACTTATTTGGATCGCTTTGTACAGCTGTGTTTATAACTGCTTGTAAGGCCTGCGCCTCTGTGTAATAAGAGTTACTTGCAATATTTTCCTGTAAAATTGTTTTCATATGTGCCACATACATTCGCTTATACATTGGTATTGCTAAAACTTTTTGAATCAATGGCCACGCAGCATCGTTTTGATGCAATAAGTGAGTCATTTGTTGCTTAGTTGTGGTTGAAGTTAAATTTGTTGTGCCCGTACTACTAAATGTTCCAAAACATTCGTTTAAATCCCATATAACGGGATTAAAACGATTGTTATCATCTTGATACAAGTAATAATTTTGGGCAAAACCACCTATATAGCTATCCAAATTAACAAAGGTATTATCAAAAGCCATCATCCAAATAGCTCTATCAACATCCAAAATTTTAGGTAAATTACTTGTGTTATTTGCTAAGGTATCACATAAAGCAATTAAATCTTTCCAAGCTACTGTAGATTGGAGCTCGTAAGCCGCTGAATAAGAAGCGCTATCTATTCCTAAATAAACCAAATTAGGTTTAGCTGTTGAGCCAGGACCTGCGCCACCAATAGGGTTACATTTTACAAAAGTATTGTTGTTTGAATAAAAATGATTATCCACAAATTTCTTGGAAACAGATTCTGAACTAGAGTACAAACCTATTTGAACTCCATTAACATAAACTACAGCATAGTTTGATAGAGGCGCATCCATATACTGACGCAATATTTTGTAAGATAATACTTCGCGTAAAAATGATGGGTCTTTTGCCACATTACTCAGCTTAATATCAGTGTACCCTTGGTAGTTTTGCGCTTTATAAGTATCTAGTTCAATATGAAACGGGTTTTTAACTTGGTTTGCATTATAAGAACTATTTCCTTTATACTTCACCCCTACACTATCAAACACAGTTCCGTTAATACTCACAGATTGAGCCATAATATAACCTTCACTTCCGGCAGTAGCTGTGTCCAGCATATAATCCCAATTGGTTTGAGAAAACGTGATTTGAATGTTTTGGATTGTATTTAAATCATAAAACGTTTGCGCTTTATGAGTTGCTACGATGAATAATGCAACAATTAATACTTTAAATTTCTTCATATTTTTTATCATTAAATTTACTTTTTTATAACCTTAATTATACAATTAGACGTTAGTCATTAACAAATCCTTCGCTAATCAAAGTAGGATTTGGTGTTTTTTCAATAAAATAGTAGAATAAGAGAATAACTACTTTGAAAAAGCCTTTAATATATTGAAAATCAAATTTATAGTTTCCACAATTGTCTGCTCTGTATCATCATCCATAATACCTGACTTCTCTTTCTTCAGGCGTTCATTTTCCTTCTTTTCAGTTTCAACTTTATGCAAATAAGCCATTAAATAGGCTTGATAATCAGGATTAGTTACAAACTTAATACTTGATTCGTGCAACATATAAAATCCGCCTTGTAAAGTTAAACTATAAAAATAACGCTCATGCCCTTTCTTTCCTATTTGATAAATATAAGGCTCCTCAAAATCACATATGGTATAAAATTTACCATCAATATATCGCTTAACTTGTTTCGATTCGGTAACTAATCCCCAAAAATCCTCCGATTTAAGTTTACTCTTACCACCATCTTTATAATTAACCTTTATGGTAGAATCTCTCATTGCCTCTTTCACATTATTAAAAATCATAGTATCCACAACTATTTCATTCCCTCTAACAAAAATCAACTGAGTTTTACCAAAATACGTTTTTCGAAGAACAGCTTCAAAAGTTGAGTCGGATAAATTGGTGTAGTGAATGTAATTATCCGAACTGTTCGTTTGCGACGTGCCGCTTAAACAGAAACAAAAAAATAAAGAAAAATAGATTTTAAACCTCATTCGATAAAATACAATCAAATATAATATTTTCAATTGAAATGAACTCATTAATAGCACGTTAATTCCTGCTATAAATCGCATTTTTCTATTATTTTTACACAAAATTAAATTTCATGCGTAAAACATTATTATTAGCATTAGCCAGTTTAACTTGTTTATCTGGAAACACATTTGCACAAAAAAATAAAAAAGATCCTAAAATAGTTGAGGTAAAAACTCCAACAAAACCTGCTATTGAAAACGCTGGTACTTTTAGTAATCTAAAATTTAGAAACATTGGGCCTGCTGTTGTTTCTGGTAGGATTGTAGATATAGAAGTAAACCCGAAAAACAAATCTATCTACTACTTAGCTGTGGCTAGTGGTGGTGTGTACAAAACAACAAATAATGGAGTAACCTTTGAACCCATTTTTGAAAACGAAGGTTCATACTCAACAGCTTGCGTTACCATTGACCCTAACAATCAAAACATAATTTGGGTTGGTAGTGGTGAAAATAACAATCAGCGCTCTGTTGCTTATGGAGATGGAGTTTATAAAAGCGAAGATGGAGGCAAATCTTGGAAAAACGTTGGTTTAAAAACAAGTGAGCATATTGGTGAAATTGTTGTAGACCCAACAAATAGTGATATTGTTTATGTTGCGGCTTACGGTCCACTTTGGAGTGCAGGCGGCGAAAGAGGTATTTACAAAACAACCGATGGAGGAAAAACATGGAAACAAGTTTTAACCATTAGCGAAAACACTGGTTTCAATGAAATACACATTGATAAGAACCACCCCAATATTTTATATGCTTGCGCACACCAACGCAGAAGATCAGAGTGGACATATATTTCAGGAGGACCAGAATCGGCGGTTTACAAGAGCACAGACTCTGGTGCAACATGGAACAAACTTACCAATGGTTTGCCAAGTGGTGATGTTGGAAGAATAGGTTTAGCTATTTCGCCAGTAAATACCGATATTATTTATGCCATTGTAGAAGCTGATGATGACAATAAAGGTTTTTACAAGAGCACTGACAGAGGGGCTAGTTGGGAAAAACAAAACTCATGGTCAACTGCTGGAAATTACTATCAAGAAATAGTTGCTGACCCAAAAAATGCAGATAAAGTTTTTAGTTTAGACACTTGGGCTCAGGTAACAACAGATGGTGGAGCAAGTTTTAAAGGTTTAGGAGAAAGAAACAAACATGTTGACAATCATGCTATATACATTGATCCAGATAATACTGACCATATGCTAATGGGCTGTGATGGCGGTTTATACGAGACTTATGATAACGCAGCAACTTGGCAATTTAAAGCTAACTTAGCTATTACTCAATACTATCGTGTAACAACCGATAACGCTTTGCCTTTTTATAATATTTATGGAGGTACGCAGGATAACAACAGTATGGGAGGTCCTTCACGTACCATTTCTGCTTCAGGTATTACAAATGCAGATTGGTTTATCACTTGTGGTGGTGATGGTTTTGAATCTCAAGTAGATCCTGTTGATCCAAACATTGTATATTCCGAATCGCAATACGGAGGCTTAATTCGTTTTGATAAAAAAACTGGTGAAGTTTTAGATGTTCGCCCTCAAGAAAAAGCAGGAGAACCCGCTTACCGCTGGAATTGGGATGCCCCGCTTGCCATAAGTAATTTTGATAACAAAAGAATTTATTTTGCAGCTAACAAATTATTTAGAAGCGATGATCGTGGTGCTAGCTGGAAAGTAATTAGTCCGGATTTAACCAAACAAATTGATCGTAATAAATTAAAAATGATGGGTAAAGTTTGGAGTATGGATGCTGTTGCTAAAAACCAATCTACATCTATTTATGGCAATATTACTGCATTTTACGAGTCGCCAAAAAATGAAAAATTACTATACGTTGGTACTGATGATGGATTAATACAAATTACAGAAGACGGAGGTAACACCTGGAATAAAAAAGATGGAGTAACTGGTGTTCCAGCCCAAACGCTCGTTCAAAATATTTTAGCATCGCAACATAACGAAAATGTAGTGTATGCAATCTTTAATAATCATCGCGCTGGTGACTTTAAACCTTATGTGATGAAAAGCTCAGATAAAGGTAAAACTTGGACTTCTATAAGTTCAAATCTACCTGCTCGTGGCTCAGCTTATTGCATTGCTGAAGACCATGTTAATGCAAACTTACTTTTTGTGGGAACTGAATTCGGAGTTTACTTTACATTAGATGGCGGTAAAAATTGGATGCAAATTAAAGGAGGAATGCCTACAATTTGTGTGAGAGACATGGCAATTCAAAAACGCGAAAACGATTTAGTATTAGCAAGTTTCGGTAGAGGCTTTTATGTATTAGACAATTACAGTATGTTACAAACTGTGAAAAAAGAAGACTTTGAAAACGAAGCAACTATCTTCCCTATAAAAGATGCATTGTTATTTATTCCTTCTACTCCATTAGGACACAAAGGCAAATCATTTCAAGGAGCAAGTTTTTACACCGCTCCAAACCCAGCTATTGGCGCAACTATTAACTACTATTTGAAAAACGACTACAAAACAATTAAAGATATTAGAAAAGAAAAAGAGAAAGACAAAATTGCTAAAGGGCAAGATGTATTTTATCCAAGCGCTGATTCGATACGATTAGAGGATAATGAAGAAAAAGCATTTGTAGTTTGTGTAATAACAGACAAAAACGGAAACATTGTGCGCAAACTAAAATCGGGAGCTAACAAAGGAATGAACACTATTGTTTGGGATGGCCGCTATGCAACAACGACACCTGTTTCGTTTTACACACCAGACCCTGACAACCCTTATGCTGATGAAGACAAAGGATTTTTAGCAATGCCAGGCGACTACAAAGCTCAATTATATTTTGTAAGTAATAAAGAGAATGAAGAAGCGAAAAAAATTGGAAATGAAGTTAGCTTCAAACTAAAATCATTAAACATGAGTTCTGTTCCAGCAACTGATGTAACAGGTTTAGAAAATTTCAATAAAGAATTAGCTGATTTAAGACGAGTAGTTGGAGGAACAGATGCTTTTGCAAATGAAATTAGAGAGCGCGTAAAATACATTGAAAAATCATTGATACAAAGTTCTGATTTAGGCTTAGACTTAAACAATGATTTAGTAAAACTAAAAAATAAACTAAATAATATTGCCACAAAAATGTATGGTGATAGAAGTTTAGCAGGACGTGAATTTGAAACCTTACCAGGAATAATAAGCTCAATTGAAGGCATTGCTTATGGTGCATTTAACGTTACAGCTCAACAAAACGGAACCTATACAGAGTCTCTAAAAAATGTAAAAGCAAATTTTGCTCAAGTTTATAATGAAGTAAAACAAGCTCAAGCAGACTTAGAGGCGATTGAAAAACAATTAAATCAAAAATTAATGCCTTACACTCCAGGAAGATTACCAGAGTTTAAAGCAAATTAATAATCCAAACTTAAAAGAAGTCAAACTGAAACATTTCAGTTTGACTTTTAAACAATAACGTTGATTTAAAATGTATATACGCATTGTCAAAATGACTTTTAAAATTGAGGAAGTTGAAACCTTCAAAAACATCTTCAAACAATACAAAGAACAAATAGCTGGAGCAGAAGGTTGCACTCATTTAAAACTATTGAATGATGTAAATGATAAACGTATTTTTTTTACGTATAGTAAATGGACTGATTTGAAATTTTTAGATCAATATCGAAACTCAGCTTTGTTTGAAACTGTTTGGGCAAAAACAAAAATACTTTTCGACGCTAAAGCCGAGGCTTGGAGTACAGAGGAAATATAATTCGATTTTAAATTATGGCCAAAGACCCGCTAATATTACAGCTAAACCATTCAACTAGTTCCGTTTTGAAGATAGGTTTTGGTTTTCAAGGCGTAATTATGTTACTAGCAGGAGGAGGTTATTTTTTATTTGGGATTTACATGTGTATCATGAATCCTTTTTTAGGTGTGCTTACTCTAGGTGCTGGGATACTATTCTTATTAATTGCCAAAAACTATCTGAACAATTTAACACATCAAGAAGAGATTATTGTTGATGATGATTTTTTGAAAATCAAGGTTAATAATAAAGAATATTCCTTTTTACTGAAAGACATTAAGCGTTTTGAGCATGTCGGATCTATCCAATATACCGATCACCCAATGAATAATGAGATTGTTGATTTTACCGGCTTAAACACTACAGAACGGGAACTACAATACTTAATAGATGAAGGTACTATTGAAATTGAAACGGAAGATGAGAAATTTCGCTTTGGTAAAAACATGACATCTTGGGATACAGAAGAAGTAATCTTAAAAATAGAACAGTACACAGGATTAACTTTTACCAATACTAGTTCAGAAGAAACAAATGAAACGCTTGATTAAAAATAAATGGAACTAAACGATATATCAGAATTTAAATCATCACCTCAAATACAGGAGAAACTAAAAGAATTTGGTTTTGTAAAAACATTTAGCGAAGGTGATATTATTCTTAATGAAAATGCCTACATCAAAGCTATTCCAATTGTTACCAAAGGTAGTATACGTGTAATGCGCACTGATGAAGATGGTCGTGAATTACTTCTATATTACATTCGTTCCGGTGAGAGCTGCATAATGTCGTTTCTTGGCGGAATACATCAAGATACTAGTAAAGTAAAAGCAATTGTTGAAGAGGAAACCGAAATTCTTTTTATTCCAATCGACAAGGTTACTCAAATGATTAAAGAGTTTCCTGAGTGGCTTGATTATATCTTCAGATTGTATCACAAACGTTTTGAAGAGCTTTTAGAGGTGGTAAATGCTGTTGCTTTTAAAAAAATGGACGAAAGAGTTCATGATTTTCTAATTAAAAAAAGTGATTTATCAAATTCCAAAACATTACATATTACACACGAACAACTTGCAAATGAGCTTGGTACAGCTCGCGTAGTTATTTCTCGCCTTTTAAAACAAATGGAAGATGAAGGTTTAATTCAACTAGGAAGAAATAAAATTACCCTTATGTAACAAAAGTCACCGTATTCTAGGTTTTAATGATACACCTTTGTACTATAAATTAAAACCAATTATTATGAAAAAGAATATGGGTACAATTGACAAAGTAGTTCGAATACTTGTCGCAGCAGTAATTGCAGGTTTATACTTCGCAAATCAAATTTCAGGAACATTAGCTATTGTGCTTTTAGCACTTGCTGGTGTGTTTATTTTAACCAGTTTAATTGGCACATGTCCACTGTATTTGCCATTTGGTTTATCTACAATAAAAAAAGACAAACAATAAAATTTAGAAAACATGACTATTGAACAATTAATAAAAGAAAAACAAGGAACCATAGTTGACGTAAGAACTCCTGCTGAATTTATGGGAGGAAACGTAGCTGGCTCAATTAATATTCCTCTGCAAGAAATACCTCAGCGAATTGATGAATTAAAACAATTATCAAGCCCATTAGTTTTGTGTTGCGCATCTGGTGGCAGAAGTGGTCAAGCTCATCATTATTTATCCAACCAAGGTTTTGAATGCCATAACGCAGGCTCATGGTTAGATGTTAATTATTACCAATCAAAATAAAATTTATGTTACAAAAAATAAAAGAATTACTAGGAATGGGTCCTGCCGTTGATTACGCTGAACTTGTGAAACAAGGGGCTATTATACTTGATGTTAGAAGCAAAGGAGAATATAATAGTGGCCATATCAAAGGTTCGATAAACATTTCGGTTGATAGTTTGAGCGGGAACTTAAACAAGTTGAAAGACAAAAACAAAACCATAATTACTTGTTGTGCATCGGGTATGAGAAGTGCTTCAGCTAAAAATATCTTAAAATCAAATGGCTACACCAGCGTTCATAATGGAGGCGGTTGGAGCAGCTTACAAAATAAAATTAGATAATGAGAAACAATTTACTTAGCGGTTGGAATTTTATGCGCTGGTTGCGATTAATTCTAGGGATTTACATTGGTTTTAATGCCATTGTAATGCATGATGCGCTTTCTGGTTTAATTGCAGGTTTCTTATTATTTCAAGTTGTAACCAATACAGGTTGCTGCGGAATAAGTAACTCCTGCCCCGCTCCAACAAACCATAAGCCCAACAACAGTGAAGAAGTAACTTTTGAAGAAATTCAAACAAAATAACATGGCAGCGCATTTATACAAAGTAAACCTTAACTGGTTAGAGAATAGAAAAGGAGAAGTTTTTTCGCCAGAATTAAACGATAAAATAACAGTGGCTACACCACCTCAATTTCCAAAAGGAATAGAAGGTGTTTGGTCGCCAGAACATTTTTTTACTGCCGCTGTAAATAGTTGCTTTATGACAACCTTCTTGGCTATTGCCGAAAACTCAAAGCTTGAATTTACTAATTTCTCATGCGAAGCCGATGGGAAACTCGAACAAATAGATGGGAAATTCCTAATGACTGAAGTTATTTTACGCCCAATATTGGAAATAAGCAAAGAAGCTGACACAGAAAGAGCGGAAAGAATACTGCAAAAATCGGAAATTGCATGTTTAATTTCCAATTCTATAAAATCTAAAGTATCTTTACAAACAACAATTAAACATGTCGAACAAGTTTAACGAAATAATAAATAGTAATAAACCAACACTAGTTGATTTTTTTGCTGAATGGTGTGGTCCTTGCAAAATGATGAAACCCATTTTAGAAGAATTGAAAAGTAAAGTTGGTGATAATGCAACTATATTAAAAATAGATGTGGATAAAAATCCTTCTATTGCTAGTTCATTGCAAATACAAGGTGTTCCCACACTAATTCTTTTTAAAAATGGCGAAATAAAATGGCGCCAATCAGGAGTGGTTCCTGCAAACAATTTAAAACAACTCATCGATCAACATTCTAACTAATTATGCGATTAATTACAACAATTCTCTTATTAACATTTGCAGTTACATTTACTAATTGTAATACAAAAAATGCAAATGGTGTTTCCTATAACTTAGATGCAAAAGATTTTGCAAACAAAATAAGTGAATTAAAAGATGCTACTTTATTAGACGTTAGAACTCCAAGTGAATATGATGGTGGACATATTGCTAATGCAACTAATATAGATTGGGAGAATGAAAGCTTTGATGAAAACATTAAAAATTTAGACAAAGAAAAACCCGTTTTAATTTATTGCCTGAGTGGCGGAAGAAGTGCAGACGCTGCAAGTCACATGCGCACTTTAGGTTTTAAAGATGTTTATGAACTTAATGGAGGGATAATGAAATGGCGCTCGGCAGGGTTAGAAGAAACTCAAAACACTGAAGTTGCTTCTGAAACAGCAAAAACAAAAGGCTTAAGCATGGATGAATTCATGAGCCAAATTGATAGTGATAAAGTTGTTTTAGTTGATTTTAATGCTGTATGGTGTGGACCATGTAAAAAATTAAAACCAATTGTTCATGAAATTGAAAATGAAATGAAAGGTAAAGTTAAGTTAATTACCATTGATGTTGATGAAAATCCTGAAATAGCAATGCAGTTAAAAATTGATGCTATACCTGTTCTGCACGTTTACAAAAAGAAAAAATTAACTTGGTCAACAATTGGCCTAGTTGATAAAGCTGAAATAGTTAAAAATTTACAATAACGTAATTTCCCACCTAGCATAATTCTCATTATCTTAGTTGATAATAAAATAATTTTGCACCATGCAACTCACCATTTCGGGTTATTCAACAGCGTTATTTTCAACATGGTATTTTGTTGAAGAGTTAGGATTGTTGTTTGACGTTGGAGATGGTTTATGTTCATCTTTATTACAAAAAACAAGAAAAATTACACATGCTTTTATAAGTCATGCTGATAGAGATCATTTAACGGGTTTATTGCAATTTAACCAACTTAATGCTAGAGAAGGATTTCCAATTATCCACTACCCAAAAGATTGCGGTTCATTCCCAAATTTAGAAACATTTTCAAAAAAATTCGACCCACATGTTTCTGGCTCTGTTTGGAAACCAATTGTAGAAAAAGATAAAATCTGGATTAGAGAGAATATTTATGTTGAGGCTATTCGAAACTCTCATGTTGCTGCTAAACCAGAAATATCAAAGAGTTTGGGATATAAAGTTGTTTTGGTAAAGCGTAAAATAAAACCAGAGATTGCCAATTTACCTCCGAACGAAATAAAGAAAATAGTAATGGAGCAAGGCAAAATAAACACCTCTATTGAAATTTCAGAAACTTTGCTTTGTTACTCAGGAGATACTCCAGTAGAAAATTTTGAGCATTGGAACAATTCAAAAATACTTATTCACGAGGCCACTTTTTTAAGTTTAGATGATGTGAAAATAAATAACGAAAAAAACAAACATAGTCACTTAGAAGATGTTATTAAAGCCGTAAGTGAAATTAAATTAGAAAAATTAATTCTAGGTCATTTTTCTTCACGATATTCCAATGAGTTAATTGATTTAAAAATTAAAGAACTCTGCTCAAAATATCAATTAAAAATCCCCGTTTACACAGTATTACCTGGGCAAACCGTTATTGACATATTAAAAAGCGAAGCTGTTTATTAAATTATTTAACTATAAGTTATTGGTTTTATAGTATCAAGTAGCTTTAATGCGCTATTCCAATCTGGCAATTTATCCGCATCATACGTGTAGGTTTTAATCTCAGATGCAATGCTTTTACTGGTTTTCATGGCTTCCAAATGAGCTCCACTTCTGGCAAAATCTTTTAATTGCTGCTCAGATTCCCATAATGTCATGGTATAATGTTTAGTCCAAATACCACGCTTTTTAAATGCTTTACAATTTGTTGTTTTAAGCTGCTTTAAAATGTTCATTGCCTTATAAGACAAAGCAAAAAACTTCAATGGACCTTTTAATCGTATATATGTAATCGTTACTTTCAAACTAATTACTTAACACGTTCAACGTATTCGCAGGTTTCTGTTGTAATTTTTAATTTATCACCGATGGTCACAAAAATAGGAACTTGCACTTTGATACCACCAGTAACCTCAGCAGTTTTTAAAGATTTACCTTTTACTCCATCTTCGCAATAAGTTACTTCTAACTCAACGTAAGTGGGTAAAGAACCATTTAAAGGCTTTTCATTTTCATCGAAACGAATCTTAAGAATCATACCCTCTTGTAAAAACTGTATGCTATCTGCAAAAATTATTTTAGGTACATGTACTTGATCGTAAGTTTCTTGATTCATACAAACCAAATAATCTCCTTCCATAAACAAGTATTGCATTTCATGCTCATCAACGCGTATAATATCAACTTTCTCACCCGAACGAAAACGAATTTCACTTTGTTTTCCAGTTTCTACATTACGGCACTTGCAAGAATAAATTGCATTTCCTTTACCAGGAGTGATATGATCGTAATCCAATACTTGAACTAATTCGTTATTGTATCTTAAAAAAGCGTTTTTTGAAATATCAGAAGTTGTTGCCATGGTTTTTAATTTGAAGGCACAAGATACACTTAGTATTTTGATGGGCAAAATTTTGATTTACAAAATCATTATATTCTAATCCCTACAACTAAAATATCATCTATTTGCTCCGTGTTACCCTTCCAATCATTAATTTTATCCATTAAAACCTTATGCTGCTCAGCCATGGCTAAATGAGCATTTGACAGAATAGTTTCCTCTAATTGCTTATACATAAACTTCTTTCCCTTAGGACCTCCAAACTGATCGGCATAACCATCGGTAAAAGTATAAACAATATCGTTTTTTTGAAGCTCAATTTTATTCAATTTAAAATCACCTGCACTTTCTTCATATTTACCAACAGGCATTTTATCAGCACTAAACTTCAACATCTCACCATTCCTAACTAACCATAAAGGATTGTTAGCTGCAGCAAATTCCAACGATGGTTTATCGGTATTTAAATCAAAAGCACACAACACACAATCCATTCCATCCTTTGAATTTTCATTTCCTTTTGGATTTAAAGCTTTAACAATTTCCTTGCGTTGCTCATTCAAAATTTTATCTGGACTTAAAATATTACGTTCAATCAAATTTTCATTTAAAAAACTAATATTTAATAAACTCATAAATGCTCCAGGAACTCCATGACCTGTGCAATCTGCAGTTGCCATATAAAACTTACCTTCATGTTCAGCAGCCCAATAAAAATCTCCACTCACAATATCTTTAGGTTGATAGAAAATAAAATACTCCGCTTGTAAATGTTGCTCTATGTAATCGCTACTGGTTAACATAGCCCTTTGAATTCGAGATGCATAATGAATAGAATCAAGAACCTCTTTTTGCTTTTCTTCTATAATCAATCTTTGCTCTTCAGAGAAAATCTTTTGTTGTGTAATTATGACATTAGCCTTTTGTTTATTTTTAAACGCCCTGAATGACACCAATGCTATTAAAAGCATTAGAGCAAAACCAAACAAACCAAAATAAGTGTATGTCTTTTGCTGAGACACAGCTAAATCACTTTTAAATTTTTCTTGTTCAATTTTAGCCACATTTATTAAGCTATCCTTAGCATGTTGAGTTTCGTATTCAGCTTGAAAACCTTTCTTTAAAGCATTTCTCTTGGTTTCATCATTAGAAATACTATCCTTCATTAAAATATGCAATTCATACATTTTTAATGACTCCTTAAAATCTCCCTTCTTCTCATAAATCTTTTTTAAAACTAAAGCTGCCAATGAAATCTTTTCGGGCGAGCCAACTTCCTTCGAAACACTTAGTGATAATAACCCATTTTGCAAAGCCTTATCAATTTCATTGGTTTTTAAATAATGTTCGGCCAAGGTGTTATAAGACATAGATAAACCAGTTTTACTTCCAACTTCCTTCCTAAGTTGCAGAGCTTTTAAATAGTAGTCGAGTGCTAATTGATTATTTATTTTATCACACTCAGCTTTACCTAATTTGCAGGAAGGATCACCTATGTTTTCGTATATACCTCCGAGCATATTAATAGAATTGGCTAAGCCCTTTTTATCATCCAAATCAGTTTGAATTTTAGAAGCTTTATTCAAATAATCAATTGATTTTAAAACACCCGACCTGAAACACTCTTCTTTACTACCCTTGCAATATGGGTCACCAATTTCTTTATAAGCAAAAGCCAAATTAACGTAACATACAGCAATACCTTCTTTATCGTCGATGGCAATATAATTGGGAAGTGCCTTTTCATAATTTTCAATTGCACTTATCATTTCATTTTGTCCACTCAAAACAAAACCAATATTATTATATGAAGTTGCAACACCACGTTTATCGCCAATTTCAATTTGTATTTTAAGCGCTTTATGGTAATATTCTAAAGCCATATTGGTATTTCCTTGATGACGAAATAAAAATCCAATATTTAAATATGCCGTTGACAAGCCTGATTTATCATTGATTTCTTCGGATATTTTTAAGGCTTTGGAATAATTGTTAAATGATTCTGTATAATTAGACTTCATCATTCCATCATATCCCATATTGTTAAAAGCTAAAGCATAATACTGTTGATAGTATTTCTTTAAATCGCCTTTAGCTTTAATAAGATTATCTTCACAAATCTTTTTTAACTTCGTATTATAAACCGGCCAAACAGAGTCATCACTTTCATTTTCAATCAAAACATTTAAGATTTGACATTTAGTTGTATCGTGAATTGATGTATTTAATAGCGCACGAAGAGAGTCTAGATTTTGTGCTTCAGAAAATTGGAAGCATACAAAAAAAAGAATTACTAATAGTTTAAGTTTAATCTTTAGTTTCATAAAAGGCTATAAACAAATATAAGATTTTAACTTAAAACAGAAAATGATTATTCAGCATTTGCAACAAAATGATCAGCAGCATCTGCTTTGGGAACTATGTAAATACGATGCCATTCCTCACCGTCCAAGATTTTCCAAGTATGCCCTTCTCCCTTTAAATCCTTTGCCACTAAAACAATACCAGGCTCTATAATAAATGAATCACCATTAGTAACAGTAAATCTTAACTTTCCTTTTAGAGTGATAACAAATTGATAGCGTGGAGCTGGATGCGCTGTTAATTGATATTTTTCGAAGGTGGTGGCGCAAAAAAAATGATGTGCATCTATATGTTCCATATCAGGAATAGTTCCTTCAATATAGGAGCAATCCGTATCATTTATGTTGATTAATTTATAGGCTTTCATTTAGTTTACTTTCAATTCCATTTTTTTTTGCGGCTTCTACCGAAAAAACTACTGCTTGTTCAACAGTTAAACCTTCAGTTGAAAGGTTTTGTGTATAATATGTTGCCATAAGAATGTACTACTTTAAAATACAAATTTTAACATACTCTATTTTATCCGCATTGCGCAAACAAAGAGTATATGCGCCATTTTCAAAATTACTTAGGTCTATTTGAGTATCGCCCATAATTTCCTTTTGAACTATCATTTTACCAGAACAATCATACAAAATTGCTTTCAATGTCTGTTTAGCCCCCATAACATTAATATAATCACTGCTAGGATTTGGAAAAACAACTATTCTATTCTTATCATTTATTTGTCCCAATCCAACGTTGGTAATACGTCCTCGATAAAAAATTTTAAACGTAGCTCCTACTTTTTTGTGGTAATACATTTTACTTTTATCATTTGTTAATGCAGCTGCTTCTGGCAACACTTCCGGACTTCCAATTAGTAAGCTAGGCGCTCCAAAAGCTGAATTCACATCAGGACGTGTAGCAACCATTATCTCCGTTTGAGAGCCATTTTTTAACAAACGGGTAAAAAATAATTCTAATCCATCCTGTGTTAAAAAAGGAGCATAAACAATGTAGTTCACTGTATCATTAATGTTTAAAAACCAAGCATCACTAGTTGGCATTTTATTAAAAGTTGAATCATTTAACTTCTCGGCAATACCCATGGAAGCTTCACAAGGTGCCCCTCCAAAACAATTATTAAAATAGGCATTACAATAAATTAGTTTATCTCCTTGATAATTAACAGCTGCGTCCATAATTAATTTACCAGGGCCAAAAGAATAAAAATCGCCATATACCAGGCCGTAGTTTGTATAGCTACTTGTTAAAAAGCGAATACGATGTAAATTCTCATTCGGTAAATTACGGGTAGAAACCCAATAAAAATTATTTGCTGAATCCAGCGAAGCAACTCCATCTAAACGTGGCGTTACCGTTTGATTTACTATAGGTACCAAACCGATAAAATTAAATGTACTATCATTTACTTTACCAGCATAATACAAACTAGTATTGATTCCATTATTTAAACTGTTAAAAAATAAAGCATTTCCATCAGCCGACAGGTGCGGCTCCATAGCATCAAAACTCAAACCATTTATGGTAACAGCTTTCTCATTTCCGTATGACGGATTTGTTTGTGCATAAAAACTCAAACTGAAAAACAATAAAATAAAAAAGAAATGCTTCGCCATATTTATTATAAATATAAGGATTTCGCGCAAAAAGCATTATTTCTTCTTCACTTTTTCTAAATTCTCTTTGGTACGAAATTTAACAATTTTGGTAATTAATGTTAATGGCATTGGCTTATCAATTGGAAACTGAACCGAGCCTTTTGCCCAAACATACTTAGAGATTTCTTTTTCAAAAGCTTTAATGCCAGATGGCGTTGGATAAAAGCCAATGTGGTTTTTATAACCTGCAAAATGAACCAAATTCCCGTTTAACACAAATGTTGGCATAGCGTATTTAATATCTTCAGTTGCCTTAGGCGAGGCTTTTTGAATAGTAGTTCGAACTTGCTCCAAGAGTTCTTGTGTTTCTTTTGGAAAACCTGCAATGTACTCGTCGATATTTTTAAATGATGATTTCATATTTATTCTTATTAAAATTATTAAAGTTCATGATTAACATAAAAATTAACAACTGAATAACCTATCATAAAAATAATAATTCCAATAGAAATTCTTACAATTCTTTTCATTGGATTAAAATATTCATCAATAAGATTTTGCTTTAATTCTGTATTAGCCGATTTCAGAAAATAACGAATAGATAAATTATTAATTAACAAGAAATTTACGAGTCCATAAAAAAACAGAATTATCAAAATATAACTCATTAAATCCAATTCTTTATCCTTCCTTTCTGGCGTTTCTGCCATTCTGCTATAATCAGGAATATGCCATAGAACCCAAACTAAAAGAATCAAATAAAAAACCAATATTGGAAAATTATTAATATAGAATAAAACAGCCTTTTTATTCAATAGTTGAAGAATATGGTATGCAAAATAAAGCTGGAGCAAATATAAACTACTAATTTCCACATTTACCAAAACAAAAGTAATTGCTTGTTTTGTGCCATAACTTATGCTTTGCAAAATAGGATGTCTAGCAATAAACCACGCAAAAATTATAGGGCTGAAAAGAATCACATAAGTGTACCATTTATTAAAATTTATTTTCCGCATTTACATCAAGTCATTTTAATATTATCGTAAACAAATACAATTAATTTATACTTCACTCTCTTGTTTGACTAGTCCAAAAGCTTAATACTTACTCAGTCTATATTTTTCAATTGACATAACTTCACAAGGCAATATTTGGGAGAAAAATTCCGCAGCTTCTTCCGACTGATCTTCCGCGTTAGGTGAATAACTTCGATAAGAACCGGTTAGTCGATAGTAATTAAAACCATTTTCCTGTTTCATGTAGGATATACTTATTCTTTTTCCATCGAAGAATACTTTGTAAGTGTCAGTATCTATGGAACTATCTGATTCTTCTACTGAAAATTCCAAATCAAATTTTTCGGAAAGAATAGTAACTATTTCCTCAAGGCTACTTTTACATATCAGCCAAAGAGAAAATTTCACAAGGGAAGTATCCTTAATCATAGAATTTAAACTTAATCAAATATAAAACAAAAAAGGGAAAAACATTTCTGTTCTTCCCTTTTAATACCCATTCAGAATTCGTCATTCTGAATTCTTAAATCTACATTACTAATAGTTTCCTTTTAATTTAACGCCTTGCTCAATTTTTTGCAAAGCTGTAATGTATGCACCAATACGCATTGTTGTTTTGTAGTGCTGTGCATTATTCCAAACATTTTCAAAAGCTGTTTCCATGCTTAAATCATGTTTTTGATTTACTTCAGCTTCTGGCCAGTAGTAACCCATTTTGTTTTGTACCCACTCAAAGTAAGATACTGTTACACCACCACCATTTGCTAAAATATCTGGCACAACAACAACCTTTTTATCAGCTAAAATTGCATCAGCCTCAGGAGTTGTTGGTCCGTTAGCACCTTCAATAATTAATTTTGCTTTAATATTACCTGCAATTTCTTCAGTAATTACATTTTGTAAAGCTGCTGGCACCAAAACATCAACATTAGCAGTTAATAATTCAGATGCTTTAATTTCAACTCCGCCGGTAAAGCCTTTTAATACATTACCATTTGTTTTCACAAACTCTAATGCAGCTTTAATATCAATACCTTTTTCGTTCCAAATAGTAGCTGTGTGGTCGCCTATTGCGCAAACTTTAATACCTTGTTCGTTTAATAAACGAGCTGCATGTGAACCAACATTACCAAAACCTTGAACAGCTGCAGTAACTTCTTTAGGATTTAATCCTAATTTTTTAAGAGCACATAAAGTTGAAATCATTACACCACGACCAGTAGCAGCATCACGACCTAATGAACCACCTAATACAATTGGCTTACCAGTAGTAACGCCTGGAGAATCTTCTCCAACTATTTTATTATACTCATCTAATAACCAAGCCATTTCTCTTCCGCTTGTTCCCATATCTGGAGCTGGAATATCTCTGTTTACACCAAAAACATCAACTAATGCACGTGTATATGCACGAGTTAAACGCTCTAATTCACCAACACTCATTTTACGAGGATCGCATTTAATACCACCTTTACCACCGCCATAAGGCAAGTTAGCAACTGCACATTTAAAACTCATCCAAGCAGATAAAGCCATAACTTCATCTTGGTTAACATCCATTGCATAACGGATACCACCTTTAGATGGACCTAATACTGTTGAATGTACACAACGATATCCTTCAAAAACTTCAACTTTACCATTATCTAAAACAACGGGTAAGCTAACTTTTACTAATTTTTTAGGGTTACGTAAAATTTGATTTACTTCTTCTGAAAGGTTCATTAACTTTGCTGCCGCGTCAAGTCGTGCTAAAACAGCATCGAACATACTTTCATGAGCTACAGGTGCATTTGCAGTTTGTGTAGACATAGTGTTTTTTTTGTGGTTAGTTTTTGTTTATTCTGCGCATTTCCGCACAAAAATTTGAGCGCAAAGGTAACAATTTATTAAAATAAGGGAAATTTTATCGCTGAATTGAGCTTTTGAATCGCTGGATTTAATTCATAAAAAGTAATCCATTTAAATTACTGAAAATCAAATATTTAAAACTATTGAATTCTAGCAAAAAAACCGTTTTTTAGCTCAGATTTACTAATTATATACTGTTTTAAATAAAAATAGGCGTTTTGATAAGAAAAAGCAGGCTAACAAAGCCATTTAATCGTTTTTTTCGAGCTTATTCTTTTCCCATAGCTTTTGGGCGTAATCTCTAATTTCCTTTGAAGCTTCGTTAAAGGCTTTATCAAATTTAAACTCACCACCTTCATAGTGATTTTCGCCAGTTTTTACACGCACTGTTCCACGCATTGCGTGTTTTTTATTTCCTTGGTACATAATTAATTTTAAATCATATGGTCCAACATCCCCTCTACAACCTAGGCTATACATCACCCAAATTTCAGCCTCTCCATCTTTGTTTAAATCAGTAACCACAAAAGTGTTCTTCAAAAAAGATACTTGCATATCAAGCATGCAATCCTTAATAAAATCAGTTATTTTCCATGTTTGTTTTAATGAATCGCCTTTGTAAACATAATGATAAGCATACAACTCAGCTGTTTTATTATCTTCGTTATCAGCAATATTACCAGGCATAATTCCTGTTTCAGTAGTAATTACAATATGCTTTCCGGCTTTATCAGTAAAACTAACAGCGGTTTTAATTTTGCCTTTATACTTTATTTCTTTCGGTAATTTTAAGGTATCTAATTGTTCTAACTTAATTTGTGCCTTAGCCAAAACAGAAAAGCAAACAAATACAAATAATAAAATGATTTTATTCATTGGTAATTTTTGGTTTTAAATAGCAAAGTATAAGCCAAACTTCTACTTATCTTGATACAATTTGGTGTACCACAACTTTAATTTAATTGGGCTAGTAGCATTATCCTCTCCAGCTAAAACAACACGAGAAGGGTTAAAACTTCTGTTTTGAACAAAAATATACAATGATTTAATTTCACCTTGATCCAATAAATATTGGAAAGTACGAGGCATGTTAAATACATATTGCTTATTACCTGAACTATAATTTCCTCCAAAACCAACAGCTTCGGCGTTATAGAATTGATCGGGTAAAAAAGATATAATTTCATCTTGTTGATTAACGGCGTACAAATTTAAACGAGCTGGTAAAGCCCAATTACTAATATTAGTGAATGTAGGATCTTGCTCAACATTTACAACCAATTCTGCTTTGTTAATTGCAACAGAACCTGAATCTTTATAATGACTCAATTTAGGAAAATCAATTTTAGCTCTTAAACCTCCAAGCCCTTGTAAAAAATAACGAGTTTGCCCCAATGATGTTGTTGGGTTTGTTTTTACTTGATTATAAAGCTCAGGAGTTGCTACAGCATAATCATGCTTTACATTCATAAAATACGCTGAATTGGTTCCTATTGGGAAATCAAATGTTTTTAAAGTTGTGTTTCCTGAAATATGATAATACAATGTCATTTTAGTTTGAGCCGAATTCATATCGATGTAATACAATCCTCCTGCATCTGGGCTTGGAATCATTGAAGATTCAGTAGTAATACGGACACCTTTAAAGTTTGATTGAAAGGTTGAAGTACTACTCATCTTTGTTGAATCATTAATGATTGCATCCAACAAATTACTTTTTAAACGGATACGCAACTGAGGAGCAACGGTATCTCCAGTCAACAAAACAGGTTTTTGTGCTAGATTTATTAATTCCGTTTGTCCAGAACCTCCATAAGTTATATCCCCTGATTTAAGCTGCATTTCGCGCTTGTTATAGTAAGAGCTATCACGGTAAATATTTGAATTCAGCTCGTGAACATTA
>CAZRUA010000060.1:0-21200 GCA_964603125.1 uncultured Flavobacteriaceae bacterium | reverse complement strand
TATCTTCTTAGGATTACCCAATCTGACTGTCATGCCAATATTAACAACCCCTCTTGATTTTAAATTTTGAGAATAGAACTTTTGCAATAAAAATAAATTGTTTTCATTAGTATGTACTGAAGCCATTCCTATTCGGTTTTTGCTACTAACCCCACAAGAAAAAAACACTCCAAAGCGTTTGCTAGGAGAATAATCAAACTTAAAGCCAGTGAGCAACTCACTCCTTCCAAACAAAATTGTTTCATCAGAACCCAGATACAAACTATCCCTATTTGAATAATTATATAAGCCGCCTTGTGTTTTACTATATATATTCCCTCTAAATTTATTTCCTATTGGAAAACTAAAATTAATTTTTTTTGGAAACTGAAAACTAAAATAAGTTTTGTCTAGTGAACCAATTCTAAATCCAAAGTAAGGAAGATGATAACGATTTCCCAAAATAAATGTTCGAGTTATACCCACACGTAAACTAAAAGTTTCACTAAACATGTGATCATATAAAATCGTACTAGCAACTCTACCAGCAAACTGATCTTTTGTAGTTAAATCTTGCGAAAAGAAAGGTGTTAAATCATAAAACCAAATTCCTTTTTTTCCTGTGTTATAAATTAGTCGCCCTCCAAGACTTCCTTTAAAAAAAACATGGTTCTTTATCCCACTAAATTCTGGCATTGCATAAACAAAACCTCCAGTAGCCAAAACATGAAAATTGCTAGTAATAGAATCTGACCTTCGCTTATCTTTGGTATAAACTGGTAAAATAAACCCACCTGTTATTTGGCTGTATTTATAATCCTTGAGCTTGCTATTGATGTCTTTGTTCTTTTTTGGAAAAGTATCAATTGTCTGCAACTTGCTTCCATAATATTCAAAAAAAACAGTAGGCATAAAATAATGCTTAGGTGTTTTTATTTTAATGGTTGAATCACCGTAAAATGTATTAGCCTTGCTTGTATTAAAAGCAAGGAAAATGCAAACAAAAAATGTATAATAAAATCGACTCATAAGTTAATCGTTTGCATTATTTTTTAATTGCTTTACTAACTCCTTTTTAAAACGCTCTTCAGCTTGACGAAGCAAAGCTACTTTTTTTACTGACAATACCTTTTTGAATTTATCGTTATACTCCTTATAAAGCGCAGATTCAGTAGTTTTAAGGTTTGTTTCAGCTGTAATATAATCCTCTGCTTCCTTATCAGTTTTAAATTCCAATTTAATTTTAGGATCATATTTTTTACGAAATGCTTTTCGATTAGCTTCTAATTTATCTAAGTATTCATTGTAAACCGGCCAAAACACTTTAGCTTCATCAGTCGTTAAACCAATTTCTTTAGTTATAAAAGCAACACGCAATGCTTCTATTTGCTCCTTTTTGGTCTCACCTTGAGCCTTAAGGTTAACAACAAATAACAATAGCACACAGCTTATTATTACCCGTTTAAATATATGTAAATGTGTTTTCATCTTATTTTATTAAAGTTCGTCAACAATATTCTCTTCATTAATTTCATCCAACAATTCCTCTGCCTTATCATTACTTACCTTATTGTTTAATTGCAATGAATCTGATAATGCTTTTACATCAACTAATTCAAATAAAGCATCTTCATCCAATTGTTTAAACTCGTTACTATTTATAATATCTTTTTTATCTAAACATGCTATTTGATTGCAATTGGTATCCGTTACAGTTTTTTGTGAACTAAAGTATATACCTAAACCAAGTACTAATGCTATTGAAGCGGCATACGCTAACTGCTGCGTAAATGACAATGATTTAATTCTACCAAAAAGTGAAACAACTTTAGTATCGCTTACCTTGGCGCTTAATCGTTCATAAAAGCTATTGAAATACTCATCCTCAACAGCAAAACAATTTTGTTTTTCAATAACACTTAAATTTTGATATTGCGCTAACTCAATCTTAAGCTCCAAACGCTCCTCAAATTCATTAAAGTAAGTTTCACTCGGTTCAACAAAACTAATTTTATTTAATTGAGCTAATGTTTTAAAGTTCTCCAACTCTTTCGTTTCGTCATAAACAATGTTTAAGTTCTCAAAATAATTTTGAGGTGCTTCAAACACATTTTTCTTTTCAATGCCAGACAAAATCTTAAACTCACTCAATTCCTCCTGCTCTATTTTTTTATTTAATCTATCCATAAACGATTCAAAGTAGTTTTCAGGTACTTTAAATTTTTCATTATTTGAGAATTCACCATTCTCAAAATTTTCAAAATCGTTTATGTTATCGTTATTCTTCATTTTTATTTTAAACACTCAGGTAAAGTTATTCTGATTCGCCGAGGCGAATGTTTCAGAATCTATACTTTATAAACCATTATTCTCATTATTTGATGTATTCTTTTGCTTAAAGTTTAATTACCCGTTAAATAATCTTCTATTTTTTTTGCTGCAATATGATACGAAGCCTTTAAAGCTCCTACACTAGTCTCAAGTACCTCCGACATTTGTTCATAAGGCATTTCATCATAATACCTCATATTAAAAACCAAACGCTGTTTCTCAGGCAAAGTAAGTATAGCTTGTTGTAACTTCATTTGTATTTCATCTCCCTTAAAATAATGATCACTCTCTAATGACTTGCTTAGTTCGTACTCTATAGGGTGAATTGAAACCAAGTTGTCACGCTTCTTTTTACGCAGTAAGCCTAAAGCTTCGTTAGTAGCTATGCGATAAAGCCAAGTAAACAATTGAGCTTCTTCCTTAAAATTTGGCAAACCCTTCCAGGCCTTTACAAAAGTATTTTGCAATGCATCATCAGTATCATCGTGGTCGATTACTATTTTACGAATATGATAATACAATCGCCTTTGATACTTTTTTACAATCAACGAGAATGCATGATTTGAGGAATTCTCATCCCTAAATTTTTGCAATAATTCTTTGTCGCTGTATTGTTCCATATACCTAATTCAATTATTAGATGCTAAGTTAAGGGAAAGGTTTAAAAGATTAATTTAGTCTTTAATTAAATATTTTTATAGTTGATTATCAATTAATTAAGAAAATATGCTAATTTTGATTAAACCTTTATTACTTAATCGCGTCATACTACCAAATAACGAAAAAATAACAAAACTTATAAAATCAATTCCAATGAAAACTAAACAAATCACTTACGCTTTTGCTTCTGTCGTTTTAGCATCAGCATTAACTTTTACTTCTTGTAAAAAAGATAATAATGAAGATGACCGAGATACAGCTGCGGCTTCTGACAACTCTTATTCTGAAAATGCAGCAAGCGATTTAGAAACTATTGGCGGTCAGGCTTTAGATAATAACGGCAACACTTTATCTACTTACCGCATGGGTGGAACACCTGATGAAGCTTTTATGTTAAGCTGCGCAACTGTTGTAGTAGACACAACCAACAAAACAGCTACAGTTACTTTTAATGGTTCAACTCCTTGCAACGATGGTAGAGTTAGAAGTGGTTCAATTACATATAACTATTCAACATCAACTAACGGAGCCAAACATTATCGCACTCCAGGATTTAAATGTGTTATTACAACCCAAAACTATGTTGTTGATGGTAATGCAGTGCAAATAAATAACAAAACAATCCAAAACACAACTCCAATTGGTTTTAATCCAGCAACAACAAACCTAACATGGACAATCACTTCTGATATTAAAATCACAAAATCAAATGGTGAAGTTGTTACATGGCAATGTACTCGTAACAAAACATTATTAAACACTAACGATGCGAATGTATATGTAAACGATCAAACGCCAATTGTGTGGACTAAAGCAAGAGTTGGTATTACAGGTTCTGCTTCAGGAGTTACTGGTGCAGGAAACTCTTACACAGCTTCAATCACATCTCAATTAGTACGTGATTTTAACTGTGCGCCCGATGCTAATCGCCCTCACTTACATCCATTTATACAAGGTGGAATTGATTTTACGCCTGCAGGTAAAGCTACTCGTCATATTGATTATGGTAATGGGGCTTGCGATTTAACAGGTACAATTGCAATTGGAAACTGGAGCACAAATTTCACTATTCACTAATAGTAATATCAAATAAATGTTAAAAGGTCGGTTTAGCCGACCTTTTTTTGCTTTTAGAACTTTTGTATATAAAATAGCCTTAAATTTGCATAAAAAATTAAAATGGCCAAAAGGCACGAAAATAAAGAAAGTGAAGAACTTCCTAAAGCGAAGTTAAGCAAGGAAAATTTAAAGAAATCTACCCGACTTTTTGCTTATGCTAAAGACCAAAAATGGAATTTTATTTTAGGAGGTCTTTGTTTATTAGGAACTGCATCGGTAGGTTTAATATTTCCATTAATAGGAGGTGAATTAATTGGCTTTTTTGGAAAACTAAAAGATGCAAAAGATATGGAAGTGTTAAAAGGACAGCTATTTACAACTGGTATGTGGCTGTTCGGAATACTTCTTGTGCAAAGTGTTTTTTCATTTGGAAGGGTTTATTTTTTTGGATTATTTACTGAAAAAATACTACAAGGAATACGTAATGCAGCACAAGAGAGATTGGTAAAAATGCCAATGAGTTTTTTTGCTAAAAGCCAAGTCGGTGAATTAACAAGCCGCGTAGGGACTGATGTGAATGTTATTTCAGAAGGTTTTACCGTAACTCTGGCTGAACTTGTTCGTCAATCAGTTATTGGTATTGGTGGAATTATTTTGATGATAAAATTTACAAAATGGGAAATTGCAATGTGGTTCTTTATTCTAATACCACCATTAACAGTTATTGCTATTGTATTTGCAAAAAAAATAAGAAAATACTCTAAAGACCTTCAAGATAAAATAAGTGAAACCAATGTTCTTTTAACTAATTCGTTAACGGGTATTGCCAATGTAAAAACATTTACCAATGAGCAATATGAAATACAACGTTTTAAAAACAAAACCGAAGAGGTAAAAAAGTTTGGTATTAAATACGGAATGTTTAGAGGAGCATTTTTTGCCTTTGTTATCGCTTTTGTTATGGGTACAGTATTTTTCATTTTATATAAAATGGTTGAACTTTACCTTAAAGGTGGATTAGCGCCTGAAGAATTCGGGAAATTTTTAATGTTATCGCTTTTCACATCTATGGCTTTAGGCGGATTAGCTGAGCAAGTAGCATCATTGCAAAGAGCTTTAGGAGCTACAGATAGGGTGTTTGAATTAATAGATTTACCTATAGAAGACATTAGCGATGCAAAACAGGAAATTAAAAAAGAAAGAAAAAGCAGTGAAGTTGAATTTAAAAATGTTGAATTCCACTACCCTTCTCGAACCGACTTTAAAGTACTTCAAGGTATTTCATTTATTGCCAAACCAGGAGAAACTGTTGCTTTAGTTGGTCCAAGTGGTTCCGGAAAATCAACCATTGCTTCATTAATTCTTCGTTTTTACGATCCTGTTTCAGGCGAAATTTTAGTGAATGGTAAAAACACAAAAGACATTGAACTAACCGATTTGCGTTCAGAAATGGCAATTGTACCGCAGGATATTATTTTATTTGCTGGGACAATACGCGAAAATATTTTATATGGTAACCCTAACGCCACATTAGAAGAAGTTGTTGAGGCTGCGAAAAAGGCAAACGCCATGCAGTTTATTGATACATTCCCCGATAAATTAGAAACCCTTGTAGGTGAAAGAGGAGTTCAACTTTCTGGTGGGCAACGCCAGCGTATTGCTATTGCTCGTGCTGTGCTTAAAAATCCATCCATACTTATTTTGGATGAAGCTACAAGCTCATTAGATAGCGAAAGTGAACACATTGTTCAGGAAGCATTAGATAAATTAATGGAAGGAAGAACATCTATTGTTATTGCTCATCGCCTTTCAACTATTAGAAACGCAAATAAAATAATTGTTTTAGAAAAAGGTGTTATTAAAGAACAAGGCACTCATGAAGAGCTTATCAGCATAAACGACGGCTTATACAGAAGCTTAAGTAAATTGCAATTTGGCTTTGATTCTGTTGCTGATAAGGACCTAAAACACGTGTGATATTTGGCTTCTAAAGAGAATTGAATCAAACAGCCTAATTCCACTTTTTTTTATATATTTGGTACTCATTAAAACCAAATTTCGATGAAAAAACATTTACTTCTTTTAGTACTTTCTATTTCAAGTTTCTCAATTGCTAATGCACAAATAACGATTACTTCGGCAAACATGCCAGCTAGCAATGATACTATACGCTATTCTACAGCCAACCCTAATAGCTTTGATGTTAATTTAACAGGACCAAATTATTTTTGGAATTACGATTCAATTGTACCTATTACTCAAGGTCGCTACGACTATAAGGCAGCTTTGCAAACACCTTACGCATTCTTCTTTTTAGGCTTAAATAAATATGGCTTAAAAGTGCAAGATACAATTGGCTTTGGTGCATTTACATTTACAGATGTTTGGACCTATTTCAAGAAAACTACATCTTTCTTTAATGCCGAAGGAACAGGATTTACTTATAGCGGCTTGCCAATTGCCACCTATTACACAGACGAAGATGAAATTTACCAATTTCCTTTAAACTATTTAGATCGTGACTCGTCAACCTTTGCCTACTCAGCAAGTTTAGGTACCGGTATTTCATATACACAAAAAGGTTATCGTATTAATGAAGTAGATGGTTGGGGATCAATCAAAACAACCTATGATAGCGTTCCTTGCCTTAGATTAGTATCTACAACTTATTCAACCGATAGTATTAATTTCAATGGATTTGGCTTTAGTTTTCCTAATATTCAACGCAGTTACAAATGGATGGTTACAACCGAAAAAATTCCGTTTTTAGAAGTAAGTGGTACTTATCAAGGAAACAACTTTAATGCAACACAAGCTCGTTACCGCGATACATGGCAAGATGTTATTGGAGTGAAAGAAAACACTAATGCTAACTTAACTAAAGTTTATCCAAACCCTGCTTCAAATGAAGTAATGTTTCATATAAAGAAAAAAGACGTTGCACAATTAAGTGTTTACGATTTACAAGGTAAATTAGTTGAGACAAAAAAAGTTGAAACAGATAAAGTGAAATTACTAACCTCGGCTTATGCTAACGGAATGTATATTTACAAACTAAGCAACGCATCTAAACAAGTTTTAGAAGACGGAAAATTTTTAATTGTGAAGTAATTCTTTTGAACAATATAAACATACCAGAGCCATGCAACGCCAATTGGGATAACATGCCGACTGAAGGGAATGGAAGATATTGTGGTTCTTGTAGCAAAGTTGTTGTTGATTTCAGCAAATATACTTTAGAAGAAATCAATGAATATTTCAAAAATAATTACACGAAAGAAATTTGCGGCAACTTTAATTCCTATCATACTAGCGAAAATACTTTTAAAACTAAAATCGCTGTTTCAGTTGAGCAATTTTTCAGTTTCATACGATTAAAAAAATTTGGAATAGCTTTACTTTCATGGACCATACTTTTAAACTCTTGTTTTATGGGCAAAAGGCACAGAACACAAGGCTATCCAATGCTAAGCAAAAAGGCTACAAAAGAAAGTAAAATGCGCAAGAAATACTAAAGATTATTGCAGTTACCGATTTGTGTTTTTTAATAAACTATTTTATGCTCAGATTAATCTTCTTCTGCTTTATAATAAATTCAACTTTTGCTCAAAATTATTCAGATTCATTAAGCAATAATGGAGCGTTTATTGCAACTTCTAAGTCTTCATTAAGTAATTTTAGAATCTCAAGAATTAGAAATTACAGGGTAGCTCCTATTGAATTAAAAAAGGCTATGAAATTTTTAAACACGGATTTTTGTTTCTATCTGAATCCTGAACTTATTTTAGCTAAAATGCATTTGAAAGATTCAAGTCTTAAAGATAGCTTAATTGGTTTATTAAAATTGAATGATACGTTGGACATTTCAAGTTTTTTAGATCGCCCTTTATTTAACTTAGCAGTTCAAGAAACTTTGGCATTATGCACCAAGGAAAGAAAAGTAAACATTTATAATAGAGATGGGAATCTAGCAATTAAAAAACTTAAAATTGCTAATGCTTGCGAAATATTAAATCGGCCCGGTTGTTATTGGTGCGGAAAAATATTTTATGAGGCTAAAAGCAAACTAGTAGTTGCTTTTTATAAGGAATTACTTGCAAATCCAAGAGGCGTGGAAGATTAATTTATTAAATGATTTTATCGCTTTTTTCCTTACATTTGCCTCTCTTAAAAAACTCTTTTCATGGAAACAGCAACAGAATTAAAGCAAGTAGCATTAGCTAATAAACACATTTCGCTTGGAGCTAAAATGGTTCCTTTTGCAGGTTATAATATGCCTGTATCTTACTCAGGCTTAAACGATGAACATTTAACCGTGCGTAATGCAGTTGGTGTTTTTGATGTTAGCCACATGGGCGAATTTATTTTAAAAGGCGAAAATGCTTTAGATTTAATTCAACGTGTTACATCGAATGATGCTTCTGTTTTAACAGATGGTAAAGTTCAATACTCTTGCTTACCAAATGAGAATGGCGGAATTGTAGATGATTTGCTAGTTTACCGTATTGATGAGAAATCTTACATGTTAGTAGTTAACGCTTCAAACATTGAGAAAGATTGGAATTGGATTCAAAAATTCAATACTAAAAACGTAGAAATGCATAACATTTCTGATAAAACTAGCTTATTAGCAGTGCAAGGGCCTAAAGCTATTTTAGCTCTGCAAAAACTAACCGATATGAATTTATCAGAAATGCCTTACTACACCTTTGCAAAAGGTAAGTTTAATGGTGTTGATAATGTTGTAGTTTCAAACACAGGTTATACTGGAGCTGGTGGTTTTGAAGTTTACTTTGAAAATGAAGTGGCAGATAAAATGTGGGATGCAATTTTTGAAGCTGGTGCTGAATTCGGAATTAAACCTATTGGCTTAGGAGCTCGCGATACTTTGCGTTTAGAAATGGGATTCTGTTTATATGGAAATGACATTGATGACACAACATCTCCTATTGAAGCAGGTTTAGGCTGGATTACAAAATTCACAAAAGACTTTACAAACAAATCAAATATATTAGCCCACAAAGAAAATGGTGTAGCTAAAAAATTAGTTGGTTTTGAAATGATTGAACGTGGTATTCCTCGTCATGATTATGTTATTAATGATGCGAATGGAAATGCAATTGGAAAAGTAACTTCAGGAACTCAATCGCCAAGCTTAAACCAAGGCATTGGCATGGGTTATGTTAAAACTGAATTTGCCAAAGCAGATACAGAAATTTTTATTTCTATCCGCGATAAAAACATAAAAGCTAAGGTTGTTAAATTACCTTTTTTAAAGAAGTAATATTTCTATCATTCTGATTCGCTGCGGCGAATCAGAATGACTTTACAGATTTGTTCATGCAAGAAAAATCCCCCATAAAAATTGAAGCTTGCTTCTCTCCTGCTCTGTACCCTGTGTATGAAGACAAAGAGAGCATTGTTGTAATCATAGACATATTAAGAGCAACTTCTGCTATCTGTGTTGCATTTCAAAATGGTGCGGATAAAATGATTCCTGTTGCAACAGTGGAAGAAGCTCGTGCTTACAAGGAACAAGGTTTTTTAGCTGGTGCTGAACGTGATGCGATAAAAGTAGATGGATTTGATTTTGGGAATTCGCCCTACGATTACATGACCGAAAAAATAAAAGGGAAAACAATTGCCTTAAGCACAACAAATGGTACACAAGCCATTGAAGTTTCTCGTAACGCTTATCAAGTAGTAGTAGGTTCGTTTCTAAACATCGACGTTTTATGTAAATGGTTAGCCGAACAAAACAGAAACGTATTGTTGCTTTGCTCTGGTTGGAAAAATAAGTTCAATTTAGAAGACTCATTATTTGCAGGTGCTGTAACACATGAGTTAATAAAACTTATTCCTAATTACAAATTAGGCGACGGTTGTCTTGCCCTACAATACTTATACGAAATGGCTAAGGAAGACCCTATGAAATTCCTAAACCACGCTTCACACAAAGAGCGTCTAGCCAAATTAAAACTTAAACGCGATATTCGTTATTGCTTATACCCAAACACTGCACCAGTTATTCCTATTCTTAGAGGAAAATTTCTTGAAAAACTATAAAATAATTTAGAATGATGAATTTAAAATTCAGAACCACATTACTAAATTATCTTATTTATATAAGTGTACTTTTTGTTACTCACAGTGTAACTGCACAATCTTTCTCATCCGATTCTCTAAAAAAAGATAGCGTTATCGCATACGCAAAAACACTTCTAGGCACTAAATACAAATATGCATCAATGGATCCTAAAAAAGGATTAGATTGTTCCGGCTTTGTTTATCATGTGTATCATCATTTTAATGTAAACGTTCCTCGCTCATCTATTGATTATATCAATTACGGGAAAGCAGTTTCTATCGACTCGTGCAAAACAGGCGATGTGATTGTTTTTACTGGCACAAACTCAAAGAATCGTCACGCAGGGCATGTAGGAATTGTAATCTCTGGTACTGGAAAAGACGTTATGTTTATTCACAGCTCATCCAACAAAAAAAGAGGTGGCGTTATCATATCTACTTTTAAGGATTCGCCTTACTATGAAAAAAGATTCATTAAAATTGTTAGGGTGAAATAAAAAAGCGCCTACACATAATATGTAGACGCTTTTCAATAAACTAAAATAGATTTATTTCACTTCAACTTTTTGTGTAGACAATATTCCTTCGTTATTTATTCTTACAAAGTATAAACCTTTGTTCACATTTTCCAAAGAGATATTTATTGCATTGGTGTTTTGTAATTTTTGCGAGTAAACAACTTTCCCTAACACATCTATTACTTCAACTAAAGCATTTGAATTTTCTTTCATTAATAAAGTAAAAGAACCATTATTTGGATTTGGATAAACTACAAAATTGCTTTGTGTATTTTCTTTGACCCCCACAAATGCTGAATAATTTACGTTAGTACCAATGAAATTTAAACCAAATTGAGTCCCATCAGCTTTAACAGCATGCAAATTTGAAATATTAAAATTTAACTGCGTAGGAATTGCATTTCCATTTGTAGTTAAATTAACAGTTGCAATTTTTCCATTTCCAGAAACATCTGCATGATTTGTTCTTACTAATGCAATATCTGTAGAAGCTCCGTTTCCATTATTTTTAGCCAAGGACAACATAGGAGTGCTTCCTGCACTTAACCAAGATGGACCAAACGATGTGCTCTTTCCGTTTGGAATGAAATAGTTTGCATCATAATCCAAAGTAAAACCTAAACCATAAATACTATTTATATTTTGCAAAGAGCTTCCCAAAATTACATCTAAACTTATTACTTCATTTGGACCAACACTTGTTGAACTTGGAACTAAATACAAATCAGGGTTAGCTACTGTAACGGATGGATCATGCATCATAGTTCTATAAGGATGTGTTCCACCATAATTTAATAATATAGCAGTAGTGTCATTTATATCCACAATACCATCACCATTTGTATCAATATGTTTATAGTTTGCACCTAGCGGAATACTTTGAGCCCAATCAGTCATTGGTTGATAAGTAAATGAATTACTAGCGCTCGGCCTAGCACTGCCTATTGTTCCGTAAGCAACGCCTAAAGGTAAAAAGTCAACAAAATCAACAGCCAAATCATAGTCTGTGTCTCCAGGATAAACTCCAGTTACTGGAGTTCCACTACAAGGTAAATCCAAATAAGTATAACCAAAGTGTCCACCTAATGAGCAATCGAAGTTTTTAAACTCCAAAGTAATTGCCTGCCCTATATATTGTGAACCTGAAATACATAATGTATGTCCTGCCCAACGACGATAATTAATTTGATTACCACCTGCAGTTATAGCTGTTATAAAAGGAAAAGTAGTATCGGCTGAGTAAATTGTATCCGTTGCACAATTTATTAAATTTCCAAGAGGGTCGTAAGCATTTACCATAAAACCAGGTTGCTCTTGCCTCATGTGACCTGGATCTTCATAAACTCCAGCAAAATAAAATGTAAATAGAGTGTCTGTAGCAGTTGGTGTCCAACTATAAATTACACCCTCAGATTCAAAGTTAATATTTGCATTACCAATTCGCACTGAATAGTTTCCGCCATTTGGACGCAAGGAAGTTAGCAATGGGTCATTGGCAACTGAGTCAATTACGTTTTGTGTAATAATACAAACCCTATTTGAAGGGTCTAATAATGCTGCGTCTGGTCCAGAAGTAACCAAGCCTGGTGTCCAAGTAAAAGAAGGTGTTCCAGGCATAGACATATTGCTACCCGTTACGCCAGACCAATTGGAAAAAGTGCCATCTTCAAAATCTCTATTTCCACAAGTTGATTGCGCATTTACAATTAATCCAGAAAACAATAAAATTGCATTAAGTAATAGTTTTTTCATTTTTAAGGGTTTAAGTATCCAAAGATATAACTAAAATTGGGAAAAGCAAATGACTGTTTCACTTTAATGGTTAAGAAGGTATATCCTTGGAATTTTATTATTAAATTTGATTCAATTGTTTTAATGAATATTACAAATGCGTTTAACACTTTTACTGTTTCTCATTTACTTTTCACAGCTCAAAGCTCAAAATTTTTTTTGGGCTAATTGCTTGCAAGGTAAAGGAACTTCAAGTTTAACCAACCTATCTCCAGGAACATCCATTTGTAATAGCATTGCAGTTGATAACATGAACAACGTTTACGTTGCGGGTTATCTGAATGATTCTGTAGATGTTGACCCAAGTTCATCAACAAATTATTTGGTTGGCGGTAATGATGATATATACTTTGCAAAATATGATGCAAACGGAAATTTAATTTGGGCAAATGTTATTCCAAGCCAAGGATGGAACTACGCAACAGACATCCTTATTGATAAAACAAATAATGTAATTATTTCAGGTCATTGCTCAAGCCTTGCAGATTTTGATCCAGGCCCAGGAACCTTAATACTGCCGCAGCAAGCATGCGTAGCATACTCTTATATCGCGAAATATAATTCATCCGGAAATCTAATTTGGGCAAAATCCTTTGGCGACCAATACGCCAGCACACCTTCTGATTTAGCTATAGATAATAACAATAACATTTACATAACAGGTACATTTTTTAACACATTAGATTTTGACCCGAGCGCAAATACTGCTTACTTGAACAGTAATGGAACTGGTGTTTACTTTGCGAAGTACGATGCAAACGGAAATTACATTTGGGCAAAGCAATTATCTGGTGTTGGTCAATATGGAGGCGCCTCAAGTCTAGAATGTAGCGACAACGGCAATATTTTTCTTTCTGGTTATTTTGGAGGCACTGTGGATTTTAATCCCGGTTCATCAACTAATCATCTAACTGCAATAACAAGTGCGGATAGATATTTTGCGAAGTATGATAGTAACGGAAATTACATCTGGGCAAATAGTATTAACGTAAATGAAAATGGTTATCTATTAGTTGGAAGAAGTATTGAACTTGCAATAGATGCGCAGGAAAATATTATACTAACTGGAAATTTCAATAACAACGTAGATTTTGACCCTAGCCCTAATCAAAATATGATTAGTGCTCCTAGCGGTTATTCAACATTTATTTGCAAATATGACATCGTTGGAAATTTAACTTGGGCTAAAGCTATTATAGGGAATTTTTGCATTTCAAATTCAATCACTATGGATTGTGAAGATAACTTTTATTTAACAGGGCCTTTTGGAAGCGCTGATTTTGACCCTTCGGTAGGAGTTGTGAATTTAACTTCAAACGCACCTTTAGCTACTATGAACTTCATAGCTAAATATGATATTAATGGCAATTATAAATGGGCAACTCGAATTGGGAACAATGGTTACGGAAGTGGAACAATCCCTTCGGTAATCACTGTTAAAGATGACAAACAATATGTTGCAGGAGCGTTTAAACAATCTGCCGACTTCGATCCGAGTAATAACAACTATATTCTCAGTGCTTCAGGTGTTGGACACAATACTTTTTTTGCAGTTTATCAATCATCAAGCCCAATACACAGTGCTTACAACTTAAATTTGGGAAATGACACAACTATATGCCTTGGTAATTATTTAAGTTTAACTAGCTCATTAATTAACGCAAGTTATTTGTGGCAAGATAACAGTACTATTAATCCTTATATAGTAACTAACTCAGGGACTTATTGGTTAGATTTAAGTTACAGAAATTGTAGTTACTCAGACACTATTAAAGTTGATTTAAAAAATTGCGAAACTGTTTTTGAAATGCCAAATATTTTTACGCCAAATGGAGATGGAATGAATGATTATTTTTTACCGAAAGAAATTCAGAACATTGAGGCTATAAGTTTAATGATATACAACAGATGGGGACAAAAAGTATATGAAACAAAGAGCCTAACGAGTGGTTGGAACGGAAAATACAATGGAAAAGAATCTGATGATGGCACATACTATTGGATTGTAAATTACTCGACTTATAGCAATAGCACAAACACCGCAAAGGGCTATCTTACATTAATTCGTTAGGTGAAATAATTTTTCGTTTTACTTTCGAATAAAAAAATACCTTTGAAGAAAAAATTATGGCACTACCTAATATCTTTACAAAAGAAGTTTCAGATTCGATAATTAATCGAATAAGTCAGCTTTCAAATGCAACACCTGCAAAATGGGGAAAAATGAATGTAGCTCAAATGCTTGCGCATTGCAACGTTACCTACGAAATGATTTATGAAAACAAACACCCTAAACCAAATGGTTTTACTAAACTGATGCTAAAACTTTTTGTAAAGAAAATTGTAACTAATGAAGCAGGCTATAACAACAATAGCCGAACAGCACCACAGTTTATCATATCAGATGAGAAAGTATTTGAAAACGAAAAAAAACGCTTAATTGATTATATATCAAAAACACAGCAATTAGGAGCTAAAGAGTTTGAAGGAAAAGAATCACACTCATTTGGAAAACTAAATTCTACCGAATGGAATAATATGTTTTACAAACATTTGAATCATCATTTAAGCCAATTTGGGGTTTAAACCTTTTTGATATATATCAAATAAAATAGAGTTTTTATGAGATAGTTTTGTTGCATAAACAAATGCGATGAAACGAGTTTACTTCTTAATTTTATTCTTTCTTACTGTAACTTTGCTTGGACAAACCAAGGTAAACAATGAGCATACAAGGTATTCATTGACTTCAGGTTTTTCTTTTGGATATAAATATCAAGGTTCCAGTTATGGTGAATGCAATCTTCTTTTAGCACACCTGGTAAATTCGAGGAAGCGAGGAAGCTTTATGTATGCCGATGTTGGTTTAGGTACTGATTTCAATTTCAATTCTCAACAGTTTATTTTAGGCCCAAAAATTTCCTGCGAGAGTAATTTTCTAATGTACGCTGCACGGATTAATCTTACTTCATATACTAATTTTAAAAAAGTGGATTTAAGGTTAACACCTGAGTTTGGTTTGTCATGGTTGGGCTTCGCAACAATTTATTATGGATATAACTTTCGTTTGAATTCAAATGAATTTAAACTTGTTTCAAATCATCAAATTTCCTTGCTATTCAATGTTATTCCAAAATATAAAAAGGGTTTTTATAATAATTAGTTGTTTTGAGTATAGTCATTAATAGTTTGCAATAAATTAAAATCATGAAGAAAATCGTTTTTATCATTATAACTTTAAGTTCAATTAATTTGTCAGCGCAGCTGCGAAAGAAAAGTAACAGTGTAGAGTATGGAGCTACTGTTGGCTATAACTACCAAGGCTCAAGTTTTGGTGAATTAAGTTTTGTTAGAGCAAGGTTTCCAAAAGGTTCAACAATTGAATTAGCCTATTCAAATTGGCAATTAGGAACTGAATTTAGTTTCAATAAAAATGATTTTGTTTTAGGGCCAAAGCTTTCTTACGAGTTTATTTTATTGGTGTTTAACGCTCGAGCAAATTTGACCTGTTACACAAATTTAAAAAACACGGATTTACGATTTACTCCTGAAATTGGAATTTCAAGATTTGGTTTACCCAGTTTGTATTATGGATATAATATTCCACTTCAAAAGAATGAATTTAATTGTATATCAAGACATAGAGTAAGTATTGTGTTTAATCTAATACCATATATATGGAAAGGGGATTAATGATAACGATTGAAAATATCCCAACTCATCTCTCGTGTAGTTTTAAGTCTGTTTGATTAGAATCGAAATTAATTTCACTTTTTGACAAATGTCAAAAGAAGTTTATCAAATACTGCATAGTTTTGACTTAAAACGCAGATGATGAATAACAAGATCCGATTCTTATCAAAACACAACCACTTAAAATGGAAAATAGCTTTACTTTTTACATTGCAAATATTTTATTTGCCGGCGCAGAAGATTACTCTAAAAGATGCTGTTACAAATAAAAAAATCCAAATAAAAAATGGCAAGCATATCGGGCTGGAAACATTCTCGAACGAAATTATAAATTACCATTCAAATAATCGTTGGTATGTTTATCAATTTACAGATTCAACTCTTACGATAATAGATAAAATAACAAATGAAACTAAAATTTTCAAATTCATAGATATTAAAACAATCTCTTTGGTAAGAAATGAGCATTCGGGAGGTTCTGTCGCCGCTTTAGTTGGAGGCTCTCTTTTAATTACCGCATCTCCTTTTGTCGGGATTCAAAAAAATGCTGCTTATAATTTAAAAAATGCTGGATTATGTTTTGGAATAGGTGCAATTCTCTTAGCAATCAATATTTTACCAAATCTACATAATGACCTTAGAATGTATGAATTTGTTAAGATTAAACACTAAAAAAGCAGCAATTAATTTCTATTATTAAAAATTTGAGAAACAAAATGTAAAATCACTTTTTATTTTTGAAAACCTATTTGTAAAGTTGAATCTAACCTCTCAAATTGTAAACGAATGTTAAATCTTCTATAAAAAAACATCATTCTTTTTCCGCAAGTGTTTCTAGTCAAAACGTATTAACATTTGGATTGAGTTATTTCATTTTTTTTATGAAACATCAAATGGAATTATTCTATGAAAAATTCCTTAGGTTTTGTTGCAGAGATTAATCCAAGAGCAAATAACAGTCTTATGTATGGACTAAAACTTCAAGTAGAATATGTTAACTTTTGGTTTTTACTGCTAAACTTAAAACAGCCCTTTATTCGAATAATTTCAAGGAAATTGATTTGCGAATTGCCACAAATATTAGTATAAATGGATTAGGAATATTTCCCCTTTATTATGTATGCAACATTCCAATTCTAAAAACAAATTATTATGAAATTGGTAAGCATAAAATTTCCCTAAGCTTTAACTATCCAATTGGTAAAGGAAATTAATGCAGATTTGCGTTTAATTAAAAAAAGGTTATCTTTTTTTAATTAATGATAGCGATTAAATATCTCCCAACTTATTTCACGGGCTACTTTCAACTCTTGTTCATTTAAGCCTAAATCAATTTTATTTTTCTCAAAATAAAACTCAATATCTTGAGTAGCGATATTACCTGTTAAATCATCTTTAGCCATAGGGCAGCCACCAAAGCCATAAAGTGCACTATCAAAATAAGTACAACCTGCTTTATGCGCTGCTTCAATTTTTTCTTGAGCATTTTCTTTTAACGAATGTAAATGAGCGCCAAATTGAACATCTTTAAATTCTGGAATAAGTGTACTGAACAAATAATTAATATTCTCAGGATTTGAAACTCCAATTGTATCAGCCAAAGCAATATTCTTAATTCCCAAATCGTGTAATTTTTTAGTCCAATTTATAGCCACTTCACTGTTCCAGTCATCTCCATAAGGATTACCAAAAGCCATTGAAATATAAACCAACAACGTTTTATTATATTGCAAGCAAAGCTTCTGAATTTCTTCAACACGAGTTAAAGATTCGGCAATGCTTGAGTTTGTGTTACGTTGCTGAAAGGTTTCTGAAATACTAAATGGAAAACCTAAATACTTAATTTCATCAAAAACAACAGCATCTTGAGCGCCACGTGTATTAGCAATAATAGCTAACAACTTTGTTTTGGTTGAACTCAAATCCAATTTTTTCAGAACTTCGGCCGTATCCTGCAATTGAGGTATTGCCTTAGCCGAAACAAAACTTCCGAAATCCAAAGTATCAAAACCAACTTTTAATAATTGATTCAAATATTTAATTTTTGTTTCTGTTGGTATAAAATCCTTTATGCCCTGCATAGCGTCTCTAGGACACTCTGTTAACTTTATAGTTGATGTATTCATTTTAATATTTTCCTTCTTGTTTTTCTTTTAATTGTTGCTCAAAATCACTTTTAGCTAAAGTAACAAAATTAGGTTTTGGTCCTTCTTTACCAACTTGCCCCCTTTCTCCTGCAGAGCCTTCTTTTCCGTCCTTATTTTGCATGATTGCATTAAGCAAAGGTGCATTTCCAAATCTCACAATTCCTTTTTTCCCTGGTCTACCTCCCTCTCCTGCTTTACCTGCAGCTACTTCAATATCAAAATTCTTAATCGCAAATGTTGAGCTCGAATCGCAATACAAACTAATTGTACCTCCGTTGCCACCATTGCCACCTTTTGCTCCATTACCTGCGTTACCACCAATTGGCATAATAATATTTTGATTTTTGTCCACTAAACCATCAGCTCCATTGCCACCGCTTCCTCCCATTCCGCCATTACCTCCATTGCTTCGCACTTTAATCTTCATAAATCTATTATATTGTACAATCTCGCCTGCCCAATTTTTAAGTTCACTCAAACAAAACATTTGCAACAAGGTATCTTTCCCATCCTTCAAAAACTTAAAATAAATTTTAACATTTTGACCATTACCCGCATCTAAACCAGGAGTTCCGTTAAATCCTGCCTTTGAGTACCCACTTCCATTTGCCCCATTAACTCCATCTGCCCCATCATAACCATTAAAAATATATTCCGCGTCTGTTGGGTAATTTAAATGAACTCGTGTACTATCTAACACTTCCTTGTTTTGCCTATTCAATATTGTAAACTTTATGTCTCTGCTAGGGAACAAATAATTTCCCGAAATCATTACTTGCCCATTCTCGTAAGTAACAAAGTGGTCGCAGTAGAGCTCCATGTTTTTTTCACTCATTAAACTCTCATTTTTATTTGTACTAGTACCATTATTATAAACCAAATAATAATCAAAATCAACTTTTCTATTAATGATAAACTCCTTTGTTATAGTCACAACATTTTTAATGTAAGGGACATTTATTTTTAACTCTTTTACAACTTGATATCTTGGGTCTGAAACCGTAATAGTTAACAGATGATTATCCTTATTAGCCTGATTAACTTGATATACAAGCTTACCATTATTAAAATAGCTACCCAAATTTGCTTTAACAATTACTTTATTCCATTTACTGTTAGGGTTTCTGTAATCACAAAGAATTTGCTTTCCATTTTTCTTTAATAAAATAACTCGCAAGTAAACTTCATTACTTGAATAAAAATTAGAAGTATCAATGTTTACTACAATATCTTTATACTTTTGAGCGAATAAATTATCACTTCCAAACAACATAATACCTAAACAAATCAGTAGATATTTGTAAAATGTTTTTATCTTTATTCTCAAATTATTCATGTTCTTATTATGAAGACCAAAATTAAGTATTTCTTTTTAGTAAGTGTTATTAGCACAGTTATTATGTTAACTAGTTGCAAAAAAGATACCGAAGTTGAAGACAATGACACAACTACTGTTACCGATAATGCTATGGCGCAATCTATATTTCTTGATTTAGCTGAAATAGCAGATGAAATTGGACGAACAGATAGTTTAAATGGTTACAAACTTTCAAATCAAAATTCTTCGTTATTAAGCTCATGCGCCAACATCACCTTTGATACAATAGGCGTTTCGGACACGATTTTGGTTGATTTTGGGAGTGGAACCTGCCTAGGAGCTGATGGGCGATACAGAAAAGGACAATTAACTATTACTTATACAGGAAATTACACTGATTCAGCCACCGTTATTAATTTAAAAACTACTAATTTTTACTGCAATAATCATCAGATTAACTTAACTCAAACACTAACAAATAAAGGCCACATTGGTAGTTCAGGGAGTTTAAGATATGACATTTCGATTACATCTACAATTACGAAAAACAACAATGCTGGAACAATAACTTGGAATGGAACCTTAACTAAAGACTGGATTTCAGGAGAAACTACAAGTACATACTCAGATGATAAATTTTCGATTTCTGGCTCAGCAAATGGCATAAGTGGCAATGGGTATAACTTTAACTCTACAATTACTAATCCTGTTATAAAAGATAACTCTTGTGCCTCAAACCGAAGGTTTTTTACCCAAGGGACTATTGAGCACCAGGTAAGTGGTAAATTTCTTAGAATTTTAGACTTTGGAGCCGGAAATTGCGATAATACAGCAACTGTAACCATTGATGGCAGCCTTTATAATGTTACTTTAAACTAAAGCTATTTTTCGTTGAACGGATTTGGAGAATTGGCAGATTGTTATATCTTTGTCTAGCTAATTTTTAAAAATCAGACTGTTCTATGAAAAAAATTTTACTTGCCTTAAGCTTAACAATATTTATATTAACATCCTATAGCTTTAAAAATTACGAAAAAATTACAACTTATTACTACTACTCTTTCACTGGTGTTACAAGCCAAGAACAAGTTAACACAATTGAGAAGGAGATGTCTGCATTACAATATGTAGAATCAACAAAAGCTAAATACAAACCCGAAAAAGGAGCTGCTCAAGTTATGCTTGTAGTAGTAACAGAAAGTGGATCAGGTGAAAATAATCGCCAAGATTTTGCAACAGGTATGTTAAAACAAATTGTTTTAAAACATAATCTTACTCCTGGAAACCTTGAAATAAAAGGGACTCAACCAAACGAATAATTTTTCTTCACGAACTAAACCAAAACTATGAATAAGTTTTTTACTTTTTTGTGCGCATTACTTTTGTCCGCAAATTTATTTTCTCAATCAGATAACTGTTCTTCAGCAACGGTTTTAACACCAGGTGTAGCATGTACGCCAACATCAGGAACTACTTTAGGAGCAACCCAATCCATTGCTGGTTGCGTAGGAACAGCTGACGATGATGTTTGGTATACATTTACTGCTACTGGAACTTCTCACACCATTAATGTTGTAGGTTCTGCAACCTTTGACGCTGTAGTACAACTATTTTCAG